>JAYVHM010000016.1:0-24316 GCA_043771335.1 bacterium | reverse complement strand
AGTATAGAGAGGGAGAGAGTTAATAATATAAAAGATTTAAATATGTTGAGAGGAGAGGTTTTTGTCATTAAGTAAATTATATCATGGGGGTGTAGTGAGGTGGTGTAGTTATGCACAACCTGAACACTCCTAACCTCTTTCCAATAAAACTTTTTACAATATAAAAAATAGAGGAATCACTCCTCTATTTTTTATATATTTTTTCTATGATTAATGGTGATGATGATGATCGTCTTCCATCTTTTCCAAAGTGTCTTCTAACTTACTCAGTATACTCTCCTCTTTTTTTATCTCTAACTCTATCTCGTCTTCTGATTTTTCTATTAATTTTTTGTCATTCCTTATACCAGACATTATTATGCTGTCTCCAATAAAAACCGACACGAAGAGTCCGGTTAAGAGCAATATCATAGCACCAAGAATAATAGACCCAAAATCAGAAAATACTATAGACCCTAAATATGTATGCTTTTGGTAATAATCAGCCACATGCCATATACCCCTCCAAAATAACACTACGCCAGTGCCACCAATAAGTGAATACACAAATGGATGGTGTGATAATGAGCCCCTAATGTGGTCTTCTAACTTGTCAAAGAATTTTACTATTTTTATCATTAATATATTATAACACGGCTTGCAAATAAATATAATATGTTACAATATAATATAGGCTTTATATTTACTTATATTATTAATTTTGTAAATATTAAAAAGTCTTTATAATAAAATATGAAAAAAATACTAACTATTTCAGCTCTTGCTTTGTCAGCTCTTAACTTTGTTAGCGCTAACAATGATGTAAAAGGTTCAGAGTCAGGAAGACAAATGATGATGACTATGCCTATGGCATTTGTGACTGGGGACCCTGCAATAGACTCTCAAGTAAAGGCTCTGCAAAAAGAAATGCAAGACAAAATGAAAGCAATAGCTGAGGAATACTCTGTAAAAATTAGAAAGATAGTTGGTGATAAAAAACCAATCACAGCCACAGGAACAAATGGAATTATGAAAGACACAATGCATGATATGCGTGGTGCTATGAAAAACATGATGGCTAGTGGCACTAAGCCAGGCATGAGAATAGGAAATATGGACCATGAAGAGAGAGAAGGTCTTGAAAAAGATGAAAATAGACAAGACGGCAGACTTGAAAAAGTTCAAAACTTCTTTCGTGGATTTTTCACAAAAGAAAATAAGCAAAATTAATTTTAATTAAAGATTAATTTATAAAAAATAAAAAGGCGAAACTAATTAGTTTCGCCTTTGGCTTTTTTAGAAGTCGCTATATGTTGTGTTATCAACTTCTAACTTACTTACAATGAATACTTTATCTAGGACAGATTCTTTGATTTCTGTCATTTTAACTGTTTCAACTTTTTTGAGTGCTTGCCCGCTTCCGCTAGACGCATCTCCACCAATTGTTGATGGAGACAGATAAGCAGAGAGAGATAGAGCACCTATTACTAAAGCTCCCATTGGATACTTTGCAATCAAATGAAGCGCTGTTGATGCGCTACCAAATCCTGGTATATACATTATGTTTTCCTTTTTTAGTTTAGATTAAAAGATTATTATTTTAAAGGTTTCCAGCCGAACCAGAACTTTGCAACAAGTGCTATGCTTTTTGCGGAAGCTCCTGATTTCTTTCTATGCTCATCTTCATAAATGAGATTAAGCTCACAGCCACATGCTGGATCTGGATTAGAAACCTTTAGACCAACACCTAAAACCTGTCTATTATTCCAGTCATACTTTTTACTGTCTCTTGCAATAGTAGCTTCAACAAATGGAATCAAAGAGAGACCATTGTCGAATTTATGAAGTAAAACACCCTGCTCGATACGCACTACCCCTATCACGTTACCCTTCTCCACTGGACTAATAGTGCCGACAACACCCCAAATAGTTCCGGGATATTTTCCATCTTCACCTTTCCAGCCGAACCAAGTATCTGCTCGGACTATAGGAGCACTTTCACTGAGTCCACTCTTTATGCGAAACTCATTCGCATAGCCAGCAGTAACAGAAACAATTCCATTATCAAAGTTTTTTACTGCTTTGATACCTATGTTACTAAGTAGGCGATTGTTCCAGTCATAACCTTTTGTATCAAAAGTAGGTGACAGTGAGAAATATGGCAGAACAGAGACAGAATCTTTGCCTGAAAGATTTATACCCTGTTCAAGATATGTAGAGCTAATGACATTGCCTTTTTCCATAGGATTAGCATTACCTACTACGCTCCACATGCTACCTGGGTAGGTAGTCAGATGATCTTCCAGCTTTACTTGTGCATTCGCAACACTTAGATGCGAAGATGCCAGCAATGCGAGAAGAGTTAATAATTTATTTTTCTTAGATTCCATTGATAATTCCTTAAAATTGTTGATGAGACGAAAAAAATATTTATTTTATATTTATGTTTTAGACCTTTCTGTTGAGTGAGTATACCTATCTGCTGAAAACCATGTCAAAATACTTTTACGTCTAATAATAACATTCCAAAAACTATAAAGCATCAGAACACAATCCAAATAGCGCATAAGTATGAATAATGGAAAGACAAAGAGCAGATCTTTCCTCTTTTCAATAATAGCTACAATTGCAGCTACAACAAAAGAAAAAGAAAGTTCTAACAAGATTATAAGCAATGTTACTTTTGTGAATAAAATTAACCAAAGGGGTAAGAGTACGTAAATTATAGAAAATATCATACCTTCTCCAATCAGTAACTTATATTCCCAGTCTATTTTTTTAAATCCCGTTAGAACGGAATATTTTCTGAGCACTTGCCAAGTTCCAACATTCCATCGATACATTTGTTTTATGTAATCTTTTAAAGTTTTTGGGTCTTGGGTATATACAACAGACTTTTCTTGATAAGCAATCTTGCCTAGTTTTTTGCGATGAACCTGAACTGTTACATCCATGTCTTCTACGAGAGTGTCGCTATCCCATTTCAAATCCAAAAAAATTGAAGACCTATATGTGGTAGAACACCCTGGAGCAACAGTTATGACCCCCATTTTATGTTGACCCATTTTGTAAACAAAGTGGGAAATAAAATAAGAGACAGCCCTGTAAGACGTTAACCAGTTATGTTCTGCACTTTTAGTGTGTCCACATACTACTACTACTTTTTCATCTTTTGTAAAGCTTTGACAAATATTAACAAAATACTCTGAATCAACCTTTGTGTCAGCATCCATAAGAGCTATTAACTCATAATGTGATGTCAGGTCAAAAGATGAAACTATAAGAGTGATACTTTCTGCTTTTCCAATATTAACCTCATTCCTTAAAACATTAACACCATAACTTTTTGCTATTACTCCTGTGCCGTCAGAAGACCCATCATCTATGACAAAGATATCTTCCGGGGGGACTTTTGCCTCAAGAAGATTTTCTAAAGTTTTAGCAATGACTAACCCTTCGTCCTTTGCAGGAACTATAACGCATAATTTCATAATGTAAACCTTTGTTTGTAAAAGAACTACTAACCAATAGTCTATAACTATAACACAAAGTAGACTATTTATCAATAGCCTACTTTATCTTTACTTTGTGGTATCTGCTTTACCGACTTCGAAACAATTCTATGATTATCTGAGTGGTTTATCTTTGACCTTAAACAAGATCAGTACGGAAAGTTTTTAAGCAATTCATAAAACTTATCTAAATATTACTTCTTTAGTAAAGCAATTCTATTATTCCCTTCTCTAGCCAACTCATTACTTCACTCTCTTCTGACTCCATCATAATTCGCTAGTTTAGACAGTTGCTATAATTTTCTTCTTGGGATTCATACTCTTCACATCCTTCTATGAAAGAATTAGAATTGCCTCCGCAGGCTTTACCATTTTCTCCCCATTCATACCCCGCATAATGCCCAGAGCCTTGATCGTATGGATTTTCTGGCTCTAGAAGACTACAGTTTCTTACTACTTTAGACTCTTGAGTATAAGTTGGTTCTGATTTATAAGGTATTATTTTTTGCTCTTCGGTTTTAGAGAAAAAACTCCAAATAAGTCCTATAACTATGACCCCTAATAAAACATTAATAAATATATTTTTTGTATACATGTTTAGTTAGTTGCTTTTACTGAGAATAACTTTGATTGAGTTATTGGACCAAACATTCCATTTGCTGGAGATATTTTGTTATCTTTTTGAAACTTTATTAGAGCCGACTGAGTAACTGAACCAAAGTTTTTTGACGGTACATGTGAAGCAGGTAAATATCCAAGCTTTTTAAGTTGAGTTTGTAACTCTGTAACATCAGAGCCTAACATCCCTTTTTTAAGAGTTCTTGTAAATATAGCAGTGGTAGTGTTACTTTTTGTAACATAAGTATTGGGTTGAGTTTGCACAACTTTTTCATCAATTAGCTCACCAGTTTGAATATCATATTTTTGACACTTGTCACCACCTATCCATTTATATCCAAGTAAGCAGTTGCAAGTCATAGAAATTTTTCCATCTTGATCGGGCGTTAGTCCACATGTTGCAATTGAGTTGTCTTTAATACATTTAATATTTAAAATATCTTTAATATACCCAGTATCACAATAAAGAACTGAACTACGTATATAACCGTTATCAATTAGTTTCGGAACTTCCACAACACTACTATTGTCAACATTTTGAGTATTGTTAATATAATTAATCTTTGTTTTATTATTTAGCTTATACATTGGATCAACTTTTTCTCTAGATACGATGTCGCATGTTTCGTTGTCGTCTTGCAAAACAATCTTATCCCACATATCTAAATCATAGTCAGTGCCAAGATTTACAACAATATTATTAAGTAAATATCTATTAAAAGTAAAACTATAACACCCGACACCGTAATTTATATAATAATATCTACTATCATAATTGCTTTTTAAAATAGCTTGTTTATTATCAGTATCAAGTTCTTTAACAAAGAAATATACATTATTTTGTTTCTTTTTGCACCAATTATCATCCCCGATTGTATACCCCTCTTCGCACTCACAAGATTTATTTAACGAACTATACCTACCGTACATTCCTAGCTTATCTCGGCATATTGTACTCACACTAATACACTTATCCTCACCAAACATATTTTTCGCAAAAGTGTGACCATATGAGCATTCACAAGAGTTACTAACATAATCAAATTGTGAGCTGTATCCATATTTTTCATAACAAACACTTGAACCTAAAACACAGGAAGTTTTACCTAAAAAATCTTTCCCAAAAACATAACCGCTCATGCATTTACACTTATTAGACAAAAAATCCTCCGTAGCCATAATTCCATACTCTGAACATGTTCCATAAGCAAATACTCCTTGTGGTACAAAGATGGCTATCAAAATGAATAATTGAATTATTTTTTTCATATATTATATGTTCATTGTAGCACATAAAAATACAAGACAACAGCGATTGTTTCGTAAAGATTTGGTGGATGCCGATATTTCCTCGTCGCCACTCGAAAATTTTGCGAAACTAAAAATCTGCCGCGGGGCAGATTTTCTTAACGTTTGTGGACCCCAGCGGACTCGAACCGCTCACCTCCTCAGTGCAAATGAGGCGCTCTACCAGATGAGCTAGGGGCCCAAATAATATAAATTATTTGTAGAAATATTATAGCACTATTTTTCTACTTTTACAACTAATTTATACTTTTTAGCATTCACCGTCACTTCTATATCATAAGACCCACAAGCACTAATCTCTTCCATGTTTATCTGTTTTTCTGAGATAGATATTTTCTCTTTGAGAAAAATAATATCTATGATTTCTAATTTTGATAACTTTGCATACAGATGACCCTTATCATCAACTTTTTTCTTAAATACAAAAGTATCTTTTTCTAATCTTTTAAATATTTCTATATTCTTGTCTAATTCTTTTTCTTTGTTCTCCTTTCTTATTTGATTTTTCTTTTCTATAGCTTTTTCGTCACCAACATTTGCTATTCTTGCTAATCCCTTATTAACAAAGGCATTCATACCATAAGCATCTGACACATCGACAATCTGGCCCCTGTTACCAACTCTTGGCACATCTTTTAATAACAATATTTTCATAACAACAGTATAGCAAACTAATTCTTTAATATCAATTTTACTATTTCAGATAGTTCACTGTCTGCAGTTGTAGAGGTGGCACGCTTCACTTCTATATTTGGAACTATTTTATCCTCAGTAATGCTTCTGCCGTTAGGTGTATACCAGGTTGCAACTGTGACTTTTAAGGCTCCTCCTTGTTTTAGATTTATAAACTCTTGGACACTGCCCTTGCCGTAACTTTTTTGACCATAAACTTTTGCTACGCCGTGATCTTGTAATGCTCCGGCGAGTATCTCACTTGCGCTTGCTGATCCTCCGTCAACTATTACAGATAATTTTAATTTTTCGTTAAAGGCTTTGAAGGCTTTTGCCCTGTGTTCGAGATTACCATAACCCTTATTACCCTTTTCGCTCACTACTACTTTTCCTTCATCCAAAAAGAATGAAGCGATATTAACAGCGGCTTCCAGATATCCACCCGGATTACCACGAAGGTCTATGATCATCTTGTCTGTTTTACTTTCACTAAACTTTATAAGAGCATTTCTAAAAAGCTCTGGCGACTCAGCCGAAAAGTTATACAAATGAATGACAAAGACTCCATTTTTTGTCTCTGTATCTATTGTTGGTATTTTTATTGTGTCTCTCTTTATTTCAAAATCTTTTTGTGATTTATCAGAAGCTCTAAAAACTTTTATTTTAACTATTGTGCCAACCTCACCACGTATCAGGGATACTGCCTGCTCAGTGCTCATACCTGTTATATCTTTTCCGTCAACATTCATAACTATGTCACCTGATTTTATCCCTGCTTTTTGTGCTGGACTATCTTTTAGAGGAGCTATGACATTTATGTATCCGTCACGCTCACCCACCTCCATACCAACTCCACCAAAGCTACCTTTTACATTTTCCTCAAAAGTTTTTGCTTCTACTGGAGGAAAGTATGTAGTGTAAGGATCTTTAAATGCTGATACATAGCCAGCTACCATGCTCTGCTCTATATCCTTTGAAGTTGGTGGTGTGTATGTTGCTTTCCAGCTAATGAACTTTTCACTCATGTCGGCCTTGACCTCTTTTAAGATTTTAAAATCTGCAAAATTAATATCTTTTATATCTACCAAGTCAGTATTTTTGAACTTTACTTCTTCTGATGATATTCCTAATCTTTCTTTTAGATTTGTTTTAGTGATTATATTTTCTATAATATTTTTATTACCCAAAAAATACCCAAAAGCTAAACCTATAAACAAATAAAGAACTACTCTGTGTGATGTGTGATTTAAAAATTTTCTCATTTATATATTATACTCTATTATTGATAATATTAGAATCATTTTCTGTAAAAATAACTGGATAAGTGGAGAAGATTGACTTAGAACTTTTAAAGATATGTTATAATATTCACAAGAAGGAAAAATATGATAACTAGAAATAATAAGAAAAATATCACCTGGATAAACATAGCCAATCCCACAAAAGAAGAAGTGCAGTCCATAAAAGAAGAGTTCTTAATACAGGACTATGTAGCTAATGACATATTAACCCCAACAATCAGACCGACATGCGTGCAGTATGAGCATTATGCTTATATAGTTCAACATTTCCCTAGAATGTCAGTAACAAAGGACATCAAAAGGAGACATGAGATAGACTTTATACTTGGTGATCACTGGATAATAACTATTACTTATGATGACATATCCAATCTTATAAATATAGAAAAAGTAATAGACGAGATTATTACTCCAGAGACTCACACTTTTAATGATGTTGGTTGCATATATTTAGAAATAATAAATAGACTCTACAAAAAATGTAGCAACAGACTAGACAGGATAGATAAGGAGTTAGATGAGATAGAGGGTCGCATATACAGCGGAAAAGAAAAACAGATGGTAAAACAAATCTCTTTAGAGATGCGAAAGATTATCGACTTTGAGCATGCTCTTACTATGCATGAGAATATCTTGTCTGATTTAAAAGTTTTTGGCTATGAAAAATACAATAATAATTTTAACAGACATTATAACTTTGTAGAATCAGAATTAGAAGAGATAAAAAGTAGAATAAAGTTTTTAAAGGATGCAGTAGAACAATTCCAGACTACTAATGACTCACTACTACAGCATAAGACGGCTGATGCTATGAAAACACTCACCATGATGAGCTTCGTTATTTTTCCACTTTCACTCCTTGCTGGTATATTTGGTATGAATACAGCACACATGCCGATAGTCGGCACTAATTATGATTTCTATAAGATAATCGCCCTAATGACTACTATAGGCATCTTTTTCTTTGTATTTTTTAGACTAAAAAAATGGATTTAGACTTGTATTTACAAAGTTATTTATATGTGATATCATGTAAAAGTCTTGAAACAAGAAACTACTATTTAGTTTTTTATTTTAAATCTGTTCATTCACTTTAGGAGAAAATAATGGAAACAAGTCCTGATATTAACCTGTCAACAAAAAGCCTTTCTGTGGCAAAGAACTTTTTTACTTCAGTAAAAGGCTTAAAAAATATAAGCCTAATACAACAGGTCACGAGTGTTAGTGTGTGGGCATGGTTAATATCCTTGCTTATTTTTACACCATTTGTCTTATATAATTACTTGTCACCAGTAGTTATGAAGATGGCTCTTGAGCCAGTGGTTGCACCCATTGCTGGACTATTTATGGTCCTCTTGGGTGAATTTGATTTATCAAAATTAAGTACAGCCATGTCTTCAAATGCTGGTCTCATATTAAAAATAGGAGGCACATTAACTGTAGCTCTCTTTGCTCAAAACTGTTTGAAGTCGGCCCTCTTTTTGCAAAGCTTAAAACCTTGGCACAAAGAACATTGTGTATACTCGCTTGCGGGTATATTCACACCGATATCAACTGTTGCGGTTATGTATGTACTTTTTAGTTTTGGTTTTTTATTAAAATTACAAACAGTGATACTGGCCTTCCTGGGCATATTCATTGCTGAGGGTGCAGCAGAAGCAGTAAAAGCAGCTAGTCAAAGTATGCAATTGAAAAATAGCATTAACTTAAATGACCTGCAAACCATTCTTGGATTTGTTAGTAGTGGCATAAGGCTTGGCCTTGGTATTCTACTGACTGCATGGGTTGTTTTGATTTGTTTCTTATATGTAAACATACACAAAGTGTTGCATTATGTATTTGATATCATTATCAGTAACTTTGACCTCGCTAAAGTAAAAAATATTTTAGTACCAGTTAAAGATAAAATCAAAAAGTATTTTAAAATATTTTGTGAATTTTACGTTGAGAAAATTGGTGGATTTGGAACATTTGCTGGCCTAATACTTTCTGCTGTATTTTGCTTTTTTCTATTTGCAGATCCTATTTTCAACAAGTTAACTAGTCTGTCTTGTACCAAAAGTACAATACAAGGAATCTACGAAAACAAATTCGTAGTTCTGGCTGACCTTAAAAATAAGAAAGGTATATGCTATGACAGTGAGGATATTAAAAAGTTAAGAGTTGGTGATTCTTTTGCTTTTGAAGGCAAAGCTTACTATCAGGTTATCCTAAAAGACTCACATTATGCTGATGCTAAGGATAAGTACGGCAGAACTTACACTCAGGCATATGATTTACTTTTAGATAAAAAAGAAATTGTATGGATGATTGAACCTAAGACTTTTAAAGAGAAAGGTCTACAGATGGGTGACTTTCCAGATTTTAGCAAAGTTGAAAAAGCTCCAAAAATAGAAGTAGAAAAGTTAGAAGATAAGAAGTGATGTGAGTATTACTTCAAAGCGCAATATGTGAAAACATATTGCGCTTTTTATTTTATTTTACTTTTTTTGAATAGGTTCTTTTTTGTTGGTCTAGACTTTATATTTTTTATAAATATTTTTAATCTCTAAAATTAATTTTTGTATATCTTCTAATTTTGTGTCTCGCCCCATAGTCATTCTTATATTTTCATTACTTTCTTTTTCACTCGCACCCATGGCACGTAATACATATGACCCCTCCCCTGTCTCATTACTGGAACATGCTGACTTATGAGACACATCAAATCCTACATAGTCTAATCTTACAACCATCTCATCACTTAACATATTAGGTAGTCCTATATTAATATTATTAGGAAGAGAACCTAGGTTAAAATAATTTATTTTTATATTTTTTTCTGGCGCAGTGTCTTCGTCATCACGTATGTCTATGATTTTATTTTTAGAATTTTCATATGTGTATATTTTTACTTCTGGTATTTCTTTTTGTATATTATTTAAAAAGTAACTTTGTAATTCTAATAATCTAATCACCTCATTCTCTCTTTTTTCTTTTGCTATTTGCATTGCACTTGCGAGGCCCACTATTTTCTGCAGGTCTTCTGTACCACTTCTAATACCACCCTCTTGTCCTCCGCCATAGATAATAGGTGAGAGATTTATATTTTTATTTTTATATAATAAACCTATTCCTTTTGGGCCATATATTTTAGATCCATTCATGCTTAGCATGTCACATCTTAACTTTTTAATATCAATATCTAAGTAATTCCCAGCCTGCATGGCATCTATGTGTAATATTACTTTATTTTTCTCTAAATCATCTTTTTTTATTAACTCTCTATTATACTCGTCTATTATTCTACCTATTTCTTTTACTGGTTGTACTCTACCTGTCTCATTATTCGCATACATGACACTCACCATGATAATATTATTTTTATTTTCTATACCACTTTCTTTCAAGATTTCACGTAATTCATTTTCTTTTACTCTACCTGTCTCATCTACGTTCAAATATATTATTTCTATTAACTCCATAGATTCTAAATGTCTAAGACTTTCAAGCACTGCAGCATGCTCTACATTTGTGGTGATTACTTTTGGTATTGTAAAATTAGTCTTATTTTCAAAGTCTTTTTTTGCATCTATTCCTTCTATTTTGTTTTGATTTTCTAAAATATGATTTTTAACATATCCCAGTAATGCGATGTTCACACTTTCTGTACCGCTACCAGTAAAAATAACTTCACTACTGTTACAATTTAAAATATTAGAGATTATTTTCCTACTCTCTTCTATTTTGTTTTTTGCTTCTACTCCTCGCCTATATATTCCTGACGGATTAGCATATAGATTTTCTACTTCACACATAGCTAAAATAACTTCCTTGTCAATCGGTGTCGCCCCTGCATGGTCTAGGTAAATATTTTCTAACTTCTTCATCTAAACATTTTACCACAAATATTCACTTTTGAATATGGCAAAAATAAAAAGCATATTTCTATGCTTTTGATTCAATGGAATCATTTATTTTTTAATTCAGAGATTATTTTCTTGTGCGGACTATGTATTCGTCTACACATGACACTATGCTCACTGTGTCGGGTTTCCCCATTCGGATATTTTTGGATCAATGCTTGTTGCCAGCTAACCAAAACTTTACGCAGGCTACCACGTCCTTCGTCGAAAAATAACATGAAGCATAATGTCTGTTTTGTTGCTAGGTTGCATTTTATTGCAGTAAGATACGATGTCCTTCGACGTCTGCAGAGCAGACATTTTCACAGGCTCATAACATGATCTACCGAAAACCAATTTACATACAAAAAAGAACTTACTTATGCAAATATATAATATCATATATGAAAAGTAAAGTAAATGAAAACAAAAACATCATATTTATACTATCTTATTTGCAAAAAATATGTTATAATATTATAACTTTTAAATATGTCAAAGAACACGGCTGAGGCCCAAAACAAAATAACAAAACAACCAGTAGTAGCCATAGTGGGTCACGTTGACCATGGAAAATCGACACTACTCGATTACATACACAAGACTAACGTTGTAGACGGTGAGGCCGGTGGTATAACCCAAAAAATATCAGCCTACGTAGCCACTCACAATGGTAAAAAAATCACATTCCTAGACACTCCAGGACACGAATCATTCCAGAATATGCGTGAGCGTGGCATAGAGATTGCCGACATAGCAATACTCGTAGTCAGCGCAGAAGATGGTGTGAAGGAGCAGACAATACAAGCCTATGAGACTATACAAAAAATAAAAATCCCTTACATTGTCGCCATAAATAAAATCGACAAAGCAGGTGCTGACATAGAGAGAACAAAAAATAACTTAGTGGAAAAAGGAATATACTTAGAAGGTATGGGTGGAGACATACCATTTGTCCCTGTCTCAGCAAAAGCAGGAACTGGAATAGAGGAATTACTTGAAAATATTTTACTAATCTCAGAAATGGGTGAGCTAAGTTATGATGCAAATACAGAAGCAACAGGTAGAATACTTGAGAGCTTTGTAGATCCTAAGCGTGGTATCTCAGCTACTCTAGTTCTAAGTGATGGCACATTACCGACATCAGGTGCCATACTCGCTGGGGTGTCTATGTCGCCTATTAGAATCATCGAGGACTTTAATGGTAAAACTATTAAAAATGCAATAGCAGGCGAACCAATAAAAGTGACAGGATTTGATACTATACCGAAAGCTGGGACAATATTTATAACTAGTGCTGACAAAAAATCTTTGGAAAAGAAACAAGAAGCAGAAATAAACGATCAAAAGAAAATTGTTTTAGATCCGAGACTTTATAGGAATGCAAAAGTGGTAGTGCCAGTGATAATAAAATCTTCTTCTCTTGGCGCCCTAGAAGCCGTAAAGTATGAGATGAAAAAATTAGAAACCGCAGATGTTAAAATAAAAATAATAGGAGAAGGTGTAGGTAATATATCAGAGGGAGACATGATGCTCGCTAGTGGTGACGAGAATGTTAGTATACTTGGTTTTGATGTTGGTATAGAAAATAAAGCCAGAGAACAAGCTGAGAGATTTAAATTAAAACCAGAAACTTTTGATATTATATACAAATTAGCAGAGAGATTTGCAGTGATAGTAGATGAGAAAACACCTTTTGAAGAAATAGAAAAGATTATAGGTAAATTAAAAGTATTAAAAACTTTTTCTACTAACAAAGACATACGTGTAGTTGGTGGAAAAGTAACAGAAGGGTCAGTGCGTGATGGAGTAAATGTAAAAATAGTAAGACGCGAATACGAAATAGGAAAAGGAAAAGTAGTGGGCTTGCAACAGATGAAAATGAAATCAAAAGAAGTGTTCGAAGGTAATGAATGTGGTATAGAAGTAGATACAAAACACGAAATCATAGCTGGCGATACATTAGTAGTAGTAGAAATAGAAAAGAAAAAACTCGCGTAAACAAATAAATATATGTTAGAAGGAAAAAGCCAAAGACAATTAAAAATAAATGAAGAGTTAAAAAAAGTGGCTCAAGACTTTTTTCAACGTAACAGTAGTGGTGCGGCCATGATAACTGTGACTAGTGCTGATGTGTCAAAGGATTTAAAGAATGCAAATATACTAATAACAGTATTGCCTCAAGAGAAGGAAAAATCAGCATTAGACTTTGCAAAGCGTATGCGTGGTGATATGCGCACAGATATAAAGAAAAGACTACCAATAAAAACCATACCCTTTGTAGAGATAGAAATAGACGAGGGAGAAAAGAACAGACAACGCATAGAGTCAGTATTACTGCAAGATAGACTATCAAAACCAAATAGAACAAAAGAAGAAACTGAAGAAGAAGATGGTGAGAATTTAAAATCTTAATAAAATAAAAACCTTAACTTAAAAGTTAAGGTTTTTATTTGTGTATTTTATCTGTCCGGAGGAACTGCATAGTAACTAATCAAAAAATCTACTAACTTAAAAAATGGGTCAGTTAAAGTCTTAGAAGCATACTCTGCCCCTTTTGGATTAACTTGATACAAGAATATTATATACTTTGGGTTATAAGCTGGGAAGTATCCAAAGAAGCTGTGTAAATATCTATCCTTATAGTATCCACCATTTGGTACTGGTATCTGCGCTGTCCCTGTTTTTGCAGCCACAGAGTAATTTTTCATCTTACGCTCACCATTAGCGAGTGCTGTGTCTACAACATGCACTAACATACGACTGACCTGCTCACTAGTTTCTTTTTTTATTATCTGCTCGCCTTCGTCTGGTTCTATTTTTTTGGTTAATCCATTTTTGTATTCTATACTGTCTACTATGTAGGGATTAACTAATTTTCCTCCATTACCTAGCGCTGCTAAGGCACGAATAGTTTGTATTGGTGTTATAGCTATACCCTGACCAAAGCCTGCAGTAGCTGAGTCTACAAATATATCACTTTGAAGATTTTTAGTTAATCCAGATACTTCATTAGGCAAATCCACCCCAGACTCAGTACCTATACCAAACTTTGTAAAGTATTCTTGAAAAAGTTTTGCTCCCATTTTTTCTACCAAAAATACTATACCAATATTTAATGACTTATCTAAAATTAATTGTATATTAACCCAGCCACGACCAGCCTTATCAAAATTACTAACATTGCGACCATTGAGCTGACGACTACCCACATCATTATAAAAAGTATCAACATCAACCACCCCTGAATCTAAGGCTGAAGCCATAGTGATTGGCTTTATAATACTACCCATCTCATAAACACCACTCACCATATCATTTTTATAGTCTGAAGCATCTGTAACCTCACTAAATTTATTTGGATTAAATGTTGGCAACTCCTCCATGGCTATTATTCTACCATCTCTCGGGTCCATAATTATGCCACCGATTCTATCACTTTTCCATTTTGTTTTCGCTTCTTTTAGAGTCTCATAGAGATATTTTTGGGCTTCTATGTCTATAGTTAGAATGATATCACCTTCATAAAAAGGTTTATCCGAAGTTATAGCCCCCTTCATATCTCCAAATATCTCCGCAAAGAAGTTTGTATATAATTTATCACCATCACGACTGAGCACATCATCATAATATTTTTCTATACCATAACGACCTACTCTCTTATTATTTTCATCATATGCTACAAAGCCTAATACTTTGGACCCTATATCTTCTAGTGGATATAATCTATTTTTAATGGTATACTCTTTATTGTTTTTTATTTTTATCTCATCTTTTACTCCTGCTACCAAAATATTTTCAGAACCCTGCTTTGTAAAAAAAACTTTACCTCTATTAAAATTATCTTCTAGATTTTTTACATATTGAGAATTAGCTTCACCTACATACTGATCGTGCTTGATTATTTGTATATTCACAAGTTGAATTATACAGATAAGATAAAATAAAACAAAAGCAAAAATTACAAATCTGCTTTTATTATTTTGATTAGTTATTTTTGACTTCATAATTTATAGAGAACATTGTTAACAGATCTTTTCTTACTATAAAATCAGAAGAACCTATTTTAACCAAATCAAAACTAGACGCATCAGCCAAGGTTAGACTGTATTTAAAATTACTAATATCATTTTCTAACTTTACTAACTGCTCACTCTTAGTGTCTAATTCTAAATTAGTTTTTTTGTAATTAATCAATGCGAATACTGTAGAAATGTTTGTATATATGTAAAAAAATATAGAGAAAGATAACACGAAAAAAGAAGCTTTTATCAAATTGCTATTTAGTGGTTTTTTATTTATTAAAATTTTGTTATTTTGATTTCTCATATATTCTAAGTTTTGCGCTTCTTGATCTTATGTTTTCTAAAACCTCATCTCTGTTTGCAGTCAGAGGTTTTTTATTAATTTGTTTTAAGCCTATATCTCTAGCTGTATGTTTTACTATTCTGTCTTCAGTACTGTGGAAGGTCAGCAATGCCATTCTTCCATCATCTGATAAGACATTTAAGCTTGAATTAAGTAATTTTATAACAGCACCAACTTCATCATTCACTGCCATGCGCAGAGCTTGAAAAGTGCGAGTGGCTGGATGAGATTTTAATTTATGATATGCATAAGGTGTTGAGTTTTTAATAATTTCTATTAACTCAAAAGTTGTATTAATTTCTTTTATTTTTCTAACTTCTACTATACCCTTAGCTATTCTCCTGCTGTATCTCTCATCTGCAAAATTATACAATACATTAGCAATGCTCTCTTCTTCCCAAGTGTTTACTATTTCTTTTGCTGTAGCATCATTCTCTGTTATGTTTTCTTCTGTTTTAAAAGTCATTAATAATGGCTCATCACGAAGAAAAGAAAACCCTCTACCTGAAATATCTATCTCTTGAGAAGAGATACCAAGATCCGCAAATATTTTATTCACTTTTTCTATACTAAGTGTTGATAATATATTTTCTAAATTAGAAAAATTATCATTTACATAAAATATTTCTGGTTTAGATTCTTGATTTTTTAACACTGCGCCTATTTCTTCTTTTGCTTCTTTTAAGGCTGCAGCATCTAAATCAATACAGATTAATTTTCCGGACCCTCCTAACTTCTTAACTATTTCTTTTGCGTGACCTGCTCTATTGACTGTGCAGTCCACTACAGTGTCTCCTTCTTTTATATCTAGGCCATTAACACATTCTTCTAATAATATTGGTATATGTTTTCCCGCTATATTTTTGTCTGTCTTTCTCTCTTTCTTATTTTCTTTTTCTTCTAGTTTTTTCATAGTAAATAATTAGCAAATAACTAAACCATCTTAGACATGCGCGACGCTATGTCGTCTGCATTTTTGTTAACACTCTCCATAAGTTTTGAGAACTCTTTTTTGTCCCATATCTCACCTCTGTTATAATTACCAGCTAATATGATTTCAGATTTTAAATCTGCGTATTTTATTAAGTGCTCTGGCAATAACACTCTGCCATGACTGTCTATAGACAAATCAAAAGCATTAGAAAGTATTAGACGAGAAAAGTTTCTGCTATCTATATCCATAAAACCTTTTTCAGAAATAGATGTTGCGATTTTGCTCCATTCTAACTCTGAAAAAATAAATAAGGATTTATCTAAGCCGCTAGTAACTATAACCTTGTCACCAAAAATTGACCTCCATTTTGCTGGTATGCTAAGTCTTTTTTTTGTGTCCAGATTATGTTCGTATTGACCTATTAACATGATTATCTAATAGTGAAATGTAATGAGAAACATGTCCCACTTCATCCCACCTAGTAGTATTATACACCCACTTTAATATAAAAAAAGTCTCTTATCCACAAAAAAATCTGTATTGAAATTAAAAACCAAAAAATAGCACTTTTGGTGCTATTTTTTGGTTTAAATTTTATTATTTTATAGTTTTAAGATAACTCTTTTTATTAATAATAGCTGTAAAAAGTCAGCCTGGACAAACCAAGAATATTTCTATTCAAAATGATTTTCCATCTTGTTTAGCATTTTAGCTGCTGCATCCTTACCTCCGAGTCCAAATGAAAGTCCAAGAGCAAGAGAAGCTGAAGCTACTATACCAGTAAATAGGATTTCCATAAATCCTGAAGCGATT
Organism: bacterium; assembly: GCA_043771335.1. GTDB lineage: Bacteria > Patescibacteriota > Minisyncoccia > Phycocordibacterales > UBA5272 > JAUPVO01. Next base: position 6,927 of record JAYVHM010000016.1, on the reverse strand, counting down.
TTAAGTTGAGCGAGCGCGGCTAAGACACCAACTATAACAATAGCGTATCTAGAGATTGCGCCTGCAGCTCCACCACGAACTCCAGCTGCCTGAGCAGAAGATGATACCATCTTCGCTACAAAATCAGCAAGAAGAAATGAGGCTACTAATATCATAGCAGCAACTATTACATTTGGAATGTAGCCAAGTATAACCCATAAGAAGCCAGCAAAGGCATCAAGACCAACTTGTTGTGTAGCGGCCATAAGAAAAGCAATCACAATACCCCACTTAACTGTCCCTCCTAAGATTTTTGATATAGAAAAGTTAACGCCATTTATCATCTGGTGGAAGCCAGCTGCCTTGAGAGCATTATCTATTTTCAAAACAGAGACTAAGTGTGATACTGCTCTACCTAAAATACCTCCGAATAACCAACCGAGTATAGCTAGTATTAACGCTATTACTAGATTAGGCAAGAAATTAATTAAACCAATGATAACGTTTGTAAGTGATTCACCTAAAACGTTAGCAGAATTTTGTAATGTGTTCATATGATTTTAAAATATTTTAAAAATAAAAAACTTATTTTTATATATTAATTATACTATTCTAAATGATAAATAAAATATACTTATCCCCTAAAATATAAATAAGCTTTTTATGCTTAAACAAAAAGAAAAAAATACTTACATGTTTATAAAATTCATATTTCCTAACAACTCTTTTAAAATAACACTTTTTGTGCTATAATGAGAGAGCTTTATGAAAACAAATAACAAAATATACTTAATACTAATATCTAGTTTAATTTCTATTTTTGTTACTTTTTATATTTCTAACCCTACTTTTAAAAATACTTTAGATAAGAATTATGCTGCAGCAAATAAAAATAATATAAATAACTCAACTGCTTTTACAGAAAATAATATAGAGAATCTTTTTGCAGAAAACATATTAATAGCTGACTTACAAAATATGAAAGTAGACCTGGTCAGCAAGGGTCAAGTTATAAAAACTTTTGACATAATCTCAAAAGGTAGGCCAGCTAGTTACTACGAGACTCCTGCTGGAGATTATACAATCAAATCAAAACAAGAAAATAAGTTTTCTAATCTGGGTCATGTGTATATGCCATACTCGATGCAATTCTATGGTAACTTTTTTATACATGGCATACCATATCATGCTGATGGCACGCGAGTCTCTAGTTCTTATAGTGGTGGCTGTATCAGAATGAGCGATGCAGATGCAAAAGAAATATATGAATTTTCAAAAGTCGGAACCAGATTATTAATACTGACCAATAGCGGCGAAAACAAAAATGTAGATCTAGGAAAAGAAACCACACAAAATATGTTAAATGTTTTAGTCTCACTCGAAGTGCTTAATCAAGAAAAATACGTAAAATATAAAAATAAAAATACTAAAATCAAAGACCTTAACAAATACATTTTAGAAAATGATGTAGATGCAAAAGGAATTATAATCAGCCAAATAGGAGAAAATAATTTTGAAGAGAATAAATTAGAGAAAACAAAAGCCCTTAATCTGACTGGCGACACTTTTGAGAATGAAATAGATAGGGTTAGCTTTTATAATTATATATCCGCAAATAAAAGCTATGTTTTAAACTTGTTAGATTAAGATAAGATTACCATCTTGTTAACTAAAACTCTCTTCTCATCTTTTAATGCGTCACGAACTAACCTGTCGAACATCTTATATCTGTATTCAAATTCTTCTAGGTCTAGTATTAATATATTTAATTTTTTGCCTATTTCAGCCTGAAGGTCTAATATTAATTTGTCAGCCAAATTCTTCTTAATACCCTCACCGACATACATAATGTCACATCTCGCCTTTTCATCACCTACAAATACTCCTGAGAGCATCATGTATTTTATTCTACCTATTAATTTAAACTTTTCAAGCAAAACATCTTTATTAGCATTTTTAAAATCAAACATAAGAGCAGACAAAGTATCTAGAAATCTAAAATTTTTATCTACAGTGTAACTCATATATTCTTTTACTTTTAACTGTTTGCCAGTTTTACCCTCTTCTAACAGGGAATATTTCTCTTTGATTTTTTTTAATAAACCAGACTTTTCTAGAGCTAATAATTCTTTTTTTACTATCTCTTCTTTTACTTTTGTTATTTCAGATATCTCTTCTGGTAAGAAAAAGTCATTAGCATCTGCCAAAAATAATCTCATAATCTTTACCCTCTCTTCACTGCCAAATAATTTTCCTAGTTCTTGCATTTATACATTTTAACATATTCTGACTATGAAAAAAATCTACTCAAAAAGCCTAATTTGTGGTCTATGTTAATCACTCTTTTTTCATGTCTACCCGCTTCAAAATCGGTCTCTAGGAACACATCTAAGGCTTTTATACATTCTTTTATGTCTAAAAATCTAGCTCCAAAGCTTATACTATTAGCTGCGTTATGTTGCCTGCCAAGCTTTATTATCTCTAGGTCACCGCCATAATAAGTAGTACATCTAACCCCCACGTATCTATTCATTACTATCGCTTCACCCTCACCACTACCACCAAAAACAAAAGCTACACTTTTAATAGCTTTATTATCAATGTTCGCATCTTCTGATAATCTAAAGGCCGCCTTGTGTATGTATTTAGTGTAGTCATCATCTTCCTCAAAAGAGAATGCCCCTTCGTCTATTATTTTAAAATCTTTATAATTATCAATCAAAAAATCTTTTACTTTTTCTTTTAATTCAAAACCAGCATGATCGCTAGCTAGATATATTTTAGTAATTTTATTTTGCATACTTTTTTAAATATTAGCAGCTATAATATATCTGCGACTTTTTCTGCATGAGTTACTAGTGTATGAGTGTAGCCCATCTCATTGTCATACCAACCGAGAACTTTTACTAGGTTGCCACCTACAACACGTGTCATCTTAAGGTCTGCAATGCTTGCAAAGTGACTACCTTGTATGTCACTACTCACTAACTCTTCATCACTAGCATCAAATATATTTTCCCATCTTTTTTCTTTACTTGCTTTTCTTAGTATTTCATTCACTTCTTCTGCAGTGGTATCCCTCTTAGCCACAAAAGTAATATCAACTATTGATCCAGCTGGTACTGGCACGCGCATGGCGATACCGTCGAACTTACCATCAATCTGAGTGAACACTTTTCCAACAGCGATGGCAGCACCGGTACTTGATGGTACTATATTTTGTGCTCCTGCCCTACCTTCTCTGTAATCCTTTTTATTTGGCCCATCGACTATGCTTTGGCTCGCCGTGTATGCGTGCACAGTGTTAAGCATTGCTTTTTCAATACCAATAACCTCATCAAGGATAGCGATGAGTGGTGATGAAGCATTCGTAGTGCATGATGCATTACTGGTGATGTTGCAAGTCTTTAACTTGTCCTCGTTAACACTGACGAGTACTGTCTCCCCCATCACACTGGCGTCCTCGCCAGCTTTTGCTGGCGCTGAGATTATAACACGCTTTGCCCCGCTCATGATGTGAACATTAGCTTTGTCATAACTGGTAAAAAGTCCAGTAGACTCGATTACAATGTCAATATTATTTTCTTTCCAAGGCAGTAATGTCGCATCTTTTTGACTTATGAATTTTATTTTTCTATTTGAAACTTTTTTATTGCTGCTTTTTAATATTAAATACTTTTCTGTCTCGCTAACTTCTTCTACTGATATGTCATAGTCAATCATGTTACTTCTTTTATATACTGTATCGTACTTGAGGAGGTATGCCATATTTTTAATATCCCCAAGATCATTCACACACACGACATCTAACTTGTCACTCTCGAGAGCTACTTTTAAAAATGCACGACCTATACGCCCAAAACCGTTAATGGCAACCCTTGCTACCTTAGTCTTACCATCACCCATTATGACGTCACTTTTTTTAATTGAATTGATTATTTGTTCCATAGATTTTGTTTAAATATAATTTGTATATCTTATGTATATTATAACAAAATACCTCAACAAATCTCGACCCTTATGCACAAAAGGTTAGACAAATACTAATTACCAAAATTTTTTTCTAACTTCTTTTTCATGTTCAAGTAAGTTTTTATAATTCTCTGTCTTTGGGTTATTGTTATCTTTAGCGTTGTAATCTATAAAGCTAGAAATAAATTTGAATCTCATTTCCATCATTTTTTTTATAAATTTCTCACTCCTATCTATGTTACATAAAATATCTACAATTTTACTATTTTTATTTTTATTTTTTTCTATCTCTAGATCACAGACAGGTTTCAAAGAATATAGCCAAACTTTTATTGTTGGGAGAAGTTTACTCAAAAATATTTGGTGTGGATTTTCTTTGTGGTTCTTTTCATAAATTCCATTTTGATTAAACTCTTCTAATATGTCTCTAGAACCAATAAATAACTCCTCATGTAGTGCATCAATAATTTTCAGGTTATTGTTAAAGTGATCTTCGAGACATTCTAAATATTTTACAGTGGATATTGTTTTACTTGGACACTTGCTCTCCATATTTTTTTGTGATTCTGAAAAACTGAAATTATTCTTTTCTGCAGGCAAAGAATAAGTCTCATCTATTTCCCTCTCCATATCCTGTACATATTTTTTAGTTATTTCCGCTCTTTCCATTTCATCTTTATACTCATAATAACCTTTGAAAAAGAAAAAGGTTCCGATGGCAAGAACAGTAATAAAAGAAATTAGTGCTATTCTTTTTTTATTTTTTAGTATTTTTTTCATAGTTTTTATATTTTACTTACAGTGTTAAAGTTCGTAATATTATTTTCCGAAATCCATCCAGCCAATTATAGGGGCTATGGGCGTAAACATTGTGACGCCATAAATTATTTCAGCTTTATAAGGAGCCTCAAAGTCAGATGTGAAGAATCTAAATATACATGCTATCCACCCACCCCAAATGAGAATCATTATAAGTATATAAAAAAATGTTGAGCCCAAGTCTTTTATTTTTTGCATATTTTTTAGTGTTTTTATTGATATTTTATTTTTTTGATGCAATAATCTTGTCTTTTTTCCACAACACTTTTTCCATTACCTTCTTCACCTATATACTCCTCATTTTCTTTTACGTAGCGTCCGTAGTAGTAATAGTTAGAGACTTTTTCTATGCAAGTATTGTATTTATTTTTTTCTTGTATAGGGTTAACTATAAAATAATTAACTATTATAATAAATAAAATGATGGTGACTAGAGATTTCATGCGATTGTTATTAACAAGATCAGAAGTTGATTTTACTATTCTTTTCACAGAACTCATAAATTCACTCCCCCTCTTCTCTGAATTATTATTCTTTCGCTTAAATAAGCTAGCAGTAAAAAGAGTCATCAAAATACCAAGAACTCCAGCAAGAAAAAACTTTTCAAATAAGCCATCTTCTGGAATATCTATAAATTCATACCCTTGATTCCACTTAAAACCATCTATTATACTTTTATAATTATTAGAAAAATTATTTTGCGTTGTATATAAAGTTATAACAACATTACCTTTGGACCCAAAAAGTAAAACATTAATATTTTTTACAATCTTGCCATTGATACTCACTTCGGATTTACTCGTAAGGCTATTATAATTTTTATCGATAACCCATTTTGAAGAATTTAGATCAGCATATCCTGAATCTGAAAGTTTTTCTAAACTTTTTTTAGATAAATTAGATTTTATATATTTCTCCACTTGTGAATAGCTAGAGAATGGATTTTTATCTGAATACTTTATTAGAAAGTATTCTCCCGTTCCTTTATCATAATATCCTCCTATAGGCAAAATAAGTTCTTTATCTGTAGGTTCATAGGTAAGATTATTTATTTCATCTTGTATTAAAGTTTTAGTTTCTAACAACTGTTTGTCTGAAAACTTTTCCCACCCCCACCCAATATTCAAAGTAAATCCTCTTTCCTCACCTTTAGTAAAACGATTCCTTTCATATCCTTCAAAAAGATCAATTATACCGAAAGCATTATTGGCGGAAGAAAATGATACCAAAAATGCAAATAATAAAAAAAATTTCATGGTTTAATTTAGAAGATATGCACCTATCTTATACAAAAATAGGCACCCTAATAAGGTGCTTGTGAGTAATGACAGACGTCATCGCTCTCCCCATTAGAATGCCTATACTGGGAACGATGACGTCTTATTCTGTTTTACTCACAAGCATATTAATTATATCATAAAACCAAAAGTAAATACATATAAAAGATATAAAGATATTATGCTATAATGTCAAAATGATTTGGGATTATATACAAGACAAAATAATAAAGAAAATAGATGGTAATAAAAAAGAACTGACTGAAAATGCAGCTAAAAATATTAGGAACATTTTAGACCTATCTATAAAACTAAATACATATGGAAATAAATATGAGAATGCTAATAAAAATATAGAGAGCGTTTTAGTTATTTTTGACCGTCAATATGGACTAACTAATATACTAACTTCTGGCTACAAAAAAGCATTGACTGAAATGTGTGGAGATAATTTTAAAGAAAGAGTTAAATTCTTAGATTTTGATAAGAGCAATAAAGAAGAAATACTGGGTGAAATAAATAATTTAAAAGAGAAAGACTTGGTAGTGATGATACAAACTACAAACTTTAGACTTGATGATTTTCGTATACGCCTACATCTATTTTCTAAAAAGTTAAAAGTTATAGAACATATGCACCTGAACAGAAATAAAAAAGAAGTATGGGATGTGTATGTGAATAGTCTCGAATATGATAGAGATTATTATTATAAAACTGCGCATGCTATTAAAAATAAAATAGACAGTAGTAAAAAATTAATAATAAGTTCTAGAATAAATGATTTGTGTGATTATGGTGTAAATAATCTTTCTAATACCACTGTCAAAGAATATGTAGACAGAAGAGAAGACACTTTGATAGTTGATGGTGAATTAGAAGA
>JAYVHM010000015.1:0-37199 GCA_043771335.1 bacterium | reverse complement strand
CCCTATTTCGTTTAGCTTTAAACTTCCATTGGCACGGAGTTGTTCTGCGGCTGCCCACAGTCTATTTTGTATATCTTTATTATTTTCTGACATTTTATTCTATCCATTATACCACAAAAACTACAACGCACTGATTGCTTTTTCTAATTCTAAGACCAAAGAAAATTCTTTTGATGTAGATAAAAACCTCTCCCTCGCGATACTTAACACCTCACTGTACATCCTCTTCTGTGTGTCCACATTCATACCATGTGACTCATGCACATCAGTCAGCGACAAGGCATTATGTAGCTTATCAGCCACGCTCACTATAAGGGATTCATCGCTACCTGTTTTTAGATTTTCTAAGTAAAGTATCTTCCTCTCTTTATAAGGAAGTATTTTATTCTCGGTTACTCCGGCGACTATGTCGGCCACCCTTTTCCCACAGTCAGCCTCCAGATGTTCATACTCATAATCAGCAACATCCTCGAGAGCGTCATGCATCAGCCCCGCCACGATAATGTCCTCATCGTCAGTCACAGAGGCCAAAAACATGGCCACAGCAAAGAGATGCGAGACATAAGGGGTCTTCGCATCATCACGGCGCAAATGGTCACGGTGGAGGCGTGTAGCTAGGTTAATGGCGCTTATTATTTTGGGGGTTATAGTTTTTGTGTTCATATTTTTATAATAACATAATATTTTTAATAAAACAAAAACTAGCTGTATGCTAGTTTTTGTTTTATTATTTCTGTAAAAAGAATTAACGTTTTGACCAAGTTGGAGCTTTACGAGCTTTTTTAAGACCTGGTTTCTTTCTTTCTTTAGCTCTTGGATCTCTTTTTAGGAATCCAATTTTCTTTAAAGTAGAACGAAGATCCTCCTCCTTCTTAACTATAGCGCGAGCTAGTCCGTGACGAACTGCTTCTGCTTGTGAGTGTATACCTCCACCGTTAACGTGTGCTGATACTGAGTATGTTCCTGCTAGTCCTGATTTTGGAAGAGCCTCTCTTACTATTACCTGCATCTCACGTGTTGGGAAGTATCCTTCTAGATCTTTATCGTTAATAGTAAAAGATACTTTTGCAGACTCTGTAAGACGTACACGAGCTGTTGATGTTTTTCTTCTACCTATTCCTTCTATATATTTTACTGTTGACATATTTTTTATTATTATAAATTAATTTAGCTTACTATTCTGTAATTTCTAAATTCATTAATCTTTTGTCTTGTAATTTATTTTTTGGGAGCATACCACTAACAGCGTGTCTTACTAGCTCAGCAAAACCATGCTTTTCTACAACTCTTTTTAAAGGAGTTTGTTTTAATCCACCTGGGTAACCAGAATAGTTTTTGTGTACACTGTCAGACATTTTAGATCCTGTTACTTTTATTTGACCAGCATTGATTAATTTTACTTTTACGTCAGCTACTCTATTTTTTACAAAATCAATAGTAGTCTTACCGTTAAGTAATACTGCTATCTGTGAGGCGATGCGGCCTAGTGATACTCCTGCTCCGTCTATTGTTACTATTTTTGTTTCTTTTTGCATATATTTATTTTAAAATTATTTATTATACAAATTCTATGATTGCCATTTCTGAAGCATCTGATAATCTTTGTCCCTTTTTAAGGATTCTGGTGTAACCACCTTGTACCTCTTTGTATTTTGGTCCATAGTCATTAAAAAGCTTTGTTACTTCTATTTCGTGATTGTAAAGCTTTGCTAATGCTAATCTTCTTGATGCTAAAGTATTATCTTTTGCATATGTTACTAATCTCTCTACGTATGGACGTATTTCTTTTGCTCTCGCGAGAGTAGTTTCTATTTTACCATTAAGTAATAAAGCACTTACTAGTCCTTTAATAAATGCATTTCTTGCATTCTTTTTTCTCCCAAATTTTCTTACTGAATTATGATGCTTCATACTTTTTCTTTTTTTGTTAATCGTGTGTTAATAATTTATTGTTTTTCGTGTTTTGTATATTTTAACACAAAACTAACAAATTTTCAAGAGCTGCTTTTATTTTAAGCTTAGCCCTAATTTTGCAAGTGCATCTACTATCTCTGTGATACCTTTGTCACCCATACCGTCTAATTCATTTAAAGCTTCTGCTGATTTTCTTGTTAGTCCGCCAACTGTTTTAACTGATCCAGAGATAAGAGTATTGACTGTTCTTGTAGAAAGACCTAATTCTTCTACGCTCATTTTTGTTATGTCTGTAACGTCTTCTAAAACTAATTCTTCTACTTCTCCTGTTGTGTTTTTGATATCTTCTACAGCTTCTTCTACTACTGAGAACTCTCTAAAACCGACAATTGATTGTAATTGATTAATCATCGTTTTGATAGATGATTCAAAAGCATCTTTTGCTGACACTGACCCATCAGTCTCGATGTTAAGGCGTAATTTGTTATAGTCAGTTCTGTCTCCTACACGCATATTCTCTACTTCGTATGATACGCGTCTGATAGGAGTGAATGATGCATCTAAAATAATATTACCTATCTCAGCTTTGTTTTTAGCTATCATCTCACGAGGTATGTAACCTAGACCCTGCTCGATAGTGAACTCGATACTAACTTCTTTGTTAGTAGTGATTTCAAATAAGTATTGGTCTTTGTTAACAACTTCTGCTTGAGAAGGACAGATAATATCAGCTGAAGTTACAACTTTTGAACCTTTTGTCTTAATACTAAGAGAAAGAGGCTCATTGTCATGCATTAAAAACTTAACTTTTTTAAGATTAAGAATTATAGATATAACATCTTCTTTTACACCATCAAGAGTTGAAAACTCGTGCTTTACACCGTCTATAGCTATAGAAGTTACAGCAACTCCAGGAATAGAAGATAATATAACACGTCTTAGTGAATTACCAAGTGTGTGACCATAGCCTGGATATAATCCATCTATTTCAAAGATTCCGCTAGTTTGCTCTTCTTTTATAATTTTAGGTTTTGATGGTAATACGATGTTATATGACATAAGGATATATTTTTTTATATTAAGCTTTATAATAATACTATATTTTTCTTATTTTTACAATAGTAATTGTAGAAATAAATGTAAAAATAGTGGATAAATGAAAACAAATTAGGACTATCTTGAGTAATACTCAAGAACCTTATCAATATCAAATGAATATTCTGTTTCAATAGGAGCAGATACGACTTTGGCTGTCATTTTCTCTGTATCTAATTCTAAGAACTTTGGAGCTTTGTAAGCTTTTAAGTTTTCAGCGATACTAGTAAAAGTTTTTCTAGATTTACTATTCTCACGAACAGCAATAACGTCTCCAATAGACATAACAGCAGAGGCAACATTTAAGTTTTTACCATTCACTGTAATGTGGGCATGAGAAGTTATTTGTCTAGCACCAGCACGTGATGTAGATAGACCCATCTTGTAAACTACGTTATCAAGACGTGACTCGAGAGCCATTACTAGCGCTTCTTTTGGAGAGATTTTTAATTTCTCTGAAACACTTTTTAGATTAGCTACATAATTAGAAAATTGTTTTTCTGATACGCCATAAGCATGTCTCATTTTCTGTTTTTCTTTTAGCTGCATACCATACTCAGACTGATTTGTTCTGTGTTTTCTTTGTGAATCTAAAATACCTGGAGCATATGGACGCTTTTTAAAGGCGCATTTTTCTCTGCCGCATATTGACTCTCCTAATCTTCTACATTTTTTGCAAGTTACTCTACTCATATATGATTTTTATAAATTAATAATTAAATGTGTCTAGGTTTTTTAGCCTTTGGACCGTTGTGTGGCACTGGTGTTTGATCTTCTATTGACGTAATATCGATGTTAAAACCTGCGAAACTTCTGATTGCAGATTCTCTTCCTGATCCTGGTCCTTTAACTATTACCGAAACTTCTTTGATTCCAGCTTGTGCAGCCTTCTCTCCTACTAACTCTCCGATTTTTCCTGCTGCAAAAGGTGTTCCTTTTTTAGCACCTTTAAATCCAAGAGCTCCTGAAGTAGACCAAGTTAAAACATTACCTAACTTATCAGTTAATGTTACTCTTGAGTTGTTATATGTAGATTCTACGTATAATATACCCTCGCTTACTTTCTTTCTAAGTCCCTTTGAAAGAGATCTAGCCTTTAGTGACGAGTCTACTCCTGATGTATTTCTTTTTGTTACTTTTCTTTTTCCCATAATTTTATTTAGTCTTTTGAATCACTGTGATTATTTTTAAATCCTAGGTCTTTTCAGTTTTACGTCTACCGCTACCCATAGTGCGTCTTACGTTTCCACGTACTGTACGGCTATTTGTTTTGGTTCTTTGACCTCTTACTGGTAAGTGTCTCATGTGTCTAACACCTACGTAGCATTTTATGTCTTTCAATCTTTTTATGTTTTGATCGACATCACGCGATAAATCTCCTTCAATTTTCATGAGTTCGATCTGAGAACGTATAGATGCTTCGTTTTCTTCTGTTAGATCTGGAGATTTTGTTCCAAAATCAATACCAGCTTTCGTTAGTATTGTTTTTGCTGTAGGACGTCCAATACCGTAAACGGCAGTGAGCGCTATCTCCATTCTCTTATTTTCTGGCAATGTTATACCTGCTATACGCATATTTTTGTTAATAATTAATAGTTAAAGTTTTGTGTTGTTTTTAAAAAACGGACACGCTCTTTGGCTTGTTAGCCTTGAACTTGCTTACACTTTGGGTTCTTACATATCACACGGAGCGCGCCACGGCGACGCACCATCTGACAATCTGAACATATTTTTTTAATAGATGATCTTACTTTCATGCAAGTCGTAGTATTATACTATATTTTTAAATAAAATGCAAATATATGCTGAGTTTTCTTTTTATATTTGTTTTTTAGCGGGCCCACGACAAATATCTGTAGGCGAACCTCGACCAATGGTTTTGTTTTTTAGCGGGCCCACGAGGAATCGAACCTCGACCAACAGTTTTGGAGACTGTTGTACTACCACTATACTATAGGCCCTAATGAGAGTTATTATAGCACAAAATAATTAAATAATTAAATGAAATACAAAAATGTATGCAAAAATAAAAGCCAGCGATATTTGCTGGCTTTACTTAATTATTAATAATATTAAGTGTTATATTTTGATGGCTCTTACTTCTGTTACCTTTGCATTTAATAAGTTTTCAACTTTTGTCTTTTCTTCAATTAAAACTAAATACTCTTTTAAAGCTTTAATCTTTTTGTATATTTGATTAAGCTTGTTTCTATTCACATCTGAATAGAAAAAGAATATTGAGCTGGCATTGACTAAGTGAGGAGCAGTGATGAATTTTGACTCACTTTTAGAAACAACCTTCAGAGGAAAGTGTTCTCTTCCAAAAAATAAATCCATAAAGTCACGACTGCCATAATTATCCACTTCGGCTTTGAGCTGAAAAGATAATTTGTTAGCAAATTTTTTATTAAGCTCATCCACTATCTGCATCTTAAGCGACTTCTTAGCATCATAAGAATCTCCCAACAAATCAAACATATGAGAAAAACTAATACTTTTCTTCATCTTACTTGAAAAACATTCTCTGGCTCTGGCTGTTGCTGGCCTGCCCTCAAAAAAAATATGTTGTGAAGTATAAAGTTTTTGAAGATCTTCATCATGTACTGAATTAATAATAACAGCATCTATAGGCTCTAAAATTATGTCACGATTATCTTTTGATAAAGCAAATTTAAACTTTAAAGTATAAGGGATGCGTTTATTTTCTGTTAATATAACCCTCGCTTCTTCGTTTAGGTCTTGTATATTTTTATGTGCAGATTCTTCGGAAAGAAGATTAGTGGCAACTTGTTTCATTTAAAACTCCTAAAATAGTTAATTAAATCCAAGGTTATACTAGCATTTTTTGTAAATAGATACAAGTTAAAAGCCGGTCGCGAAGCGACCGGCTTTTATTTGAAATAATTGATTATTTCTTAGACTCTTTGAATACAACTCTTGTTCTGGTTTTTTTGTCGTATTTTTTAAGCTCTATTTTTCTAGTTACTTGTTTTTTATTTTTAGTAGTATAAACAGTTGTACCTGTTGCTTTATTTACTATTTTGATTAATCTATCTTGTGACATATATTTATTGTTCCATGTATTATACTATATTTTTTAAAAATAATCAAACTCTCTACCTTATCTCTATGTCTACCTGAGCCACCTCTTCGAATTCATCATGTATTTCTTTTCCCAGTTTATCTATATGAGCCCCAATAAGTCTCGGCACTCTGTCTGCCATGTCTAGACTGAACTTTACAAAATCACTGTATTTATTTTCTATATCTTCAAAATCATCACGTAATTCTCCATTTTCTATACTTCTCCTTATTAGCGCTGCCCCATTAATCTCTACTTCACAGACCACGTGATACTTGTCGACATCCACAGCACTACTCATAATGTCTATTACTTTTTCTACGGCTGGATCTTTGTTTAGTTTATCTTTTATTTTTTCTAAAATATCTTCGCTTAATGACTTTCCTATCAAGTATTCATAATTTTTAAAAATCAAAACAAAAGAAACAATAGCAAGTAACATTCCTATAAAAATCGAAGCTAAGGCCTCATATATATAATTTTGAGTTATGTGTGTAAGATATATAGCTACGAGCGCGACAGAGCTTCCAAGCACAGCCACACTATCCTCTAACACCACAGCGACTGTTGTCGGATCACCGTCTTGTATTATTTTTATTAAGCTCTTCTTTTTATTTTTATTTTTATTTTTAGAAAAATTCAATTCACTCAAAGCTGTCTTTAAAGTAAATGCTTCTATTAATATCGCAATAACAAGTAAATATATTACATATATAGAAAAGTGAGAGACTTCCTTACTTATTAAAGCATTTATGCCATGATAAATAGTTACTCCAGCTCCCACAAAAAATATACCACAAGCAGAAATCAATGCCCAGAAGAATCTCTCTTGTCCAAATCCAAATCTATACCTTTCGCTCGCTTTTCTCTTTGATCTTTTTATACCTACGAAAAGTAAGAACTGATTAGCAGTGTCTGCAAAAGAGTGTACACCTTCGGCAAAAAGAGCTGCCGAGCCGGTAAAAGCAAAACCAATAAACTTACTAATAGTAATTATAAAATTACCAGCAAGCGCATACAGCACCGACTTATAGCCTATATTATTATTTTCGATTTTCATGTATTAGAACTAGTTAAACTTATTAACAAAATACTCATTCACGTCTTCTAATTTTATTCTAACTTGCTGCATAGTATCACGGTCACGCACACTAACGCAGCCATCGCTTTCAGTAGTCTCAAAATCAATGACTACACAGTATGGTGTTCCTATTTCATCTTGTTTTCTATATCTCTTACCTATGTTACCTCCATCATCATAAACTACAGCTCCGAGATTTAATTTTGTAAATTCTTTTTTTAGATTTTTATATACTTCTTCAGCTTTTATTACTAATATTTCTTTATTTTTAAGTAGTGGCGATACGCATACTTTTACTGGGGCTATGTTATTTTTCAATTTTAAGACAGTACGAATATCTGAACCATCTTTTCCTTCACTTACATCTTCTTCTGCATAAGCAGTAGATAATACAGCTAATAATGTTCTGTTAATACCAAATGTTGGCTCCATAACGTGAGGTAAAAACTTTCTTTTAGTCTCTTCGTCTAAGTGCTCATGTGAAAGTCCACTCGCTTCTTGATGTTTATTTAAATCATAATCAGTCCTATATGCCAATCCATATAATTCTTTTTGTCCGAAAGGAAAATCAAACTCTATGTCTATTGTCCTCTTTGAATAATGAGCGAGGTCTGGCCCAAGCTTTTCTATCTCATGGCAAAGTTTTTTATCAATACCCACTAATTCAATCCATCTATACATCTCTTCTCTCCAATATTCAAAAACATTTTTCCAGTCTTGTTTTTCAGAATCAAAAAAGTATTCAAATTCCATTAAATCAAATTCTCTGGTTCTAAAAATATAATTCTTAGCAACTATTTCATTTCTAAATGCTTTACCTGACTGAGCTATACCAAAAGGTAGTTTTGGGTGTATGCTGTCCATTATGTTTTTAAAATTAGTGAACATACCCTGTGCTAATTCTCCGCGCAGATAGGCGACGTCAGCCGAGTCTTTTGATGCTCCCATATTAAGAGGAAACATTTGATTAAAAAACTCCACATCTTCAAAATCATTACCGTCTGGACTTTTAATTTTTTTTTCTTTAATTAAAATACTCATCTCTTCTGCAGTTAAGCCAATAGCGACGAAGCCAGCATCTTCTATTATATGATCTGCTCTGTAACTTTTTCTCGTCTTAATATCTGTCACAGATGGATCTTTAAATCCAGCTAAGTGTCCACTCGCTTCCCATATTTTTTGTGAACTTATTTGTGCCGCGTCTAATCCCAACATATCATCTCTGTCATTTACAAAAGTTTTCCACCAGAGATTCTCAATATTCCTCTTCAGGGTTACACCATAAGGACCATAGTCAAAAGTTCCAGCTAGTCCCCCATATATCTCAGAACCTTGAAATATAAATCCACGACGTTTACACAGACTGACTATTTTATCCATTTGATTGTTGTCTTTATTCATAGCAGATATTATAACACAAAACTACTTTGCGAACCAAATGTTAGAATCAGTAAATCCAGCAATCATAATTAATATACCCCAAATAGATAACATAATAAAAAGTCCGGCAATGCCCCAAAGTAAATGCTTTTTCCCTTGCTCAAACTTTTCACTCTCTCCATTAGACTTAGCTATTAAAAATCTAACCATACCAAATAAAAATAATACAAAAGCAACAGCAGTAGCAAGACCTAGTAACGGACTAACTATTTCTGTTAAAATCTTATCTTGTATTTTTGCCACTGCTTCATTCTGCACTACGCCTGTTACGTTATTTTTATTCATATTTTTTTAATTCATACAAATAAATATTTAAAATATTTATTTGTATTTTTAAAAAACTATTTAAATCCTTATACTAATAAAAATTAGTAAGTTCTAACTCCTGTCGGCACTCCTGGTGTTGGTATATCACCTCCAACTCCAATACCTAAGTTAGCAGAAAGGAATGATACTAATCCCCACACACCCACAAGTGCAAACAGTGCAATAATACCAAATCCTATAGATTTTAGACCATCAGCCTTATCTTGTGGCTTACTTGAAATTAGAGTTTTAATAACCCCAAAAGAAAAAGCTATAAGAGCTACAACCATTAGTGAACTATATACTCCTGTTGAAATATTTTTAAATCCAGCTACTACATTTTGTAGACTGGCTCCAATACTACTATTACTTCCTCCTGAGGTTGGTGGTATTATAGGAGCATTAAGGTTTTGAGCATAAGCAGAACCAGCAATAGCAAGCATTGATGCCGCTATGATTCCTTTTTTAAAAAAACTGTTTAAATTTTTTATCATATTTTTATTATTATTTTTAAATTTTAATTACTATTAACTTTTCATACTTTTTTAAATATGAATACAAGTTTTAAATCTTATATACTTTAATTATATGATTTAAAGCGTGTGCTTGCAATGTGTTTATGCACAATATATTCGACTCCTTAATGAAGGATTAAGGAGTTGATTTTACGCTAGGTGCTGCAATCTGAGTTTTGTTATTGGTTCCAAGTATACCAGTCTGCAAAAAAGAAACTATACCCCAAATAGAAAACATTACAGTAAGGCCAATAACGGACCAGCCAAGCATACTCTTTGCATCTTCTAGACCCTTCGCATCACCGCTTGATCTCTTTAAGATAAATCTTACCACTGCATAAAAAAATACTGCTGTTGCTGCTGTTAATAAGAGACCAGCTATCGATGTTCCTATAAAGTCTGTCCATCCATCTACAAATGTTTTAAGTGATTGCATATTATTTTATATTAGTTTTATTATTAGAACAAACCATTAATAATAGAAGTGTCCTCTCCTGTCCTATCTATCTCATTTTGATCTATCGGACCATTAGTATTATTGGTAGTGTTGGTATTTGAATTACCTCCAGTAGTATTACAGCCGTCTTGCACTGCAACACCTGGTATTGGACTAGGTTTTGAAGCACAACCCCCAAGAGTTATACCAAGATTCCCAGCTATAAAGTTAGTGATACCCCACACTGCTACCATTATGAATAATCCGAATACCGCCCCAAATAACATGTTTCTAGCTTGCTCTAAGCCATTAGCTTCACCTTTTGCTCTCTTAACTATAAAATTAATTACAGACAAAACAAAAGCAATAAATGCGACAGTGAATAAAAGACCAGCTATACCTACTGCTATATTTTTTCCTCCCCCTATTAATGACGATAGATTATTTAACATATTTTTATATTATTTTTAATTATTAAAACTTTGTCTGTGGCTTTGTTACTGTTTTTTTTGTGGCATCAGCACCGAGTAATCCAGTTGCTAGAAAGTTAACTAATCCCCACACACTAACCATTACAAACAAACCAAAAACAGAACTAAAAAGTATAGTTTTTGCTTGCTCTAAGCCATTAGTATCACCGTTCCTCCTTTTCCAAATATAATTAATTACAGACCACAGGAAAGCAATGAATGCGACTGTCATTAAAAGAGTAGCAACTCCTCCACTAAGTAATGTGATTAGGCTATTTATAAAGGCTGTAAAATTTGTTAACATGGCTATTTTATTTCTTAATAATAATTATTTTAATACGCCTGTCACTGTAGTATTAATAATATTATATATCATCTCAGCTCCAAAGACTATAGCAGCTACTAACAGGGTGTATATTATCCATTGTTTACCCTTCTTTATATACTCAGGATTCTGCTGTCCAAGCATGAGAAGCATGACTCCGCGTACTAATCCCAAAACTATACCAATAAATGCTGCAAAGGTTAAAATATTCACAATGCCGAGTATTATATTCTGTATACTGACATCATCTAATGGGTTACTAAAAGTGCTACCAGCTGCATGAGCATGAGTCACTAAAAAATCCTGCATACCTACTGTTCCTTTTATTATATTAGGATTTTTAACACCGATAGAAGATAGAACAGCTTTTACTAATAGATATGCTCCAAGCATAAAAGCAGAACCTATTAACAGTTTTATACCCCTACCTTTTGAATCTTTTAGATTTTGAGGATTAGTTGGGTCTTTTAATATTGGATATATAGTAAAAAGTAATCCTATAAAAAATACTGCTGGGAAAATAACTGATATAACGTAATTACCAAGATTATCAGCAAGACCCACAAGGTCGTCTATCGTACATGGGTCCTGACCAGCATTACCGCAGCTAACTAGACTGACCAACTCACCATTTACCCCTTCTGTATTCTGAGCTAATAATTTATATGTATTTTCTTTCATATTTTTTTGTTAATTTTATTATATTTCTTTATTCTTACCATATATATGGTCCCATTCTTTTCCGAAAATCTCAGTAGCCTCCTGTAATGTTCTCCTGCCCGATAATACATTGTCGTATAATTTATAAATAGAATTTTTGATAGCGGTTGGATTATTATTATATATTAACTTCATAGCTAATGAACTTCTACCCACAACTTCAGATCTTTCAGATCCATCTGCACCATACAAAACGTCTTTTCTTGCTCCTGCCATACCTGTAAATAATGATAATTGTCTAGAAAATGTCTTACCGGCAATAATTTGTGCCATATTAACTGCATAAGGAACATCCTTTGCAGACTTTGTAACAGCGACACCTAACATCTCACCTGAAACGCTTTGAAATTTTGCATCTTGCATTTGTGGCATAAAATAAAGACCGAGATCTAGATTAGGATTGCTTGATTTTATATAATCTATGTCACTGGCTTTACCAAAATAAATAGCAAGCTTTCCAGAAATAAACT
Organism: bacterium; assembly: GCA_043771335.1. Taxonomy (GTDB): domain Bacteria; phylum Patescibacteriota; class Minisyncoccia; order Phycocordibacterales; family UBA5272; genus JAUPVO01. The sequence goes on along the minus strand of JAYVHM010000015.1, from coordinate 25,345 downwards.
TTTCTATATCTAGCTTATCAGTCTCACTCCAAGTGAAGCTGGTTTTTTGTGGGTCAGAAAAAGCTGTTTGGAATTTTAAAATTTTATACAAATTAGAAGTTACATCACTGTAATTAGCACCAGACAAACCAATATTCAAATTATAATCAAGAGAAATAGTGTTATTCTCTCCTCTGCCCCATATCGGTCTAGCAGGATTTGAATCTAATTGTAATAATTGTGTGTATAGTATCAAATCTTTGTTAAGAACATTATTAGCAGCAATAGCAAAAGCTGATTGTTCTGGTTTATTATTACTATCATAAGTCGTTAACTTGTCTTGATACTTTGGAAAATCTGTCCAAAAAGCTGGCGCATTAGAAAAACCATTTTCAGATAAAATCTTTTTATTAAAAATCATAATATTAGGATCTATTAGCACTGGATAAAAACTAGCCCCAAATGGCGTAGCTAATATATGTGTTCCATCTACAAAAATATTTTTATATTCTAGCTCTGTCATGTAATTGTAAGGAATAATCTGCAACAAACCAGAAACAGATAGTAATTCTGAATACGGAGCCAAGACAAGGTCAGGAGCAACTCCTTGAGAAGAAGCTTCTATTAGCTTTTTAGTTAGAGTATCTTTTGAATAACTAAGATAAGTAATAGAGACTGGATCATTACCCTCTGTCTGATATGCTGTTAATGCATCACGAAAAGTTTTATCAGGAAGAGAGCCCCAGACTTCTAAAACAACTTGATTGGTATTTTTCTTAGCTGTGTTTTCAACTCCTGGGAATTTACCAGAAAATATAAGTATAGCTACTAAGCCGATGATAACAGAGATTACTATGGTAATAGTCTTAAATAGCTGAGATTTGTCTTTTAAAATATTATCTAACATAATATAATTATAGCAGACTATTTTGAAAATATAAATGCATAATGATAATCTCCTGCGGATAACTCTTTTTTAAGCTCAAAACCATTATCTTTAAACATCTTCAAAGCGTTCTCTTTGTTAACTCTCATGTCTTTTGTTGGACCAAGCAAACTATCCTTCTCATGCCACTCCACAAAAAGTAAATACCCTGATGGAGACAATATGCGTGAACACTCTCCTATTAACTGCTCTCTGTTATCTAACATGTATAAAGTGTTGGCTAGTATAATATAATCTGTGCTGTAATCAGAAAGTATTAACTTCTTATCGAGGTCAGCAATCATTGTCTCAACTATAAAACCACCAACTTTAGCAGTATCACGAACCAGGTCTAGCTTTACTTTATCTATGTCTATGGCTAAGATTTTACCATTATGATTATTAATCTTGTTAACCTTACACGCTTCGTATATGTATGCGCCTGATCCTGATCCGAGATCAGTAATATTTGACCCTGGTTTTATATTTAACTCATCAATCATTTGTCTTGGAGATAGGAATGCCATACGTTTTATTTATATAAATTATAACATAAAATAAAATAACTTATAATGCGTTTTGCACTATAAGTTATTTTATGTAATGGATTTTAATATAATTATAACAAAGATAAACTTGCAATACTGTCTCCGTCACGTAACTTCATAACCCTAACGCCTTGGGTATCACGACCGCTAGTAGCGATAGTCTTAACCTCTGTCTTAATTACTTGTGACTGACGAGAAACTGCAAGTATTTCACCCTCTTCATTTTCTATTACTTTTGCAGTTATTAACTTACCTGTTTTCTCTGTGACTTTTACAGTTTTAATTCCGCTTCCACCTCTATTTTGTATCTTGTATTCGGTTAGTGGTGTCATCTTGCCGTAACCATTTTCTGTTATGATTAGAAGTTTTGATTTTTTATCACCTTTTAATATGCTCTCAGCTGCTACTATGCTGTCACTCTTATCTATGGCCATACCACGCACACCACCCGCTGTGCGACCCATCTCACGCACATCATCCTGATCAAAGCGTATGCTTTGTCCATTGTTAGTGGTTAAGATAACACTATCTCCAGCATTAACTAATAATGTATTAACCAACTCATCCCCCTCGTCTAGTCTAATAGAGATAATACCACTACGGCGTACATCTTTAAAACTTTCAGCGCTACACTTTTTAGCTGTTCCCATTTTTGTCACCATCATAATACCCAACTCTGAATGATTTGCATTTTTAGGTATTTCTAATATGCTAGTTACTTTCTCATTCTCAGTAAGTTGTAAATAATTCATTACATTTTTACCTCTGGTTGCACGCTTACCTTCTGCTATGTCATACATCTTTATCTTATAAGCTTTACCCTTATCTGTGAAGAATAGTAAATCAGCATGAGTGCTAGCAGTCAGTGTCATGGTTATAAAATCTTCTTCTTTTGTATCCAGATCAACAACACCAACACCTCCACGCTTTTGTGTTTTAAATTCTTCCGGATTAGTTCTCTTTATATACCCACCTTTTGTGTATACTAAAACTGCGTCCTCCTCTGATATCAAATCTTCTGGGTTAAAATCTTTTAATCCATGCTTAACTATTTTTGTGCGTCTTGCATCTCCAAATTTCTCTTTGATTTCTTTTAATTCATCTTTGATGATTTTCAGCATTTTCTTTTCGCTGGCTAATATTTCTTTTAGCTCAGCGATTAATTTCTGTACTGCATTTAATTCATCTTCTATTTTCTTCCTCTCGAGACCTGCTAAGCGCTGTAATTTCATTTCAAGTATTGCTGTCGCTTGTAATGTTGAAAACTTGAACTTTGACATTAAGTTCGCGTGGGCTTCTGGAGTATCTTTACTGGCTCTTATTAGCTTTATTATCTCATCAATGTGGTCAAGAGCTTTTTTAAGACCAAGTAATATATGTTCACGTTCTAGCGCTTTTCTCAAATCAAATTCACATCTTCTCCTAACTATTTCTTGTCTATGCTTTATGAACTCTGCTAGAGCAACCTTGAGTGATATAGTTTGTGGTGCACCATCAACGATAGCTACTAAGTTATAATGAAAAGTAGTTTCAAGGTCTGTATACTTATACAAAAGATTTAAAACTTTTTCTGGCTGAGCACCTGATTTTAAATCAATCACAACACGCACATCAGCAGTAGACTCGTCTCGTATCCCCTTTATTCCTTCTATTTTTTTGTCATTGATAAGCGCTGCTATCTTTTCTTGCATTTCTGCTTTGTTCACACGATAAGGCAGACTTGTAATTATGATTTGGAATTGACCATTTTTGCTTTCTACTATTTCTGCTTCACCACGACAAAGGACTCCTCCACGACCAGTTGCTGAGGCGTGACGAATATCTGCCTCATTAAAAGCGAGTCCTCCGGTTGGAAAATCTGGACCCTTTACAAATTCACACAAATCTTCAGCTGTCGCATTTTTATTATCAATCAGGTGCATAGTTGCATCTAATATTTCATTCATGTTATGTGGAGGTATGTTTGTGGCCATACCTACAGCAATACCAAGTGTTCCGTTAAGTAGAAGATTTGGTACCATGGTTGGTAATATTACTGGCTCTTTATAACTACCGTCGTAATTAGGACGCATGTCTACAGTATCGCTATTAATGTCACGCATCATCTCCATTGCGACTTTACTCATCTTTGCCTCAGTATAACGCATAGCCGCAGCATTATCACCGTCAACTGAGCCAAAGTTACCCTGACCAAATACTAATGGATAACGTGTTGAAAACTCCTGAGTTAATTTTACCATCGCATCATACACACTGGCGTCACCGTGTGGATGGTATTTACCTAACACCTCTCCAACCACTGCTGCAGATTTTCTGAACTTTGCAGTAGGATAGAGACCTATCTGATTCATGGCGTATAATATTCTTCTATGTACCGGCTTTAATCCGTCACGAGCATCAGGGAGTGCGCGAGATGTTATAACACTCATGGCATAATCTAGATAACTTTTACGCATCTCCTCTACAATTGGTGCATTGATTATTCTGTCATTTTCTACCGCAACTTGAGGGGTAATATTTTCTTCTTCTTTTTTAGATTTTGCCATATAACTATATAAATTAAGCTTATTTTTGATACAAATATTATAACATTTTTCAAGTATAAAATACACTTGACAAATAATTTGTATCTGCTATACTATAAAAGTGAGTAGCTTTGGAAGATGATTCCTTCCGTTGTCGAAAGCAAAAAAAGGGCACGACCCTAAAAGCGAATGCTAGGACAGCAACATAAGACAAGCCCGAAAGAACTTGCAGTTCACTCGACTAACATAGCGCGCAACCTGGGTTAAAGTCATAACGCATGGACTTAAAAGCATGCCACCCCTATAACGAAAGTTACGGGGTGTTTTTATTTATAATATAAAGTATTTTAAAAACTAGAGACCTTCCTCTTGCAATTCCTTCACTAAGTCTTTTGCTTTTTTAGAAAGTTTTTTTGGTAATTCTATTTCTAAATTAATAATAGCGTCGCCACGTTGCTTTCTTTGTCCGTATGGTACGCCGCGTCCTGGTATTCTAATAGCTTCACCAATACTAATACCACCTTCAACGATGACTTCTATTTTTCCATCTAGTCCATCTACGGTATGCTTGATACCTAGTAATGCGTCAGTTAATTTTATACTATGATCCATAACTAAGTCATTATTCTCTCTGTGCCATACTTTATCATTTTGCACGCGAACTTTTATAAACATATCTCCTGATATACCAGCACGCACAGCCTCACCCATCTCTGTCATCTTTAACATTTCACCATTATTTATTCCAGCAGGAACAGCAATATTAAGATCAAACTTACCATTCTTAACTCCTTCCCCTTTACAATCTTTACATTTGTCTTTGTATACTTGACCTACTCCGTCACACTCTGCGCACAGTCTCTGGCTTTGCATATTACCAAACATGGTCCTTTTCATCTCGTGTATCTTACCCTTTCCATTACATTTAGTACAAGTTACTTTTCCAGAGTTAAGGTCGCCACCAGTAGACTTACAAGTTATACATTTTGAAGTTCTGTTTATCATAACCTTTCTCTCTGTGCCAAATATCGACTCTTTAAAATTAATTTCAATATCTACAGACATGTCACGACCTCTTCTCTCTTTTGGACCACCACCAAATCCTCCAAAGCCTCCGAACATATCTCCAAAAATATCACCGATATCATCCATGTCAAATTGCATATTCTGAAAATCATTAGGATTGAATCCTCCGAATCCTTGCCCTTGCTGTTGGCCACCAGCATTTGATCCTGCACCATTAAAAGTCTGACCGTACATGTCATATTCTTTTCTTTTTTTGTCATCAGAAAGGACCTGATAAGCTTCGTTAACTTCTTTAAACTTTGCTTCATCACCCCCTTTATCTGGATGATGTTTTGCAGCTAATTTATAAAAAGCTTTTTTTAGCTCGTCTTTGTTAGCTTTTTTGTCTACACCTAATAATGTATAGTAATCTTTTGACATATTTGTTTCTTATATTATTTATACCATAAATCTATAAAAAAATAAAGTATAAAAACTTTTAAATATTCAAAATAAAAAGCCTGACTTACTCGTAAGTAAATCAGGCTTTGTTTTGCAGGAAATAATTTCTTATTTCCCTAAAATTGCTTGGCAAGCTTCTTTGTGTTCCTCAAAGAAAGCTACATTTTGTGTACACTTTTTTTGATCACTTGGACTTAGAACTGCTGCAACAGCAGCACTTCCCACACCAACACCAACGCCGAGCGCAGCACCAGTTGCTAAGCTGCGACCGATACTGGTTCCATCTTTTACTACGACATCTTTTGGAGGTTGTGGTGCTGGAGATGAACGCATGACTTTTGCTCTTGATTTAAAACCTCCAAAGCGTTTTGCTTCAGCTGGCGATGACAGTGTGAAGCTAATCGCGATAATCAAGAGAACATTTGAAATTTTCAACTTCATGATGATTTTTCCTTTTTGAAAATAAAGTTTTCTAATCAAGATGATTAGACCAACTTTTTAACATGATATGAATACAAATATAGTATAAACTTAAAAGTATTTCTTGTCAACTCTTTTATATTTTATTCCAAATGTTTTTATCATTATTGCCATCCACTTTAAATATTGCTATACCTCCTATTTTGTATAATCTGGCTATATTTATTTTTTGAGCTATGGCTTCTGCATCACTATACACCACATAGTATTCTTTTAACTTGTCTATATCTACATATGTATAGCTTAGCTCGCCACTACTATCTCTAATTTGCTTCAAATTCTTTTCTTTTACTTCTGCGTCAGCGTAAAAATAATTCATACTTCCTATTTTTTTATAATTATTTATCTTACCACTAACATCACGAGTTATCTCATACTTGTTACCATATGTCGGCACGCCAACTATTATTTTCTTCCACTCTATATCACGCATAGCAAGAGTTAGGACTTTTTCTACCCAGTCTATATCAGCTACTGGCTTATACGCTGTATTATCAGCTTGTCTTATACTATTAAGCTGTTTATCATCGTCTTGCTGATCATAAGCCATGATACGCACCTGGTCACATACTTTTCCTATAGTTTTAAAATCATTACTGTAATCAACTTCTTTTAATTTAGCTTTATATTCTTCAGATGAGAGGTTGGCATATTTTGAATCCAGTGGAGTTCTCGCCTCTATGGTGCAAATTAAAACTTTATTCATGTCATGCATTTCTTTACTTAACTCTGTCAAAAAAGTATTAAAAGGCACTCTACTTTCTGCTAATTTATTTTCAAAGTCTATATCTATACCATCTAAATTATATTTTTTAACAGAAATTTTTATATCATTAATCAGTGACAATCTTGATTCTTTTTCACTTAAAACACTGTGGAGCTCATCACGCCCTGTGCCAGTTGCCCACCATAATATACTTGGCACTATTATTTTTTTGTTTTCTTTGGCTATTTTTATCATGTCAGCATATGCGCCGGTGTCTAACTTCATCGGGTCAGTAAATGTCCCATCACCCCTCATCTCAAAAGAAAATGGAGATATGATATCTATTTTATTTAAATTATTTAGTACTTCAGCACTACCGCTAGCCTCTCTCCAATACGGAACCCATACGCCAGTCGTAAAATTTTTATTTAAAATATCTTTTATTTCTTTTGAAAAATTAACATTTGATTTTGTGATTACAGAATTATCTGTAAGACTAGAAGGTAATCCACTCACAATGCTTTTTGAAATCTTTTTTACAGCAGCTCTTGTTGCTGGTCCAAAAGTACCAGTTTGTGATATTTTGTTCTTCTTTTGAAAATCCTTTACAGCTTTTTGTGTAGCAGGTCCATAATTACCATTTGCTTTTGCTTTTAAATAATTATTTTTAATTAGAAATTCTTGTAATTCTATTACAGATAAACCAGAAGAGTTGAGCCTTAAATCTTTGTCATACGCAGCATAGGAAAAGTTAAAAAGACTAAAACTAAATAATAAAAGCAAAGCTATCTTTTTAAAATTATTTTTAAAATAACTTTTTATGAGATTTATAGTATTAGAGATTTTGTTCATATATAGATTATAACATGTTAAATTATCTTTTGTGACTAAAATTGTTTTGTTTGACTTATTCCTTAAAATTATGTAGTATATGCTTATACGTACTAGGCGTCTCCTAGTTTTGATCTTTTAAAGGAAGTAAAAATGCTTACAGAAATGCATACAAATGAAAATCAAAAACCATTCGTCAATCTACTCTTAGAAGGAGTAGCAAAAAGACATGATTTGGACCTGCACCTAAGAAATCACCACATAGCCAATGTCGGTTATCTGAATCTGTCTTTTTTATACAGCCTCATAAAAGATGCCCAGTACAAAAATGAACACGATAGACAGATTGCAAAATTTTTAACTGATACCATTATGGAGTTTTTACCAAGTGACTCTGGTCATTCTGTATATTTTCCAAATTTCCGTCCGCAAAATCACTTCGCGGTGGGTGAGGAAGTGTATGTTATGGTCGCTGATTTCTCTTCTGGAAAGCAGGGAGATTACAAAGAATTAGGCTTTATAAAAACGGTTATCGAACATAAGAAAATAGACTCTCCATTTTTAAAGTTAAAAACTTTTGATGATTTACCTGATGGACACCACTTGTCTGTCGGTAATTCTAGTGGGCACACATCCAATAATGCTGGGAGAATTTTGAAAATTAACGAACTTGAAGCATTGCAAGATAGAAATAAAACTTCTTTGGAGTTTTTAGATTTATTTCGAGCAAATTCTGTAGGACAATTTCAAAACTTGGAATTATATGATGTTAGTAAACATACAAAAGTTAAAAAAGTAGACAATACTTACTCTCATAATGAGATGTAGAGATTAATTAAAAAAACAATAGCCACAAAATATATTTTGTGGCTATTTTATTTTATATTATTTTCCCGAATCTCCGCCCCGCTAATCACTTTGCAAAAGATGAGGAAGTGTATGTTGAGGTCTTGGGCTATTCGCATGACAGTAATGGTGGTAGGCAAATTGGTTTTATAAAAACTGTTGTTGAAGAGGTGGGGCGAGATGGTCCTTCATCGTTAAAATATAAAGTTTTCGATGACTTATTACCAAATATGCATCATATGTCTCCTAATAATTCTGGATATTCTGGAACTAATTATGGAAGACTTTTAAAGATTAGAGAATATGAAGCTTTGAAAGTATTAGTAAATACTGACCCAGAATTCGTAGATCTCTTTAGAGCTAATAGTGTAGGAAGTTTTCACAGCTTAGAACTTTATGATCCTTCTAAATATGACAAAAAGTTGATGGATAAAGAATTGAATAGAAGACTTTCTGAAGCAGGGAGAAATTGTTCTTAAAAAATAATAGCTACAAAATATAAAATATATTTTGTAGCTATTTTATTTTGTTGTTTTTTATAATTATTTATTGTACTTTTTTACTACACAAAAAACTCTATCACGTCACCATCTTTTACTATATATTCTTTTCCTTCCATTCTAAGTTTTCCAGTTTCTTTACACTTTGCAAAAGATCCTAACTCTAGAAGAGTCTTACAATCAACGACTTGGGCGCGTATGAACTTATCCTTAAAGTCATTATGTATCGCCTGCCCTGCTACAGGCGCTGTGCTACCCTTTTTTACAGTCCAGCCACGAGTCTCCTCCACTCCTGTTGTAAAGTAAGTCTCAAGGCCAAGCATCTTATAACCACCAACTATAAGATCTTTTATGCCATCGCTTTTACCTCCCAGCTCTCCACGCATCATCTCTTTTTCTTCTCCTTCAAAATCTTTTAACTCATCTTCTATCTTTGCGTCTATTGTTACATATTCAAAATTATTTTTATTTAGAAAATCTATTAGCGCTATGAATCTCGGATCATTGATTTCGTCCAGATTCTTTCCTCCTGCTTTTTTATTTAATACATATAAAAACTTTTTAGCCGTTATTAGGTTCAGCATTTTTATTTCTTTGATTTCTTCTTCTGAAAAGTTTTCTATGTCACCATTTGCTTTATACTGATACATTTGTGATACAAGTCTATCAGATTCAAGATTAGATAAAAGTTTATCTATTAATGTGTCTAACATAATAAATTTCTTATCACCCTTTTTTACATCTTTTTGTATATTTGCTTTTCTATTTTTACAAGTCTCTATGTCAGCTGCCATGAGCTCATAATTAATAACTTCTATATCAAAAAGAGGGTCAACTTTATCATTAACATGCATTACTTTTTCATCTTCAAAAATACGCACCACCTCAGCAATTGCGTCAGTCTCGCGTATATGAGATAAAAACTTATTACCTAGCCCTTCACCAGTGCTTGCTCCCTTTACAAGTCCTGCAATGTCAACGAACTCAACTACGGCCGGAACTGTCTTTTTTGTTTGTGATAATATTGACAGGTCCCAGAGTCTCTGATCAGGAACCTCGACAATTCCTACAGATGGGTCAATGGTACAAAATGGGTAATTCTCAGCTGGCACACTATTTTTAGTTAATGCATTAAACATTGTTGATTTTCCCACGTTTGGTAGTCCTACTATTCCTATACTTAATTTCATATCTTTATTTTATATTTATTTTCTTAAGAGTATTATAGCATAAAAACACATAAAAATAAAATGCACAAGATGTGCATTTTATTTTTAATATACTTATTATTTTTCTGCGTCTTTCATTACTGTGTCAGCCATTTCTTTTAGCTTGTTCTGGTCCTCACCTGCCATTACCCCTTGTAATTCTTTTTGATATTTTTGCATAACTTCAAAAGTGGCATACATTTCTGGTTTACCTGCATCGGTTAATGCTTTTGTTTCTGTAGCTATTTTTTCAAATAGAGAAGGATTCTTTTCTACTATATTCATTATCATCTCTTGTTGATCTTTTGGCAGATTACGTGTTCCGAATTTGGCTGCATTCTTTAAAAAGAAATCTTTGATTATACTCATATATTTTTATATTATATTTTAATTTATTATTTTGTTAATTCTAACTCTTTGTCTATATAGGCTTTTAATTTTTCTACTGAACCTATCTCACTTGTTTCTACTCTCTTACCGTTAATTATGAATGTTGGTGTACCGGACAATGATAATGCATTAGCTTCTTTTAGGCTGGTTAACACATTCTCTTCTAGTGTCTTGTCAGATAAATCAGCTTCGAACTTTTGAACGTCTAATCCTATACTAGCAGCATATGATATGAACTTTGTCTTTACATCTAATGAGCTTGACCACTCTTCTTGTTTTTCATAAACTAGTTTTTTCATCTCCCAGAATTTACCTTGCTTGCTAGCAGCTTCGGTTGATATAGCAGCGAACATTGCATTTTGATGTATTTGTGTTAGTGGAAAATGTTTGAATACAAAGTTTATCTTATCAGAATACTCTGCGATAATGGGACCAGTAACTCCTTCAAAAGCACGACATGCAGGACACTGTAAATCAGCATACTCGATGATAGTGACTTTTGCATTTGGATTACCGATACGGTGGTCTCTCTCATTTATATTTACAACTACTGGCATAGACTCTTTTTTAACTGCTTCTGTTTTGTTCCAAACAAAAAAAGTTACTAAAGTCAGAACTAATAATATAATTATATTTGTAAAAGAAAAGATTTTAGAAAATATATTTTCTTTATGATTATGATTTTGCATATGATTTTTATATAATATATTATATCATAAAAATTAGAAAACATTTAAATAACTTAGAAGAGCTTATTCTTATCTTGATTTGTATTCCATTTATTTTTATATTCTTCTATGTTAAACTTCTTCTGACATCCAGAAACAGCCATATAACGTATGGTGTTATAGACTGGTCTCGGGAACCACGCCCTATCATGCAGTCCTCCAATACTCCAAAGTATGCCCGCAAAACCATTAGGACACCAACCATCAAGATTATATTTATCATTTACATACACAGCAATCTTTATTGCCTCTTCTGGATTTTTTGTCCACTCTAATATTTTCTTTGCCCAATACATGCGCATGTAACCATGCATTTTCCCACTTCTTATCATCTCATTCTGCGCAGCATTCCAAAGCGTGTCATGGGTATTTGCTTTTTCAAAATCTTCTAAATCATAAATATACTCTCTCTTATCACTTCTTCCTTTTTGAAGAGAGAGTTTTGCCCAGTCAGCGAGACCATAAAAATTATCATAATCAGAATTATAATAGACATAATTATCTGTAAGATCTCCCCTTATTACTAACTCCTCTACGAATGCTCTTATGCTTTTTAATAATCTATCGTCTAGCCCGGTTCTGTTCTCCATCACTGCATCACCTGATCCATTTTTCTCTGGGTCCAACACATCATTAACTTTTAATTTATACTTTTCCAAAATGGTATTAAAAACTTCTTGCTTACTTAGCATGCCAAGAGTTATATATGGTGATAGATCAGACTGGCCGCGTAATGTAGCTACATTCCTATCTATATCATAATTTTCTAGCCTGTCTTTTAAAAATATTTCTAATCTTTTTTTAGCTTCTGACTCACCTGTTAGAAAATTAGTTTCTTTAAAAACTTCTACACTTTCTATGCATTTAAAATCTTTTTTAATTTTAACCCAATCAGTATTTTTAAAAATATTTTTCACATACTTTTCATCATTATCTGTATGTTTATTTATTTTTATGTATTTGTTTTCATCTCCAATTATAAAGCTTTCTATTTTCTTATATATCTTTGTTCTTATTGTTCTGGCTGCAAATTCCTGCTTGTCACTAGTAATCCAAACTGGTATAACATTATGAGCATCAACAATATGTAATGATATATCTTTATTTTCTTCATTTCCTAAAAAACTCTCTTGCCAAATATTTTGCTCTCTTTGCGGAGTCATATCTGTAACGACAGAGTTTATATTATTTTCTTTACAATAATCAGTTAAAAACTTACTAGTGTTATTTTCTTTATTCGCACCAACTCTGTGACTTATATTTACATACTCAAAAGAAATATTTTTATCAAATAAACCTTTTTGCACTAATTTTAAATTATCAAGAATGAAATCTACAGTACGTGTTATGCATTCCCATTTTTTATCATAATGAGTATAGATTACAAAAAGCTTAGCCTCATTTTCAATAGCTAACTTTTGCGCGTATATTAGTGACCAGTTATTCTCTACTCGATGTTCACGAGACATTTTGTATAACACATTTCCACTGCTAGTAACTTTTTGTTCTATTTTGTTTTCTGTATATTCTGCATTAACATTGTTTAGAACCTTAACTCTATTTATGTTCATGGAGTTTTTCTAATTGTATGGTCTTGCTTCTCTTTTTGTTTAAGACCATCAATTCATTATTTTTTACTGAAACTTCTACGTTACCACCTTTAAGGTAGATACCATTTATGATTTGGCTAGCTATTTTATTTAATATATTTGTCTGCATATATCTTCTTATTGGTCTCGCTCCAAATTTTGGATCATATGATTTCTCAGCGATTAAGCTTACAGCTTCTTCTGTTACATTTATAGTAATGTCTTTTTCAGCTAATCTTTTTTCTATTTCTATGATTTGCATCTTAACTATTTTTTCTATATTTTCTTTTGTTAAAATATCAAAAATAATAATATCATCTAATCTATTTAAGAACTCTGGCTTAAAGAAGTCTTTTAGTGAGTCAGAAACTTTTTCTTTTACATTATTATACTCATTACCTGCATGATTATTAGAGAATCCAAAACCTTGCATTTTCTGTATGTATTGACTGCCTATATTACTAGTCATGATTATAATAGTGTTTTTAAAGTTAGCGACACGTCCTTTATTATCTGTTAATTTTCCTTCGTCTAATACTTGCAAAAGTAAATTAAAGACATCTGGATGAGCTTTTTCAACTTCATCAAAAAGTATAACAGCGTAAGGTCTATGCTTTACTGCCTCAGTCAAAAACCCAGACTCGTCATAGCCAACATATCCTGCTGGACTACCTATTAGTTTTGATATGCTATGCTTTTCCATATACTCACTCATGTCTATTTTTATCAAAGCTTTTTCATCATTGAACATAAAGTTAGCCAGGGACTTTGTCAGCTCTGTCTTACCTACTCCAGTTGGACCCAGGAACAGGAATGAGCCTATCGGTCTATTAGGATCTGATATGCCTACACGTGAGCGTCTGACAGCGTCACAAACTTTTAATATGGCCTCGTCTTGGCCTATTACATTTGCTTTCAAATAATTTTCCATATTCAAAAGTTTTTCTTGCTCTTCTTGTAACATTCTCTGCAATGGTATACCTGTAGTGCGAGCTACTACTCCTGCGATGTCTTCACTGGTTATCTCTTCTTTTAATACACGTCTTGATTTTTGAAGTTTAGATAATCTAGTATTTACTTCCATTAAATTTATTTCCAACTTTGGTATTTTCACATATCTTATCTCAGCTACCGCCGCTAAGTCAGCACGTAATTGTAAATTATCAGACTGTATACGCAGCTCTTCTATCTCTTTTTTTAGGGTACGCATACTAACCACTAATTCTTTTTCAGTATTGTATCTAACTTCTAAATCTTTTACTTTATCTTGTATGTCAGCTATTTCTATATCTATTTCTGATAATCTATTTTCTATTTTTAGATCTAATATTTTTTTATCTGAAATACTTTTTTCACCGAGATGTGCCAATAGCTCTTTTTGTAATGCTGCACGCTCTATTTCTAGTCTTTGTATTTTCCTGTGAGCACTGTCAAGTTCAGCTGGCTTATTCTCAAGAGCTATACGCATGGTGCTAGCAGCCTCGTCTATGAGGTCTATGGCCTTGTCTGGTAAAAATCTATTAGTAATATACCTTGTAGATAAGTTGACACTAGCAACTATGGCCTCATCACTGATGCGAACACCGTGAAATATTTCATATTTTTCTTTTAAGCCACGAAGTATAGCTATAGCATCATCAGTGTTTGGTTCTTCTATTACTATCGGTTGGAATCTTCTGGCGAGGGCCGGATCCTTTTCTATATGTTTTTGATATTCATTAAGAGTAGTCGCTCCTATGGCCCTAATCTCACCACGACTAAGTGCTGGCTTTAACAGGTTCGCCGCATCAGCTGCCCCCTCAGCTGCACCAGCACCTACTATAGTGTGGAGTTCGTCTATGAATAGAATAATTTTTCCTTTACTCTGCTCTATCTCTTTCATTATGTTTTTTAATCTATCTTCAAATTCTCCTCTATACTTTGTCCCAGCTATTAACATACCAAGGTCAAGAGCTACCAATTCTTTATCTTTTAAAGTTTCAGGCACATCACCTTTTGCAATCCTAATCGCAAGACCTTCTACAACTGCTGTCTTACCAGTACCGGCCTCACCTATTAATATGGGATTATTTTTTGTGCGTCTTGAAAGTATTTGCATCAATCTCATGATTTCAACATCACGACCAATAACTGGGTCTAATTTGTCCTCACGTGCCAAGTCAGTAAAACTTCTAGTATACTTTGTAACTGTTTTATTTTTCTTTAGTCCGCCATTTTGAGAAATATTTTGAGTGCGAGCATTTTGTAATACCGACATCACTGCATCACGGTCTATTCTAAATCTTGTGATTATTTCTTTTAATGCCCCAGAACAATCCAAGAGAGATATGAATATATGCTCAGGCGCTACGAATTCATCATGAGTCATCTGGGCTACATTTACAGCACGTTCAAATGCTTGAGCCAGCTCTATAGTTAAAAACATCTGATAAGATGGAGCCATAGTCGCACCACCATTTGGAACTTCTATTGCGTCTAATATAGTGTCATTAAAAAGTATAGTATCTATCTCCATTTTATCTAAAATAGAATAGACTATACTATCCTCATAAGCGAGTAGTGACGCCATCATGTGTAATGGCGTTACATTTTGCTGGCCACGCTCGGCTGATATCTCGTGTGCACGTCTGATAGCATCTTTTGACTTTGTTGTAAAATTGTTAAATTGTTGCATAGTTTGTTCTTGTTTTTATTTCTCTTATTTTAAATATAGCAAAATATAGCTTTTTGTCAAATATTTAACCAATATTTGCTTTGGTATTTTATGTATTATAATCTACTCTCTACGATTTTCCAATCTATAGCATTTGTAAAAGACTCTATATAATCTGCGCGCTTGATGCCATAATCAGTAATGTAGGCATGTTCCCAGCAATCCATCACCATTAATATTTTGGCGTTTATAATATTACCCACATTATGCTCACCCACCCAAGTATGAAATACTTTATTGGTATCATTATCTTTTATCAAAAGCACCCAGCCGATACCGCGTGTCATGCCATTTCTCTTGAGACTAGATTTGTATTCATCAAAACTCCCATAAGCTTCTAATATTTCAGATTTTATCTTTTCATTATTTTCAAAACTAGAACTTTCTTTTTGACCAGAGTTCTGATTACACATATTCTCAAAATACATTTCATGTAACTTAATACCATTTACTTCCCAGCCGAGCCTTCTCTTCAATTCTCCGTATTCGTAGCCACCTTTTTCTACTGTATCGAGTAGTCCTATTACTTTGTTAGCGTTCGTGACATAACCAGCATACAGAGTAAGATGATTAGTAATCATAGTGTCTGAAAAGCCAGCAAGACCAAGTAAATGTGTAAAATCTTTTTGTGTATATAAGTTATTTTGCATGTTTTTATACTTTTAATTATAACATACAAAGCATGGTAAGGAAAAGAGAAATATTTAATTAACTCTATTTAAGAATATGCCCTCCTTTGCTTTCAAAATAGAATCAGTCCACATCTCTCCACTTTTTAATAAGCTTTCTGTCGTGTCCCATGCTACAGCAGGGAGAATTAAAATATTTCCTTTTATTTTATCTGGACCAGTATTGTCTTCTTCTGTGCCATAACCATACAAATCCCCATCTTGCACCATTTTAATTACAGACTCTTCATTTATTAATTTCTTAGTAACGTTAAAACTTATTAAAATAGAAGTTTTATTAATGGACTTTATAAGTTTTTCTGATAAAATATTTTTTGTATCTTCATTATATGCGAGCGAGATAAAGATTATATCGCAAGATAAAAACAAGTCTTCTAACTCTAAATATTTAAAGTTTTCATTTCTGCTATTCTTAGACCAGTAAAAAGTATCCATACCAAAGGCTTTTGTTTTTTCGGCGATACCGTTACCTATTCTACCTAGACCAACTATTCCAGCTTTTTTACATCTTAATTCCATTCCTTGATGTGCTAAAAAATCTTGTTTATAATTTGATTGTATTATTAATGGTAATTTACGAGCAACACCAAGAGCAAGCATAAAAGCAAACTCAGAGACAGCTTCACTTGAAAATCCTTTAAGATTTAAAATGGGGATATTTTTTTCTTTTGCATGTTCTGTATCTATCCAATTAAAAGAAGTTGTCTGCAGACAAATGGCTTTAACATTCTCACATAAATAAATATCTTCTTTTGCAAACTTCCAATCAAAATAATCTGGATCTAGTGCTATTATTTTTTCATCTAAATCACTAAGAAAATCTAAGTGATCTTTAAGTGGTTTTGGTTCTGTATAGAATATTACTTCAAAGTTATTTTTTAACTCTCTCTGCGATATCCGTAAAAAATGCATCCTTAATTGGAGAAAATATGTATAATTTCATCTTGATTTTATTTTATAATCTCCTTTCCCATATATTTTTGTAATACTTCTGGGATGGTGACACTACCGTCAGCATTTTGATAATTTTCTATGAGTGATACTAATATACGTGGTGTTGGTATCGCTGTACAGTTAAGTGAGTGGGCAAATTTATTTTTCCCATCAGCACTTTTATATTTTATATTAGAACGCCTTGTCTGAAAATCATGAAAATATGAAGCAGAAGAAATCTCTCTGTATTTTTCTTCTTTTGGTACCCATAATTCTATGTCATACTTTTTAACTTGTCCCATACCAAGATCACCTCCACAGTTAACTACTGTGTGATATGGTATGCCGAGACTTTCTATAAACTCCTCAGTGTTTCTATTTATCTCTTCATGTAATTCTACTGACTTTGCATGACTAGCTTCACACAGAACTACTTGTTCCCATTTATAGAACTCCTGAACACGTATTAGACCCTTCACATCTTTACTGTGACTGCCAGCTTCACGACGAAAACATGGTGAGAATCCTAAGTATTTTATAGGATTAGTCTCAAGATTTTCTAATAACTCATCTGCATGCATACCCATGATTGGAACCTCTGCAGTGCCGGCTAAGTATTCACCGTCTTGAGTCTTATACAAATCATCTTCACCTTGGGGTAGATATCCTGTGCCCATAAAAATATTTCTACGCACTACAACTGGCGGTATAACCGGAGTGAACCCTTTTTTGCTCCAAAAATCCATAGCGTATTGCCATATCGCCAGTGATAAGCGCACACCGTCTCCAGTTAAAAAGTAACCACGAAAGCCATGAACCTTCACACCACGCTCAAAGTCTACCATTTTTAACTTTGTCATTATCTCTACATGATCTTTTGGTTCAAAGTTGAACTCAGTCGGGTCTCCCCATCTTTTTACTTCTACATTATCTGCATCACTCTCTCCGTCAGGCACACTCATGTCAGGA
Organism: bacterium; assembly: GCA_043771335.1. Taxonomy (GTDB): domain Bacteria; phylum Patescibacteriota; class Minisyncoccia; order Phycocordibacterales; family UBA5272; genus JAUPVO01. The sequence goes on along the minus strand of JAYVHM010000015.1, from coordinate 7,319 downwards.
ATATTTGGAACACTGAGCATGAGGTCACGCCAAGATATCATAACCTTGTCTAATTTATCCTCATCTTTTTTTATGTCAGACTTAAGGTCAGACATGGCTTTTATTAACATGCTTCTTATCTCTGGACTAGCTTTACTTATTTCTTCACTTGCTTTGTTTTGTTTTGCTTTTACATCTTCTACTTTTTGCATTAACTCTATCCTCTGTGCATCAACTTTTAAAAGATCCTCAACATTAAAATTAATTCTCTTCTTTTTTGCAGCCAAGGAGACCAACTCTTTGTTCTCCCTTATGAATTTTATGTCTAACATATGATTGTTTTTTTATTTATTTATTGAAATATTTTTTTCTTACACACATTATAACATAGATTTTTATTATATAAAATATATGTTTGCATTAAAAATAGGTACATGATAGTATGTAAAAGTTAGTTCTTTGGCAATTTTGCCGTAAATTATACTGGAGAAACATAATGACAGATCAAAAGTCAAAAGTCCAAACTCTTTTTGTATTAGTTAAGCCTGATGGATATCCACATAAAAACTTTATCAAATCTCTTATGATTGATGAAATGGATGGTATGAGAACTTGCAATTTGCAAGACGATGTATACATGACACCAGAAGATGTTTTAAAACATTATCCAAAAAATGATGAGTGGTTAGCAAAGTATGGAGAAAAAATATGTGCTGCCCGCCTAAAAGTAAAAATAGAAGATGTTACCTCTTGGGATGCACTGCTTTATGGCGACACAATTATGCCTGCCTTATCCAGCTATATGACTAGTGGAATTATGTCTGCTATGATTTTTACTTATCTATCTAACAAAGACTGCTTTGCCTTAGCTAGAAATCTTTTAGGTGATGTTGATCCCAGCAAAGCCTCTGTTGGCAGTATTCGCAGACTTTTTTCAGGAGACTCATTTGAAAAAGCTTGGACAGGAGACTCTGGCCCAAGAGCAATTGAAAATGTATGCCATATTAGCGACAGTCAAGAAGAAGCTTATAGTGAAGCATGTCTATTTTTAGGGCAAGAAAAAGCATATCCATTCTTCTCCCATTTATTCCCAGCTTGTGAACAAGCAAGCAGAGAAGCTGTGCGATTAGTATCATCAGGAAGATAAAATCCATATAAAATATTTAAATCAAATCCCTTCGCTTATGCTCGGGGATTTTTTATTTTAAAATAATATTTTTTGATTCAAACTAATTCCTACTATAAGAATGCTCTATATGTCCATCTTGATGAGTTATGATCATGTCATTATAACCATCATTATCAAGGTCTATTATCTCTACTGTCTGAGGATTGTATATCTGTCTCATCTGAACATCTGCAGAAGAGTTTTGAGTAGCCTTATTCTTATCCATAGCAAAGGATGTAAGACTAGCAATTAATGACACAGCGACTATAAGAAAAGCTGCAGCCTCGACATCGTGAACCAATATCTCTTTTAGATTTTTTTGTATAGTAGTTTTTATATTATTTGTTGACATGATTTTATTTATAAATACATTATACTATTTTATAAAGATAAAAAGCAAGACTTTCGAACACATGATTTTTATATAGAAAAATATATAACCCTAAACTAGAATAACCTCTTTTCTACTTGCATGCTTTATGGCGCCGCGGACACAGGCACAGGACTCACAAAGCAATACATGTGTGTCTTTTTTTCTATCATTACCATTTTTATCTTTATAGTCTTCATATATATCATAATAATCTTCTGTTTTATTTTTGCAGTCTAGACACTCACCGATGATTTCTCTTTCACCACCAAAATGCATAGTTACACGTTGATCAAAAGTATAAAGAGTGCCGAGCCAATCATCCCCTGGAAACTTTTCCATGTATGAGTGTATGCCATTATATAATTGATTTACATTTGTAAAGCCCTGATCTACCAAGTAGGCAGCCATCTTTTCACATCTTACTCCTCCAGTGCAGACTGTAACTATTTTTTTATCTTTGTGTATTCTCAGCTTATTCATGACTTCATCACTTACTAGGTCACGACTGTTTTTGAGGCCAATATCTAAAGTATTTTTGAATTGCCCACTAGCTAACTCATAATCATTACGCATGTCCACCACTACAAAGTCTTCATTATTCTTATACATTTTATTCAAATCATCTGCGAGTATGTGACGTGCTGTGCCCTTTCTTGGGTCTATATGTGACGGGAATTTGGTGCCTACTATTTCATTTCTAACGCGCACTGATAGTTTTGGAAAAGCATTACCATTACCAGTACTTTCTTTTATGTCCATGTTTTTAAATCTTTTGTCTTTTCTTATAAAAGCGATATACTTTTCTGTATTTTCTAATGTCCCCTCTACAGTGCCATTTATACCCTCTTCGGCGATTATTATTCTACCCTTCAAGTCCAACACTTCACACACTGCACGGTGTAACTCCATCATTTCTTTTGCATTACTAATAGTAACGTATTTATAAAAAAGTAAAACCCTGAATCTATTATTTGAAACCTCTTTTTGCATATTTTTTATCTTTACTACTTGTGCACTATAGGTAGATATTAATTATTGTAAATATAATATAGCATAATTTTTAAAAATAGTTAAGTAAAAGAAAACCCCCTTAACAAAAATAAATTAATATTTCTATCAAAGGGGTTAGGGTTGGCAAGCAGGTTTACAATTTTGTAATACCTTCCGGATGTAGCTCACGCGCATTTCTTGAGTCTGCAATCTTAGACTCATCCAGACGCTTTTGAGTAAGTGGCGTGATGATCGCCAAGCATTTTTGGTGCCACACTTTCTTGACTGGAGGTGATCATGAATCCAGATGACTGCATATTCCCTGCAATTTCATTTGGGGCGACTGCAACCAACACCGCAGCTGGGCTATTGTCGGCTTTTGCAAAAGCAAATGTAACTTGCTTATTTGGCTCTGGGCCGGGTGTTACTGCTGCTGCAGATACCGCAAGTGCTGCCAGCATCATGCTGGCAAAGACCAAACTTTTTTTCATTAGACTTCTCCTTAAAATTATAACTATTAAAAGAGCGATATCACACCAGAATAAAAAATAAATCTTTTAATCTAATGTGCATAGATTATATCAAAAATACTGAATTTAAGCAAATAGAAACACCACTTATACACAGAAAAATTATTTGAATATATCAAAAAAAGTAACAGTAATCATGAGTCCGATCAAAAATAGAAAACCGATAAGGTTAGCATAATATTGAAAATTCATACTAATCTTCTTCCTTGTTAACGATTCATAAATAACAAATAATATTCTACCACCATCAAGAGCAGGTAATGGCAATGCATTAAATACTGCTAAGTTAATAGACAGCAGTGCCACAAATGAGAGAAAATCATCTAAGCCACTTTGGCTAGCATTACCGACTGCTTTTGCTATTCCTACTGGACCACTAAGTGAAGACAATACGTTGTTCCCGGTAAATAATTTTGAAAATAAATTATAATAACTCTTAACAGTTTCAACTGTATAATATCCTGTATCAGAAAAAGCTTTTTTAACACTATCTAAAAAAGATAGATTTACTTTTTCTGCATACATTACGCCCATTCCTATGCTTTTTCTATCAGGAGTTACTCCAAATACTGCCCTCACTGTGCTGGTAACAACTTCTCCATTTTCTTTTTTGAAAATGATTTTTATGTCAGCTTCATTGTTTCTCCTTACCAGATCAATCACACTCGCTACACTTTTTAGGTCAGCCACATCATTACCGGCTCTAAATTCTAAAACCTCATCGCCCGAGGTTATACCTGCTGTCTTACTGGGTGAATTAGGTGATACGCTAGTAACTATAATTTTAGGATTTTTAACATATGAGGAATAATTTATATCATCTGCTCTTATATATTTCTCTCCGACATTGGTAAAAGTAAAGATAGCAAAAGCTAAAACTAAGTTCATAATAATTCCAGCTGATAATACAAAAAATTGAGCTAATCTATTTTTATTCTGAAAAGCTTTTTTATCATTTTTATTTTTTTCTCTTTCTGCTTCATCAAAACTCTCACCAGTTATCTTTACATAACCACCTATAGGCAACATGTTTATACTGTATTCTGTCTCTCCTATTTTCTTAGAAAATAATCTCGGAGGGAAACCAAAAGCAAATTCTTCTACGCGCATTCCTGTAATTTTTGCAGCAACATAGTGACCGAACTCATGTATCATAACGAGAGTAACCAGAACTGCTAGGAATAAAAATGTAGTGGTGAGCATGAGATTATATAAATAGTTAAAAATTAATTAATTATCTCCCATTATTTCTGACTCTTTGCTTTTAAAAGCTTGCTCAGCATCGCCATTTGCTTTATCTACTTTTGCTTGTAATGTATCTAAAAATCTTTTTTTATCATCTTCTCCGTATTGTCCATCTTTTGCTTTATTTTCTATTTCTTTTTTTGCGTCTTCACGTATGCCTCTGATTTTTATTCTGGCGTCTTCTAATTGATCCTTAACTATTTTTACATATTGACTGCGGCGCTCAGTAGTTAACATAGGGAATATAACGCGAAGACCTTCACTGCCTGCAGCTACAGATAATCCGAGATTGGCATCGTTAATACCCTGCTCTAAATCCTTCATCACACTCTTATCATATGGAGTTACGAGTAATGTTTTAGAATCTTCTAATCCTATGCTAGCCACATGACTGATTTGCATTTTAGATCCATATGCATCAATGTATACATTGTCGAGCACCATCGGTGTAGCACGTCCTGTTTGTATGCTTTTCATTTCTGTTGCCAGTCTCTCCATCGCACCTTTTATCTCTTCGTCAAAGTTATTAAATGTATACATATATTTTATTTTTTGCTTTTATTTATAAATAAATTTATTTTAAAATTATTATTTCTAATTAGTATTATACTACAAATTTTAACAATAAAGAAGTAATTAAAAATATAATGAGATCTAGAAAAATAAAAACAGCCCACAAAATTTGCGAGCTGTTAGCTTTTAGTTTTTACTTAAGGTTTTTCTATTAGCTCTTTTACGTATTCAGTCTCCTTAAATTTAATATATGTACTACCATAACCATTGTGATGGTAATTCGAATAAAGTTTTTCTTTGCTATTTTCATATGCAAATAAATTTGAAGAAGTTAATGGTTCTGGAGAGAAATAACCACTTTTAAGTACACCCAGACTGCCAAGAATGTTTTTGCTATCAATAAATTTTGTATCAAAATAAAATGAGTGACAACTCTTAAGCTTATATGGTTTAAAAGTTTCCTCAGCACGTCTAGGATCAGGGTAACGAGTACTCTTCTTACAGAACTTAAACTCTTCTTTTGAAAAGTAAGTTGCATTGTAGAGACCCCAATATCTACCAGGTTTTTCTTGTAATACAACTTCATCCAAATGCTCATCTGAAAGATAAACAGCGAACTCTTTTCCAGAAGAGCTGATCGTGTTTGAAAAACAAAACACAATCAGATAGGAAATTAGGGTTACAGAAAACACAGTAAAGTAAGTTTTTGATTTCATTCCCTTCGAGATTAATAGTGCTGCAGATATGGCAACACAAACAATCAAAAGAAGATCTAACCAATTATCTAGTAAGGATATGTACATATATAACTCCAATTTATTGTAAAGAACTAACTTCTAAAGAATAGCATGTATAGAATATTTTGTCAATAGCTAAATCAAAGCCAGATAATCAGTGAGTTGTTTTTCTGAAATGAGGTCCTTGCTATTTAGATTTTCTATTTGTAATAATTTTTCTAAGTTATAAAAATCTTTTGCTAATATTAATTTCTTTTTATATGATGAGAAACTATTCTGATTGCTTGTTAACTTTTTATCCTTAATTTCTAATTCAAAATTACTACTTTCTATTACTTGCATTCTAGACAATATTGTAGGTAAAAAATAACCAATACTATCTACTACAAAAATAATCTTTGTACTTTCTGTTGCCTCTTCTAACATCTTAAGCATAGCATTCTGCAAAACAGTTAAGCGCATATTTCTATTAGTGATTATGTATCTGACCTCACTACTTTTATTTGATAAAAAGTTTTTTATTTTTTCTAAATCAAGTAACTTTAAAGTTTTAGCATCTTTGTCTTCAGCATCATAATCAAAATTTAAACATAAGAAATTGTTATTTATAATCTCTTGCTTTAAAGCATTGTAAATATTCTCGTTACCAACTATTATTGTCGCATGTGATTTTATTTTTGAAAGTAACATACTTGATTTTAAAAATTATCTTTTTGTAATCACTGACTTTTTATATACATCCAAATGTTTTAAGGCTTCACCCGTCCCCTTAGCCACGCAGAAAAGTGCGTCATCTGCCAATACCGCTTTTACATTACACTTTCTCTCTACTAGATCTGGTAGATGACGCAGCTGTGACGATCCTCCGCTCATAATTATACCATTATCTATGATGTCACTGGCGAGCTCAGGCGGAGTGTCTTGTAATACGTCTTTGATTGCTTTTATTATTATGCGTAATTCCTTGTCTATAGCTTTTACTATTTCGTTAGTTCCTATTTCTATGGTTTTTGGTAAGCCGCTTACATAATCGCGACCTTTTATATTCATCTTTAATTCATCCTCAACTGGCAATGCTGAGCCAATAGTTATTTTTATGAGTTCAGCCATTTGTTCTCCTATTGCTAGGTTATGATTTTTTTTGATACTGTCTACTATGGCTTGGTCTATTTTATTTCCAGCGCATTTGACACTAGTGCTACATACTATACCACCGAGAGATATAACTGCCACGTCTGTTGTCCCTCCTCCTATATCTACTATCATTCTGCCCTTAGCTTCGTGTATTGGTATACCAGCTCCTATGGCTGCGAGTATTGGCTCCTTGACTACGTATGCATTACGAGCTCCGGCACGCATGGCGGCTTCTATCACCGCACGTCTCTCGGTGCTCGTAACTCCCGCCGGAACACTCACCATCACGTCTGGCTTCCATATATTCCATTTTGATAACGCCTTATTAATGTAGTGACGCAGCATGGCTTCAGTCACTCTATAATCTGCTATCACTCCATTACGCATAGGTCTGTAAGCAACTATATCGTCTGGGGTTTTACCCACCATTTCTTTTGCGTCTATTCCTATGGCTAAGATTTTTTTATCACCCTCCCTTATTGCTACCACTGATGGCTCATTTAAAACAACGCCGCGACCAGGCACATATACTAGTATATTTGCTGTTCCGAGATCAATACCGAGCTTTACTGTTTTAAACATATAATTATTTATATTATACACTAAAATGATATGAAAACAAAAACATAGAAAAAGTGGCGCCTACGGCG
>JAYVHM010000014.1:0-17805 GCA_043771335.1 bacterium | reverse complement strand
GCCGAAGGCGCCGCTTTTATTTTACTTATTTTATATTTCTAAACTATATTCCAATAGCTACAAACATCTTCTCATTAGTTATGATTTGTTCCGCATAAGCTTTTACTCTTGCTTCATCTATTTTACCTGTTACTATCTCTTCTTGGGGTATATACATCATTAATTTTATTATTTCTGCGTCTATTTCCTCCTCACTGACTTCTATCTTTTCTTTTTTAGCTATTTCTATGGCTATTACTTGTGCCTTGTCTTTGTCTTGGAATCCTTCTGGCCAACAGTCAATATTCTTTTCTTCTACTGCTTTCACCAAGTTTTCCATGGTTATAGCACGCACTTCATTTTTAATTTGTAATTCTTTTTCAAGCTTTACATTCTCTTTTATTTTATTTTCAATGTCAGGGGTTGCTGTTTTTATCTCATCACTTAGTCCTGCCATTATTTTATCTAATTCCTCTGCAGTTATTTCTACTGTTTCCTTTTCATTTTCTTTTGCAGTGTCTGTCGCTATCTTTTTGTAATCAGGCATGTCTAAGACAGGGTATACAGGCACATGAGCGTGATATACAAAGTCCTTATCTTTTTCAAGAGTTACGATGTGTATATGTGGCTCACCAATCACGTGTATTTTCTCACCTATGACTATCTCTGGATAACTTTTATTGATAGCACTATCAGCCATTTCTTGCATTATAGCACTCTCACCATACTTAGCGGTGATAGTATTTTCTGGAGCCATACCTTTTCGGAACCCATCTATCTCGGCTTCTTTTTGTATTCTCTTTATACCGTCATTCCAGTAATTCATAAAGTCAGCCGCTGGTATTGTGACTTCTATCTCTACATTACTATTTTTTTCTTTATTTATTTTGTATTTCATATTTGTTTTCTTTCTTGTTTTTCTTTAAGTTTTTTAAAAATATTTTAGAGTTATTTATTAAATAATTCTATAGACTCATCTATTATCTTTCTGGCTGTTTCTACATCTTCGGTGCCATTTATTTTTACTTCTTTATTTTGTATTAATTTGTATGTTTCAAAAAAGTGTATTACTTCTTTTACAAAGTGTGTAGGAAAAGTTTTAAGATCAGCTATTTCTTTTAGTCTCGGGTCATCTGCTGGCACTGCTAATATCTTGTCATCTCCTTCGCCTCCGTCTATCATCTTAATAACCCCAACTGGTCTCGCTTCTAAGAGAGTGCCAGGGAGTAATGGATAGGTTGTGTAGAGTACGACATCTAATGGATCCTTATCATCACAAAGTGTATTAGGAATGAAACCATAATCAAAAGGGTAGTCCTGTCCTGTATGCATTACACGGTCCAGTTTTAGGAGACCAGTCTCCTTATCTAACTCGTATTTGTTTTTAGAACCTTTTTGTATTTCAATTATAACATTAATGTTTCCATCTTTTGTGAGTGGTGTAATTGTTTTTAATATATCTTTCATGTTTTGATTTAATTATATTTTTAAATATTAATTACTAATTCTGCACCTCATCAATAGAGTCAGTGTCATTAAAAGAATTATTGTCTCCATTGTCAAAAGTATCTTCTTTTGATTCGTCTGTTAGGATGTCTATCTTGTAACCTGTTAGCTTTGCAGCTAGTCTTACATTCTGACCACCTTTACCTATGGCTAGTGACTGCTCATCAGCATATACATATACTGTGGCTTTTTTATTCTCTTCGTCTATTTTGATGTCATATGGTTGAGCAGGGGAAAGAGCTTTTTTAATGTATTCTGTTAAGTTCTCATCGTAAAGTATAACGTCTATACGTTCACCGTGTAGCTCACTAGTGATAGCGTTAATACGAACACCACGCTGACCCACGCATGCTCCTACTGGATCTATACGAGTGTCATTACTTTTTACTGCGATCTTTGACCTGTTACCAGCTTCACGAGCTACTGAGACTATTTCTACTACACCTTCTGATATTTCTGAGGATTCCATCTTTAGTAACTCCTTTAAAAAGTTAGGATGTGTCCTAGAGAGACGCACCGACAAGTCACCACGCTCACGGTCATCTAGTCCGTACAAGTATGCACGCACACGTGTCCCTGGTTCTAACCTTTCTCCTGGGATCTGCTCTTCAAATGGTAAAATCGCCGATGCCTTTCCAAGATCTACAAAAGTAAGACCACGCTCTACACGCTCGACAACACCTGAGACTACTGTGTTTAGCCTGTCTTTGAACTCCTCAGTTGTCTGCTCACGCTCAGCCTCACGCATTGATTGCATTATAACTTGCTTTGCAGTTTGGAGGGCGATACGTCCAAAATCATCCTTTTCATCAAGAGGAAAAGTTACTTCTTCACCAACTTCTACATTTTTCTTTAAAAGTTTCGCATCTTCTAACATGATATGACGCTCTTCATTGTATCTTGGTAATTCATCCTTATCTTCGAATCTGTTGTCATTTCTTCTGTATTCTTTCTTTGTCTCACCAGCATTTGCTTCGGCCTCTTCTTCGAATCTTACACTTTCCTTCGTCACTACTATCTTGTTTTGAGAAAAACTCATAGAGCCATTATCAAAATCAATATGACACTTTATTATTTGACCTCTCTCACCATATTCTTTTTGATACGCTGCAGCCATAGATTTTTCTATAGCATCTTTTACACGCTCCATCGGTAGTCTCTTTTCTTCTGTTAATTCTTCAAGCCCTTTTTTAAGCATTTTTAAGTCTATCATATTGTTTTTGTTATATATTTTGTAATTTTTTAAAAATAAAGCTCGAGCATATTTGCCCGAGTCGTTTCTATCTTTACTGTAGACCTATTATAGCATAGAAAAATATCACTTGCAAATGAGTGTAAAATCTTGTATAATAGTAGCAATTCTAATTAAAAAGTAATTAATAACCAAAAAAAATATGGCAACCAGAAAAGCGGCGGGTACCGCAAAAAACCTAACAGACAGTAATGCACAATATCTAGGTGTAAAAAAATATGACGGCGAAGTAGTATCAGCTGGTAATATTTTAGTGCGCCAACGTGGTAGCAAGATAGTAGCTGGTAAAAATACCGCCTATGGAAAAGACTGGACAGTTTTTGCTCTTAAGGAGGGTAAAGTAAAGTTCTCTTCTAAGAGACACATTAACTTTGACAACACTCACAAGACAAAAAAAGTTATCAATGTAATCTAAACGGGGAAATCCCAGTTGTAATTAAGTCCTATTAATAATATAATGTTAATAGGATTTTAATTTTTAAAATAATAACATGACCGTAGACACTATTAAGAATGTATTAATGCGCATTATTAGCATTAACAAAAACATGAGTGAAGATTCGCTTAATAATTTGTTGGTGGCTAGCGGTTGGGACCAGTCAGATATAAAAGAAGGTATAAACATATACAGGACATATAGACTTAGCGGTAGTGACTCAGAGTCTATTAGTGAATATAGGCCAACAAAAATAGTTAATACAGTGCTAAGTGACAGAGACTCTCTTCTTAACAAAGACGATGACTCAAAAGATAAAGCTCCTGTAATTAGCAAAAAAGTAGAAATATTAGAAGAGGCTTCTACTGTAAAAGATCAGAACATAGTCTCTCTTATGGGTAACAACAAGCAAGGTGGACCTTCACAGAGTGTAGACCTGATGTCGGCTTTGCCAAATATAAAAGACATACATTTACATGGAGGATCTACTAATGTTGATATTATTGACGAAGAAAAAGAGAAATTAAAAATGGAAGCCGACAGCCTAATAGTTCATCAATCACACATAGATTCTGCAGAGCTAGTAGGGTATAACAGAGAACCAAAATCTATATTCCTAGTAATAGTTGACGTTATATTATTCTTTATGACTTTGGGGTTGCTCCTATACGTGCTACTAGGCTAATTTTTAAATAAGTATATACAAAAATAAAACAGTAATAGAATTACTGTTTTATTTTATTTTATTTCTAAAATTATTATTTATTTTAATTTCTTTAAATACTCACACAGACATTCTATCTTTATAGTATCTTGTGATTGAGTGCGCATGTCACGAATTATAACAGTATTATCCATAGCTTCTTTTTGTCCAAAAATAATAGCAAAAGGTATTTTCATTTTCTCTGCAGTTTCTAATTGTTGACTTACTCCATCTTTTGAGAGGTTTTGATGCACTGATATATGAGCCTTGCGAAGGGTCTCCATAATGTTAAGTGATTTTAATTTTGCCTCAAAGCCGAGCTGTATAAAGTAGAACTTCGGAGCTTTTAGGATTTTTGGAGTCATTTTTATGCAGTCTTTCATCATGGCAATACGGTCAAAACCTATACCAGTACCAACGCTCGGTATTTCTTTTTTGCTACCAAGAGATTTTGAAAGATCGTATCTGCCTCCTCCGGTTACTGTTAATTCTTTTTCATTACCTTCTTCGTCTGTATAATTTTGTACTACTTCAAAAACTGTGCGAGCATAATAGTCTAGACCACGAACCAGAGAATGATTAATTCTAAAAGGAATCTCCATCTCTTCTAAGTATTGTAATAATTCTTTAAAATGCTTTCTAGCTTCAGTAGAAAGATAATTGATGGATTGAGGTGCTTTTTCTTTGGATGGCTGACACTCTTCCTTTTTACAATCAAGAAGACGTAAGGGATTCGTTTTGATTCTGTTATTACAGTCTTTACACATGTCTCCTATCTGTTTTTTGTAATACTGTGTTAACTCTTTTATGTATGTGTTTCTAGATTCTTTATCTCCCATGGAGTTAATGTCTACTATTAAGTCTTTTAATCCAAACTCTTCGAGTATGTCATAAGTGGTTCTGATTATAATCGCGTCAGCTATGGATTTTGTGCTACCCATTATCTCTAGATTAAATTGACGAAATTCGCGAAGGCGTCCACGTTGTGAATTTTCATGACGAAAGACAGGGCCATAAGCATAATAGAGTATTGGCTGTGGTTCACTGTTAAGACCTTCTTCTATGTAATGTCTTACTATTCCGGCTGTGTATTCTGGACGCATAGCTAACTTGTCACTACCTTTTACTGAAAAAGAGTATAATTCTTTTTCTACTATATCTGTATCACCACCGATAGCCTTTTCAAACACATCTAATCTCTCTAAAACTGGAGTCTCAATAGGCTTAAATCCATAATACTCGGCTATCTCTTGGGCCTTTTCAAACATGCCTTGTAATTGATAATATTCTTCACCTCTTATGTCTTTCATCCCTTTCAATTTGCCTACAGGTATTATTTTTTTATCCATATTTTTTATATTATTATACATTATATAATTTTAAAGAGAGACTTGCAAACTTTCTTTAAAAACTTTACTTTATTGAGTAATTTTCTATGTGTCTCTGAGGAAATATAGAAAAATTATCAAATAACTCTACTACTGCACGACCAGATATTTGAGTAAAATCAACAGGACCCCAAGCGCGTGAGTCATAACTACCAGCTCTGTTATCTCCCATTACAAAGTATTTGTTCTCGGGTAGTGTGAGATTCACATTTTTTTTATTGTCTACAAATTTTACAAATGATTCATCGGCTTTTATGACCTCACCTTCTTTTGTGATTATGGTTGTGACTCCATTGTTTACTATTATATTATCCCCAGGAAGAGCTATTAGTCTTTTTACAAAGTATTTTCCATCGAGAGATGAGCCAACTTGCTTAAACTTGAAAACAACAACATCACCACGTTTTGGACTTTCTAATTTGTAAGTTATTTTATCTACTAATATTATGTCTCTGTCGGTAAAATTAGGAAGCATTGATCCTCCGTCTACCATAAAGGGTTGTATTAAAATAATTTGTAATAATTTTATTATAATCATAATTGACACTAACCAACCCAGAAAGTGTTTTGGAGATTCGTCTTTTTCTAAGAGGTAAAATCTTTCTAAGAGCTTACGTATTTTTTTATTATATATAGCGATAATCAAAAGTGACATCACAGCACCAATTATAAATAAAAAAAAGTAAGAGAGGGGATTGTCAGATATTTCAAAAAATTGAGATATATAAGAATTAAGTATTTGCATGTTTTTAATTTAATAATATTATAACATAAATTAATTATTTAACTTTGCTTTGCTCTACATTTTCTGCTTTTATTTTTTACAATTTCCTAAGGTTTATTTTTGTTAACTCTTTTTTGTGTTCTAAGTATTTTGGGCAAGCGAGCGATACTAAGCTCCAGAAACTCTCTTTGTGATTCATTTCTTTTAGATGACATAGTTCATGTATCACTATGTAGTCTATCAAGTGTGAGGGCAGTAATGCTAATCTGTAATTAAAATTAAGATTCTTTTTACTAGAACATGAGCCCCACCTTGAACTTGTGTCTCGTATTGCAACGCGATTAAAAGAGAAATCATGACCTAGTTCTAAATAAATATTTTTATATATTTCTAACTTTTCTAACACTATTTTTCTAGTAACTTCCTTATATTCCATATACTTTTTGGTGGCGACTAGAGTGCGAGGCTTGCGAGTTTTTGTAACTCTTCTTTTTATTCTCTTAACTATTCTTTTTCTAAAAAAACTCAGCATGATGTAAATATTATAGCATAGACAAGCGATAAGATATTTATCTATTTATAGGATTGGTTCCAAGCAGGGCAAAGTTTTATTCTTATTTATAAGACTGCGGTTATAAAATAATCTTTAAGCAAACAATAACAGTAAATGGAATAATAAAAGGTAACTGCGATGCTGAGCTTGTCTTGCGGTGTGTTTCAGATTATTATCTTAAAAATTATAATGAATGTATACTTATTACTGGTGATGGTGATTTTGGGTGCCTTGTAGAATTCTTAAAAGAAAGCAATGCGATACAAGGCCTGATCTCTCCTGACCTAAATAAATGTTCCATATTACTTCGTAATAAAAACGTAGAAATAACGTACCTTAATGACCATTACCATAAGTTTTCTACCACAAAAGAAAAAGCCCCCGATACAGACGGATCTGCATAAGGGTCTCTTTCATGGTTATGTTTATATTATAAACTAACAAAATATTTTTGCAAGTTGTATCTTATAAAAATTAAACTATAAAGAAAGTGCTTTTTGTAAGGGTTCTAAGAATTTTTTTTGGATATCTTCATTCATCTTTGTGTCTAATTTTATTTCATAGGGAATATCTGAGTCGGTTAAAGTTGGTCCAAGTAATTGCTCTGAAAAAGACTGAGTCTTATTTATTCTTGGTTCTTCTTGATGTTTTTGTATAGACGCTGGCTCCATTTTCATAATTAAATTATAACATGACTGCGCAGAAATATGGAATATTTTCTTAGTGTATCGAGACTATTCTTTTTTCTTTTATATTAGACGGAGATTATACTTATGACTCAACTATATAACTTTTACTCACCCTTTCTTTGTTTAGAATTATCTCTTTTAAAATTTCTGGCCTAATATTCAAGTCTCTAATTTTATTTAACAAAAATTTATTGTAGACACAAAACAGATTAGTATACCGATAATAAGTGAGGTAAAAGAAATGTTTATGCTATTTTTTGTGAACTTTAAAGGGTCACTGCTCATCTCTTCATTTTCGTCTCTTTCTGTTTTTTTTCTGTAAGAATTTTGTAAATTTTCGTAGCTCTCAATCAGATCTTTTTCCTCTGTTTCGTTGCGGCTAAATTGAGTCAGTTTACGACTAAATGAAACCATAGGTTTTTCAGTAATTACTATTTCTTTATAAAAACTAAAGTCAGCACTTAAGCTAGACCTCATAGCATTCAAAGCAATTAAAAGTGAAAGTATTATAAAAAATATACCAACAAGTGCAATATCTGGGTGCTTAGTTAAGTTTGATGATGTAAAAAATATAGAAACCACAGCCAATGATCCTGGAAACTTAATAAATTTATCTAAATATTTTTCAACATTTTCAGAGTGTTCTCTTTTTATAGGTAAAGTAGTTTCTCTTAAGTATGTATTACATCTTTCTTGTAAAGTCTTCATCTCTGTAAATTTTTCAGTCGTTATCATTTTTTATATAGTTTGTTTCTACTAACTTAGTAACCAAAGCCAGTCATACATTTCTCAAATCTTTCTTTATAATTATCTGTTTCTGACCAATACCTATCATGGCAAGCAATTTTTGCTTCGTAAGGAAGATACTGAAACCAGTAAAATGCTAACCCTAAAAATATTGCTATTATAATTAATAATATGTATATATTTTTATTTTTCATAATTTTTTATTTATATGTATTTATAAACTTGCTACCCGGCTTGGGATCGAACCAAGATTAACAGCTTCAAAGGCTGCTGTCCTACCATTAGACGATCGGGTAATACTCACAAAAGTTATAAAATACTAGTAAGTCTAGTAAAATACAAAGACTTTGTGAATAAAAAGATTATAACACAAAAATAGTTTTTTTAAAAGATTGTATTTATTTTCCATGGGGAGTATAATTAGAGTATTAAAAAAGTTTCTTCTTAGTTTTTATAAAAAGTTTCAACAAAAATAACATACAGAAATGCAAAATTTTAACCAGTCACCAAGCATTAATAATATAAATCAAGTTATGACTTTCGATTTTGTGTCCCCAGAAAATTTAGCCCGTATGTATGCACCAGTAACAGAAGAAGAGATGAGTAACAGATTTGAGAGTCTAAAAAAAATATTATCCGGATTTTTCCAAAATTAAAAACCTTAAAAAATATTTTTAATAAAAAAATAGTTACTATCCACAAAAACACTCCGTAAAAAGAGTGTGTTTTTATTTATATTAAAGTATAATGTTATTATGAATACGACGGACATCGAAATAAAAAAACTAGAACTATACGCCATCGAGCTGCGTGAAAGCATCGTCAATATGTTGGTCCACGCAAAGAGTGGACATACAGCTGGACCACTTGGCATGGCTGATGTTTTTGCTGCTTTATACTTCAAAGTATTAAAACATGACCCGACAAATCCCTCTTGGACCCACAGAGACAGACTAGTGCTTTCTAATGGTCACATATGTCCTGTCTTATACGCAGCCATGGCACACAGTGGATATTTTCAAATCAATGAATTGTTAACTCTTAGAAAATTTGGAAGCATATTACAAGGGCACCCTCATCGTGAATTCCTGCCAAGTCTTGAGAACAGTAGTGGACCGCTTGGTTCTGGTTTGTCTCAGATTGTTGGCATGGCATTAATAGATAGGTTAAATAAAAACACAAATAGAAAAGACATTACCAGTAATGGCTACAGTAATAAAATATTCTATTGTCTCATGGGTGACGGTGAGATGAATGAGGGTAATGTATGGGAGGCACTATTACTATTGGGCAAAGAAAAGTTAAGTAACGTAGTAATAGTAATAGACAGAAATAACATACAGATAGATGGTAGAACAGAAGAAGTAATGCCTTTAGAGCCCTTAACTCATAAGCTGGACAAGTTTAACCTAAATGTAATAGAAATAGACGGAAACAATATGAGGCAAATCTGTGAAGCTTTTTCTATAGCTAAAAATAATAGTATAAAAGAAAATGGAAAAGCTACAGTTATAGTTGCTAACACTATACCAGGAAAAGGATTTCTAAGTATAGAAGGTGATTACAAGTGGCATGGAAAAGCACCAAATCAAAAAGAGGCTGACGAGGCGATAGAAAGCATGAGGACATTATATGGAAGGTTAAATAATAATTAATAAAAACAATATGTTAAAGAAAAATATTTTTGAAGAGGATGTAGAAATGAAAGCAACACGCGAAGGTTTTGGTGATGCTTTGTTAGAGCTAGGAAAAGAAAATGAAAACATTGTCGCCCTTTGTGCTGACCTCACCGAAAGTGTGCAAATGCATAAGTTTAGAAATGCTTTTCCAGATAGATTTTTCCAAATGGGTGTCGCTGAGCAAAACATGGCAGCAGCAGCTAGTGGCATGAGTGCTATGGGTAGGGTGCCAGTGATAGCGAGTTACGCCGCTTTTAATCCAGGTAGGAATTGGGAGCAGATAAGGACAACCATCTGTTACAATAACAGAAAAGTAATTATAATAGGTGCTCATGCCGGATTATCTGTCGGTCCTGACGGAGGCACACATCAGGCACTAGAGGATATGGCAATACTAAGAGCAATACCTAACATTACAATATTTTCTCCAGCCGACTATGTAGAAGCTTTCAAGTTAACTAAGTTAGCTTTTGAAATAGAGGGTCCAGTTTATATTAGACTCGCTCGTGAAAAATCTCCAATACTTTTTGAAGATAGTTATAAACCTAAAAATGGTGTAGGTGAGGTGGTCTATGTTAGTAAGGTTGTAAGTCATAATAAACTGGGAATAATAGCAACTGGTCCCATAATATACGAAGCCTTAAAAGCAACACAAAGCCTAGAGCAGGCACATAAAATATCAGTTAGTATTTTAAATATACATACTATTAAAAATATGGATAAAGACCAGATAGTCAGATTTGCGATAAATAATAAAAAGATCATAACCTTAGAAGAGCATCAGATAACAGGAGGACTCGGCTCTGCCATATCTGAGATACTGTCCGAGAATCACCCTACTAAGATGAAGATGCTTGGAGTCAAGAATAGATTTGGCCAATCAGGAACAGTTGCTGAGTTATATAAAGAGTATGAGATAGACGAGCAGTCAATAATAAAAGTAGGTTTAGAATTACTACATAGTAATTAGTATTTTAATATATGTCAAATATGAGCATGAGAAAAAACTTTTTAGAAAATAATGTATTTAAAAAATTATTAAATGGTAGTTTTTGGTTCGAAGATGAGAATCTTAATGTTGCAGAAAAAGAGATTGTCGTAGAAACTAGTAATGAAGAAGAAAAGAGAGAGGTTTATGAACAAAAAATTAGAACAGATTATGAAGCATTACTTATGGCAGAGAAAAGATTGGAAGAAAAACTGGTAGAAGAAAAGGAAGATTCTGAAAATATTAATAATTTTACTGAGAGACCAACTGGATACATAGACTTGTATTTGATTAATTTGACTGCAGATGAATTATTTTTAAAACATAATATAACTTTACAGTATTTGGATATTAAAGGAAAGAAATATATAAAAGAAATAAGATTAGGTAATCAGGGTCGTGAATTAGACTGTTTTGCTGAAGGTGAAAATAGATCTATAGCTATGGAGAAAATAAGTAGTACGCAGCTGGTAATAACCCTAGAAGAGATTAGTGGTAATATTGAAAAAGTTATAATTATAAACGGTAGACTAGTGTCTTAATCTTATATACTTAAGAGAGTGTAAGATTCAGGAGCTTTTTGTAAATACATTTCAATGTCCTTTAATGTTAGAAGACCTTTTTGTGCACCGACATACTGGACTACATTCATAGAGTTTATCGGAGCATAACGGACTGCATCTTCTGGACTAATGCCAAGAGCTAGGCAGGCTGTGAAAGTGCTAGAGAATGCATCACCAGCGCCAGTACGCTCAAGAGGTGGATTAGCATCAGGATAGGCAGGCATAAAATAATTCTGCCCAGCATTACGCATATATGACCCCATTTTACCATCTGTAATAGTAATTATTTTTGGGCCGAGTTCTTGCATTTTGGATAACAGAGTATTCAGGTCACGAGTGCTTTCTCCTAAGATTTTCTGCGCCTCTTCTACATTACAGCAGAAAAATTCTGTGTGTTTATATATGTCTTTTAATAAATCCTTTCCCATTTTTATTTGAAATGTTCCAGGCTGAAAGGCCAGCTTAACTTCTGGATTTTTTTCTAAGTATGCGGCTAATTCAAAATGTAAATCCTTAGCATGTTCACCGAGAGATGACAGATATATCCACTTTGGTTTTCCTATCTCTGGTAAATAAGTTTTAAATGTTTCGTGTTTTATTAGTATTGTACGTTCGTCCTTGAACCATAACACATAGTGATAGTTAGTGAATTTTCCATTTTCCATTATGAGGTAGTCGGTAGAAATGTTTTCACTTTCTAATTGGAATTTACATTCACGACCATTTACGTCATTACCCAAAAAGGTTAATAGTCCAGATTTTAAGCCAAGGCGAGCAGCACTGACTGTCGCGTTAGCACTATTACCCACTGCCGGTATTACCGTTACTGACTCATAGGGAACTTTTGCAGCAAAGGGCATACATAGTTGTTGCTCTTCGTATTTTATGTGGTCAGCCTCTTCTAAGTGAGCATCTACCAGCTTTATAAAAGCGTCTACCACTGTGTCACCTATTCCTAAAAAATCTAGATTCTCTTTTTGCATACTATAATTTATATTTATTTTATATTTTTATTTACTCTTAAACATATTATATATTAAAAATAAGAATAAAAATTATTACTATACACATACACAAGTATTTATTATCTATGCGTTGCTAGTTTTTATTTTGTGTGTTATATTATATTTGCCACTTTGGATAAACGCGCATATTTACTTTTGTAAATCAGTGAGGAAAGTCCGGACACATAGCATCACTTATTGTGGGCGAGGGTAGTGGGTAACACCCATCAGTAGTAATACTCGAGCTGCGAACAGAAACGATCCTATTTATTTAGGCTGAAACGGCTAAATGCTTACTCGTGTGCAAGACCGTGCTCTATAATATTTTTATAATATATAAGAGAGTCGTCGCAAAGATTTTTATGGTAACATAAAAACAAGAAAGATGTTTATCGATGCATGTAAATGCAAAACAGAATCCGGCTTACAGAGGTGGCAAAAATAAAATAAAAGAGGTCGCGCGTCGCGCGACCTCTTTTATTTTGTGCTATAATACATAAGAATAAATTAATAAAAATCTTATGCAAAAATACATACACACCACCTGGCGCCTCTGGAAATTACTCAAGCCATTCCATAAAGATTTTTATATACAATTATTTTTTATAATAATTACTCAGATTTTTAATATTGCTATAATTTTTCTAACAGCAAAAATTTTAGACTTCTTAATAAATAAAGATTTCATTTCAGCCTATTATATCGCAATTATTATTTTTATTTTATCTTTAATAAAAATAATTATGGCATATTTTGTAGATATGCACGCTCAGAATAAATTAGATTTTCAAATACAGCAACATTTAGAAGAGTATTCTTTTGAGAGAATATTTAACTTAAACCCTCACCAATATCAAGAAGGTCATAGTGCGATAAAGTTACAAGTCATAAATCGTGGAGAAAACTCAACCCAAAACATAATAAGCACAATAGTTTTTGATGTGTTACCAACCATTACTCAAATTATTTTTTCTATTGGAGCGATATTTCTGTATTCGGCAAATATTGCGATTATTTCTATTTTAACTTTGGGTATAGTTATGTTTTGGAGCAATAAATTTGCAAATTATCATAAGGCTTTTGTAAAAGAAGATATGGATAATTGGGATAATCAAAGAAAGATAAGATCAGAAACTTTTCAGCATTTATATTTAGTAAAAATATTTTCTGTATATGATAATTATTTAAAAAAATATTTACAAAATAGAAAAAGATATATTGAGTATAAAATATTTGTTTGGGTAAAAAGCTTAAGTCACGGTACAAAAAGATGGTCTTTTTTCACTTTAAGTAGATTGACTTCAACTCTAACTATAATTTACGAAGCTTCACTAGGCCTGCTGTCTGTATCAGGTATTTATGCTATTTGGCGCTGGTTAGATGATGCGTACGGAAGTATAACAAATATAATAAGGGCAATAAGACAACTTCCTCTTCGTTTTGTTGAACTTGAAAAATATTTGGAGATAATCGATAAAGAGCCAGATTTTGAGGAGGAAAGCGATACGAAGTTTGTGGACGGTGATATTACTTTTTCTAATTTATCTTTTAAATATCCAAAGGGAGATAGTAATGTTTTAGAAAATATAAATATAAATATCCCTCATGGAAAAAAAGTAGCATTCGTAGGAGCGAGCGGATCAGGCAAAACTACTATTACCAGATTATTATTAAGAGCCTATGATTACAATAACACACAAGATAAAAATGAAAACAAATTAGCTGGCAGTATTAAGATTAATGGAGTAGAATTAAAAGAAATAGATGCGCACAGCCTAAGGAGAAGTATAGGTTATGTGGAACAGCATGTAGACCTCTTTGATGACACTATTAAAAATAATATATTATTAGGTGTTGATGAAAAGATTTTAAAAGAGTCGGAAAAGGAAAACTTGGTAGATGAAAAATTAGAAGAAATAGCAAAGCTTGCCAGAATAGACGAATTCTATCACAGGCTAGGTGAGCAAAAGTTCGAGACGCATATAGGTGAGCGTGGCATCAAGTTGAGCGGGGGGGAGAGACAGAGAATAGGGATAGCAAGAGCGATAATTAAAAATCCATCTATATTAATATTTGACGAAGCAACAAGCGCACTCGACACCGTGAATGAAAAGTATATAAAAGAAGCTATAGACAATGTGTCAAAAGGTAGAACTACAATTATAATCGCTCACAGACTGAGTACTGTAGTTGATAGTGATATTATATTTGTAATGAATCTTGGTAAAGTCGTAGCGAGCGGAACGCACACAGAACTATTAGAAAAATCAGAATATTATCAAGAGTTAATAAAGCATCAAGAGTTGAAATAAATCAACATAAAAGCGCGCCTTCGGCGCGCTTTTATGTTATAATAAAAAGAAGAAAAAATAAAACGACATGCAGATACTCAAAAACACAGCCATCATCTCAGGGTTTACTATCTTATCTCAGATGCTTGGTGTGCTTCGTGATAAATTATTAGTTTCTGTGGTTGGTATTGGTGTTACTTTGGACATTTATAATGCTGGGTTTAAGATTCCAGACTTTATCAATTCTATATTCTTATCTTTTGTTGGTATTACTGTTATGGTTCCATTTTTAACTTCATCTCTTGTTAGGAATGATAAGTTAGAAATGGAGAGAAAAGTCTCTACTATTTTTTATTTTTTTAATACATGTCTCATATTGGCTTCTATTTTAATTATATTTACTTTAGATCTTTTCTTACACAAACTATTCCCAGGATTCTCTTCGGCGGACTTACTTATACTTTCCCATGTTACAAAGTTAATGTTAGTGCAGCCTATACTACTTGGATCTTCTAATCTCATAACTTGCGTAGCTCAGTCGAATAAAATATTTTCTTACTATGCCATTTCTCCACTTTTTTATAATATTGGAGTGATTATTGGTATATTATTTTTCTATAAGAATTATGGTGTATATGGACTTGTTACTGGTGTTATACTCGGTGCCTTTTTACATTTTTCTGTAGGTTTTATTTATTTGATAAGACATAAGGTGGATATTAATTTAAAATATTTTGATTTTAAGTTTATAAAAGAAATATTCCCAATAGTAGCATGGCGTTCTATTGCATTTATTATGATTACATTAAAACAGTTCTCAATAGCCATAGTCTCAGGCCTTCTCGGGACTGGAATAATTACAGTTTGGACATTTGCACTTAACTTAGTCAATATGTGTGTGCAGTTTTTTGCCACGAGCTTTGCTATCGCCTCTTTCCCAGTTCTTTCAGAATATTATGAAAAAAAGGAAATGGTAAAGCTTGAAAAAACAATCAAAAGAAATGTAAGAGAAATATTTCTATATTCTGTAATTTTTGCCATGTTTATGTTTCTTCTTGCTAGGTGGATAGTCGGTATTGTCTATAATGCTGATGCAAAAGTCTTGGAATTATTTTACATTTTAATATTTGCAATACCTTTTTTGAATCTTGAAGCATATTATGCACGTGCTATGATGGCAATGCATAAAGTCAAAACCCTCTCTGCTGTGCATGTATTATCTTTTATTTTTTTAATTCTAACTTTATATTTTTCTTATAAAAATAATTATGAATACACTTTCATCGCTTATGCTTATTTATTTTCTGTATTGATGCAGATAACTTTTCTTTATATTTTTGGACAAAGATCTCTAAAAAAGCTATTGAAATAGAATAGAAAAATAGAACAATATATGTTATAATGTCAATATCAAAATTAAAAATGAAAACAAATCATTTTTAAAAACTATTAATTCGTATGGATAAAATTAGAAACTTTTCAATCATAGCCCATATCGACCATGGAAAGTCGACTCTTTCTGATCGCTTTATCGAGCTGACTAATACTGTAGAAAAAAGAAAAATGCAGGATCAGATACTAGATAGTATGGAGCTAGAGCGAGAGAGAGGTATAACTATTAAGATGACTCCAGTGCGTCTAGAATACGCTATAAAGGATGATGCAGGGAAAAGTGTAGATTATATATTTAATCTCATAGACACTCCTGGGCACATAGATTTTTCATATGAAGTATCTCGTTCATTACGTGCTGTAGAGGGTGCTGTGCTACTAGTAGATGCTACTCAGGGTGTGCAGGCTCAGACTATGACGGTGCTGGACATGGCCCGTGAAGCTAAGCTAAAAATAATACCAGTACTTAACAAAATAGACTCACCACTAGCTAACATTCGCGAGGTTGAGGACGAAGTTATAAAATTATTAAAATGTGAGAGAGAGGAGATATTAAAAGTGTCAGGTAAAACAGGCGAGGGGGTGTTAGAGCTTTTAAAAGTTATAGCCGAAAAAGTCCCAGCACCAAAAGAGAGTGAGGGAATAGTGATGAATAGTAATCTGGGAGCGAGTTATAGAGGTATGATATTTGATTTTGAATATTCTAATCATCAGGGGGTAATAGTGTACACTCGTATATTAGACGGAAGTATTAAGAAAAATGATGAAGTAAAATTTGTAGCCTCTAATCATGATTTTATAGTAAAAGAGGTGGGACTATTTACTCCAAGCAAAGTGGAAACAGATAAGATAAGTGCTGGAGAAATAGGCTACATAGTAACAGGAATAAAAGAGCCAGGTGTCGCCCGTGTTGGAGATACTGTAACTAGGAAAACTAACCCAATGCCAGCATATCCAGGATATACTCAGCCTACACCACTTGTCTTTGCTAGTGTATATCCTGAGTTTCAAGAATACTTTGATGACCTTCGTAGAGCGCTTGATAAATTACGATTGTCAGACTCTTCACTTACTTATGAAGAGGAACAATCTGGTGCCCTCGGTCGTGGGTTTCGTTGTGGCTTTCTGGGTATGTTGCACATGGAGATTATTGTAGAGAGACTAAAGAGGGAGTTTGACTTGACTCTTGTAGTCACTTCACCATCAATCACTTATGAAGTAAAAACAAAAGACGGTAAAACAGAAATGATATACACGCCTATACATTTTCCTGATCATGGTGACGTGCTTAGCGTGCGTGAGCCATGGATATTGACGACTATTATAACTCCACATGATTATCTTTCTAATATCATGAATCTAAATCATGAATATGAGGCGACAGTATTCGAGATGGAGGATTGGGGTGACAGTAGAATAAGGATAGTCCTCGAGATGCCACTGCGTGAACTCATGCGTAATTATTTTGATACTATAAAATCCGCTAGTAGTGGTTACGCCAGCGTGTCATATGAGCCAGCTGAGATGCGTGATGCTCAGGTGACACGCATGGATCTTTTTGTAGCTGAGGAGAGAGTGGCTGCCTTTTCAAGAGTCGTGCCAGAGCACAGGGTAGACAGGGATGCTGATGAGGCTGTAGAAAAATTATTTAAAATATTGCCAAAAGAGTGGTTCAGAGTAAAGATACAAGCTTATGTAAAAGGTAGAATACTTGCCAGCAGGTCCATATCAGCATTATCAAAAGACGTAACAGGTCATCTTTACGGTGGCGACATTACAAGAAAGATGAAATTACGTGACAAGCAAAAAGAAGGTAAGAAGAGGATGCAGGCAGAAGGAAAAGTTTATATAGAGCACGATACATTTTTAAAGATGATGAAGTAAATAAAAAAACAAAAGTGGCGACCGAAG
>JAYVHM010000013.1:0-14682 GCA_043771335.1 bacterium | reverse complement strand
TAATTAATAATTTTTAATCCATAATTCTTTGTTTTATTTAGGGATAATATCCCCGGGCTAATGATCCCGCAACTCTTTGAAAGGAGATAATCATGAATGCAATAGAAGAGAAGAAAGCTTTTACAATATCTTTTACTTACGGAGAAGCTTTTGTAAGCCTTTTTCTTATTTTGACCTTATTTGTTGTAACTTTTGTTTCTGGCCACGCTGTTGCAAGTATGAGCTTCTTTGACAGAACATTTAACAATACTGAACTTGCAAGGATTCAAAATAATATTAAAGTAATGGTGAAGATCAATGAAGAAAATCATACTTTATTGCTAGCTGACAGAGATACCATTAAATCATTAATGAAAGCAATTGAAGAAAAAGGTTTTTCGGTATCCATAAATCAAAAACTTGTAGTTTTAACTAAAAATTAAGCTTAAAAAACAACCCTATATGCAAAAGCATATAGGGTTTTTATTTTGTTTAAATAATAAAAATATAAAAACAAAATAAAATTAGAAAGTCTTATATATTAATTTATTCTTCTCACAGAAATCTTTTATTTTGTTTTCATTTAATTTTAAAATAAATCTATTTGCGCTACTAACTTTTATTTTTAATATATCTTTTTCTACATCAAAATCCACTTCATCTGTGCTCATGTTCAGAGATGCAAAAAAATCTTGTATATATTTCTTTTTATCTTGACTGTCTTTTATTATTTTTAAATACTTTTCTAACATATAAATATATTTTTATTTTAACATGTTTATCACTTACTTCTCACAAAAATAGTGTCTCCTGCTAATTCCAAAAGCTCAAACTTTTCTGTGTCAAAAAGATATTGCTTTGCGGCGTGACTCTTTTTCATCTCACCTCTAATATTTGAGACTATGAATATGCCACCAACTTCTAGATATTTTTCTAGCCTCTTAACTTCATTGAGCCTAGAAACATATGCATCTAGAAATATATAATCATACTTTTCTTTTGTGATTTCTTTTTCTGGATTATTATCTGCGTGGAAAGTGTCTAACACATCGAACATTCTACCATTTATAAAATTAATCCTAGAAAAATAATCAGTGTTATTATCTGTGTCAAAACTTTTTATATTTTCTTTTGCTATGTCTATGCTACTAAGATGCTTTTCTATAGTGTCTAATTTAAAATTATCATTACCAATTACCGAAGACAAGGCAGTGAGGCCGAGCGCTGTGCCAACTTCTAATCCGTTTTTTAATCTATATTTTTCTACGTACTTTGTTAGTAGGAAGTAATACTCAAAAGGATGAGCACCAAGTGTATGCTCTTCTTGATACTCTTTTGTTTTTATAAATAATTTTTGTAATTCTATTTTAATTGTATTTTCATTTTTTATCATATAATAATTATTGCAGTGTTTATTTTTCAAATCTTTTTATTGCCATATTAACCATCATCCCCATACGAAAATTATTTTTAAAACTTTCTCTATTTTTATAAATAAACTTCCAATATAACTCATCCCATTCTATTGCCCACTTACTGCCCCACTGACTATTTTTAATAATTTCTTTTTTATCATAATTACTCATCTTTAATACATAAGCAGAACCTGACACATATGGCTTAGTGGTTATGATGCCGCCATCAGCATATTGACTCATGCTGTAAACATTAGGCACCATGACCCAGTCATATGCATCTATATACATTTCCATGAACCATTTATATACATGATTTGGGTTATACTCTTTGAGTAACATGTAATTACCTAGTATCATTAGTCTCTCTATATGATGATTATATGCATATTTGATAGTTTTCTTTATGGTATTATCTATCACACTATTCCCTGTTTCTGCCGTCCAAAAAGTATAAGGTAAGTCATTTTCTTTTTTATTAAAATTGAAAAAGTTTTTATTTCTTATCTCTCTACCTTTTATAATATATACTGCACGCATATATTCTCGCCAGCCTATTATTTGACGCACAAAACCCTCTACTGTTGCAAGTTTTATAATTTTGTTTTGGTTTTTATTATCTAAATTATTATGATAATAATCTAAAGCTTTGTTCACAACTTCTAACGGATCTAATAATCCAACATTCAAATATGGCGATATGGTCGAGTGATATAAAAAGTTTTTACCATGAAGTATTGCATCTTCATAATCACCAAAATTAGAAAACTTTTCTTTTAAAAATAATTCTAAAACTTTTTCAGCCCCGCTTCTTGTGCACTCCCATACAAAATCTACTTCACTTGGTGTTATTTCTACATTTGGTATTTTCTTTCTATTTTCAGTATCATAATTCCACTTACCTCCTATAGGCTCTTTATCTTCTTCTAATAAAATACCTAACTTTTTTCTAGCGTATACATAAAAACTATTCATAAAAAAAGTTACTTTTCCATTTTTGTCCGGTAAAAAATAATCTTTTATTTCTGATTCTGTAAATATAAAATTAGGAGAATTTAGATATGCAATTTTAATATTTAACTTTTTGCACTCTTTTTCTGTATGAGCCCTAAGATAATCATCAGTCGGATCATGAGTAATTATTTCTAATATACTATATTTATCTTTTAATATTTCTATTAACTTTTCTGTACTATTCAGATCTTCACTTTTTATATATACTATTTTTTTACTTGGGAACCAAGATTTTAATTCTTTTTCATAATTAAACATGGTCTCTTGATGGAACCTTATTTTAAGTGGGTGAAAATTAAAATATTTAAAATACAGAAATTCTTCTACTAAAAATATAATGTCCAAATCACTTATAATACTTTTTACTATTCTTTTTTCGTAGAGCTGATGTGGGTAGACTATGTACGCTTTCATATTTATTATTTAAAAAAACATAAAATATATTAAATGTTCTTAACTGGAATTAACTTTACACCAGACTCTTTAACTTGTTTTTTATTTCTCCTACATCTGTCGCTACAATACTTTACTTCTGGCCATATACCTCTGCTTTCATAGCTTTTATTATTGAAAAATAATCTGTTGCACACCAAACACTCTTTACTTTCTTTTGTATGAGCTATGCCTTTAAAATTAGATTTTTTATCTACCATATTATTTTTAACTTGTTTTTATTATAACATAATAGGCCTAAAATATGCTATAATGTCAAAATATGAAAAATTACACTACCAAAAAACATCTAACCATTATTTTTATTACAGTCATGTTAGATATGGTAGGTATTGGTATTCTGATTCCTATTATCCCTTATCTTTTTGACGTAAACAGTATTTACAATATTTTACCAAACTATGTAGATAAAAATAATTCTTATTTTTTACAAGGAATTACTCTCGCCATATTTCCTTTCTTTCAATTTATAATGGCTCCAATACTTGGTGAAATATCTGATCATTACGGTAGGAAAAAAATTTTAATGTTTTGTGTGGCTGGGACCTTATTTGGTTACATATTAACAGCTTATAGTATTTTTACTCATAACTTTTTATTTTTTATAATCGGAAGGATTATTGATGGTATTAGTGGAGGAAATATTTCTATTGCCATGGCCAGCATAGCAGATGTTAGTGAGGACAAAGATAAAGCTCGTAACTTTGGATTAATCGGAGCTGCTTTTGGTGTTGGCTTTGTGATTGGTCCTGCACTTGGTGGTGTTATCGCTTCTAATTTTAATGCTTATGCGCCATTTTTATTTGCTAGCCTTCTCAGCTTTGTAAATATTTTTGCTATAAATTATTTTATACGTGAGACTAGAAGTAAAAACATGGATCCAAACTTTAAACTTCATCCATCTCAAGCTATTAAGAATGTTATCTCTGGCTTTAAGATGAAAGAGCTGCGAAACATCTTTACAGTGCAAATGCTATACACTTCGGCTTTTGCTTTTTATACTGCTTTTGCTGGAGTATACATGAAAGAGAGATTTGGATTTGGTTTAGATTATATAGGTTATTACTTTGCTTTGATTGGTATTTTTATTGGGATTACTCAGGCCCTAATAGTTCCAAAAGTTTTTAATAAAAAATATTCTGACAAAGAAATCTTAACTACTGCCTTGTCTATTTTTTCTGTTATTATTTTAATTTATATTTTCTCTCATAATTTATATTTGAATCTATTACTTGTTCCAGTATTTACTATTTGTATTGGTCTAACTAATACTGCCATAGGCGCCATAACCAGTAAAAAAGCAAACAAAGATACACAAGGTAGAACCATAGGAATTAGTAGTGGCATACAAGCACTGTCAGGCACTGCGCCTCAGTTCTTGGCTGGTGCCCTAGCTGCATATTTTACTTATTACACACCATTTATCGCTACTTTTGTTTTGGTTTTATTTGCGGTATATTTTACAGTAAGAGAGAAATAAGAGCAGAAAAACTAGAAAAATGTTAAAATGTACATAGTTATAATATATGTATATTTGCGAATTATTACCGTTAAAAACTACAAAAAAGATTGATACTCTTAGTTATTTTACTTCGCTTAAAATAAATCTTGGTGACTTGGTAGAAATAAATATGAATGGTCAAATACTAAAAGCTATAATTTTAAACTTTAAAGATATAAGACAAGCAAAGACGGAAATAAGAGCTAGTGATTTTAAAATAAAAAAAATTACAAAGATAATAAAAGAAAAATACATAAGCGCTGAACTATTAGAAGAGGCTCATAAGCTGTCTACATTGCTCGGGACAAGCATAAATAATCTTTTGAATACATTGTTACCTGTGAATGTTTTAGAGAATATTATTTTTGAGAAAAGAGAAGGCCGCGCTTCGCGCGGCCTTCCTCAAGAAAACACAGAAAAAATTTTCTACATATCCCCAACACAAAAAGAAGCAAAAATTATAGAAAAAAAATACAAAACCAAAAACTCATCAACCCCATCTCTATTATTTTTATGTAATCAAAATATAAATAAAGTCATAATAAATAAAAAGAATTCCAGACATTATTACTCTACCTTTAAAGATATGGACACAAAAAAATGTATAGAATATTTTTGTGCATTACTAAATATAGAAGTGGATTATGAAGAAGATATAAGCAAAAACATAGAGATAAAAATATTAGAAATTAACGCAGAGACAAAATTAGAATCTATATATTTCACAAAAGAAAACTTTTTAAAAATATCAAAATATTTAAAGAATGAGAGAAAAATAGCACTATATACACCAAGACTTGGGAATAATACCAGCATAGTCTGTGAAGACTGTAAGAGTATACAAAAATGTAATACATGTAGTAAGCCATACACACTGAGAAAAGAAATAAAACAAGATGGAGTAAGTTCTAATTTTTTATTTTGTAATATGTGTAAGATTAAAACAGAATTAAGTAATATTCTAAAATGTACTCATTGTAAAAGTTTTAGATTATTACCACTTGGTATTGGTCTTGGTGGATTAGAACAGCATATAAAGCAGGTATTTGCAGATGATGATGAAGAAAAATATAAAGAATTAAAAAAGAATATAAAAATTATAAATGAAAAAGATTTATATACTCTAAAAAATATAGATCTATTAATAATAGTTTCTATGGACTCACTATTTTCACTTAGTGAATATAGTGTCGATGAGAATATATTTGAGACTCTGATTAACTTAGAAAATGCTTGCTGTCCTAGTGCTGAAATAATAATACAGACCAGACTTGGCAAGAAGACTTTTGCCAGATTTTTAAATACTAAAGAAGAAAAAACAGTGCTAGATTCTGAAAAGTTTTACACAGCAGAATTAAAAGTGAGGGAAAAGAATAATCTCCCTCCTTACTCTTACGTATTAACTTTTGAATCTGAATTAGATATATCTGCTCCAAAATTTTTGGAAAATTATAATAATTACAAAATAAAATTAAAAACTAATACCGAGAAGTTTAAAGTAAATATAAAATACATGAACAGATATATATACTTTATAAATAAAAAAGAATGGGAAGAGAATCTGGAATTAAGAGAAAAATGTTTTTATAATCTATATAATTATAACATGAAAGTAAATCCACAGAATATATTAAACTAATAAGTATTCTAAATACTTAAAACACAAAAATATAATCTTGTAAATGATACCTTAAAATGTTATAATATTTTCAGATAAATAATTATACCAAATACAAAAGTTTTAAAAACCATGATAAAAATACTACAAGAAAATGACAAAAAAGAGAATGAAGTCCTAAGGTCTGGATGTCATCGCGTGAAAGAAAAAGAATTCAAAACAGACGAGCTCTTTGATTTGGTTAATAAAATGAAAAAAGCAGCTAGCCAAGATGAAGATGGTGTAGCCCTGGCCTGCCCTCAAATAGGTGTAAATAAAAAAATCTTCGTAATTAATGCTGAGCGAGGATATGCAAAAGACGTAAAATGGAAACCTGAAGTTTTTATCAATCCTGAAATAAAAGAAGTCTCTAATAAACAAGAATTAAAACATGAGGGATGTCTCTCTGTGCGCGGTATATATGGCGATACCTGGAGGGCGACCAGCGTTACGGTTAGCGCCTTTGATGAGTACGGTAACAAGTTCAGTCTTGTAGCATCTGGCTTAACTGCCCATATAATACAACACGAATATGATCACTTGGAAGGGATACTCTTTATAGATCATGGTGTTAATCTGATTGATGATCCTAATTGGCAAGAGCATTGGAATAAAAAATAAAATATGTCAGATAAAAATAACTTAAAATATGCATTTTGGGGCACCGGACCACTCGCTGAGTCATGTCTGTATTCTTTGTACAAAAATAATTTTCTTCCAGAATATATTTTTACAAAGCCTGATGCAGAAGTTGGCAGAATGAAAACCTTAACAGCACCCATGATAAAAACTTGGGCTGAGAGCAAACAAATAATAGTAATACAACCAAGTAGATTAAAACCAACAACAGAAGATTTGGACACGAATAATCCTGATCATAAAATAGATGGATACAATCTGTTAAAAACAATACTAAGTGATATGGATGTCTGCATAGTTGCTAGTTACGGAATGATAATACCTGAGGAATTACTTAACTTACCAAAACATGGCTTTATAAATCTTCACCCTTCTGATCTTCCTAATTTTCGTGGGCCATCACCAATAGAATCACAATTAATAAATAATTACAAAGAGTTACCTCTTAGCATCATGAAGTTAGATGCTGGTATGGACAGTGGTGATATTATAATTAAAAATAAATTAAATATAGAAGATTATGATACTGCACAAAGCTTAGAATTAAAAGCTGGCTCTGCTGGCGGAGAATTAATTTCTAATATTTTAGAAGACTATATAAATGGAAATATAAAATTACAAAAACAAGATAATGATAAAAAAACCATTTGCAAATTTATAAAAAAGGAAGATGGAGAAATGAAATTAAGCGTAGAAGAATTAGTAAATCCAGAATTAATAAGTGAAGAAAAGTTACTGGAAATCAAAAATGCCTGGCGTGCATATTATGGCTGGCCGGGAATATTTTTCTTTTTAAAACACTCAGATAAGATAATGCGTTTTAAGATTTCTAGTTTCAATACAAAAGAAAACTCTCTCGAAAAATGTGTCGAGAGAGTAATTCCAGAAGGAAAGAAAGAGATTTCTTTTGAGGATTTTAGAAGGGGTTATTTGTAAAATATTTTTATTTTCTATTTAACCACAATACTATTTATTATCACATCTTTTATTGGCCTGTCTGATCCGTCAGTCTGCACTTCATTTATTTTAAGAGCATTATCCAAGCCTTTTGTTACTTTTCCAAATACTGTGTATGATGCTGGCAATGGATATCCTGGCTGAGCTGTGACTATAAAAAATTGTGAGCCATTAGTATTAGGACCAGAATTCGCCATAGCTAATGTTCCTACTGTATACTTTTCATCACCCGATATCTCATCTGCGAATTTGTAACCTGGGCCACCTGTTCCCCAATAAGCTTTTTGAGATAAATCTTTTGATTGCGGGTCACCAGTTTGTATCATAAAGTCTTTGATAACACGATGGAATCTGACACCATCATAGAATCCAGAGCTAGCTAACTTTTTAAAGTTCT
Source organism: bacterium (assembly GCA_043771335.1). Classification (GTDB taxonomy): domain Bacteria; phylum Patescibacteriota; class Minisyncoccia; order Phycocordibacterales; family UBA5272; genus JAUPVO01. Next base: position 6,670 of record JAYVHM010000013.1, on the reverse strand, counting down.
CTGCTGTATTTGGAGTCTTTTCCAAGTTAAGCTCAACTTCTATCTCACCCATATTTGTTTTTATTATTACTGTTTTCATATTTTTTATATCTTTTTTAATTATTGTTTCTTTTTCCGTGTCAGTAGCGACATTATTCTGGCTAGTATTACTGGTATTAGTATTGCTAGCAGATACTCCCCAATTATTGTCATTATTTTCTTTTTCATTGTTTAAATTATTTGTTATTTGTATCTCTTCTTTTTCTATATTATTTTCTTTTGTAAAAAAATATATAGCTGAGCAGAATACGAAGAACCCTAAAACTATTCTAATTATCAAATCTTTGTTCATAATATTTTATTTCTCTGATTTTATAAAACTTTTAAATCTTCTTGCAAATCTTTTCATTATGCTTCTATTTTTATCTTCGCTACTTGCAACTTCTAACATTAATTTATCTTTCATCTCGTCTACTGACTTATAGAGGTCTTCGTTCACTGTGCTTACATGTATATTTTTAGACCCATACTTCAATTTTGATTTTACTTCATAATGATTACCGTGTTTGTGATGTGAGCTTATTTTACCCACTTCTACATTCATAGATATCACCTGATTATCTTTTAGAGATATGTGTTTTTTTATCTGGCCCAGCTTTTCATTTATATAGTTTTTAATAGACTCAGTCAATTCAAAATTATGATGTGTTATGTTTATTTGCATAGAGTTACGATTACTTTATTAATATAGTAATTATAACATGAAAATTAAAAAAATAAATATAATTTATTACTTTGAATACAAATGCTTTGTCGCACCACATCTACACCCTTTTGGAGCAATATACTCCTTAAAAAACATCTCTCCATAGTCATACACTATCTCCTCCCCTTCTTTTATTTTTTTTGTAGAAACTACGTATACACGACCCTTTCTTATCTCGCTCTCTGAATTGCCTTTACAGCTATGATTTATGTATCTTGCAGTGTTCCATCTTACACTACCGTCTATTGTTTTATTTTTATTTACTTCGAATAGATACATATTTACTTTTGCATTGACTGCTTCATCGCCTAGTAATACATTGCCGATGTATTCGACTATCTTTTCTCCTTTTTCTATATTTTCCATAGCAAACAATCCAAAACCATCAATACCTTTTTTAACTTTTATATTTTTAAAGATATTGCCTCTGTCTATTTTTTCTTCTTTCATTTTTTTATTTATATTATTTTAAATATTTTTTTCTTATTAACTCCTGAACATGATAACATTTTAAAGAATTTTCTCAAAATTAAAACAAGATAAAGGCAAGTAATTCTATTTTTTATTTCGCTTATTTTATGTTATATTATATACATGAATAATGAAAAATTAATTTTTAATAAGAAAGATGCTTCGGCTCTTTTCTTGCCTTATGATGCAAAAAATGTAGAGAAAAATATTTACAGTGACTGGGAATCATCTGGATATTTTAATCCCGATAACTTGCCAAAAGAGAATATTATTTTAGACGAGGGCGGTAAAGAAAAAACATACACTATAATAATGCCCCCACCAAATGCGAATGGTTCACTACATGCTGGACATGCACTATTCGTGACTATACAAGATATTTTATCCAGATACAAAAGAATGAATGGTTACAGGACATTATGGTTGCCTGGGGCTGACCATGCAGGGTTTGAGACTCAGGTTGTATATGAAAAGAAATTAGAAAAAGAAGGTAGATCTAGATTTGATTTAACTCGTGAAGATTTATACAAAGAAATTATGGATTTTACTCTTTTCAATAAGTCTTTTATGGAGAATCAAATAAGGAACTTAGGGGCTAGTTGCGACTGGTCAAGGGAAAGATTTACATTAGATTCTGGAATAGTTAATACTGTATATGACACTTTTAAAAAATTAGAAGATGATGACTTGCTTTATCGCGGAAAAAGAATAGTTAACTGGTGCTCAAAACACCAAACATCACTATCTAATCTGGAAACAGAATACATAACCAAAAAAGATCCTTTTTACTATTTTAAATATGGTCCATTTACTATTGGTACTGTCAGACCAGAAACAAAATTTGGAGATAAGTATGTTGTCGTTAATCCAAACGATGTAAGATACTCAGAATATACCCATGGTCAAAAAATAAAGGTGGAATGGATTAATGGTGAGATAGAGGCTACGGTAATAAAAGATATAGCTAGTGACCCAGAAAAAGGGACTGGAGCCATGACAATTACACCGTGGCATTCTGCTATAGACTTTGAAATTGCAAAACGTCACAATCTAGAATGGGAACAAATAATAGATGAGAGAGGAAAATTATTACCTGTCGCTGGTCCAGAATTTGTTGGCATGAACATAAAAGATGCTCGCATAAAAATAGTAGAGAAATTGGAATCAAAAGGATTACTTGTAAAAACTGACACTGAATACACTCATGAAGTTCCAGTGTGTTATAAATGCGAAAGAGAAATAGAGCCACAGATAAAAAATCAGTGGTTTGTAAAAATGAAACCTCTTGCTGAAAAAGCAATAAGTGCTGTAAAAAATGGAGAAGTTAAAATATTAAGTGAGCAGCATGAAAAAGTTTTCCACCACTGGATGGAAAATATACAAGACTGGAATATAAGTAGGCAGATAGTATGGGGTATAAAAATACCGGCCAAGCTATGCCTTAACTGTGACAGTGGCTATGTAGACCTAAAGAATGAATTAGTCTCCTGTAAAAAATGTAATACTAAATTAATAGAAGAAATAGATACTTTTGACACTTGGTTTTCATCAGGTCAGTGGCCATTTGCTACATTGCAAAATTGTAATGAAAATGATTTTGAAAAATATTACCCTACTCAGGTAATGGAAACTGGTGCTGATATATTATTCTTTTGGGTAGCACGAATGATCATGCTTGGTATTTACAAAACTGGTAAAGTTCCATTTGAGAATGTATATTTGCATGGCTTAGTTCGTGACGCAAAAGGTAAAAAAATGAGCAAAAGCAAAGGGAATGTAATCTCTCCACTTGAAATATCTAATTTGTACGGGACTGATGCTTTGCGTATGGGGTTAATAGTTAATAATGCTCCAGGTGCTGATATGAATCTGGATCCAAAGAAAATAGAAGCCTATAAAAAGTTTGCAAATAAAATCTGGAATGCTACTCGCTTTACCCTTGAGCGTTGTGCTGACTTTGACTTAGAAAAATTAAGTGAGAAAAATGTTTTAGAAAGCTTAACAGAGGAAGATAAGAATATTTATAGCACTTGGCAAGAAAAACAAAAAGAAATTAGCTTGGATATAGATAATTTTAGATTGCACCTCGCTAGTGAAAAAATATACGATTACTTTTGGAAGACATTTTGTGATGTTATAATAGAGAGTCATAAATTAAGAATTATGAACCCAGTAAGTGACGAAGATAAAAAATCTGCACAAAAATTATTACTCTTAATACTTCGCGAAAACATTATTACTCTTCACCCTTTTATGCCATTCATAACAGAGGAACTTTGGAAATATTTAAAATCAGAAGATGAAAATCTTTTAATGGTGACTCAGATAAAATAATTTTAAAATATATAAAAGATTAAAGACAAAAGATATCCACAACATAAACTATATATTTGAAATATATAAGAAGATTATAATGTATAATAAAGTTATATAAAACTAATTTTGTAAATATAAGTATGTTAAAAGATAAAAAAACTTTCTTTGAAAGACTCGCTGGAACTATAACAGTGGAGGAAGATGAAGAAGTGATAGATATTAATGAAGATGAAGACTACGAAGAAGAGGTAGCAGTAAAATCTACTGCAAAAAATTCTCGTAAGCAAGTTGCTTCTGAGTCAGAACCAGCAAGACGCAGATCTCAGATACAAGCATTGCAAGATGAGTATGAAGAAGAGGCTGAAGAGGAAGAAGGTGAACTGTCTGTAGATGTATATCAGACAAATACTGACATAATAATAGAGGCCATGGTTGCTGGAGTAAAGCCAGAAGATTTGCATCTCTCTATCACTCGTGATATGGTAACAATAAAAGGGAAAAGAGATGCGAACAATCAAGTTAGTGACGATGATTACTTTTACAGAGAACTTTATTGGGGTAATTTTACAAGAACAATACTATTGCCGCATGAAGTTATAACAGAAGACTCTGAAGCGGTAGAAAAGCATGGATTACTCATAATCAGAATGCCAAAAATAGATAAAGCAAAACAAACAAAATTAAAAGTTAAATCTATTTAATATAATAAAATAAACGACGGTCGCTTCGCGACCGTCTTTTCTTTTCTTTTTTCTGGTGCCAAGACCCGGGCTCGAACCGGGGACCCCTTCCTCTTCAGGGAAATGCTCTACCAACTGAGCTATCTTGGCTTATATTACTGTTCGTATATTATAACACATAACAGTAAAATATTAAAATCTAACTTTTGATAAAATTAATTAGCTTTTACAGAGTTGATACTATTGAATACACTTCTTAAGTTGCTAACTTCTGGAATACCAGAAGATAATGCTTCCAACTTTTGCAGGGCTTGTTGAGCAATACCAACATTATTAGTTACTGTCTGTAAGTATGGCTGAGCATAGTAGTATGCTCCAAAGATACCACCTAAGATAATTACCCAATATACTACCTTAAAAAAAATAGCTATTTTCTCTCTGCGAAGCAAACTAGAAAGTAACTCATTATTTTCTTGCACTATTTCGTACATTTCATCGAGCTTTTCTTGATTTGTTTGTGTCATATGTTTATTATATCAGAAAAATATGTTAATATATATAGGTTAGTCACAGTTTTCTAGCCCTTGTAGTTAAATGGATATAACTGCTCCGTCCTAAGGAGTTATTGTGGGTTCGATTCCTGCCGAGGGCACAATATGCTATAATTTTCTTATGTTAGAATCTTCACCCCAAAACAATATTAACAAAGTTGAAATCAAATCAGAAACAGAAAACATGGAGAGACCTCTAGAACTTGATGCTACTACTCTCATGAAAGAGAAAAATTGTTATTTTGTTCATATGATGCAAGTAACTAAAGCGCTTGATGTTTCAGAAAATAACAAATCTATCAACACTAACAAACTTACTAACGTGGATAAGTTAGATATTTTATACGCAGCAAACCCAACACTTTCAACTAGTACTCTGCGCCCCAATACACAAGATGGAACATTTGAGGGAGGATTTGGTGTCATTTTCTCACAAGGTGAAGTTATCTCTGCTAACCAAAGCGATGATGGTACCATTGCAAAATCTTTAACCGAAAGAGAAATTATTGGTGGAGCAAAAAATTCAAAAGAAGATATAGACAAAGCCGTTGATCGACCGAATGGTGGTTATGGGAAATCCTATAACGAAATAGTTCTCAAAGAACCAGAAGTTGCTGGTGGCTTTATGAAAATTGATGGCGAAGCATACAAAAATAAAATTTCATATGAAGAAGAATCTATAAATTATGGATCTGATGGTGATGAAGCTGTTAGGAAATATGGAGTTCTCGATCTTACAAATGAAAAGAATGGCGCAGTTTTTGATATACCTTTTTCTGTTTTACTTGAGATGAAAAGTCGTGGACCAGTATTTCTTTTAGATGAAAATAATCAAATGCTCTTAGTGACTAAAATAGATGAAAAGGCAAGAAAACTTAGCTTCTCCCTTAAATCAAACACTCCAGCTGATATCGCTGAAGTGTATGGTGGGAAAAAGTTAAACAAATATTCTAAACAAGAAATGTTGGCTAGATTGTCTAGTCACAATATTAAATTAGACTAAGCTTTTATATTTAGTAGCTCTTCTAGCTTCTCTTGATTAAAGCCAATAACAACATCGTTACCAATAAATATAACTGGCACACCCATCTGTCCTGTTGCCTCTCTTAAAAAGCTTCTCTTCTCTGCATCTGTAGATACATCATGGTCGATGAATTTTACACCCTTTTCTGTAAACCAGTCTTTTGCTAAGTGGCAAAAATGGCAAGTAGGTGTACTGTATATCTCTACTATATTTTCTTTTTGTGTTGTTGTTTCTTCCATATTTTTTTAATTATTTTTATATAAACTAATTATAACATAAATATAAAAAAGACAAAAAGTTAGATAAGTAATTACAGATTAGTATAATTTTCTATAAAATATATAAATTTATTTTTTATATCAGTAAAAATATTTTTCGAAGACTCATATTGAGATTCATAATTTGAATTTGTAGCATTATATAATATAAAAACTTTTTCTCCTCTGGCAGCAACTGGTAAAGTAACTCTAAAATACTCTTCTTTTCCATCTTCTGTATTTAAGTTATTTAATTCTGTTTTTTTGTATTCTATATTTTTATCTAATTTTTGTATTTGATTTCTAAGCAAAACAGTATTGTTTTTAATTAAGCTTTTCTTTTCTATGAATTTTATAGTTTCTAAAATTATTAATAAAGAAAAGAAAGACACTATAAACAGTGTGACATAAGAATATAAAAATCTTTGTAGATTTTTTTTGCTTTTGATTTTGTGTTGAATATTATCCATATTTATGTTACATTATAACACATATGTGGAAACCAGAAAATAAAAAAATGATACAAGTTGTGTTTGGGGTATTTGCCATCTTATTAATAGGAACTATGGCACTTAGTGGCTTAGTTATGATGTTTTATTAAAAACATAAAAACAAAAGTGGCGACC
>JAYVHM010000012.1:0-34841 GCA_043771335.1 bacterium | reverse complement strand
GAAGCTTGTAGATTAGTAGTAAAGATGTCAGTGAAGTATGAAGTAAGAGAGCGAAGTGTAGTCGCGAAGAAGTTAGTAGTAGTAGCGTTAGAAGTGATCAGTGAAGAAATGAAAGCATTACTAGTGGTAGAGTTTGTAATCGTTGCATTACCAATAGTTGCAAAAGCTAATGATCCAGCTGCGCCAGACTGATCAATGGCACATTCAAATTGGTTGGTTGTGTTATTGTAAGTAAGCTTGTCAAACAATCCATTACAAGAAGAAAGTCCTGCACCGAAAAAAGCACCGGTTATAGTTGTCGTTGCTAACGTTGACAATCCTGTAACGTCTAATGTTCCTGTCGCATACATGATTGTTGTAATTCCGTCTGCACCACTTGCACCAGCTACTCCAGATGCTCCCGTTACAGGAACATATTTGTACATGTCTGGAACATAAGATGTTTGTGTACTAGTCCCATAAATATATTCATGTATTATTTTTGTTTCTTTTTCTGGAGTCAAGCCTGCAACATACTGATTTATTATATTTGCAACATTACTATTCTTGGTTTCAGAACTTAATTTGCTTTCGCTTATTTTCTCTAGAGTAGCTAAAATACTTTTATTCGCAGTTTTTTTATAACCATCAGAAATCATCTTGGCCGTTACTTCTGATTTATTTTTAATACTATATTCACAGTCTGGAGAATAAGCGTCTCTAAGATACATGTAATTACACCACACATATCCAGAGGAAAGTCTAGAAAGGATACTATTTTTGAATGGGTTAAAAACGTAAGCACTAACATTATTTGATAGTACAAAAAACACAAAAGAGCTTATCACTATAAGCTTTAAATTATTTATAGATATGAGACTTTTTCTATTCATAACTTTTAATGTTTTTCCTCATCTGTCCTTTATTATAATATATAAAAGACAGCTTAAGGGACAAAACTAAGCATTGACTGGGGATAACTTTTGTCTGTTTGCGAAAATATTTTTTTTATGTTAATATATGATAACTAAATAAAAATATATGTCAGCTTCATCATCATGTCTAACCTGTGACAAATCATCAAGAATGGTAGGAAAATACTCTAACAGTGTTCGTGCTACAAAATTTAATCCTTGTGGAAACAGAAGAGTTTACCCAAATATACAATGGGCACGTATACCAAATGGCCCGAGAGTAAAAATGTGCACAAAATGCATGAAAGCAGGAATACATCTCAGAATATCCTTATAATTAAGGGAAAAATTAAATCTCTCTACTTTAGAGAGATTTAATTTTGCTATATAGGGTAACATTACTACTTTTTAGCACTTTCTACAGTTAAATGCTTTCCTTCTGTTTTAAAAGAAATGGAGCCGTCAATATCTGTCCTGTATATGTTTTTACAGTATTTTTTCAATCTTTCTAGGGCATTTTTGTTAGGATGTCCATATTTATTAGACTCTCCAACGCTTATGACACAGTATTCTGGCTTTAATTTTTTCAAAAAAACTTCGCTACTGCTAGTATCTGATCCATGATGTCCAACTTTTAAAATGTTTACACTTTTTGAGATTTTTTTGTTTTCGTCAAAAAACCCTTCAAAAACAAGACCTCTTTCCGTTTCACTATCAGCGTCTCCTGTAAAAATAAAGTTAAAATTCCCATATTTTAATACATTAACAATAGATTTATGATTATCTTCACCATACATGTCTGGTTTTGGGTTTATGTTTAGGATGTTTAAATAATCAAAAGAAAAATAATTCTTTGTATTTACGTATGAAACGTCCGTATTGTAATTAAAGTACTTTGTAGAATAAGAACTTTCTGATGATTCTATTAACATTTTTACTTTACCAGTGTTTAATATTTCTTCTGTTCCCCCTACATGATCTAGGTCTGGGTGAGTTAACAGTAAAAGGTCTATTTTTTCATTAAAAAATGATAGCTCTTTTTCTAATTTTTGATTAGTTAGATAATTTGGACCAGTATCTATAAGCATGTTCTGACCTTCTGGAAACTTTATAAGAGTAGAATCTCCTTGCCCTATGTCTAAAAAAATAACTTTTAACTCTTGACCTCTTTGAATTTTAGAGAAAATGTAAAAAAAAACCAAAACAAAAGTTATAAAAAGTAACACAGCTGCTAATTTTTTATTTTTAACCATAGGTAATATTTTTTGATAGTTCTTCATGTATCGTGCTATAATGTCCAAATGTTAGACCTTTTTTTAAATATCACAGACTTGCTCACAAAAGCAAACCCTTCTCAAATATATAGTATCATTTTTACAACTTTAATAGCAAATGGGTTATTCAATATTCCCTCTTCTCAAATCATATATTTAACACTGGGTTATCTTATAAACATAAATGATTTTAATTTTTATTGGGCGGTTTTTTTAGGAACACTTGGCAACACTATTGGAAATTTAATTTTATATAAAATAATTTACAAGAACTCTAACTTCTTAAACAATAAAGTTCTTTTATTTTTAGGAGTAAAATCTGAGACCCTTTTTAAATATAATGACACATTTAAAAATAAATGGTGGGGCTGGTTAATACTTGGAAAGTTAACACCGAGTGTGAAAGTTTTTGTGCCGATAATTTGCGGACTATCTAAAATAGACCTAAAGAAATCTATCATAATATTTTTTACCGGATCTTTATTGTGGGCGATAATTGTAACTTATCTTGGTTTTTATTTTGGAAAACAATCTTCGCTTATTAATTTTTATTTGGCTGTCACCCTGATTTATATCCTGATAGGAACTTATGGTTACCTTAAGATGAAAAATAAAAAAATTAATCAGAATTGATTTTTGATAAAAATTCTAGATAAATTAAAACTACTAAAAGAATTAAATAAGGCATAACAAGAAAAGTGAAAGAAAAACTTTTGTCATAAGTTGGGCTTATGTTATAAAAATATTCTGTAAAAGAAAAAATAATCTTTATAAAAAATTCTGCAACAAAAGAAGAAGTTAGGCTCGCATAATAAAAAAGGTTAGAAAAATATTTTAAATAAAAAAAATGTTTAAGAGCTTCTGAAAAGATTGTAAGTGTTCCTGAAAAAAATCCAAATAACATTACTGGTGGCACAAGTGGTGTAATAATGAAGGACAGAAATATTGCAGATATTTTAAAATATCCAAATTGATAAATTAAATATGGGGCAATTAAAATATTAGCACTGACAGTTACCAGAAAAAGTTTTGTAAGATTTTCTAAAAATATATTTTCTTTTGTTTTAAAATATTTATCTCTAATAATTTTTTCTAAGACTGGATAAAAATATATTATTCCTGCTGTTGCTAAAAAAGAGAGATGAAAAGAAATATCTAGCATAGTAATAATTGGTGAATAAATAAAAAACAAAAAACAAGTTATCCAAAGCCCAAGTTTTGCATTATTAGGTTTTAGAAAAAAGATCGCAACCAATGTGTATAGAGACATAATACTCGCCCTCCACACAGGAGCACTAGTATTAGCTAATAATAAAAATATAAAAACAAAGACTATAGATAAAATCACTCTTGTCTTTAATTTATTTTTTCTAAACATAAAAGCAGATACACCTACTACAATACTCAGATTGTATCCTGATAAAACTAAAACATGTGACACCCCTGCCCCTTTAAAAATATTATTTGTCTCTTTACTTATATTGTTTTCATCACCCCAAAGCATGGCCATAACTATACCAACATCAAAACTATTCATTGTCTTTTTAAGAAGATTAGAAAAATAATTTCTAAAGCTATACGAATAAAAATAAATTGAATGACTTTTGTTTTCATTTATTAAAAATGTTTGACTTTTTATTACTGGATACATGAATATGGCATCTATATTTTTAGTGTTCCAATAATTAAAAAGATCAAAACTTTTGCCGTTATTCTGACTGTTTAAGCTAGTTAATTTTTCTTTTTTAGGTAACAAAATTACCTGATTTGTTAATCTTCCTTTTACATTTAGTATCGTGTCTGGATAAAAATTTTCTTGTGAAAATGTATATATTGCTACGTTTCTCAGGTTTTTTATTTTATCACTTTCTGAATTCTTATTTTCTACAATCTTTCCTTTAATAATTTTTGTATTATCTTTTACTAAAATATCATAAACTATTACACTAATTTCTACCGTTTCATCTATTTCGATAAAGTCTTTTTTTAATATATTTCCCCTTATACTAGATATGAGAAAGAGGAAAAGAAAGACACTGACTAATAATAAAATATTTTTAAAGAAAATATCTTTTCTTGTTTTTGTAAAAACAAATAAAAAGAAAAAGTTTATTATTAAAATGACAAGTGATAATTTTATTAAAGAAGAAGAATATGACAGATTATATCCGGACAAATATCCAAGCAACATTCCGAGACAGCTTATACTTAATATTTTTTCTGTCATAATTCTTTGTCTATTACTTTTTACTTTCTATAAACTTGTCATAATCTTTTTTGAGTCCGGAGAATAATTCACATTCATTTTTAAGTGCTGCACTAGTGCATATAATGTCTGCTCTCTCATTGTAAATATGTCCGTTATGCCCTCTAATATGAGTCACTTTAAATTTTATATTTTTATATTTTAAATCATTCATTGCTTTCCAAATATTTTCCCATAAATCACGATTAAGTACTTCTTTTTTTTGAGAATTTTTCCAATTATTTTTTACCCAACCATGCACCCATGTAGTGCATCCTTTTACTGTATACTCGCTGTCTGAAAATATTTCTATCTCATCTGATTCTGTGTCTTTGTTTAGATTTGCAATGCCAAAGTTCATGGCGTATAGAACTCCAAAAATTTCCATCTGATTGTTTGTTGCTCTCTCACTTGCTCCATTATACTCACGAACTTTTGTGTCGCTCATAATTATAGACCCCCAACCTGCAGGCCCAGGATTGCCCCTACTGCTTCCGTCTGTGTATGCTTCGTATTTCATATTTGTATTAAAAAATTAATTTAATACATTATAACATTTTTAAATTATTTTTACTTTAACTCTGTTTTTAAAATTATCCCACTCTATCTGCCCTACAATTTTTTGTGACCCACTTAAATTTGTATAAAATTCTTTTTCTTTTTCTGTTGTATTAAATTTTATACAAGACACTCCTGACAGATTTATTTCTATGTGATTTTTATTTTCTCCAAATTCTCGAAGAGTTACTACATTGCCAGTAATCTCAAAAACAGGATTAATATTACCAGCACCGAATGGTGAAAATTTTTGCAACTCTCTATAAAAAGAATTACTAATGTTTTTTGCTTCTATTTTTATTTCTGGTAAAAATATATTTTTCTTTTCTTTGAAATTTATTTTTTCTTTTTTATAAACTTTAAATAATTTTTGTTTAAAGTTCTCTATATTATTTTTATCTATAGCAAAACCTCCAGCCTCTTCATGGCCACCAAAATGTAAAAGAGTGTCGTCGCACAAGCTCATAAGCTGTACAACATTCGCACCATCAGCACCACTTCTCACACTGCCTTTCATAATGCTTTCGTCTTCCCCTCTACCCCATACAAAAACAGTTTTCTTAGTAACGTCGACAACTTTGCTAGCGATTAGTCCGAGTATTCCTGGTGTCCAGTTTTCATTACCAATTAAAATAACTTCGTCATTTTCAAAGTCTGTAAAATTAATCTTTTGATTTGCTTCTATAGTTTCTTTTTTTCTTTTATTATTATAACCTTCTAACTTTATAGCATAATTGTTAGACTCGTCGTTATCGAGGAGAGATAAAAAAGCTTCTCTTGGATCGCTCATTCTTCCTGCTGCATTTAATCTTGGAGCTATACCAAAACCAATATCGATTTCATTTAATTCATTTTGTTTTATTTTTGCTTGAGATAATATTTTTTGTAAACCTTGTCTTTTACTTTTTCTTAAAACTTGTAATCCGTATTTTGCCAAGACTCTATTCTCACCTATTAACGGAACCATGTCTGCGACTGTAGATATTCCAACCATATCTAACCACCATTTTTCATAACCAACGCCTACCCCATACTCTTCTCTGTATTTATTTAAAAAAGCATTGGCCAATTTCCAGGCTGTGGCACAACCACAAAGCATTTTTTCTTCGTAGGCACAATCATCACGTTTTGTATTTATTACAGCAAAAGCTGGAGGAAGTATCTGTTTTCCATTTTTGTCTTTTATGGGCAAGTGGTGATCAGTCAGAATTACATCTATTCCATTTTTTTCTGCATATTCTATTTCTTTTATATTAGTGATGCCTAAATCAACGGTAATAATTAATTTTACTTTGTCTTTTATAAACTTTTCTATGGCATGCATATGTATACCATACCCCTCATTATGTCTATGGGGTATATAATTTTGAAAACTTATTTTAAAAGAGTCTTTTTTTTCTTCTGTTTTGTTTTTTTGATTTTTACCTTCTTCTAATTTCTTAAAAAAATCGTGTAAGACTACTCCGCCAGGTATACCGTCACAATCATAATCACTATATATCACAATCTTTTCATTATTATCTAATGCTTTTTTGATTCTCTGCACAGATTTTAACATGTCTTTCATGTGTAACGGGTCGTAAGTATGTTTTTCCCAGTCAGAATTGAAAAAAACTTCCCCGACTTCTTTGTTTTCAAGGTTCCTGTTCCTTAAAAGTGTCTTAAAAACATCTTCTTCCATAATTTATTTATTATATCATTTTGATATGATATAATATAAATAAGTAAAAGACAAAATAATAAAAATATGCAAAACTTATTCTTAAAAATCATTTCACGTGAAATACCGGCACATATTATATGGGAAAATGAAACGCATTTGGCGTTTTTAGACATAAAACCAATACAAAAAGGACATACACTAGTAATACCAAAAAAACAAATAGATTATATCTTTGATATGTCTAGCAAGGAATACACAGAACTAATGCTTGCAGCAAAAGAAGTTGCCATTTTATTAAAGAATAAGTTTGAGTGTGCACGTGTCTGCATAATGGTTGAAGGTTATGCCATTCCTCACACTCACATACACTTAATACCCACAAACAGTGACCAAGATTTAAAAAAAGAGTTTAGAGTTCGTGAGCCTAGCGATGCTGATTTGTTAGAAATAAGGGATATTATCTTAAAATAAAAACAAAATCCGTTACACATGTAACGGATTTTGTTTATTTTGAGTAAAGTGAGACTATTTAACCCTAAACTCTTTTTTAATATCTTCTAATTTTTTATCGTTTTCATTTTGTATCACCTCTTTTCCTGAATCAGCTAGCTTTTTGAGATCTTTTATATCTAATGTTTTCATATGTAACGCTCTGTTATTAAGATAATCTTCGGTGTTCTTTTCTGGATTTTCTAAAACTTCAGCAAATAAAGCGTTTAAAATAAACCCAATTCTTGGCCCTGGCGTTTCTTGTGTAACGTTCATGATTTTTTTTCCATCTATTTTAAGCTGTTTCAGAGAAACTGGATCGGTCAGGGCCTGCTCTATCATACTTTGATACTTTCTGAGTCTATAAGGCTCTTCTTTTGGTCTGCCCGTGCCTACCCTGTCACAAATACGTAAATTAACCAAATCCCATATCTTCTCCCTTCCAACATTTGTAATTAGTCTCCTGACAGCTGAGAGGGTTATCTGTTCTGTGTCTGAAAAAAACATATGCCAACGCACCATACTAGATACGTATTCTACTGTTTCTTTTGAGTATTTTAGTCTTTCTAGTATTTCACGGGAAACGCGACCACCCACCACATCATGTCCATAAAAAGTATAATCCTTCTTTTCTTTTGAAAATCTTCTTGTTTCTGGCTTAGAGACGTCATGAAAAAGTGCAGAAAGGCGAAGTTCCAATGGCCACCCCTTGTCAGCTGCGTGCTGGCAAGTTAAAAGGTTATGTTTCCACACATCAAAGCTGTGTGCTTGGTTTTGATCCACACCTATACCCGCTTCTATTTCATGAGAAATATATTTTAAAATACCAAGATCAAAACACTGCTCTATTGCTTTTTTAGGCTCTTTTGTCATTAGCATTTTTGAGAATTCATCACGAATCCTTTCATGTGAAATGTTTTTAAGTAAAAAATGGTTACTTTTAATGGTTTCACGTGTAACTTTTTCTATTTCAAAGCCTAATTTTGCTGAAAATCTAACAGCACGCAACATTCTAAGAGCATCTTCTGTTATTCTGTGCTCTGCATCACCTACGCATTTCAATGTTTTGTCTTTTATATCTAAAATCCCATTAAAATTGTCTTTTATTGATACTGTAGTGAGGTCATAAGCAATGGCGTTACATGTGAAATCTCTTCTTTTTAGGTCATCGTCTATATTTTGTGACCATTTTACGTGGTCTGGTCTTCTACCATCACTGTAATCACTTTCTAATCTGTAAGGAGTAACCTCCACTATACTCTCTTTTGTTATTCTATCTATTTCTTTTTTTAGACTTTCCGTTTCTTGTGTAACGGTATTTTCCTCATTTTGCTTATTTTCTAAGTTTTTTTCCGCTATTTTTAGGGATTCTTCTTCTGTGGCTGTGACCACACCCACTGTCCCATATATGTTTTCATAAAAAGTTCTTGGAAATAAGGCTATTACCTGTTCTGGGGTTGCATTTGTAGTTATGTCATAGTCACTAGGAACATTACCCATAAGATGATCACGGACACATCCACCAACCAAATAAGCTTGAAATCCTGAATGTTGCAACATAGCTGAGACCATACGGACATTCCTAGGCACATTTTCAAAAAAAATAGAATAATCTATGTTTTTTAGGTCTTTTTCTAAAATATTATATATATTTGGGTTTTTATCCGTTTCTGATTTAGTAAAATCACCTACCGGGTTAAGTGTAACGTTTTTATTTTGCATATTGATTTTGTTGACTTGTTACTGTGCTCTCGCCTGGATTCGAACCAGGAATAGCGGTTCCGAAGACCGACGTGATATCCATTTCACTACAAGAGCTTTTTTTAATTATATCACAAATTACCTAAAGCTTTCTAAAGTAAAGTAACATATTGTTTATCTGTGCGGCGTGGGAGAATCGAACTCCCGTCTCAACCTTGGCAAGGTCGTGTTCTACCACTAAACCAACACCGCATCTATACAAATATTATAGCACATATTCTTCTTTTTGCAAAAATGCTAGTCTTGGTGTTATTTTTTGATAAAACACCGAGCTTTATCATGATCTTATGCTTTTACAAAGAGACTTAAAATTGTCTTTTTAATCTTTAAGGCGTTTCACGTGGCACAAATTGACATTATAAATATAGAATATAAGACTTTTTGTGACTTTTACCAAAAAAACCTTATTTAGAAAGCTTTTTTCTATAACAGACTTTTACACTTGTATATTTTGACATGTGTATTTTATGTCCGTTATACCCAATAGACACAGGTTTATGCACAGTTTTGATATGAATGTAACACAGACAAGCTTACAGAGTGTGTTCTTTAGGAAATAAAGTAAGGTATTTAAATGGCTTTATGTTAGAATATAAAGATGAAAAGAAGTGTAAACTTATTAAAAGAGGGGAGCATGCACAATAAGAATCTTGGTTTTAGTGCGGAATCGGTAGCTAGAAAATGGTATGAAAGGGGTGGGTGGGTGCTTGCAAATCAAAATTCAAGGACGAGAAATAGTGAATTAGATCTTGTCTTTTATAAAAAGATAAGCGCTGCTCTAGAAAATTTGGAATATCTTTTTGTTGAGGTTAAGAGCTTGGAAATAGGGGAGGGTTCAAATAAAAATGATTTAAGACCCGAAGATAACTTGACAAAAGGGAAACAAAGAATGTTTAGAAGGGGTATAGAGCAATACTTGATGAAAAATAAAATAGAAACAGACCGACTGAGAACCGATCTGGCTTGTGTATATCACAACGCAGATAAAAGTGGGGTAGAGGGCGAATGGAAAATAAAAGTGTATGAAAATATCATACTAGAATAAAAAAGTCTTTAAAAGTATACTTTTTGGACTTATTTATTTATTTATGTTATAATATTTTTTATGCAGATGTAGCTCAACTGGTTAGAGCACCCGCCTGTCACGCGGGAGGTTACGGGTTCGAGCCCCGCCATCTGCGCCAAAAAACTACATATTTTTAAAGCAAATAAAAAAGCCAAGTCCTTAGACTTGGCTGTTGCTTTAATTTTTTTATTCATGGAGAAGAAATTAAACAATCATTCTTTTGGTTAATTTTGCTGGCTCAGAACTATTTTCATAATGATCACACAGATAAGTTAGACACTTTCGCACATAGTTGATCTGTTTTGTATATTTTCTTGGGATTATATTGTCCAAAATATCTAGCAAAGGTAACACCTTCTCTCTTGTTTCCTTGACCTGAGCTAATTGTTTATCTCTGGGACGAGGATGAAGAGTTCTCATGTTGTGTAAACGATCTAAACATTTTGCGAGCATTGCCCACCAATTATTTGATTCGTAAAGTCTTTTGAAATACTTTTGGACACCTTTACCTTTGTGAATTTTCTGCTTTGTTAAAAGCCAGACAATCTGTGAGACATGGTTACCAAAAAGCTGATGTATACGGTATTCATTTAAGAGAAAACTATCCTCTGGCATATCATGCAGCAGGAGTGAAATAATCAAATCACAATCAAATATACCTAGCTCTCTAATTAAAATTAGGGCAACTGCTCGCGGATGGTCAAAATATCTGTCACCATTGTCTCTTATTTGTTTATGGTGACCATATTTTGATAAGTCATAAGCAAAGGCTATGTTCTCAACCACTGGACCAGGGAAATGTTTTCTGCAAACTCTTAGGAATTTGTAACTCCCCCTAGAGCTAATTGGCTTTGGGCTAGCTTTTTTTGCTGTAGGCATATAGCCTCCTTTCTGATTTTGAAATTAATTAAAGATCTACCTTTTTATAATAACATAAAAATAATCGTCTAGCAAGTTTTGTGTTTTTGTGCTAATATATAAAACAAGAACATGAAAGAGAGCAGACTAATGAAATATAAAAGAGAGTTGGCTGAAAATATAAAGTCGGGTAATTTTAATACGACTGAAAAATTTAAAACAAAAAAATCTCTAGGGCAGAACTTTCTCAATAATGAAAACGTATTAAAATTAATTGCAGATTCTGCTAATATAAAAGAAGGGGAGCTGATTCTAGAAATTGGACCCGGAATGGGAGCTTTAACGTCAAAGCTTTTAGAAAAAGTAAGTGGGGCAGTGGGGGCAAAACTTTTATGTATAGAAAAAGACCACAGACTAATGGAAACTTTGAATGAGAAATTTAAAGAAGGGGTGGCTAATGAAAAAATAAATATAATAGAAGAGGATATTTTAAAGTGGGGGAGTGAGGAATACTTTACAAAAAGTAAAATTAAAAATTTTGAATACAAAATCATAGCAAATATACCATACTATATAACAGGGGCTATTATAGAAAAATTTTTAGAAGAGAAAATAAAGCCAAGTGAAATGATTTTTATGGTGCAAAAAGAAGTAGCCCAAAGAATAACTAATAAAGATGGGAAGGGTAGTATACTTTCTCTTTGCACAAAATACTATGCAGATGTAGAGATTTTAAAAATAGTAAGCAAAGGTAGCTTTACCCCAGCGCCAAAAATAGACAGTGCTGTTATAAAAATAACATTAAAGCAAGAAAAACTTTTAGATGAAAAATATTTAAACTTGGAGAATAAATATCTAAGTGTTGTAAAAGTTGGACTGTCTCATAAAAGAAAAACTTTGATTTCTAATTTGAAAAAATCAACAGATAAAGATGTCAGTGATGTGCACTGGGATAATGTTTTTGAAAACCTGAACATAGATAAGAAAATAAGAGGTGAAGACTTAGACGTTGATGAATTTTTAAAAATAGTGTATAATGCATACATGGTTTAATGCGGTGTTGGTTTAGTGGTAGAATGCCTGCCTTCCAAGCAGGAGACAAGAGTTCGATTCTCTTACGCCGCACAGATAAATAAAAAGCAAAGTTGACAAACTTTGCTTTTTATTTTTAATTATGATATTATATTTTCATACTAGTATTTACTAGGGTTCCTTACTTTTGGAGACAATCATGCGAAACACTTACAGAGATTTTCACCCAGGCACACCACTTGAGACAATAAGAGCGTTTATTTTTAAAGTAGCTCTTCCAACAATTATCATGTGTGTAGTTTTAACTTTTGTTTTTTATTTCCCAAAAGCAAAAGGTCAAGAGTTGTTAAAAAATGACACTATTATAAAAGACAGTGTTTCTTCATACTTTCTGGTGCAGCACTATATAAAAGACCTCGCCATAGACACTGGGATTCCGCATAAATTATTTTGTGTAGGTAAAAGTTCAAAGAAAAATTGCACCATGTTTGTAGGAGCTAATAAGGTTAATAATTTTTTTGCAACAGGGAAATGTGTTCAAATATATTCTCTTAGTAACATGATCGAATACGACTGTGGTGGTAACGCAAAAAAACGAGTAATGACAGTAGACCAAAAACTTCATGACTTTTTTCTAAAAGATTTACTTGTTCCAAAACAAGACAATAAAAATCTTTGAAAATCTTTGCAAACAAAAACGCGACTAACCCAGTCGCGTTTTTTTATTGTTTTTATTATTTAAAAACGATTGCAGTATTAGTTAAGAGCTTCTTTAAAAGCTTTTGCTACTGAGAACTTCACAGCATTTGATGCTGCTACTTTTACTTGCTCTCCAGTCTTTGGATTACGAGCCATTCTCGCTGGTTTAGCTTTTTTGATAAACTTACCAAAACCTGCAACTGAAACCTCATCACCTCTTTTAAGACCTGCTACGATAGCAGCAAATAAACCTTCTACAACTTCTTCTGATTGAGTCTTTGTAGTGTTTAGGATTTTGTTAATTTCTTCGGCTAATGCAACTTTGTTCATATTTTTTATTTCGCTTATTTTACTAAGCATTATTTTTATAACTTTTTCGAAAATAATTATGTTTTATAATTATAAACATATTATAATACAAAGGTTGTTTATAATACAATATTGACGAATCTTATTTTGGTTTTATTATGCTGTCCACTAGTCCGTATTTTTTGGCTTCGTCGGCGGTCATCCAATTATCTCTGTCACTGTCTTTTTCTATTTGATCTACTTTTTGACCTGTATTTTTAGCCATGATTTCATTTAAAAGTCTTTTTAATCTTAACCCTTCTTTTAAATCTATTTCCATATCTGTAACTTTACCTCTTGTTCCAGCTGATGGTTGATGTATCATAACGGTAGAATTAGGCAATAGAGAGCGTTTACCTTTTGCTCCTGAAGAAAGGAGGAATGCTCCCATACTCGCCTGCATACCCATACCAATGGTCGCTACGTCGCATTTTAAATGCTGCATAGTATCATAAATGCCTAATCCGTCATAAACTGACCCTCCTGGAGAGTTAATGTATAACATAATGTCCTTTTTAGGGTCTTCTGCTTCCAAGAATAACAGCTGGGCTATTGTTAATGATGCTGTATGCTGATTTACTTCGTCTGCAAGGAAGATTATACGCTCTTTTAGTAGGCGAGAGTATATATCATAAGCCCTTTCTCCATTATTTGTTTTTTCTATTACTGTTGGTATTAACATATTTTGTTTATTTTTCTTATGTTTAGAATTATAACATAAAAAGTTTTATATAAAAATGAAATAGAATTATATACAAAAACAAAAAAACACCTGCGGGATATACAGACTTGGATTTGTTGGCTTTTTAGGGCTTTAACAAATCTGCAAATCTCGCAGGTGTTTTCGGTATAGTATTCTTTACATGTTGTTGTAAATTTTAATTAAAGAACGACTGACTTAAAATAAACGCTTTAAACCTTTTAACATATCAACCATAAACCAGAACATAGAGTCTTAAAACCAAGGGCTCTAAAAAATGAAACCAAGCTTAATTGTTGTAACTACGAATAATTACTGTGCTTGTTGGAATAATGATTTCCATAAAAACCAATGAACTTTTCGAGAGTGTAGTGTGAGCTTGTTTTGCCGATTAACCATCGGAGGAGTGTCTCTTACTTTTTCTCTATAAATATATTATATACTCATTTGTCTTTTATACAAGTCCTTTATAAACTTGTCTGTGGATAACTTTTAAAACTTTTACTTGCTGTCTTTTTTATGCTATATTGTCTGTATGAAAATCTCAAGATATTTTATAAATCAAAATCTGTCTGTCGGTAAATTAGTTATAAAAGACAAGGACTTAATACATAGACTCTTTGTAGTTCTAAAATATAAAACAGGTGAACATATAAAACTTTTTAACGGACAAGATTCTTGTGACTATCTTTCTACTTTGCTTATCATTTCTAAAAAGGAATGTTTTTTAGAAATAACTGAAAAGATAAATAATGATGGTAACGCGGTCAGTAAAAAAATAAATGTTTATGTTGCTGTGGTAAAATCAGACTTTGATGAGATGCTCCGTGAAATGGTAGAAATAGGAGCAAATGAAATAACTCCCATCATCTCAGAAAGAGTTGAGAGGAAGGAACTTAATTATGAAAGGTTAAATAGGATAATACTGGAGGCTTGTGAGCAGTCGGGAAGATCTGATGTGCCGAAACTAAATGGAATAGCTAATCTTTTTGATTTCAAAGACTTCTCATCTGAGAATGTTTACTATCACACAGAAGAGGTTTCACAAAATAAAGATGTTACACAAAAAATATCAAGAAGGGAGGAAGAATATACAAATATATTCATCGGACCAGAAGGGGGATGGACTGAAGGAGAGATAAAATGGTTCTGTGATAATGGTTTTTCAATAAGAACATTAAAGACAAATATTTTACGTGCAAAAACTGCTGCGGTTGTCTGTTTATATGATATAATTAATTTATATTAAAAAATATAATAAAAAAATATGCAAAATTTTAAAATAAATTGGGACACATTATCAAGATTATTTATTGGTGCTTTGTTTGTTTCTGCTGGTTTTGGAAAACTTACTGGTTTTGCGGGCACAACAGCTTATATAAACTCTGTTCTTAACACTGGGTCTATGTCTTTTATAATAACTTCTGTGGTTATTTTTATAGAAATAGTTGTTGCCTCTGTTTATGTATACGGTAAATACAAAAAAGATACAGCGGGGTATATACTTATAGGCTTTACCGCTCTTGCAACTATTCTTTTTCATTCTGATATGACAAATCAGATAAATATGATTATGGCTTTTAAAAACTTAGCTATAATCGGAGGTATATTTGCTACTATGGATGGGGTACACAAAAGAAGAGCTTAATCCTTTTGTCTTTTAAAAAAACAAGCGCGCCGAAGGCGCGCTTGTTTTTTTATTTACTTATCTTATTATCTAATAATAGTTCCATCTTTTGCAACCTCTATTAAAATATCTTTTTCTGTTACACCTTCTAATATTTCTACTCTACCGTCTTTGGATCTTATTCCTATTTTTACTATTTTTTCTTCTGTTTGTTCTTCTGAAATCTTAACCTTTACTATACCTCCTCCTGATTTTATTTCTAAATAAGAAGCGGGTATTGTTAAAGCTCCTTCTTTTACAAGAGTAACTATTTTAGCATTAGACGTCATACCAGGCAATATCCTGGAGTCAGCATTTACAAAAGTAAGTGTTACTCCGTATCTTGGAACCCCAGAATCATTCTTGGAAGATGGGTCTATACTTGTAACTACAGCTGAAAACTCTACGTTCGGATAAGCGTCTAAGGTTACAGTGGCCACGTTACCTAATTTTATTTTAGCGATATCAATTTCTGATATTTTAGATTTTATCTGATATGAAGAATCTGCGATTAATTTAAAAGCATATTTTGATTGAGAGGCTAATTCTCCAAGCTCTATATTTACTTCGCTAATTTTACCTGAAAATGGTGATAATAAAGTATTTTTTCCTGATTGGGCTCTGGCCTGACTTAGTCTAGCATAAGCCTGATTAACAAAAGCTTCTTGATTTGCAATTCTGTTCTTATCTGAGCTAGAAGAAAGCTCTAAATCTTTTTCAGCGCGACTAACTGCATTTTTAGCCGCAGAAACTGCATTGTTTCTGCTTGAAATATCTAAATACATAGAACTTATGTCAGTCTTTATACTGGAAACAGTTGCTCTCTTGTCTGATAGTGTTGCATCCGAAATAGAGCAAGGAAGAGAAAGTAATCTCTGTAGACCACCTATAAAAGTATTCATTTTATCAACTTCCTGTTTTGCTTTTACCAAATCTACTATATTTATATTTAAAAAAGTAGCTCTCTCTGTCTCTATTTGAGACTGTATAGACTGATCACAACTATTAAAAGTTAATCTGTATTGAGAATAGTCTTTGTAAAAAACATTTGAAAGTTTATATTCTATAATGTCTGATAGTTTGTTTTTTGTATTGACTAAAGTATCCTCAGTCTGAGCTTCAGCATTAACTAGGTCAGATTTTGCATTTTGAAGATTCTGACTCTTAAGGTTTATCTCGGCCTCTGAGGCTCCTGCTTTTAATTGGGCGAGTGTGGCGAGAGCCGCCTGCACGCCAGCCTCTGCTTCACGAACACTGGCATAGGCGTCTCCACCAGAGAGACTCGCTATTACTTGTCCTGCTTTTACTGAGTCTCCTACTTTTACATTTATCTTATTAACTATTCCACTTTTATCAAAAGATAGATCTGCATCTTTTGATGATTCAACCTGACCTGTAACCTCCACAACCTCCATAACGCGCTCGCGAGTTGGAGAAACTGTTTTGATTGTGTCTTTTTTACTATTCTGATTATTAAGAAAAAAGAAGATTGCGAAGAATAAACACAAAATACCAACAGCAACTTTCATTAGGTTATCTTTTGTAAAATTTTTAATTAAGCTTAGTTTCTTTAAGATATATGTTTGCATAACTTTGTATATCGTGTATTATATCATAAATTAATATGATATAATATATTTAGAATCAATCTATTATATATGAATACTCCTATAATAATCTCTAATACAAAATCTTATATAAAAACTTTAAAAGATTTTTACACATTACAAAATGATATCTGGAGAAACTTAGAAAAAGAAAATTACAAGTATCACGTAGCGGTACCTTATACACACATCTCTTTGATTGAAAAAGAAGAGTACAAAGCATTTACTGTTGGAGCTCAAAACTTTACAGCAATTGATGAGGCTGGGAAAACTGGGGATATTACTCTTTTAAATATTTTAGATGCTGGTGCTTCATTTGTAATACTTGGACATTCTGAAGTTAGGTCTCTAGGAGAAACATCTGAGCTTGTCTCCGCAAAAGTCTCTGAAGCGTTAACAGCAAACGTAACAACTATCCTTTGCGTTGGAGAAACAGAAAGGGTTATTAGTGGTGAGAAGTATGACACTTCATACATAGATGAACTTTTAAAAGTACTCAAGGAATCTCTGAAGGGGGTTAATAAAAATAATTTAGATAAATTAATAGTTGCTTATGAGCCAATATGGGCAATAGGTGTAAGCTCTGGGGCTAGCACAGAAGTAGTTATGCAAGCAGTAATCTTAATAAGGAGGGAGCTCGCTAAAATATTTGGTATTGATGGTGCTAAGAAAATAAAAATAATTTATGGTGGGTCTGTAGACGAAGATAATGCTAAAAATTATCTTACAGAATCTACCTGTGACGGAGTTTTGATTGGGAGAGCCAGTATGAATGCGAAATCTTTTTCAAAAATAATAAATAATCTCTATAAATAAACATGAGTCAGAAAATAAATTTTGAAAATATTAAAAATTCTAAAGTCTTGTTACGTTGTGACTTTAACGAGCCAATAAAAAATGAGGCATTGCTGAGCGATAAGAGAGTCTTAGCAAACATAGATACAATACAAGAATTACTAGCTAGAAATAACAGCTTAATACTGATATCACATCACAGTGATAAAGGACAAAATCTTAATCCTGTTTATGTCTACTTAAAAAAAATATTTCCGGAAATATATTATCTTAATAGCACAGACCAAGAAATTATTACAGAATATTTTTTGAAAAATAGTCACGACTTACCAAAAATAATACTTTTAGAAAATACAAGATTATTTTTTGAAAATGAAAATCTCGAAGAGAAAAATCTTGATGAAAAGAACAGTGTAGAATTTGCAAAGTTCCTCTCTTTATTTTCAGACTTTTTTGTATATGATGCTTTTTCTGTAGGACACAGAGAACATGCCAGCACGACAGGTGTTGCAAAAATATTACCAAGTTCCTTTGGTCACACTTTTAAAAAAGAATATTCTAATCTAAAAAAATTATTAGATGAAATGCCTAATACTTTGATTTTTATGGGTGGAGCAAAATTGTCTACAAAATTACCAATAGTGGAGAAGTTTTTAGCAAATGGGTCAGTGGTTTGTCTCGGTGGAGCGATGGCTCATCCAATATTAAAAATAAAAGGACTAGATATTAAAAATTCTTTTACGGAGGAGGGTGTTAATGTAAATATAGATATTGTAAACAATAAAAACTTTATACTTCCAAAAAGTTTGATTTGGAACAGGGGAGATGTCGATGTGGAAGATAATATAAAAATAGTTGATGACATATTTGACTTTGATAACTTAGAAGAGATTACAGCAGGTAGGGGGATAAAAAATATACTTTGGAATGGACCAGTTGGTATGTATGAAAATAATTATGTAGAGGGCACGGATCTTATAAAAAAGTTTTTAGAGAAAATGTATGGGGAGGGCAAGAATGTTGTGGTTGGTGGTGGAGACACTTTGACTTATTTGGAAAAATATCCAGACTTTAAAACATCTTACGAATCTCTGTCTGGCGGAGCCATGCTCAGCTTTTTAAGTGAGGGGACGCTACCTATCTTAGAAACTATTGAAATCTAAACATTTGGGCAAATGTCACACATTTTATTTAAAAATGTTATATAATATAGAGATAAGCTTCTCGGTCAATCTTTTTAAAAGAAAATTAGCACGAGAATAAAACATATTATGTCTAGCGAATCTCTAGAAACCCTTATATTTGAAGCTAAAAACGGAAACAAAGAGTCTTTTTCTGTGCTTTATAATGAATTATATACCCCTCTTTTTAGATTTATAAAGTCTAGAACCAGAGACCATGAAAAGTCTGTGGATATATGTCAGGAAGTCTTTATAAAGTGGTATAAATCTCTTGATTCTTATGAAATCAAAATGAAGCCCTTGTCTTACCTTATGATGATCGGCATGCGCCTAATCATAAATGACAGCAATAAAAAAACCTCTCTCTCTTTAAAAGAAGAGTATGAGGAGCTGATAGCTGATGAAAGCTTGATTTCTGCGGATATTAGTTTTGATTTTAATACAGATACAGAAAACATAAAAGATCTGTTCCAGCACCTAAGCGAAACACAGCAAATAGTCTTAACCATGCGCTACGTTTCAGACTCAGACACAGAGACAATAGCAGAAGCATTAGAAACCACATCAGTAAACATAAGACAAATAGAATCTAGAGGCCTTCGAAAGTTAAAGGAGTTGTATCTAAAAAAATACGGAAACAGAGAAGAGACAGACATAATAAATCATAAAAATTAAAAGGTCGAAAATAAACAAAATAAAAATATGCAAAACATTAATCAACATTTCAATAAAATAAAAATGGAATCCTCGCCAAGAGAGTCTGATTTTGTTTTGCTTCTGAATAATTTAAATACAAATACCGAGCTCAGAAAAAGTTTTTATACAAACACTAACTCTTATGTGACAAGAGTAAAGTCACCGTTTTTTGCTTGGAGTTTTGGTTTTACTGGTTTTGCTATGGCGGCATTTATGTTTTTCCTTAATGCTAATAATACTACAAAAACAGAGAACCTAGCCCTCAGTTCTGACACATTGTCAAAATCTAGCAACATGACTATTGAAAAGAAAATAAAACCATTAACAGAAACTATAAATCTTATAGACTCTATGAGTAGTTTTAATGCTGAGATAAGTACCAAAGAAATCTAATATGAAAAAAATAATAATATCTACTTTTCTAATAACTTCTGTTTCTCTTAACTTTTCATTGGCTACCGAAGAAAGCTTTATAAATAATGTAAGGAATTTTTTTACTTCTGAAAAAAAGACATTAGACGTAAAACAAGATGTGAAGCTTAAAAAGCAAGATGTTTTAGATACTGATACAGAAAAAACAACTAATGAGACTGTTGCTCTTGAGATAAAAAACGCCACAAATACAGAGGAAGTAAAAGAGGAGATTATCTGTGAAAATAAGACAAAACTTTTAATAAAAAAGGATAAAATATCTAAACAAATTAAAAATCAAATTAGAGAGAAAAATAAACTATCTGATGGTTTATTAGAAGTCTCAGCAAATTTTGCTACAGATACAAAAGAAAAAATAGAAGATACCCTAATAAAATTAGAAGAAGAGGTTAACATTACTATAAAAATAGAGAAAAATATTTTAAACATACTGTCTTCTAGCACAGAATCTGCGTGTGATGCAAAATCTAAAAAAATAAATATGGCTAACTCTAAAATAAAAAACTTAGAATTAGAGAATGAAAAACAATTAGAGAAAATAAATAAGTTTATAAAAAAAGAAATAAAGGACTTGCTTACAGAATTAAAAGAAGTTGAGACTTCTGAGAAGTAGCAGTGAATACTGTGATGGTGCAAAAATATTGTCTCTCTTTTATTTTTTGTGTTAAAATATAAGAATGCTTAATCCGGATTTAAAAAAAGATGTAGAAATAGAAATAAATAAGGCTGAACCAAAAATTAAAGATTTTTTGCTAAGTGATTATTTTCGTGAGACGATGGATCTTATTTTTAGAGTTAACAGATTAACAAAAGAGCAAGGAGAAGCTGTAGAGCTAGAGACTATACTCTTTCTGTTAAAAATATCTAATTATACAAATATAGAGGACTCCATAAAAACTGAGTGTGGTATAGAAAACATATCAACAACCAAACAAGTAATACAAGATCTGAATTCTTATATATTTGAAAAAACAAAAAAGATAGAAGAATCTCTTAATCCTTTAGAGGGAAATAAAAATGTAGTTTTACCTGTAAAAGAAAATGTTCCCGAAGTTATAACAGAATCAAAAGAAGAGTTTGTAAACAAAGGGTTTAACATGCTTGGTTCTAATAAAATAATAAAAGAAGCGAGAGATATACTAAAAGATGAAATACCCATTAATCCTAATAGAGAGGCGAGTGCTTTGACTAATAAAATAGATACTCCTGCCGAACCATCTGTACCCGTTCTAAAAACTCCGGAACCCCTAGGAGATGTTTATCTGGAGAGAGTTTCTGATGATGAGAAAACTATAAAAAAAGAGATTATAATTACTAATATTATTTAAAAATATGCAATTTAGAGTACCACAATTCATAGATATAGAGGATAAGATATTAGGACCATTAACCTGGAAACAATTTGCCTACAGTCTTGGTGCAGCCGGCATAACTTATATTTCTTTTAGATTTACTGGGTCAAAATTCGTAGGACTTTTGATAGCCGCCCCTTTTGTAGCACTTTTCATGTCACTTGCTTTTGTAAAAATTAACAATCAGTCCTTTGTAGATATTTTGGAGCATGCTTTTAATTTCTTTTCAAAATCTGGACTATATACTTGGCAAAGAAGTGAGGAAAAAGAGAGACGAAACGAAACCGTTACACCCAGAAGAGAAGAAAGTCTGATAAAAACATATACCAGAAAAAGCTTGAGTGATATAGCAAAAGATTTGGACATAAGGTCTGATGATGTGCGTTAATATTTTTGTGTGTAAAGAATAAAATAAAAATATTTTTTGTGTTATGATTAAAATAGTAAAATAAATTATGAAAGGACTCGCATCTCAAAATTTTGTGCCCATAAAATCCATACGTGAGGGGATTATCTATCTTGGCGACAATGAATATAGGAGTATTGTTATGGTTAGCTCTATTAATCTCTCTTTAAAAGGTGAGAATGAGCAGACTGCTATACTTTCTCAATTTCAAAACTTTTTTAATTCTCTGGATTTTCCTATACAAATATATTCAAAATCAAGAAGAACAGATATAGACCCGTATTTAAAATCTCTAAACGAAAGACTTAATGTAGTGGGAGGTGAATTAATAAAATTACAAATAGTAGAGTATATAGCTTATATAAAGTCTTTTACCGAAGAAAACAACATTATGAATAAACAGTTTTATATTATAGTTCCTTACTTAGCACCAGCTATTAACAGTAGCAACCTTATGGGTTTTGGAGAAAAAAAAGATGAGACGGAGATTGCTGGTTTCTACAGAATAAAAGAACAGATGTATGAGCGTATGAGTGTTGTAAAGTCAGGGTTAAGCAGATGTGGATTAAAAACTACAGACATGGATACAGAGAGTCTTATACAACTTTACTACGAGATACTCAATCCTTCGGCTTCAAGTAAGACATTAATATAGATACATTAGAAGTTTTTTGTTAATAGACAAAAATATTTTTAATATTTTTGTGTTATGATTTTAATATGAGCATCTTAGATACTATTTTTAAAAAGAAAGAAGAGGGTGGTGAAAAATTAGTATTACCTAGTGAAGTATACACCGCAGCAACACTTAGTCTACAAGACACTCTCGCACCATCTGCCTTAAAAGTAGAGTCAAAGGATTTTACTATTGGAGATATAAAGGGGAGGTCTTACTTTATAATGTCATATCCTAGATTTTTAAATGACAACTGGCTGTCTCCCCTCATTAATCTTGACCGTGTTTTTGATGTTAGTATACATATCTCACCATTAGACACTGGGGACGTTATGAAAAAGTTCCAAAGAAAAGTGGCAGAAGTGCAAAGTCAAATCATGATTAATGAAGAGAAGGGTATGGTTAGGGACCCAATGCTTGAAACAGCTTATGAAGATCTGGAAAGTCTGCGTAATGATTTGATGCAAGCTCAAGAAAAAATGTTTGAGGTTGGTGTATATATTACTATTTATGCAAAGAATGATGAGGATTTGGAAAAGGTAGAAAAAGAAATCAAATCAATACTTGAAAGTAAATTAATACAAATAAGACCAGCGCTTTTTCAGCAAGATACTGCCATCTTAACTAATCTTCCCATAGGAAAAGATGAGTTAAAAGTGACTACAAAGTTAAATACTTCTCCACTTTCTTCTACTTTTCCTTTTGTTTCTTTTGACCTTACTAGTGACAAAGGTATTCTATATGGAATAAATAGACATAATGGCTCACTTATTCTTTTTGATAGATTTTCTCTTGAGAACTATAACTCTATAGTTTTTGCAAAGTCTGGATCAGGTAAATCCTTCACTACTAAACTCGAAATATTGAGAACCCTCATGTTCGATACGCGTGTAATCGTTATAGATCCTGAGCGTGAGTATGAAGCACTAACCGAAGCTGTTGGTGGTAGATATTTTAATATTTCACTCACTAGTGATCATCATATTAACCCATTTGACCTGGCAAAACCTGCCGAAGGAGAGAGTATGAGTGAGGTATTACGTGGTAACATAGTTACCCTTGTTGGACTTTTTCGTGTGATGTTAAGTGGTCTCACTCCTGAGGAGGACGCTATCATAGACAGAGCAATCACAGAGACATATGCTCTCAAAGACATTACTGCTGACAGTGATTTTGATGACATAGACCCGCCACTGCTGAGCGACTTTGAGATGGTGCTCTCGGGTCTTGAGGGTAGTGAAAGTCTTATGGAAAGATTACAAAAATATACAAAAGGTTCTTGGTCTGGATTCTTAAATCAGCCAACAAATGTAGACATTGATCAAGTGTGTGTGTCTTTTTCAATACGTGACATGGAAGATGATTTGAAGCCGGTCGCTATGTTTTTGATTTCACATTATATCTGGAATGCTATTAGAAAAGATATTAGAAAAAGATTACTCGTAGTGGATGAGGCCTGGATTATGATGAAAAGTCCTGATACGGCAAGCTTTTTATATGGACTAGCAAAACGTGGAAGAAAATATTATCTAGGACTCGCAACCATTACTCAGGATGTAAATGACTTTTTACAAAGTGAATACGGTGTACCAATTATAACTAACTCGTCGATACAATTGCTTTTAAAACAATCACCAACCACAATAGATTTGGTGCAGAAAACTTTTAATCTGACCGACGAAGAAAAGTTTTTGCTTTTAGAAAGTAATGTAGGGGAGGGTATATTCTTTGCGGGGTTAAAACACGCTGCTATAAAAGTCATAGCTAGTCATACTGAGGACCAGATAATAACTAGTGACCCGGAACAGATAATGAGAATAAAGGCTATGAAACAAAATTAAATATGCAAAGATATAATATAATAAAAAATAAATTACAAAACCTGTTTAGAAAAAGTTATTATTTTATTTCTGCTTTTTTCATGCTTGTTTCTTTTTTCAGCTTTTCTTTTGCACAAACTTCTGGCCCAGCATTTGAGATAGTTCCTAATAATTATAACTTTTCAGCTGGAGATGTAGTGTTTTTTAATTTGGAAAGCTTTAAGGTTGAAACTAAAAAATCAAACATAAACTGGATACTTAATGGTAAAAGCATACTTTCTGGATTTGGAAAAGACAGTATAAAAATAACAGTGCCAGAGAGAGAGTCTTCGTTAGCAGTGAGATTAACTACTCCTGAAGGAGAAGTATATGATAATGATTTTAGACTCTATAACAAAAGTGTAATCATCTATTGGGAAGCAACGGATAGTTACGTGCCTGATTGGTATAGAGGAAAGAGAATGTTAGTAAAGGGTGGCACAGCCAGAGTGCATGCTTTTTCTAATATAACCACAAATGGAGTCAAAATATCTGACAATGACCTACTGTACACTTGGGAGATAAACGGTAAAATACAACAAGATGAGTCTGGCCTTGGTAAAAACTTTTTAGATATTTATGCTTCTGAAGTGGAAGGTACTAGTATGGAAATAAAAGTGACAGTAACTCCTAGACTTAGTAATGATGAGACTGTCGCCGTAGAAAACATAGAAATGGTTGATACTAGAGCTGTTTTTTATCTTAAAGGAGGAAATAATGTTAATAAAAAAGCACTTGTCGACTCGTATAAGTTTGACCTTTCTGATTTTATTTTGATGGTTGAGCCGTTCTTTTTCTCATTAGATAAAAAAATGTCTTACTACTGGAATGTAAATGGTAGAGAAGTTGTCGGGACAAATGAGAGAGGCTTCAAAGCTGGAAAAATTGGCAAGTCTTCTAATATAAAAATTAAAATAGAGCATGATGTAAAACTTTTTCAAGAGGCAGAAAGTGAATTAGAAGCAAATTTTTAATTTATTTGTGTTAAAATATTATTAGATGACTAAAAGCTTTTCAAAAATTATAAAATCTGTTTTTGTCTTATTTTTTTTGTTTGGTATATATTCTTTTTCATTTACTCAAAATATTAATGCTGAATGTAATGACTCTGAAGACTACAGCTGTTACACTTTGTTGGAATCCATCACTAGCAAAGAGGGTGGTGTAGATGAGATAACCATACAGGCTGACGGTCTTGGCACTTACCTCGAGATGATAATGTCTTATCTTCTGGTGCTAGTAACTATCGCGGCTGTGTTTTATATGATATATGGAGGAGTGTTATACCTGACAACAGATATTATAAATCAAAAAAAAGAAGGTAAGGAAGTTATAACTAGGGTAATTATAGGACTAATTTTTGTATTTTCAGTGTGGACTATTATGAATAGTATTAACAGTGGCTTACTTAAAAACTCTTTAGACTTTTCATTAAAAAAACTGGGTGTTACAGTT
Organism: bacterium; assembly: GCA_043771335.1. GTDB lineage: Bacteria > Patescibacteriota > Minisyncoccia > Phycocordibacterales > UBA5272 > JAUPVO01. The sequence continues at coordinate 9,130 of JAYVHM010000012.1, read as the reverse complement.
GGTAGTGCTGTATCGACAACCTTATCAACTATTGCAGGTACCCCGACAACACCCTCAAAACCAACAAGCCCTGTCGAAGGATGTTCTTCTGGTCTTGTGACTATTCAAGGAAGTTATCAGTTGTGTAGCACTGTTGCAGATAACATGAAAAGCTTAATTTCTGATGCCTCAAAAGATGGAGTTAACTTAATTGTGGCCTCAGCCTACAGATCTCAAAACTCTGGAGCTGTGGCTGGTGGTGGCACAGCTGCAGCTAATGGCAAAAGTATGCATCAGGTGGGCCTAGCTGTTGATTTCAGTGGTTTTAAGAATGGTCCAGCTCTTGACTCAAGATTTGTGTGGCTACAAAATAACGCTAGCAAATATGGATTCTATAATGTTTTATACAAAACAAAATCAGATGAGTATAATCACTGGTCAACAACAGGGAGATAATAAATTAAAAACATATGCAAGAAAATACACAAAACAATAATATAAATATCTTAGATAATACGATTCCAGAAGCAACAGGAAGGGGTAATAATTCTAGACTTTTTAAAGTTGCTTTTTTGGTTTTAATTTTCTTATTTTTAGTTTCAGCTGCTACTTATTATTTTTATACAAAAAATAATATTACACCCACTCAAAATACTGGCACCTTTTTTCCTGATATAAATATTGGTAGCAATAATAATAATGATACATACACTGGAAACAAGGATAACAGTGAGGGTGTTGATCTGTCTGAAATAGAAAATGACGAGTCTGGTCTCATAAATATCTGGCCTCTTTCTGTTACTGGTTACTCGGTAATAAGTTATATGGTTGGAACTACAACAGAAACAGGAATACTTTTCATAGACTCTTTGTCTGGTAATATTTATATAACAAAATACCCGAGCCTCGAAAACATTAGATTAACTAACACAACAATACAAGACATTACAAAATCTGCTTTTTCAAAAAATGCTGACTATACTTTGAATATACAAAAGGTTAGTAAAACAAATAAACTCATTGGTTCTAGATTAGGAAAAGAAAGAGATTCTGCTTTTTCTGTTAATAATATAGATGAGGATGTTTATGACCTTATCTCTTCTGGAACAGAAAATAGTTTTTATTATCTGAAAAGATTAGGAAAAACTTCTGTCTTAAATTCTTACACTCCATCCACAGGGAAAATAGGGAAAGTTTCTGACATACCGCTTTTTGATATATTTATATCTTCTGAGGATATAAATAATGTATACTTATCCTCAAGGTTCGCTAGTGACATGCCTGGTATACAAATAATTGTAAACAAAAAAACAGGAAGTAAAAAATATATCAAAACTAACAAAACAGGTTTTGAAGAAAAGTGTGCTGAGACAAAAAATAATTATAAAGTATGTGCTGTCGACAAGACTGTTGGTGTTAATTCTTTTAATATAGACTCGTGGAATAGTGGGGAGATTAGCTTTGCAGATGAGATAAGTATCACAGATAAAAAAACAAATGAGTCTGTGACTATTCCTGCTTCGATTTTAGTTGGAGAACCTTTGGATATTTATAAGACTAGCTTTTCAAATGATTTATTTATCTTTGAAAATAAAAACAATGATGCTTTGTGGATATTAAAGGGGGAGGGTATTTAGTTTTTAATTATTTTATTAAATAATTTTCTTTAATAAAAAGAATTGTCCTATTGCAAACATATTACTAACCACGAAATACAAAGTTAATCCTGCTGGTAAGAATATAGAAGTTATAAACACTATGGCTGGCAAGAAATACTTCATCTGTAAGCTCATCATTTTTGTAAACTCTTTTTGAAAATCACTAGCTCCATCACTAACTGTCATATCTTTTGAAGAAATGTGCATTAAATAAGCCATAGAAATAAAGGTTAAAACAGCGAGTATAATATTTGGCTTAGTAACATCAATATTAAAAAAAGTTATTTTGTCTTGTATATTTCCTATTTCTTTTAAAAGTATTTGATATAAACCAAAAAGGATTGGCATCTGTATAAAGATGGCGAGTATACCAGAAAAAGGTTTGATTTGATTTTCTTTATACATTTTTGAAAGCTCAACACCTAGGTCTCTTGGAGAATTTTTGTGTTTTGTTTTTAACTTATCTATTTCTGGTTGTATCTTTTTTATATTTTTTGTTGTCTTATTAGCAGAAATGTTTAATGGTAGAAGTAAGGTTTTTATAGCAATAGTAAATAAAACAATAGATATACCAATGTCGTGAGTATAGTTTATAAAAAACTGAAGAGAATTATATAGGGGGCTAATGATTATTTTGTTCCACATAGTTTTGTTTTATTTTAAAAAGATACTTTCTATTTGTTTTTTTATTTCTTGGTAATTATTAAAAGTTTCTCCTAATATATTTTGTTCTGATTTTTCTTTTTTAATTAAAGAAATAATTAGAATTTTGTTTTTAAATAAATCAGGATTGTTTTTGTTTATTTCTAAATAAGCATAACATATTTTTCTCTTAAGCGCATTTCTTTTGTTGGCTTTTTTAATATACTTCTTACTTATAATTATTCCCAGCTTTTGTTTTGATTTTTCTAAACTTATATTTTCTTGGTTTATTTTTATAGTCTTAACACGAAAAAAAGGGGTATTAATTATATCCCCTTTTTTCTGGTTCAAAAAATCAAATCTATTTAATTTAAATTTTTTATTTAACACTTAATTATCTTGTAAAATTCTTACCTCCTTTTACTACAGCTAATTTAGCTCTACCATATGCGCGTCTAGCGTTTATTATTTTAGCTCCTGTCTTAGTTGCCATGCGAACTAGGAATCCGTGAGTGGTAAATCTCTTTTTATTTTTTGGTTGATATGTTACTGACATAGTTTGGCTATTATAACCTAAAAAAACTTTTTTGACAATATACCTATTTATTTACAAAAAGAGTATAATATAAATTAATATGGACTACGAAGAGATATGGGAGGCCTTACTTGGTCAAATAAAGTTAGAAGTTTCAGTTGTAAACTATAATACTTGGTTCAAAAATACACGAATGCTTGATTATAAAGAGGGTAATGTTAGTATTGGTGTACCAAATCAGTTTATAAAAGAGTGGATAGAATCAAAATATCAAAAAGATATACTTCGTATACTTCGTGGTATACATGAAAAAATAAGATCTGTATCTTTTTCTATAATAAAACAAGATGTTGTTAATAAAAAAAATAATATTATTAATGTTGTAAACAGTAGCACTCCCTTACCACTTGAAAACTTGTATATAAATAGGGAAGATAATCTTAATCCTAAATATATATTTGAAAATTATATAGTTGGTAGCTTTAATGATGTGGCTCATGCTGCGGCGAGTGCTATTGTTAACAATCCTGGACTTTCCTATAACCCTTTCTTTATTTATGGTAATACTGGACTTGGTAAAACTCATTTAATACAAAGTATAGGTAATGCTGTAAAGAAAAAATATAATGAAAAGAAAGTATTTTATACCAGTTTTGAAAGGTTTTATATGGATTATGTGTCGGCTACAAATAGTAATAGTATAAATAAATTTAAAGATAAATATAGAAAATTTGATGTTTTTATTATGGATGATATACAATTTATTACAAATAAAGATAAGACTCAGGATGAGCTTTTCCATATTTTTAACCTGATGTATGAGACAAATAAACAAATAATCTTTTCTTCTGATATGCATCCTAATCTTATTATTGGTTTGGATGAGCGTATGAGAACTAGATTTAATCAGGGTATGGTTGTAGACGTAGAGACACCACCATTAGAATCTCGCCTTGCTATATTACGCCACAAAACAAAGGATTATAGAGATAAAATACAAGATGATGTACTGCAATACATAGCTGAGGTGATGACTGGATCTATACGTGAATTAGAAGGAATATTAACAAATATAATAACACAAACAGAAGTAAAGAAAACTATTTTAAATATAAATGATGTAAAACTTTATCTTAAAAATAATCTTAGAAACAAAAGATCTGTTTCTATTCCTGATATAGTTAAAATAGTTGCTGATTATTATAGTATAAATGACAGTTTTATATATAATAAAACAAGAAGAAAAGATATAATAAAACCAAGACAAATAATAATGTATTTACTTCGTGAAGAATTTAACATCTCTTATCCTTCTATTGGAGATAAATTAGGAGGAAGAGATCATACTACAGTAATACATAGTTATGAAAAAATTAAGAGAGAATTAAAAGAAGACCCTCAATTAATAAAAGAAGTTGAGGATTTAAAAGCAATGATCTCTTAATTAAGTTGTGTATAAGTTATTAATAACATATATAAAAACTTGTGTATAACTTTTTAAAACTTAGCAACTTTTACACTTTTTATATAAAAAATATTTTATATAAAAAAATTACTCACAAGTTATATCTGTTTATTATAAAATAAAAAATAACTTTGTAAAATAATTATTAAAATAAACTTTTAAAATATAGGCCTTTTTATAAGTAAAAGTTATACACCTAATTAACAGAGTATTTATAATAATAATATCTATATATATAATAATAAACATGTTAGAATAATAACTAAGATAACTATGAAATTAAAAACATTAAGTAATGAATTTTCAAAAGCAATAAACTCTGTCTCTAAGATAGTTACTAAAAATAGTATAAATCCACTATTTGAATGTATATTAATAAAATTAGAGAATAATACATTAATAATAAGATCTACTAATTTAGAAGTTGTGGTTGAGCGCAGTATTAGCGTTAAAGGTGAAATAAATGGTCAAATACTACTCAAACCAGATACTTTAGTAAAGATACTTAATAATGTAAGTGATAGTGGCTTAAATCTCAATATTGAGTTAAATGGAAATGTTTTAAATATTAGTGATGATAATGAAAATGAATATCAATTTGAAATATTTGGAAAAGATGAATTACCTGGATTACCAAAAGAAACAGAAAAGCTTTTAAATTTAAAAAAAGAACAATTAACAACATTAATTAAATCAGTAATCTTTTGTGCTTCAAAAAGTGATATAAAGCCAGAAATATCTAGTGTTTATTTGTATAAAAATAATGAGAATCTTATTAGTGTGGCTACTGACTCTTACAGATTAGCTGAAAAAAGTATATATGTAAATAATTTAAAAGAATTAGATAAAGATATTAATATTATTATCCCATATAAAAATCTAATAAATATATTACCAATAATAGATGAAATGGAAGATGATATAGAATTAGAATCGTATCAAGACGGACTAGTTGTAAAAGATAAGAGAATATCTATTGCTACTCGTGTGGTTAATGGTAATTTCCCTGATTATAAACAACTTTTTCCAAAAGAATTTGTTTTTGAATTGAATTTAAATAGGAATACTCTTATAAAATCATTACAAATAAGTAATATTATGAATTCAGAATATAGTTTTTGTGAATTAGATATATTAAAAGATAAAAATAAAATATCTCTCAAAGCAAAAGAAAAAAGTATTGGTAATGTTAAAAATTATATAGATTATAATGTTGTTAATGGTGAAGTTGATGATTTTAGTGTTAATTATAATAGTAATTACTTTTTAGAAGGTACACAAAAATTACATGGGGATAATGTTTTATTAAAATATACTCTTCAAAATAAACCTTTATTTATAAGCTCTGATTCTGATTTATCTTTTAAGTATTTACTTATGCCACTAAACAGATAGTTAATACCAATCTCTCGAATCATTGTCAGTAAAAGCAATATCCAAATCCTCTTCATCCTCATTAGTAAAAGAATAAACAATAGTTTCTTCTTCTATTTCTATAACATCATCATCACCGAGTGCTGCGTCTAGTGCATCTAAGTTTATATTTTCATCTAACGGTTTTTCTTCTTCTTCAGCTTCCATATTTTTACTTATTATTTAAATTTATTTTATCTCTTAAAACAATTAACTAATTAATTTATTTTTTAATTTATATAACACATAATTTATCAGATATTTTTCAAAAATGCAAGCCCTGCCAATCCACAAGCTATGGCGTCTACCTCATCATCTAAAATATTACTTATAAAATCAGCCTTTAATATCTTTTCTAACATATATTTTACTTGTTTTTTATCAGCGTGACCATCACCGGTTATACTATTTTTTATTTGCATTGGAGTTAATTCTAAAATATTTACTTTATTTTTTTCACAAATATAATTTATAACCCCACGTGCTTCAGCAACACGCATTACTGTTTTTTGATTTTTAAAAATAAATAAAGTTTCTATACAAGCAGTTTGTATTTTATATTTTTTTATTATTTTTTCTAAATCATCAGCAATTTGTTTTATTCTTTGACTATGTGTTTCTTTTTTATTTGTCTCTATACAAGTAGAAAAAATAACTGATTCTTTTATACCTTCCTTATTAACAATAGACATACCAACACGATCATAACCTGGATCAATACCTAAAATAGTTTTACTTATTATTTTATTTTCCAAGTTATTTTTCAACATGTTTTTTACCACTATCTGTAATAATCCTCCCTTTTATACCCTTATCTATAAAGCCTAATTTAAGAAGGTATGGCTCTATTACATCTTCTAAAGTGCCCACATCTTCACTCAGTGCTGCTGAGAGTGTAGCTATACCTACAGGTCCACCTAAAAACTTTTCATTTATAGTTTTAAGATAATCTATTTCAGTTTTACCAAGACCAAGATTATCTATTTCAAGTAATAATAAACATTTATCTACTAAGTTTTTATTTATTTCTGATTTATGAAAATCTGCAAAATCACGAACACGTTTTAAATAAAAATTTGCAATACGAGGAGTGCCCCTACTTCTCTTAGCTATTTCTAATGAGGAAATCATATCTATTTCTATTTTTAAAACTTTCGCACTACGAATCACAATGCGAGCCAGCTCATCATTAGTGTAACTTTCTAATCTATATGATCCACCAGAAAAACGTGAACGTAATGGGGCAGAAATGAGTGAGGTTCTGGTTGTAGCTGCAACTAAGGTAAATGGGGGCAAGTCTAACTGTATACTTCTAGCTGCTGGCCCCTTACCGATAATAATATCTAAAACCCCAGACTCCATAGCTGGATATAATACTTCTTCTATGGTTTTATTTAGTCTATGTATCTCGTCTATAAACAAAACATCATTAGGTTGTAAATTAGTTAAAATAGCAGCGAGATCTCCAGTTTTTGTGAGTGTTGGTCCGCTAGTTATCTTGATATTTGTGTTTAAAGTACGTGCAATTATGTGAGCGAGGGTAGTTTTACCAAGTCCCGGTGGTCCATGAAAAAGTATATGCTCTGGAGGGGAGTTTCTGTTTTTTGCAGACTCAAGAAGGATAAAAAGGTTATTTTTAATGGTTTCTTGGCCTATATAATCATCAAAATGTTCAGGGCGCAGAGCTTTATCAAGATACATTTTTTCCTCAGAAGACTCATTTTCTGTTTTTTCTCCTATTTTATTAGTTTTTGTAGTTGACATAATAATTTTTATATGCTAAGATTATAAGATGATAGGTTAAAAACTTAAAACTTATTTAAGTTAATTGTATCACAGATTAGTTTTTAATTAAATTAATTTTTAAAATAAGCACATTAAAAATCTATAAATCTTTAGATAATCGAGTTTACTCATGTTCTAACAGTAAAGGAAGTTATAATTTATACGTAAATTATATTAATACAAAGTTATGCCAAGTTATTTATTTGTCATTTTCTCCGGCTCTCCTTATACTAGAACATTCTTCACCAAGAGATTGTCCAAAGATTTATGGATTTTTATTTTTTTATAAAAATAAAAACTAAAAATAAATTTTAATTTTAGCCACAAAAAAACATCTTAAAAAACATCCTATTGTATATGGGGATAAGAAAGAAAAAACCTTTATTTTATAAGCTATAATATTGTTATGAGTATAGAGCCTTTTGTTGTTGATAATAATATAAAAAAAGAGGAAATTTTAGAGGAGAAAATAGAAGAAAAATTCTCTCTAGAAATATTCTTGTCACATCATTTTTACACATTAGTTTTTTTACTGTTTCTGATTTTGTTAGTAGCTTTGATTTTTATTAACGGTATGGCTATATATGACAGGGACTTGTTTGTAAATTAATCCTTTAATAAAATATGTATTACTTTAGTAAAAAAATATTTCAAATAATAAACAAAACAATAATTAGTTTCTTTGTTTTGTTTATGTTTTTGGATAATTCTTTTGCTGTGAATTATGTAAGCTTTTCAAAAGTTTATAATCCGAATCTGGGACTCGCTAATACTATTTCCTTTAAAGCCTATTGTGCTATTACAAAATTTCCTTTGATTTGGATGGATAATAATAAATGTTATACCATCAGTGATGAAAAAGGAGATATATATATTCCTGCAGATAATAAAAAAGTTGTAGAGGATATCAAATCTGATATTTCTAAATTAAATACAAAATACATAAAGATCGCCGAGAGGATAATTAATAATTATGCCACCACAACAGTGATCAGAGAATTACAACCGCAATACATAACCATAGACAAGACGGTAACTAATTATGTTACTTCTGGTACTTCAAACTCCAACACACAAAACAATACTCCGGCGACACAGAGTGGTGGTAATGGAGGTGGAACAGTTGTTCAATATGTTCCTGTGTTAACTGCAGGTGGTGGCACATCTGGAGCTAATGGTGCTGATGGGGTTGGCATTGCTAGTATCTCTACCACTTCAACTTCTACCATATTTACTTTGACAAATGGTTCCACCACCATCGTTTCTAATTTGGGTGGAGGAGGGCCTTCTGGAACATCTACTGACTTTACTTATGCTACAGCGACTAACTTTGTATCGACGAACGCCACAGTGACCAATCTCTTTACAGACTCATTAGTTAACACTAATGCTACCAGCTCTAACTTTTTCTCTACAACATTAAAAGCCGTAACCTCTTACTTTACTAATATATTCACTACCAATTTAAATGCAAGTAACACAATCACCAACAACCTAACCTCATCATCATCTACTTTAAATAATATCACTAATAGTAATTTCACAAACCAAAACGCTACATCTTCTAATTTCTTTACTACAACATTAAAAGCATTAACTAGTATATTTACAGACCTCTTTGCTAATAATATATTTGCGAGTACCACTAACACT
>JAYVHM010000011.1:0-9935 GCA_043771335.1 bacterium | reverse complement strand
CGCCTACGGCGCCACTTTTTCTATGTTTTTTTACAAAGCTTACTAATTCACAAAAGTAAAAGCTTTACCAGTTTTGTTTGCTCTACCTGTTCTACCTATTCTATGTATATAAGTCTCATAGTTATTTGGCAAGTCATAATTAATAACATGGGTAATGTCATTAATGTCTATACCACGAGCAGCTACGTCCGTTGCAATAACAACCTGAGCCTTACCTGAAGTTAAGTCTGCTAAGGCTTGCTTACGCTGATGATTTCTCAGGTCACCATGTATTGGACGCACAGTGTAACCATTTTTCTCTAATTGCTCTGCGAGGTGATCAGTATCACGCTTTGTCTCACGGAATATAATAACTTTGTTCGCATCTTTTTCATCTAAAATATCACAAAGCTTGTTAAACTTGTCATCACGACCGTTAAACTTTACGACATCTTGCTCTACTGAGCCTGATGTATCACGAGCCTTGATAGTGATACTAACTGGATCACGAAGAAACTCTCCACATAATCTTTTGATATCAGCTGAGAATGTTGCTGAGAAGAATAGTGCCTGCTTGTCTTTTGGCATCATACCAAGAATGTGACGCATATCACCTATGAATCCCATGTCGAGCATTCTATCAGCCTCGTCTAGAACTACATACTTAAATTCTGACATGTCTATTTTCCCTCTTTCGATAAGATCGTTAATACGTCCTGGAGTTCCGATTACCATGTCTAACCCATTTTTAAGTTCATGGATTTGCTTAAATATCGGTGAACCTCCAACTATTGGAAATGAATATATTTTCATACCTTTTGCAAGTCTTCTAAATTGTCCCTCTACCTGCTCAGCTAGCTCACGTGTTGGGCACATGATCATAACTTTTTCTTTATAATTTTTCTCAAGATTAGTAATCATCGGCACCATAAATGCTGCTGTTTTACCAGTTCCTGTGCTTGCAATACCTATAACGTCTTTACCTTCCATTACTACTGGTATAGCTTGGTCTTGTATTGGACTTGGTTTTGTTATGTGCATCTCTGCGATATTTGCTAATAATTTTTCTGAAATATTAAAATCAGCAAAAGCATGTTTTGGCTCATAAGCATCTTGCTCAGCTATTTTTGCTTTTTTATTTATAAAAAGATTCACATCTATTCTATCTTTTTTAAATGATCTTTTTGGATCAAAAGGACGAGCTTGACCTCCTCCTCTGTTACCACCACCAAAACCTCCACGTGAACCGCCTGAGCGACCACCTCCAAAGCCTCCGCGTGATCCGCCACCGAATCCACCACGTGACCCACCACGGCTTTCACCACGACCGCCTTCACTTCTACCTCCTCCCCTACTATCTCCGAACCCAGAACCTCTTCCACCATTATTTCTTTCCATATATTTTGTTTTTTATTTATTTTAATAAAAATATCAAAATGCAAATTCTTCACAACATAATCCAAAAGCTAGAATAATTTTCTTGCTTATATTATATAATCAAAACTTATATTTAAATACCTTTTCTTTACATCGCCACCAATCACGTACAAGAGTATAATTTAAAATGCGATTAAAAATGCTTGCATTCATTACAGTCATAAGCATTTCTAATGTTTTATAAATAATCTAAATTATTTAAAGTTTACTAACCAAATGCTTTGTGTACTTAGATAATTCTAAGACAATATTAAGATGCTTATATAATAGCATACTTTCAAAAAAAAGTAAAGCAGTTAAATATTTACTGATTTATACTATTATTTTCTCTCTAAAATTATCCTGCTTTTGCTTAATTCTGTTACATTCCAATTCAAAAAATACCTTTCATATAACTTTAAAAAAACTGAGTGTCTTTTTTCATTTACAATATTTTCAATTTTATTGTCGTAATCTATCTGCCCAGTTCTAACAGCTTTTTCATACAGAACATTTATATCTTGAGGGTTCATGTCTTCAAAGATATCAGAACCTTGATTTAGTTTTATTAACTCTTGTTTTTTTGTATCAATATCTTCTTTCGTATTCCCATTTAATGACTGCACTGATTCTATTGTTTTTATATTTCCTTCGCTTAACTCATATGCTTTTTCTGTAAAAATATTTCTAGCTTTGAATATATTTTTAATAAAAGAAGTACCTAACCCATCCTGCTTTCCCACTAATGCGTAACCATACTTCACTGTATGGAATTCTATTATATATTTATTTGCAACAGCATCAGCACTACACAAACTAAATACATATTCTATGCCGTCTATCACAGTTTTTATTATATACAAGTCAGTGTCTGCATTTTTCTTCCTTTCTATCTTTACTTTATACAAAACATTAAACTCATCACATATATCTTCATAATAATAGAGATTCTCTGCATTCACTGTTTTCTCTACCACATTTTTAATAGAGAAATTATTTTCTGATTTATTAATTTTAGCTTCACTTTCCAAATTATTTTTATCATTCTTTTCATTACTAGGATAATCTAATTGCATATATTTATAAGACTAATTATAACATGAAAAATATCAAAAATAAATTAAAAATAAAAAGCGCGAACTTCGTTCGCGCTTTGAGCACATACCTAATTACTTAAAAAGTAAATTACTGTATACTTAACTGAGCACCTTTTAATCTTTCTTCTTTCTTTTTTTCTTTATCTTCATTAATCTTCTTCAAAGTTCTAAGTAAAAATTGCAAACCTTCGTAATTAGATATATAAACAAAGATAAACTGGGCAATCTTTAACTCATCGTAAGTCAAATCTTTAGCGACTTTTTTATCATAATCAACTTTATCTAAGATTATTTGCAACTTATAACCCAACCTGTATCCAAAACGATCTGTGCGTGAGCTGTACTCACTCCAGGAATGTAATGCTAATATATCATTAGTTATAAACCCTCTTGTATCTTTATTTCTCTGTAACTTTTCAGCCAAGATCTCAATGTAACTGAGACCGACATTAGTTCCCATCCAAGCAAATATACTGGCAGCCACACGTCCGTTATGTTCAGTATGTCTTGCACCTGCTATTGTCAGCAGATACTCTAATCTTGTTTCAATATTAATACTGTGAGAATCTTCACGCATTCCATATTCTGTCCACTCTTTTAAGAACATCTCAGAATATACCCTATCTTCTACTGGCAAAAATGGTATAAACCACTCATTGGTGACTTTATTTGATTTTCGAACCTTAGTCATTATTATTCTCCTTAAAGAACTTTTCACATTAGAAATAAATGTGATTACAAAAAACATAATACAATAAAAACCTATATTTTGCAAATCTAAAGTATTTTAGCAAAACAAAACAACTCTTGCGAGTTGTTTTGTTTTGACTTACGTTTCTGACTAATATAAATATTTTGTCTATCGTTTCGGTCTATATGTTGACAGTATTAGATTATCTCTACAATGAACTTTGGTTGTCTGTGACCATTTTTCTTGTGATATCTAGACTTTGCTCTGTATTTTACTACTAATATTGTAGGGTCGCGAGTGATTTCTGAGATTTTAGCAGAAACAGAAGCTTTTGCTACAAATGGAGCACCGATAGTTACTTTTCCGTCAATAGAAGTTAAAAGAACTTCATCAAAAGAAATAGCATCACCCACTTTGTGCTCACCTTCTAATTTTTCTATACGTAATTTATCACCTGATCTTACTATGTATTGTTTTCCTCCTGTTTTGATTACTGAAAATGTATTTGTCATATATTTCTAACTTTTTAATTTGTATTTATGTTGCTTAGCATTATACTATAATTTTTATCTTTTTGCAATACCCGCCTATTTATGCTAGTATAAACCCATAGTTTTTAAACAAAACCCTTTTAGGAGAAATCGAATGGACAAAGTAGATTCTTTCTTTTTTGCAAAAATCTTAGCCTCTCTTGCAATTGGACAAATTTTTAAAGGTATAGAAAAAAACGACATACACATAAAGACAGTTGGCGTGACTCAGGGACTAATAAGAAGTGTAGACACTGGACATAATGACAAGACTCACTCTTTTCAATTTTATTTTGAATATAAGGAGGAGGACATTATCTTTTTCATGTCTGTTAATTGCGAAAAAGTGAAAGAAGGTAACCTTTTCCTGAGTATTACTTTTAATCTTGAAGATAAATTAGCTCAAGCATATATGGATACAAAAATTATCCAAGAAAACTCTGTGACCAAGGATGATAAAGGAACAACTAGAAAAACAATTACTTATTCATATACTTTTTCAAAGAAATCTTTGTCCGCAGAATTATTTAAAAACATAAAAGGTTCTCTGTAGATTTTCTACACAAAAAAACAAAAGTTTACATTTTAATGTGTAAGCTTTTTTATTTTATTTATAAAATTTTTCTGGATCTATTTCTAATCCTCATCACTCAAATTCGGCTTGTCGATTGCGAGTGTCTCCATATTTCCACCGCTCATTCCTTCTGTTATCCTATATACATCCTTGTCTATTTTCTTCAATTCCTTATATCCGCTATTATAATGATTCACTGTGGTTGAGAGAGTGTTGCCGAGTTTTTTATAATACTCTTCATAAGCATTGATGTGCTTACTTAACTCTTCTACTTTCTTTTGTATTTGCTTTGCTCCCTCTTCTATGGTAAAAGCTTTTATGCCAGACAATACTAAGTGAAGATAAGCTAAGATAGAAGTTGGTGAGACGATGAACACTTTTTGACCTTGAGCATACTCTATTAATTTTTGTGTATTGATTTTAAGTCTACTATTTTCCCCTGCCAGTAAGTCGTAATATATAGCCTCAGATGGTATGAACATAAAAGCAATAGGTAAAGTGTTTTCTTTTTCTCTTATATATTTTGATGTCTCAGTTATTCTTAACTTTAAATCTTTTTTGAACTCTTCTGCATAATATTTCCTATCTTCATCATCTTCTGCGTCTATACACCTCTGATAATTATCGAGCGAGAACTTACTATCTATCGGCAAGACTTTATCTTTTATATATACGACAGCATCCACTGCTTCACCATTTTCAAAATAATGCTGCATGGCGTAACTACCATTAATTACATTAGAAAGTATAAGCTCGAGTGATGACTCACCCCAATTTCCACGTTGTTTTTGATTAGTTAAAACTTTCTCCAGATTACTCAACTGCTCAGTCATACTGAATACTTGCTTATTACCCTCCTTCACCTCAGTCAGTTCACGAGTGATTTGTCCTATTAATTTTTGTGATTCTGAGAATTGATCCTTCACATTTATATTCATGTCACGCTGATGTTCATGTAGCTTGCTGTCTATATTACTCGCGGTGTGGCGTAATTCATCTTTTAAGTATTTGAGCTGTTCTCCAAGTTTTGTATTTAATTCATACACCTCGTCAGCTATGCTTTCATTATTACTTCCTGATTTACTTAATTTTAAAAATATTAAAACTAGAAAAATAATTACTATTACAAGCAAAGCTCCTATTATTGTATATATTATATTTATGTCCATATTTTTCTTAATATAATTATATCATAAAAATATACTTAAATATTTTCTTTATCTACAAAAAATAATAAAAAACTACATGTAAAAAATAATATTTTTTAAGTCACTCTGTTTTAATCCTTTTAAAATAAGGGATATTTGCTAATAAAAATATATGATTTAAAAAGTCTTTAAAAATACTTGACAAATAATCTGTATCTGTTATACTGTTATTTGTGAAGGTCGGCCTGCTACAGAGTTTACTCTACACAAGCCAACAATCACATTGTCCTTTTTCAAAAACTTTTGGAGGAAATCCATGAAAACATTCGGCCAAATCAATGCTCCGCCCTGCTCAGGTCAAAAATCTGAGAACACAACAACTTTCAATTCCGGCGTGGGCGCTGCCGCCACTGCTTAATTGCTGGCGCGCGAGCAAATTTGTGAATGACCTGGGCAAGCCTGCTACTGGTCTTGCTTGATTAAAAGCGATGCAACTGCAGGAATGAACCAACACTAACCAAAGGGCCAAAAATGAAAAACAAGAAACGATCGTCCGCCGGTTAAAGCCGGCAAAGGAGACACTGATTAAATCAGGTGGTATACAAGCCAGCTCTTCTCCTTAACCAAAGGCAAAAAAAGCCTATGAGCACATAGCCGTTCTAAATTAATTTTAATTAGTTTAGAACGGCTTTTCTTTTACTATATTCTAATAGCGTGTTATAATAGGAATATAGAAAATAATTTTAATATTAAAATAATAAAAACAAAAATATGCAAGAACAAATCAAAGCAAATATCAAAGCATGCATGATAGCAAAAGAAATGGACAAGTTAAATGTAATGCGTGGAGTCTCAGCAGCACTAACTACTGAGATGATATCAGAGCAAAGAATGGCAACAGGAAAGGCAGTGACAGAGCCACTAACTGATGAGGAATGTGTAAAAGTAATTAAGAAATTAGTAAAACAAAGAAAAGATAGTATAGAGCAATTCGTTACTGGTGGACGTGAGGACCTGGCGGCTGATGAGAAGGCAGAACTTGCAATACTTGAAACATTATTACCAGCCCAAATGACAAAAGAAGAGATAATAGACGCTGTTAAAAAAGTAATAGAGAGCCTAGGAGAAATAGATATGTCTAAAAAAGGAATGGTTACAGGACAGATAATAAAATCAATAGGACCTAATGCTGATGGTTCATTAGTAAAAGCAGTCATTGACGAATTATTAAGATAATAATATAATTTATAAGTATGCCACCAATGAATCACTCACCAAATCAAGGAGTAGCTATGACTCAAAAACATACTGAGATAGAAAAAGCAGAATTAGAAAGAATATCTAATCTGTACAGAGAAGTAGTTGGTGTCACCCCGAGATTCAACATGACACCAGAGGATATAGAAAAAGGTATAGAAAATCCCGAAGAAGAAAAATCAAGATTATTAGCGGAATCAAGAGAAGAAAATAGCGCTGACATTAAAAGATATCATCACGCCTAATTATTCCACTCTGCTCCGTCTGTATACCACTCATTTTGAGTGGTATTTTCTTGATAGGTATTTAAAATATAATTATTAGTATTATTCCCTCCATTATTATACTGGTCTATGGTTGGCATTAAAATAGGCTTTGCTATGTTGTAATTTGGATCCTTAGCCATCTTAGCATTTCTATTTATCATCGCATCATAAGTCCATGTCTTAGGGTCATAAAAATTAAAAGCATCTGCATCATCACCTCCACCAAAGAGACTGCTCTTTTTACTGTCATTTTGAGTTTCTAATAATTTGTTTTTTATATTGTCCTGATTGAACCAAGGTAAATACTTAGTTAGAAAAGTTAAAACTAAAACAGCAACTAATGCTATTAACATCCAGCGAAAAAATAATGATAAGGCCGAGCTAAATGCTCCTGGTATTCCATGTGCTGACATATTTTTATTCTTATTTTATTATAACACAAAAGTTATTTTTGCCCATTACAAGTGCCCTCATTCCAGAGTCCCCTATTCTCGGCTTTTGCAAATCTTTGTAATTCTTTGAAATCTTTTTGATATTTATAAGCATTGTCATAAGTATATTCATAAGCATATCCGTCAGATATTAATTTTCTATTTATCATTTGATCGTCTAAGAGGTAGACATAGGCTAATAGCCTGCCATACTTGTCGTATTTGCTTTGAGTGCTGTCTAATTCTAGATAGACGTCTTTATTTAAAAAGTTTTCTTTGGCATAGTTACTCGCTTCTAACCCAAAACACTCTACTGGACGACGTGGGTCCACACTCTCTGGAGTGTTGATACCGAGTAATCTGACTTTATAATTTTCGTCACCGCTCGTAACTTCTACCGTATCCCCATCTACAACTTTTGTTATTTTAAAATTATTCATTGTCACATCCTCTACAGTATTATCAAAAGAAGGTAAATAGGAAGGGTTCTTTTTATTTATGGTCACACTTTGATTTTTATATTCTCCTTTTAAAAGACCTATTAACCCTTTTTGATTTGGAAAGAATTCTAAAATGATAGCAAATATAATAAAATACAAAAATAACTTTGGTAGGTCATTTATTTTTTTAGCGTATCCTTTTAGATCGTGACTAGCAGACATATGGGTTATTTATTTTCTTTATTATATCATAAGATATATATATCATGATAAATATACCAACAACACCAAGCTCAACCCCGGCAAATGGCAAATATGACAGAAATGAGGTGGATATGAGGCCTCCAAGGAGTGCTGCCCCACAACTGGCACAGTGACTAGCAATATAAGCGAGAGTCATGGCGAGTCCCATCTTTTTGCCACTATGATCTTTTAAATTGTTATTTACTTTTGTCTGTAATGATAAATACTTTATAAGTAAAGAAATATTAAAACTAGAAATAATCAAAGTAATGAAAATAATTAAAAAAGTTGAAGTAGTAAAAGTGTTAGTAAAATCATAAATAGTAGAAACAGAATCTAAAAAAGGAATACCTAATCTCAAAGCACCATAGACAAAAGAAAAGTTTTTAACTAAAAGAAAAAGATGAGAAAATATAAAAAATATAAAAATAGAATGATGCCAGAACTTTGCAGTTTTTATATATAAAAAACTTTCTGTATTTGTAATTTTTAACATAGGATAATTATAACACAAAGGCCGCGCTTCGCGCGGCCTTTGTGTTCACCAAGAGATTGCTCTTACATATAATCTAACATCAAAATAAAAATATTTTTCAGAGTTTTCCACAGATATAAAAAACACCCAATTGCTTGAGTGTTATTGCTTTAAAAACTAATATTGTTTAGGTTTTAAGAAAACCAATTTTCTTCAAATTTTCTTCAAAAAAATGACTATTCAAATGCATATACAGTAAATCAGTATCAAACTCATTGCCATACACATGGGCAGATAAGATTCCGAGAAAATATACACCAACTGGTGGCAATATACTGACATTAGAGGCTTCGTATTTTATATTAGGTCCATTCCTCATAAAACGAAACATGAAGTAGATCTGCTCTAATTTTCTTTTGAAAATAGATATATTAACTAACCCATCCTCTAGTGAGGCTCCTAGACATGACATAATATAGTACTGAACAGGTGTATTCATACACATCTCTTCAGTTTTTCCATTATTTTTAACTGGGAACTTTTCCAGTATTTCAGAATCATTCTCCAGCAAGGCAAGATCTGCTTTTTTGCAAATAGTAAAAGTTACCACTCCATAATGAAATGGATTAACTACACCCTTATCGCGTAATAGAACTTGAACCAGCTCATTTCCTGCTGTGTCTATTTTTTCTTCAACTGCATCTGACATAAAAACCTTTCTAAGAGCTGAGCTCTAAAAAATTAATGAACGAGATTATTATCTTATCATTAAAAACATATTCTGTCAAATAGTATAAAAACAATACTAAACAAGAATTAATTTTTATGTTATAATGATATAAATAAAAATTATTTTAATTCATTAACTTAATTTTTATTTATTGTCAGATCGTCTAATGGTAGGACACATCCCTCTGAAGGATATTATCTTGGTTCGAGTCCAAGCCTGACAGCAATGAAAAAAGGAGAAGCTTTGTACTTGTGTAATTTAGACTAATCTATAAAGGTAACAGTAGATGTATTTTCTGTTATACCCTCTGTTGTTGTACTTGTATTTTCTGTCGGCAGTTCTGGAGTTACTGTTTCTGTAGTAGTGCTAGTTTCTGTTGTGGTGCTTGTTGGCGTTAAATTAGACCCTGAGGTGGTAGTGGTGGCATTAGAGTGGAATTCTGTTGTTGTGGCTTGTGTTTGAGGTGTGTATGAGTTTGTGTTTATTTGTTGCTGTAGTAGTGAGTCTAATTGAGATTTTGAGATGCAAGTTTTGTTCCCCTCTTCTCCTACGCAGATATTCTTACTCGTAAAACTCTCCCTCCACCCCTCTATTGTATTTCCTATCTCTTTGATAGCTTGTATCACATAAGGCATAAATCCCCCATAAGCCACAGACA
>JAYVHM010000010.1:0-23577 GCA_043771335.1 bacterium | reverse complement strand
TGTCTGTGGCTTATGGGGGATTTATGCCTTATGTGATACAAGCTATCAAAGAGATAGGAAATACAATAGAGGGGTGGAGGGAGAGTTTTACGAGTAAGACTTTAAACACGGATAAGCTGTGTGTGGGTCAAACATGTTTGAATGAGAGTGAAATAAAAACCATATTACAAAGTATAAATACCACTAATCAGAATCAGACTGTAATTACAGATTTAACTACATCATCAGTAACTTCGTCAACCACATCAACAATAATAGCATCGACAACAGATAGTACCAGTACAGATCAGATTATAGTAAGTAGTACAGAAGAAGTTGCTACTACTTCTACAGAGATCATACTTCCCGAAGTAGTAGTAACTTCTGTATTAGAATAAACTTTTGTAGATGTATTTTTAGATTTTATTTTAAAAGAACGTTCTCGCAATAATTCTTAGCTATTTCAAACACTTCCTCACGGGTCAAGTTGCTAGTGTCGATATACAGCGCTTCAGGAACTAATTTTAATGCGCCTACACTTCTATTTTTATCAGCATAGTCTCTCTTTCTCATAGTTTCTAAGAGGTCTTCGTATGTGGCATTTATATTTTTATCTTGTTCGTCTTTTAATCTTCTCTTCGCCTGAACCTTTGGAGTTGCATCTAAATATATTTTTATTTTTGCATCTGTAAAAACTTCACTAGTCATATCTCTGCCTTCGGCTACTAATCCTGGAGATTTTATTTGTGATCTTTGAAAATTAAACAGGGCAGACCTTAGCTCTGGTATTGGGCTTATGAGCGCCGCTAACTTACCAATTTTTTCTTTACTTATTTCTGGCCATATATCAACCCCATCAACTATTACTTCTTCTCCAAAAAAAATAGGAGACAAATTTGCTCCTATTTTTATAATTTTTTCTTGGTCTTCAAAAGAAATATTTTGTTGCTTTGCCATGTAGGCTGTTAATCTGTAAAGTGATCCAGAATTCAAATAATTAAATTTGAAATGTTCTGCTAATCTTCTAGCTATAGTCCCTTTCCCACTTGCCGATGGTCCGTCTATTGCTATGATATTAATTTTCATATTATAATTATAACAAAATAAAAATACAAAAGAAATATTTACAAAGCCAAAAAATGCTTTTTTGTATGTTATATTATTTGTGTTATAATATTTATATGAATACAGCCCACCCACACCCTATAAGCCTTGCAATTAATGATATTACAAAGATATTTAATGGCATGGGTTTTGATACTGAGACAGGTCCAGAGCTCGAAGATGAATGGCATAATTTTGACGCACTTAATGTCGCAAAGTTCCACTCATCACGTGATATGCAGGATACGTTTTGGATAAAAGACAGGAGAGGTGTAGATAAATATGGAGAGGGTATGGGTTACGTATTACGCACACATACCTCTGGAGTGCAGATAAGAACTATGGAAAAAGTTACAGAGGAAGTGAAGAAAAGGGTAGAAGCAGGTGAAGATAAAGAAAAAGTAGAATCAGAATTATTCCCAATAGCAATATGTGTACCTGGAAAAGTTTTTCGCAATGAAGCAACGGACGCAACACACGAAGCTCAGTTCCACCAAATAGAAATGTTATATGTCGCGAAGGATGCTAGTCTCGCCATGATGATAGGCGTTACTGAAAAGTTTTTCTCAGACTTTTTCGGAACCAAGTTAAACATCCGTTTACGATCATCTTACTTTCCTTTTGTTGAGCCTGGTAATGAGGTGGACATGGAATGTTTCAAATGTAGTGGCTCGGGTAAGAAAAAAGATAATACAGAAGAGAATTGTCCTGTATGCCGTGGATCTGGCTGGATAGAGATTGGTGGAGCTGGTATGGTTCATCCAAATGTATTACAAGCAGGAGGGATTAATCCAAAAGAATACAAAGGTTTTGCTTTTGGTTGTGGTATTGATCGTATGGTGATGATGAAGTATGGGCTAGATGATGTGCGCGCTCTGTATAATGGTGATTTGCGTGTAGTAAATCAATTTTAGTCTAAAGAACCCTACTATTCCTATTTACAGTTTTTTGTGTTAGAATAATAATTCAAGATTTTCTTTAAATCGTTCTTTATTTTAAGGAGACAGATATGACGGAAAGTATATTAATTAATAGACCGACTATTTCACTACCTAAGAAGTCAGAGCCAGTTAAGTATACAATATCTCTTAAGCGAAGGAATCAAGGAAGGTTTGGGAACATAATTATTTGGGAAAGTTTTAGCAACGAATTAGCAAGAGCTTTTTCTTTGGATCCAGCTACTATGTATGCCTTTTTGAAAAATTCCATAGTTAATGGTAGGGTTGTTATTTTTGGAGAATACACAAAAGATGTGGCCGATACAAGAATATCAAATGCTCAGGCTATTTGTAAAAAATATAAACCATCTATATTGCCAATTTTTGAAAAAATAAAAATGTAGTACAAAAGCAAAGCGCGACCGGAGGTCGCGCTTTTTATATAACTTTTTATTCTTCGCTCGGTTCTTCATTTTCTTCTGGGTCTATTTGCCCAGCTTCTACTGCTTCACCTTTTTCAAATTTTAGCTTTATATCATCTTCTAATTTTTTACTAATTAATGCATTTTCTCTTAAGAATGTTCTAGAAGCATCGTAACCACGACCTAGCTTTTCCTCACCATAAAGATAACTTTGTCCTGACTTTGATACTAATTTGAACTTCTCACCGAGTGCCAACAGCTCACCTTCTCTCGAGATTCCTTCGTTATATATAATATCGAATTCTGTGACTTTGAAGGGTGCTGCTACTTTATTTTTTATGATTTTTACTTTTGTCCTCGCACCTACTACATCTTCACCTTTTTTGATTTGTGCGGTTTTACGTATATCTATACGGACACTAGAGTAGAACTTGAGAGCTTTTCCTCCCGGAGTAGTCTCAGGGTTACCGAACATGACACCTATTTGCATACGGATTTGATTGATAAAAATAATTACAGTTTTGCTTTTGTGAGCTATGGCAGTTAATTTACGAAGTGCCTGACTCATTAGTCTCGCTTGCTTACCTACGTGATGTGCGCCCATGTCACCTTCTATCTCATCTCTTGGGGTTAATGCTGCTACTGAGTCTATGATTAGAACATCTACTTTTCCACTACGAACTATGGACTCGGCGATTTCGAGTGCTTGCTCGCCATTATCTGGTTGAGAGATTAGAAGTTCATTAATATTCACTCCCAACTTCTTTGCATACTCTGGATCCATAGCATGCTCAGCATCTATGAAGGCACACAGTCCACCCATTTTTTGAGCCTCTGCTATAACGTGTAATGTTAATGTTGTTTTACCTGATGATTCTGGTCCAAATATCTCTACTATACGCCCGCGCGGTAATCCGCCAACACCAAGGGCATAGTCAAGCCCAATAGATCCGGTAGGAACTACTTCTATGTCAACTTTTGGAGCGCTCCCTAATTTCATTATTGCTCCCTCTCCAAATTTATCTTGTATTGATTTTAACAATGCATCACTTCTTCCTGCGCTACTGCTGAGACTTCTGTCTCCATCAGCTTCGCCCTTTATTTTTTTCACTACCACTTTTTTTACTTTTTTAGCTAATGCCATATTTTTTAAGTTTTTTTTATTTTTAAATCTATATTTCTAATATACTAATTTTATCATAAAAATATGTTCACAAAATTATTTTGTGAACATATTGACTTACTTTTTATTTGATTGCAAAGTATAAGATTTTAATTAAAAATAGAAAATTTTCTACTTAAATAAAGTCTCTAACCAGGCTTTTTGCATTATTATTTCTTTTTCTTGCGCTGTTATTATGTCATTTGCAAATTTTACAAATTCTGGTCTAACTGTTTTATCTTGTAAGAGTAGTTTTGCCATGTCTACTGCACCTTGATGATGGGGTATCATGCCAAGCAAAAATGCTTTTTCTAAACCCTTGCCTGTTTTACCTTTCATGTCATCCAGCATATCATTCATGGTCATTTCATCCATATCCATTTGTATATTCTTGTGACCCATATTCATGTCACCCATTTCGTTCATATTTTTGTGATTAAAAATATCTTGCCAATGCCAAGCATAAGTAACTATTAAAATACCTGACAATATTATTGTAACTATTTTGTAATTTATATTTTTCATATTTATATTTTTTGTGATTTATATTTTTAAAAAAACTTTTTACAATGCTCACATTAACATCATAAAAATAACCATTACCAACATCAGTAAGTTTTCAGAAAGAGTAACCCAGGTCATTGGCAATTTGAATACGGTACCAAGGCAAACACAGTGTATCTCATCTGCACGGTCTATGTATTTATAAGCTGTGTATATTCCTATTCCAGCTAATATAAAGACTAATATATTCTGCCACAAAAGCATCAATCCAAGTAAATACATAATACCTAGACCTATCTCTATAAACGGGTAAACATATCCATAAACTTTGAATCTTTTAGCCATGAAGTCATACTCTTGAAATCCAGTTACAAACCCGTGTAAATCTATTAGCTTAAATAATCCGAAAACTAAAAAGAATATTCCCATAAAATCCATCATGTATAGCATTCCACTTAGTTCATCTATTTGTCTGATTAGTGGGAAAGAGAATATGAACAGAAACACATAAGCCAAGGGTATTAATTTTTTGTATTTATTTTCCTTGCTATTATTTTTTAATATATCAGAAAGAGAGTGATGTGTACAAAAATAGTGAGTAACATTTTTAACATCAGTTACACTGTGTGTTGAGATCATACTGCAGGTTTCACATTTTTTATTTGTATTATTTTGCATAGATATTTAGTTTTGTATTTCTTCCATGTGATGGTTATCATATGATGATTCAGAAATAAAATTATGCCCAACAAAAGAAAGAGTGAAGTATAGGCCTATACTTATTAGACTGACTATGAAGATAGATTTATTTGTAACTTTATTTGCAAAATCTTTGTAAGCAAGAGATGTAAAAGTTAAAATAAATCCAAGTGCAAGAAGTGTAGATCCATAAGCCGTATTGTCAGAATAGTGCTGCACACCACCAGAAAGCATGCCTGTCCCAAATGAAAGTAGTATGGCAAGCGCAAAAATATTCAGGCCAATTTTTATATTTTTGACTCTATACTCTAAATAGTTACCAGTCACTGTTAAAAATATTCCAATAGCTATAAGCATAATATATTTTATAGAGTTTCCACCCAGTGTACCGGCATGTACTATTGATCCAGATACAAGAGATATGCCGAGGTATTTACATAGATGTATTATAAATGCATTTTTTAATTCTTTATTCATATTATTATTTTCTTTTTAATTTATAAACTTTTATAATTTCTTTTTGCATCTCACCTAATCTTTTTTTATTTGTTTCTTTGTGTAGACAGTGAGACAAGTGACTCTCTAGCATCTCATCTTCAAGAGAGGAGATAGCTGATTTTATAGCGCTAGTTTGAGTTATTATGTCTATGCAGTACTTGTCATCAATTATCATTTTCTCTACTCCTCCTAGTTGACCTGCTATTTTCTTAAGTCTAGTAATTATTTTTTTATTGTCTTTGTTTATACCATGCATATAGTTCTATATATTAAGTATATACCCATAGGGGGTATAAGTCAATATCTTATGCACATAGTTTTATTTTTGTATTTTTGGAAATTAACATAATTTTGTGCTATAATGTTTTATATTAAGGGCGGTTAGCTCAGTTGGTAGAGCGCTACATTGACGTTGTAGATGTCAGGGGTTCGAATCCCTTATCGCCCACAAATAAAATCTCGATAGAGTTTTATTTTTGGCGAGTAAAAAATAGTGAACCTATTTTTTAGGGATGAGAATACGGGGTCGCGGAATAATGAGCGATAGCGAATATATTTCGTGACCGAATCCCTTATCGCCCACAAAATATGCATAAAAATATTACAAGCCTTATCTTTTCCTTGTCTCTTGTATTTTTAATTATAGGTGTTTTTTATAATATATCTCAGGTAGACATAAATAATCTTGGTTCAAAATATAAAGAAGAGATAAAAATAAACGAAAACAAATTTCTCGTAGAAAAAGCAGAAGGAAGAGAGAAGACTAGTCTAGGATTGTCAGGTATAAAAAGTATGTGTAATGAGTGTGGTATGTTATTTATTTTTGAAGAGGAGAGTAATTATGCTTTTTGGATGAAGGATATGAATTATGATTTGGATATTATTTTTATAGATAATAATAAAAAGATAGTTAATATATTTTCTAATGTAAAAAAAGAAGGGTATAACAAAGTAGAGCCAAATAAATCAGAGAAAATTAGAAATACAGAAAAAGCAAAATACGTTTTAGAATTAAATGCTGGAGTGACAGAAAGTAAAAATATAAAAGCAGGAGACGTTATAACTTTCTAAGTCAGGATCAATATTCATTGACTTATTGTAAGCAAATTGACAAATATTAATTTTACGGTAAAGCACTTGATTTTTCCTATATAAAAGTGTAGTATGTGCTTATGAGCATATGGGGAATAAACATAAAGAAATACGGACTATTCATGATGGACACATCAGTCTTTTTACTTTCCCTATATTTTGCCTTATCTATAAGACTCTTGGAGCTGGTGAGTGCTAGATATTTTCTATCCCACATTCCTACTTTTTTGATTATCTATATTGTTTTTATAGTCGGCATGTATATTATGGGTATGTATGAGGTGTTACAAATAGGTTCAAGGTTAAAAAAAATTAAAAGCCTTACATATGTTACTTTTGCAGCAGGACTTTTTGGCACTACTTTTTTCTATCTATTCCACAATGATTATACTCCAAAGACAGTATTGGCTATACAGTTAGCCCTCTTACTAACTTTTTCATTTTTATTACGCCTTCTTTCTGATTCGCAAAATAAAAATAAAATAAAATTAGCAATAATAGGTGGAGGTAAATACAAAGAGGAATTAGAGAAAACAGTAAAAGAAAATCCTAGCTTTGAAATTGAAAACAGTGTGCAGGGTCTTATAGAAGATTTTGACAGATATTCAGAAAAAAATATTATTGATATTATTAAAAGTAAGCATTTAAATATTCTAGTTTTAGATCTTAGTGATACAAAAATTATAAAATTACTTCCAAGCATATATGACATGTCAAAAGCTGGTATAAAAATCATGGACATAAGCCTCTTTTATGAATTTATCTTTAAAAAAGCAATGTTATCAAGTATTAGTTATAATTGGTTTTTCAAAGAAGTGAAAGTTGACACAAAAATATATGAATTAATAAAAAGAATTATAGATTTGATACTGTGCCTGCCTGTATTAGTAGTCTGGGCGATATTACACCCATGGGTATGGTGGACTATAAAAAAGGGTGATGGTAAGGAAGTGTATAGTGTGCAAGAGAGAGTAGGCAGATATAACAAAAAAATATATATCAAAAAATACAGAACCATGACTTTTACTGATGCTGGAGTGTGGCATGATAATAGTGAGAACAAAATAACAGAAGTAGGGGCGTTTCTAAGGAAGACTAGAATAGATGAGTTACCTCAGGTGTTCGCAGTGTTAAGGGGAGACCTTAGCTTTATCGGACCTCGCACTGACAATACGAACCTATGGAAAAATCTGGAGACTCAAATAGAAAATTATAATTTACGTTACAGTGTAACCCCGGGACTTTCTGGTTGGGCTCAGGTTAATATGGATTATCAGCCACGCACAGTTGAGGATACGAGAGAGAGATTTAGATATGATTTGTATTATGTTAAAAATAGATCTGTGATCTTGGATATTATAATAATTTTAAAGACGATAAAAACCGTCCTTGGAAGAGAAGGGAGTTAGAAAAAATAGCATAAAGAATCTCTCTTTTTATTTATCCTATATTTTGCTATAATGGTTTTAAACATGGAAAATCAAAACACTAAAAAAACAGTAAATGAAAAAGAATTAGAGACACTTAACTTCTGGAAAGAAAATAAAATCTTTGAAAAATCTGTAGAGTCTCCTGCTGGATTACCTGTTGGTGATAATAAAATAAAATCTTTTTCATTTTATGATGGGCCACCTTTTGCAACTGGTTTACCTCATCATGGACATATACTCGCTGGAACTATAAAAGACGTAATACCAAGATATAAGACTATGACTGGGCACAGTGTACGCCGTGTCTGGGGTTGGGATTGTCATGGGTTGCCAATAGAAAATCTGATAGAAAAAGAACTTAATCTAAATAGTAAAAAAGAAATAGAAGAATTAGGTGTTGGTAAATTCACCGACGCTTGTGCTGATAGTGTTTTGCGTTATGATGGTGAATGGAAACAGATAGTTCCGCGTCTCGGGCGCTGGGTGGACATGAAGAATGCATATAAGACTATGGATTGGACTTATACTGAGAGTGTTTGGTGGGCCTGGAAAAGTTTGTATGAAAAAAAGTTAGCCTATGAAGGGTATAAGATAATGCATATATGTCCACGCTGTGAGACACCACTCGCTCAGTCTGAAGTTGGTCTCGAGTATCATGATATAACCGACATGACAGTGACAGCAAAGTTTGAACTTGTAGATGAGTCTAACACTTTTATATTAGCTTGGACTACAACACCATGGACATTACCTGGCAATACAGCGCTCGCAATAAATAAAAACTTAGAGTATGTAAAAGTTGAAGGAAAACCAGTAACTTTTAAAGATGGTGAAGAGGACACTAGAGAAAAAATAGTTTTTATAATTTCCAAAAAGATTTTTTTGAAAGAATCTAAAAGCGATGAACCTTACACGTCAGACCTTAGACTTTTTAAAGGTCTTGCTTGTAAAATCTTAGAAGAGTTCACTGGAGAAAAACTATTAGGTAAAAAATATAAGCCAGTATTTGATAGTTTTAATAATGAAGAGTATTTAAACAAATTAGAAAATGGTGAAAATATTTATAAAGTGTGGCATGCAGACTTTATTACTGATGACAGTGGCACTGGTATCGCTCACGAAGCACCAGCTTTTGGAGCTGAGGACATGGAGCTGGCAAAAGCAAATAACATGCCGATAATTAAGCACGTGCTTATGAATGGTCACTTTGTAAGTGAAGTAGAAGATAATCTACCAGCACTAAAAGATCTTGTCGTAAAAAAGAAAGATGACAGCATATCTACTGATATAGAAATAGTAAAGCTGTTAGCACACAGTGGTAAATTATTCTCAAAAGAAAAAATAGTACACTCATATCCATTGTGTTGGAGATGTAAGACACCATTACTTAATTATGCGACTTCCTCATGGTTTGTAGATGTGCCCAAAATAAAAGATAAATTAATAAGTGAAAACTTGAAAACTTCTTGGGTCCCTTTGCATATGCGTGATGGCAGATTTGGCAAGTGGTTAGAAGGTGCTCGTGAGTGGGCAGTAAGCAGAAAGAGATACTGGGGTGCACCATTACCAATATGGAAAAATATAGACGGCAGTGAGATATTTGTAGCTGGATCATTAGAAGATATAGCTAGTAAGCAAAAATCAAATAATGAATACATAGTAATGCGTCATGGCGAGGCGATGCATAATGTTCCCGGTCAAGAAAAATATGATTCAGGTGGTGATACAGAAAATCACCTAACTGAGAATGGAAAAAATCAAGTGAGAGAATCTGCAGAAAAATTAAAAGACAGAAAGATAGACGTTATCTTCTGTTCTCCCTTTCTAAGGACAAGAGAGACGGCTGACCTCGTGGCAGAGGTGATAGGCCATGATAAGAGTAAGATAATTTATGATGACAGATTACGCGAGCATGGACTGGGTATATTAGACGGTAAAAGTTTTGATGATTCACATAAAATAGTTTTTGAAAATCACGCAGCAGACCTCAGCTCAAATGAATACGGATTAGAGAGTTACAATGAGATGAAAATAAGAGTTGGTAACCTTGTAATGGAAATCGAAAACAAATACAAAGATAAAAATATTCTAATGGTGACTCATCTGGGATTAGTAAAGACAGTAATCGCTAATGGTCTAGCCAGGTCAGACAGTCAAATCATAGGTGATGCTGCAAAGCCTCACTACAGAGATCATGACACTTTTGTTCAGACGGGAACATTTAAGGAAGCAATCTGGAAGCCACTCTCTAGAGATGAGAATGGACTCATCAATTTACATCGCCCTCACATAGACAAGGTAATATTAAAAGACAGTAAGGGTGGTGACATGAAAATAATTGGCGACGTTTTTGATTGCTGGTTCGAGTCAGGGTCTATGCCTTATGCTCAGTTGCACTATCCATTTGAGAATGTAGATACTTTTAATCAAAACTTTCCAGCTAACTTTATAGCTGAGGGAGTAGATCAGACACGTGGTTGGTTTTACTCACTCTTGAATCTCAGTGTAGGACTTTTTGATAAAGTTCCATTTGAGAATGTTATAGTCAACGGTCACATCTTGGCGGCTGGTGGAGAAAAGCTCTCTAAAAGCTTAAAGAACTTTACTGACCCGATGATACTCGTAGAAAAGTTCGGAGCGGATGCTATGCGTTACTCACTAGTTAATAGTCCAGCTATGCGAGGAGAAGGTGTTGAGTTCTCAGACTCCTTAGTGGAAGAAGTTTACAAGAAAAATATACAAAGATTAGAAAATGTATTAGACTTTTATAATATGTATTCTGAAAATGCAGAAGGTGCAAAAGCAGACAATACTAGTAAAAATGTTTTAGACGAGTGGATATTAATTAGATTGCAAGAAGTTATAAATAAAAGTGTAGAAGGTTATGAGAACTATAAATTAGACATAGCAGTGAGTGAAGTGGATAGATTCATAGATGATTTGTCTACTTGGTATTTGCGTAGAAGTAGAGATAGGCTAAAAGCAGATGAAAATAGTAGTGAAGTAGAAAAGAAAGACAAGAGGCAAGCTTTAAATACTATGAAATATATTTTTATAGAATTTGCAAAAACTATTGCCCCTGTAATGCCATTCCTGGCCGAGCGTGTGTATAAAAATATAACAGAAACAAATGATAGTGTTCACTTACAAAAGTACCCAGAAAAAAGAGAGTTAACAGAAAATCAAAAAACCACCTTAGAAGAAATGATACAAGTAAGAGAGATAGTAACTACTGTCTTGATGATGAGACAGAAAAATAATACCCCAGTACGTCAACCTTTATTAAGGTTAACTTTAAACAAAAATTTTTCTAAAAATATATTAGAAAAATATGAAGCAATAATAAGAGAAGAATTAAATGTAAAAGAGATAATTATAAGTGAAGAGCTAGAAGAAAATATTTTAGATTTTACCCTCAATGATGAACTCATAAGAGAAGGAAAACAAAGAGAGTTAAGTAGAGAGATAAAAGATAGAAGAAAAGAGCTTGGCTTAGTTGCTTCTGATTTTATTATTTTATTTATTGAGTCAGATAGATATGAATTAATAGATGAAGTATATAAAAAAGAAATGAAGATAAAAGAAGCGCACGTCAGCGAGGATTTCATAGTTCAAAAAGCTTAGTCTTTTATAAAAAATACCATAAAAACACTGCATAGACGTACAGTGTTTTTTGTGGTATAATTTCTGAGCTACCTGATTATGGGTACTTATACTTAATTAATTTTAAAAAGGGAGAGTAATTTATGGGTACGATCTTTGTAAATGATTTTAAAAGTCACTTAGACTTTTGGTCTAGACTACGTAATGGCACAGTCAAAAATGAAGAAAAAGTTTTGAAAGAAACTTTGCTAAATCATGAGATAAATATGTATTACCGTGTTGTCGCCGCCGCTCACATGTTACCTAGTGATGTGTGGCGCCGCTGGTTACGCTGGAGTAATACTGACTTTCAGGGTTTTGAGTTATTCTTAAAGCGGATAACCAAGGATCAGATAGTCACTCTCTTAGCACATGCAAATATGTACATGCTTGGCAATGATAAAAAATTAATGCCATGCTATGCAAATGGTATGCGTAATAAATTTTGGAAATGTGTAGAATATGTTGTTGGCAACCCAGTTGAAGACAAATTAGAAAAATACACAGAATCAAAAGCAATAGCTCATGACTTTTTCGGATTTGGTTTTGGATTCGCTTCTTTTTCAAATGAAGAGCAGGTTCAAGTAACAAATAAAAGTGTAGTGCGTGACCTGCTTCGCAATGATAAAGATAAAGGGTTCGAAGTGAACAAGGAAGAGCTTGGTATTTACTTTATCTTTTACCGATTGATGCGTAAAAATGCATTATGGGGAAAAGGAAAAGTGGAACTGTCTAGATATATTTGTCCAGGATTCTGGATTACATTATTTGGCTGGCTCAGCTTTCTTGTCTTGTCTCCTATATCATTAATGGCTTCTGTATTTTCTTCTGGTTGGCAATTCTGGGCATTTTTAGGATTTGGGGCAATTACGCCACTAATACTATTTGCTTGGGGGCTGGTACACATATTAAGGAAAACCAGCTATGATCAAGAGTTCTTTGAGAACATTTCTGTTGCTGTTGTATTCTTTGCTGCTGCATTGATGATTAGTTTTTGTCTGATTGTGGTATTTTTAGCTGAGTCATATGTCATAACTTTATTTGCCTTTTGGGGCATCTTGGCTTTTGCACACAAAAGTAAAAGTGTGTTCAGGTTGCCGGTGCTTAGTAAGTTATTCCTGGCCTTAACCCCAGTTATGATTTATTTTGATGCAAAAAAATATGCAAAATTCATGGAGGTGTTAGTCGCTATATATGAAAAAGCTTTATTTCCAGTCCTCGGCCTTATACTTGGTATTTCTGTTTTTGTTGTCATTAATTTGATAATAAAAAATAAGGAAGACGAGACATTAGAAAAGCGTTATGAACTTTTCAAAAAGATGAAGCTGGTAATGTGTGTCATATTTGCATTCCTTGTGGTCTTAATCTTTTTTGCTTCAACGATAAAAAGCTCTGGTCTAACGCTTAATATTGATCTTGCTGTCGTCTTGTTTGCATTTATGTTATTTTTGGGCGTAGCTGGTTACAGTGGTAATGAGGACCCTTATGAGAAACAGGTGAAAGAGTTTATTGCGAGTGATAATTCATCAAGGTCAACTCAGAGAAATTTGAATAGTATATTTGTAAAGCCTATGGCTAGAAATAAAAATCTTTTTTCTTGGAGTGGTCACAGCATGGATTATTTAAATAGTGATGTTCACATACTACTTCGAATGTTTAAAGATTATGATGATGTGTATATAAGAGAGTTGCAAAACTTTTTAGAAAATGCAAAGTCATCAGAAGCTGTTAATTATTTGGCTGATAAATATTTTACTAATGCTGGTAGAACATTCTGGCACTCAGGATCTGAGTATCAGACTATGTTCTCGCATGAGATAAAGCTCGAGGACATGGCAAAAGTCTGGCAAGCAAACGGTAATGGCACGTATACAGTAGACATGTATGGCAGCATTACTTTGGAAAAAGTAATAAAGCCAACTAAAAAGTATCAAGATGAGCTAGAAAAAATAAAAATGGAAAGTGAAGTAAAAGAAAATAAATTTTTAGCAAAGCTTGGTGATATTTCTGAAAATGTAGCAATATTTTTTCTTTATATTATTTCAAAAGTCTGGAACTTTGTAACATATGTTCCGGTACAGCTTTATAAACTTTGGAAGCTTTTCAATGAAAAGTGTCCAAAAATAGAAGACGTAAGAGTTTGTCGTTAAAATTAAAAGCAATTTATGAAAATAGATTGTAATTAATAAATATACCCCCCCGAGCGTAAGCGAGGGGGGATTTTTTTGTGTATAACCATCTCGCACATATGCTTATTTGAAGTATAATTAATCTATGAATAAAAAAATAATATCCACACTCACAATAACTGTATTTTTAGTTATAATAATTTCTGCTTTGTTTTACTTTAAACATAAAAATGAAAACAAAGGGGAGACTCTGATGTATATCAAAAATAATCTTAATTATGTAGTAAAGGACAAAGCCGCACTTAAGAATCTCCTTTGCGAAAAAGACTCACCTCTATTCCCAGCAGAAAAGGAGATGTATTGGTACATTAACTGTAATACAAATGTTAGGGCAGTTAACAGTTATTACACCGCTCTTGGCTGGAAAAGTAAAGAGTTGTCTGGTCCTACCATGCAGTTCTTTTTTTCAGACCTGTTATTTAAAATCGCAAAAGCAAAAGGTGACAAAAAAATAAAGTGTGAAGTGGACGCCAACAATAAGCAAAAATCAGACTGCGTAGTATCTTTTGTTTCTGGCACAACCAGAGTTTTTAATTTTTCTGTATTTTATTTTCCTAATGAAGAAGATGTTGACGTAGATAATTTTGTGCTGGTATGCGACTTTGACCCAGCAGGTAAAAAAGAGACCATAGATAGAAAGTTAAATGCTTTGATAAAGGACGTAACAGATGATGGTTTGTTAACAAAAGCTAAGAATTATTTTAATATTTAATCCGTGTTTGCTACTATTCAAAAAATAATAAAAAATCTAAATGTAACTACTTTTGAAGTATTAGCATTTTTAGCTATAATTTCTTTTGCTGTAAGACTGGCTGTGATATTAATATATCCTGACTATTTTTTTAAAAATACTTCCCTCATGGTTAATACCAGAGTCTTCACCTCTACAAATGGAAAATATAGTAATTTCCTTGGTGGTGAGGTTGAGGTCTTGGCATTTAAAAAAGACGGCACAGTTGAAAATCTAAAGCTAATAAAACCAATGTTTAATCACAGTTATAATAAAGTAATTACTAATTTGATATTATCACAATTTGAAAACCTTGTAGATATTAGAGATCCAAAAATAAGCTCAAAATACTTGGCAGCAAAGCAAATATTTTGTGCAGATGCTTCAAATGAAAGAATTGAGATTATAAGAAAGTTGGTATCTCAGAATAAAAAAAGAAAAGTAAAAGAATATACAAATATAATAAATTGTAAAAATTAACCATGAAAAATAGACAAGATTATTATTATAATATTTTCTGGAGGTCACTACTTGTGATTTATATATATGCATATGCTTTTTCTGCTTATGGGTATTTTGACTTACTTTATAATAAAAATATTTCCAGCTTCACAAAAATCTCAGATAATATAATGTGGTATATACCTAATATTCTAAATCATATTAACGGAGATAATGCAAAATACATTTGGGGTTCAATATTTTTTATTTCCATCTTTTTAGTTTTTAGGAAAACTTATTTTGTAGCTTCTATCATCTTGTGGTATATATTTGTTTGTTTTGGACTTATTAATCCATTAACTACGAACGTAGGCAGTCAGACACTTTTAATGCTTTTAATTATTTCTGCTTCTGTTAGTATTCCTTTTAAAAAAACAGACATAGATAATAAGAAAAACAAAAATATTTACACAAAGCCTTTTATATTTTTAGCCTTGTGGATTAATTTTGCTATGTATTATTTTTACAGTGGTTATACTAAGATGATTAGTTATGCTTGGTCCTCTGGCGATGCCTTGGTTCTAATCGGCAATCATCAACTTTTTAGACCAGGTCTTATGCATGATGTGTATAATATGATACCAGCTTATTTCAAAAAATTATTATCTTATTTTGTTATCTTGGATGAGCTTGCAGTTCCACTCGCTTTTTTAAGCAGAAACTGGATGGAAAAAATTTGGTATTCTGTTTTTGCATTACAGATAGGTCTTCTTATTTTTATGAACCTCACAGACATACA
This sequence comes from bacterium, assembly GCA_043771335.1. Classification (GTDB taxonomy): domain Bacteria; phylum Patescibacteriota; class Minisyncoccia; order Phycocordibacterales; family UBA5272; genus JAUPVO01. The sequence continues at coordinate 7,948 of JAYVHM010000010.1, read as the reverse complement.
GATATTGATGTTAATATATAGCTTGGTAGTTTTTGATCCTGCTTGGATAAGAGGTAGAGAAAATGTTAAAAAAATAATTGTTTATTATGATGGTTACTGCGGTCTGTGTCATAATTTTGTAAAGCATATTATTAACTTAGACAATCAGAATAAAGTTTACTTTAAAAACATACAAGAGACTCACTTCATGTCAGATGAAAATTATGTTAAAAATGGCAAGATAAAAAGCATATTAGTAAGTGATGGTGATGAGGTGCTAAGTAAGACTAGGGCAGTGCTTTATATTTACGATGCTTGTGGTGGTATTTTCAAGTTGCTTTCTTTTTTTATAAAGTTAATACCATTAAAGATCACAGACAAAGTCTATGACTTGGTAGCTAGTAATAGATATAAAGTTTTTGGCAAAAAAGACTTTACTTGCCCAGTTGTGAGTGAAGAACTTGTATATAAGTTCGAGAGTTAAGGTAAAGAGATCAGATATTTTCTACTATTGACAACTTATATTAAATATGTTATAAATATAAAGTGTATTGATAATCTTGTTAATGTCATAATCTGTTTAATTTTAAGGAGTTAGTTATGAAAATAGATTTTAATTCAGTAGGTAAAATCCTGACCATGGCATTCGCCATAACCGCCACGACAGTAGCAGTCTCAAAGCTACAAGAGGGTATACAGAAAGAAAATCCTGAATTAGCTACAAAGCTAAAATCTGCCGCTTACGCAGCAGCTGGGTCGCTACTTGGCAAATGAGTTAATAAAAATAAGGAGATAATAAGAAATGAAATATAAAACTTAAAAGCCAAGATGTAAATCTTGGCTTTCTTTTTATTTTAGTACAAGTGTTCTGAAAATAATAGACTAATACACACTACTTGACAAATAACATAATTAAGTATACAATATATACATACTTAATAAAGACTAAAAACCTTTATTAATCACATCAATTCGTTCATTTACAGGAGTTTAAAATGAAATCAATCAAAAATCTATTGGCTTTATCAGCCATTGTTTTGCTTACTTTTCTAACTGGTTGCGCTACTGCTACCAATAACTTTGGCGACAAGGTCACAGGTGAAAAAGCTTACGATCAGATGGTTAAGAAGTTCAATATTCAGGGTCTGGATCTTAGCGATCCTGACTTTAAGTCATTAAAAGAAAACACGGTCTGTCATTTTGATGACACAGCCTCATATTACTCACGACCCAATCATCCAGTTGTCAGCGTCTGCTACTCGGAGAATGACAAAGTTAACTTTGTTTTCTTTACGAGAATTAATGACAGATTACTTAAAGATGTTCTTGATTCTGGTGGTTATGTTTCTACAAGTAAAGATAATAGTTATCTCGGGGGGAGTTTATATACAAGTTGCCCCAACATTAAAAGAGATCAGTATGGCTCAATAAGACTTTGTCAAAAAGAAATTACTTCTTCAAAAAAAGTAATTTACAAGTTCCAGTCGTACTCTCCTTATGGTGAAGTATACTTGATTAACTTCGGAGAGAAAACACTCAAAGAAGAGAATGATACAACATCATTACTTTCAAAGATTCGAGAAGTATTGATCAAAGTAAAATAATCAAAATGACTATTAGTCCACCAAGAATACTTGGTGGATTTTTTTGTGCATAACTTATTTTATTATTCATTTATTTCATATATAATTAATATATGAAAATTAAAACCATTGCTTCATTTTTAATGGGAGTTGCACTATCTACTTCTGTATTTATATATGCACAAGAGACATCAGGCTCTACAAGCTTTTCAGGAGACGGCACATCTTCTGAGGATTCAGCTTCATCTGCAGCAGATGATGGAGGAGGAGGAGGAGATACAAGACCTGAAGGAATCCCTGGTAATTTTGTTTATTATCAAGAGGTTCAGGCGTGGGGACCTCCTGGTAATCCTCCAGGAGGGACAACTAGTGCACCCCCAGCTACAACTGCTCCTGTGGTTGGAGGGACACCATCTTGTCCTACGTCAGGACAGACATGTAATGGTGACTACATATATGACCACTCTATCGCTTGTGGTATAGGAGGCAATACTACATACTGTTCTTACGGTTGTGTAAATAATGGAGGAACAGCTACTAACTTTGGAGCATACTGTGCTGTACCTCCTCTACCTTCTGTGAGTATTTGGTTTACGGCGAATTAGAGTTGATATAATAAAATCACCTTCATTTAATGAAGGATTTTATTTATGTTATAATATAAATAAGTTAAGATTATTTATCATCATGTCCATAGAAAAGCAAAGTACCGAAGCGATAATAGTAAAGATATTTGAAAGCGGGGAGAATGACGCAGTGGTTAAAATGTATACTCGTGATTTTGGTATGATTTTTACTAAGTCTATGAGCCTAAGGAAAAGTGTAAAGCTTCGCGCTCATATCATAGAAAATAGAATCTCAAATGTAACTCTAGTAAAAGGAAAAGAGTATTACAGACTCGCCGGAGCAAAAGAAGAATATGATAAAATAAATGCCCATAAAAACCTGCCAATAGTTACGAGCATAGTAGGCAGATACGTAACAGGAGAACAGAAGAATACAAAGCTGTATGATAGATTAAAAGATTACATATCTTATCCAGAATTAGATCACAGTATTTTGAAGATTTGTCTGACTTCTGAGATTATGATTATGCTTGGATATCTAGATAGTGAATTACTTGGCTTTAGCCTAGAAAAATATCTAGCTACAACAGTAGAAGATTATATATTACACATACAATTACGTAAAAAAGAAGCTGTGCAAATAGTAACTCATGCTATCAGTGCAAGTATGTTATAATTAATTTAAATAAAATTATTATGAATATTAATGACGACATAAAAATAGAGAGCGTGCACGCTGCTGACCATCCTGATGTTTTGAAAGTAGTACCAGTGCCTGTTTTAGATGTTAGAACACCAACCAATTGGAATCATTTGAAAGTTGCTGCTGAGCAAATAGTATCAGATAACATCAAAAGAGAAGAAGAGCAAAAAGCCTCAGAACTATTAGAATCTGAGGTAAATAAAAAACATAGACCATTTTTCTTTTGGTTTTTTGTGGCTGGCTTTGCCCTGCTGCTACTAAGTGGAATATTTTTGGCTTACAAGTATTATTTTGATAAGAGTCAGGTCTCGAGCGAGAGAATAAGTCTAACCAGTGACATACCATTAGACGTAAAAGCAGGAGAGAGGAATTATTTTAAAATAGAGATAAATAATGGAAACAAAGTAATAATAAAAGATGTAAAAGTAAAGTTAGTGTATCAAAAAGGATTTACTAGGGAGGGGGAGATTGATACTTTTACAAAAGATTTTCTTTTTGGTGATGTGGTAGCCAATGGATACATGGCAACTAGCTCGGACTATTTGTTCATAGGTAGTGAAGGGGACACTAGAAAAGTAAAGCTAACTCTAACTTATAAAGTGGAAAATTCTAATGCAGAGTTTAATAAGGCTTTGGAAAAAGAAGTAAAGATAACCACCCCACTAGCCTCAGTAAAGATATCAGGAATAAATGATGTGGTAGAAGATTATGAAAACACTTACACTTTTAAAGTAAAGAATCTCTCACTCAAAAACTTTATCAGGTCAAAGTTAGTAGTAGAGATGCCAAATGGTTTTGTTATAAAGAAAAATGCAGAAGAGGACGCTACTCACTTTTCTATAGAAAATCTCCCGCTAGGTGAAGAGAGAGAATACAAAGTAACTGGATATTTTAAGAACAGCATAGGAGAAACTAAAAACATCAGAAGCTACGTAGCAGAAGTAAAAGAAAATGATGAGACAGGGTCCAGCTATGCAAATGACGTCTATGAAGTTAATATCAACAGCTCTGTAATATCATATAAGACACAAATAGAAATCCAAGGGGAGAAGCTGTCTTACTTTTTGAAGAGTCGTGACGGAGTGCAAAAGCAAAATAATTTAGAATTAAGTATTGGGAATATTGGTAATGATTTTATCTCAGATTTAAATATTATACTTACAAATAAAAATACAAAAGAAGAATATAAATGGGATACAAATACAGAAAATCTATTAACAAAAATAAACCCTAATAGCACAGTCTTGCTCACAAAGCCGGTAAATAGTTTTATTACAGGGAATAATAATTATACTTTAGAAGTTTTTGGAAAAAGAAGAGGTGAATTCAACGTCATATTACTTAAAAAAGCAGAGATAATAATAGAGGGCAGGTAGATTTTAATTCTTGAGTAAAGTTAATTTTTGTGTTATAATACAAGTCTATGAACAAAAATGAAAATGAAACCATAGTAGAAGGCGGAAATGAAAACCGTGTTTATGAAATATCGTACATATTAGTACCGACGATAACTGAAGAAGCGGCCGCAGAGAAAATCAATTCTCTTAAACAGTCTATTGCTAGCTTTGGAGCGAGCTTCATTTCTGAGGAGGCACCATATATGCGTGACCTTTCTTATGAAATGCTCCGTGTTATTAAAAACGTAAATAACAGATTTGATACTGGTTATTTTGGATGGGTAAAGTTCGAGCTTGATCCAGCTAATTTGATAAAAGCAGAAAAAGCTTTTAAGCTTGACGAAGATGTTATCAGATACTTAGCTGTAAAAGCTGATAGAGATATTAATATTTACACAAAAAGAATAGTTGAAAAAGTTATAGAGGACAATGTAAATATTGACACTACAACAGAAGCTACTCCAGAAGTTACTCCAATTGTAAGCTCTGAAGAAGTTATTATCAAAGAAGCAGAAGTTGCTAGCAATTAATCCAAATATATAATATAATTATTATATATTAAATTAATTATACAAATACATGTATCTAAATAAAACTTATATCTTAGGAAATCTAACTCGTGATCCAGAGCTAAAATCATTACCAAATGGCACAAAAGTATGTAACTTTTCCCTTGCAACTAATCGCAGCTACAAAGATGCGAACGGTGCAAAACAAGAAATGGTAGAGTATCATAATGTAGTAACATTTGGCAGACAAGCAGAAGTCGCTGGACAGTATCTGAAAAAAGGACAGTCATGTCTGATTGAAGGAAGAATACAAACCAGAAGTTGGGATGATCCAGCCGGTGGAGGTAAAAAATACCGTACAGAGATAATCGCTGAGAATATGCAAATGGGAGCAAAAGGTGGAGCTGTGCAAACAGGTGGCTCATCAATGCCAAATGACGAAGGGACAACAATAAGCAATAAGCAAGAATTAGATACCATAGATTATGGCGAGGTAATCAATCCTGATGATATACCGTTCTAATCTTTTAATTAAAAAACAAAATGAAAACTACAGCAGTAATTAAAAATATAGACTACAAAGATGTTGATACTCTTAAAAAGTTTATCAATCCAAATGCTAGAATATTAGGACGTAAAAAAACTAATATGAAAGCAACACAACAACGTGACTTAGCAGCAGCTATCAAGCGCGCTAGATTTATGGGATTACTTCCATACATCGCTAGATAATTTGTGAGAAAAGTAAAAGGCGACCGCTACGCGGTCGCCTTTTACTTTTTGTTTACTTTATAATACATTTGTGTTATTATAAATACCTTGTTCATTAAAAGGAGATAGTCATGGAATTAGCAACAGAAGAAGTTAGACCAGAATGGGGTTTTGAAGAAGATACACTCATTAGCGACAATGTTGCTACTTTATTCAAAAAGAAAACTACTTTACATGTAATGTCTCATGGCTTAGAGTTTACGACTTTAAGCAAAGCAGAATTTGATTTAAAAGTTTTTTATATGCTACATGCTTATGAAAAACCGGTTACATTTGATCAAATTGCTTTTGTTGCAAAGAATCAATATGATCCTGAACCTGTTATTTTTGGTATACGTTATGAATTAGAAAAATTAGGCGTGTCAAATCTTTTCCCTATTGCAAATGTAGAAGGTGAATGTCTGGTATTAGAAATAGTACAAAGAAAAGATAGCTTAAAATGGTGTGCAAAAATCTGGAAGCCAGATGAGCACGGTGCATGGAAAGTGGGTACAAAGCTTTTCTATAACTTCCACTAAAATAAAATCTTTAAAGATAAACCCACGATAAAAAGTGGGTTTTTTAATTTCTAAAATCACTCATTTTATGATATAATACAAGAGTTAAAAAAATCACTAATAAAAATAATTTTAATAAATAAAATAAAAAATATATGCATCCAAAAAAAGAAAAAACATTTGTAATATTAAAGCCAGACGCAGTACAGCGTGGGCTAGTAGGTGAGGTAACCAAAAGATTCGAACGTATCGGCCTTAAAATAGGAGCTATGAAAATGATAGTGCCAACAGCTGATCAATGCTGGAGTCATTATCAAAAAGATGATGCTTGGTATCTTAAAAAGGGCACAGGACTAATCGCTAATCGCGAGAAATTAGGCCTCCCAATAGAGAAGGAAGCATTAGAGTACGGTAAGGATATTATCCGTGCTGTAGTTAGTTATATGACTTGTGGGCCAGTAGTGGCTATGGTTATAGAGGGTAATAACTCTGGCGCAGTAGTTAAGAGATTAGTGGGTAGCACAGAGCCAGCATCAGCTGACACTGGAACTATACGTGGTGATTATGCACTAGACTCATACTTCCTTTGTGATTCAGATGGATCACGTGGTATGAGAAATCTTATACACTGCACAGACCCAGAAGATGGAGCAGAAGCATATGGTCGTGAAGTTAGTATATGGTTTACAGAAAATGAAATAGTTAATTACAGATTAGTGAGTGAGGCCATGCTTTACGATGTTAATCTAGATGGCATACTAGAATAGTAGTTAGAATAAGACAAAGTTTAATTCAAAATAATTCTTATTTAGATACATTAGTGTAGTCAAGATAATAAGTAATAAGACAGCATAAGCAATATGACGCACGTGCTGTCTTTTTATTTCTATTAACACATCAGTTAGAGTAGCTATAAAAATAATTACAAATAAAATCTGCAACATATTTTGCACATAATTAGAACCATTATATATTAACCTCTCATAGATTTTAGAATAATTTTTATTAGCCGCACCTTCTACTTTTAAAGACGAGGAGCTAGATGATGATAATGATACTGTGCCGGTAGAGATGTTAACTGTAGTAGTAAAAGTGTTGGTGGTGGTAGAAATAGTAGAAGAAGAAATATTTTTTAAATCTTGGTTGGTTTTAATTATAGAATTTTCAACCTTTGATTCTGGGATTTTAGCTAAGACTTCTTTTGTGGCTACTTTTACTATATCTTTTTCTGTGCTTGATACAGTATTTATTTTCTCAACATTATTTTCTTCTACTTCTTTTGTATTTTCTGTGGCAAGCGCTAATGTCTCGTATTTTTCTGCAGGTGTTCCAAACATCTGCACGACGAAGATAGTATTTCTGCCATTGTAGTCTCCACTGTAAGCTGATATGCCAACTTCTTGGAAGTTACTGTCAAGAATATTTTTTCTATGTAATGGTGAATTCATCCAGGCAGTTTCTGTCTGTTCATTATCTACGTGATTAATAGCTAAGTTCTCACCGGCATAAGTGTATTCGTATTTTGCCACCTCTAAAAAGTGCCACGGGGTCAATCCTGCTGGGGATTCATGGGCAAAGTATTGATTGCCAAGCATGTCTTTTGCTTTTAATAGTGCAGCAGTATATAGCTTTGGGTTTTCTGTTAGGCTTTGTAAATTATTCTCAAGTCTATTTTTATTAGTCAGGTCTATGAGGACTTTTGAGATAATGCTTTTACCTATTTCGGTGCCTTGTATTATGTATGCGCTACCAACTGACAATCCAAACAAAAAGAGGGTAGTGCCAAGAAGTATGGATACAGAAGTCTCACGAAATATATGTGGCTTGTAATCATTATGAACATGTGGAATAAGAAAATGCTTTAGATGATGTCTTATTTTCTTTGGTGTTCTAGAGTTTTCTGTCATGTATTAATTATAACACAGAAAAGCGCGGCCGTAGGC
>JAYVHM010000009.1:0-30430 GCA_043771335.1 bacterium | reverse complement strand
GGCGCCTTCGGCGCCGCTTTTATTTTACTTATCTACTTTGATCCGTCATCCACATCGTCCATTTCTTTTTTAAACTCTTTAAGATTACCCCAAAAGTGTTTTACATATGCTTTGTTCTGCACTGACTTTTTTACAAAAGAGTCACGAAGTAAAGAATAAATTAGAGCAAAACCTAATTGTATCTTAGCTAAAAACTTTATAGTAAATAGGTGTATATAGTGAAGTACGAATAAATAATTTTTAACGAATCTTCTGAGTGTATACCTTAGTAATGACTCATATGTATTCATTACTAATTTTATAGAATTATATTCTGTGTCTATGGATACATCTTTTGATTCATCTACTGCCATTAATACTTTGTAATGCCTGTAAACATTTACAAATACATATAGGAATAATAAAATGCTCAAGCCCAGTAAAACAAATAAAGTATTATCAAAAGCGTTAAGCATATTATTTTTATTTATGGTTTAGATTGCGAATCTAACTATTTTAGTTAGCTTTACATTCTCACCAAATTTTTGTACGGCACCACTTATTCTCTCTTCTACTGTCATGCTTCCGTCTTTTATGAATGCCTCCTTAAGAACTTCTTCTAAGTTGTCATTACCCATAGCAGCAACATGCATAGCAAGGTCATAACCAAGAGTTTTAAACTCTTCATTCTTAGCTACGAAATCAGTCTCACAAGAAAGTATAGTCATGGCTCCCATCATTGCTGTTGAGTGTACGTATGAAGATATAGCACCTGACGCTAATTCACGGTCACCTTTTTTCTCGGCTTGGGCTACACTGTAAGTTTTTAGAACTTCTCTAGCCTTGTCGGCATCACCAGCTGCTTCGTCTAATGCTTTTTTTATTTGAGTAAAAGATAGACCAGTTTCTTCTCTTAATGTTTTTATAATGTCCATATTTTTAATTTAAATTATTTTTAATTATATATACTAACAAACTAAGCGATAGCTTTTTTGATATTCTCGAGGAACATTCTAACTACAGCAGGTGCTGCGTCATTACATACTATAGGAAACTCTACAGCATTAACATCACAGTCAGTGTTACATAGAGCGATAACAGGAACACGTACACGTTTTGCTTCGTCTACTAGCATCCACTCTTTTTTACTGTCTGCTATTACTATGGCGCCAGGCATACCATTGATAGTAGACATACCACCAAAGTTTTTGTCTAGTCTCTCAATGTCTTTTTGTATAAGACCTTGTTCTTTTTTTGTATAAACATCTAATTCTCCATTTTCTTTTTTCTTAAGAGTGTCTTGAAGTTTTTCAATTCTCTTTTTCATTTGTGGAAAGTTTGTAAAAATACCACCGATATATCTGTCGGCTATGTATGGCATATTAGCAGCCAGAGCAATCTCTTTTATGATTTGCTTCATTTCTGGCTTTGTACTTACGAATACAACTTGTTTGTTGGCGTCAGTTACTGACTTTAAAAATTCTACAGCTGTTTTGTATTGAGCTACAGTCTTGTCCAGGTCTATAAAATCAACTCCGTTAGCAGCAGAGACCACGAATGGCTTTGCTGACGGGTGACGGCGAGTACGAGTGTACCCATAATGAGCGCCGATTTTTGCTAGGTTTTCTTTATTAATTGTTGACATATTAGATGTGTATTATAGCATTTTTAGTCTAATTTTGCAACCAAAGAAAATATACACATATTGTTTTTAACGATGTCGTGTAGGGTTCCCTTTGGGATTAAGCGCGAGGAGAAAATTATATGTGTGTATTTTCTTTAGATCTATTCTGAGTCTCCTTCCGAAAAGTCACCAGTAAAGTTATTCAACGCATCAAAAATAACTTCTAGACTACCTGTCATTATTTTTGGTAATCCGTGCCAAGACTCTTTGATTCTGTGATCTGTAACCCTATCCTGCGGAAAGTTATAAGTTCTGATTTTCTCACTTCTGTCCCCTGTACCTACTTGTGATTTCTTGTCAGCGCTGTGTTTTGCATTATCTTCTTCTTCTGCCTTTTGGTCTAGTCTTGCTTGTAGCATCTCCATTGCCCTCTCTTTGTTTTTGAGTTGCGAACGCTCGATAGTACATCTCACACTTAGGCCTGTAGGAATATGAATAACACGCACTGCTGTCTCTACTTTATTTACATTCTGCCCTCCTGCCCCGCCCGAGCGACTAGTCTCTATCTCTATTTCTGCTGGATTGATAGTTACTTTTTTATTTTCACGTATTGGCATTACACTCACAGTTATGGTTGATGTATGCACGCGACCATTCTTCTCTGTGTCTGGTATCCTCTGCACTCTATGCACTCCTGATTCCCACTTGAAAAAGTCATAAGCAGTTTTCCCCTTAATCTCAAAAGAGACGTATTTGTAGCCGCCAACCTCACTCACACTCTCATCAGTTTTCTCCCAGCCTAACTTGTGATTTATGGCAAAGTTATTATATGCGAGGGCCAGCTCAGCCGCAAAAAGTGTTGACTCATCGCCACCAGCACCACCTTGTATTTCTAATATTAATGACCTTGGCTTTGCTTCTTCTTCTTTTTCCTTAGTTAATATTTGTACCAACTCGTCATACATTTTTTTGCTTTCAATTTCTAGTCTGTCTATGTCTTCTTTGGCAAGTTCTTTCATCTCTACGTCATCACTAGTCTCAAATAATTCTTTTGCACCTGACAATTCCAAAAGCATAGCCTCATAAGTATCAGCTTGGTATTTTGTCTTCACATTATTTTTAAAGTCTTCTAGGTTCATATTCTAAAGGGTTATTACAGGATATTAGTCCTAACATTTGTTCTCATTATAACACAAAGTATGTAATTATGTAAGTGATTGTGTGATATAATATAGAGATGGAAAAAATTATTATTGGGATAGATGAGAGTGGTGATGACGGGCATAAATTTGGAAAAGGATCTACTAATAATTTTGTACTCTCCGCTATTTGCATTAATGAAAAAGATTTGAAAAATATAAATAAATATTTAGATAATATTTTTGAAAAGAGTCATATAAAAGAATTAAAATACTCTGTTGCAAGTAAATCCCTTATAAGTAATATAATAAAAGAAATAAAGAAATATGACATAAAAATATTTTATATTAATATAGATAAAAGAAGTACAGAAAAAAATAAAGATATATATACCGAGTCACTTTATTTTATATGTAAACAAAGTACAGAAGTGTACAAAGATAAGAATATTATATATCATATTGATTATCGTGGAGGTAAAAAACATTCTAAAAATATAGGCATAGATTTACAAAAGTTTTTAAATAAAAATACCACAAATAAATGTAAAGTTAAATACATGGATTCAAAAAATAGTATAGCAATACAAATGTCTGATCTTGTTAGTGGTATACTGCGTAATAAATTTGAAAACAATAAAGATGAAGAAATATATAATATTATAAAAAAGTTAATTATATAAAAATAAAAAGCAGCTTTCGCTACTTTTTATCAATTGTATAAAATATTTATTTTTCAATAAAAGGCGATCAATAAAGATTACTTTTCTTCTATACTCTTTCGGTATATCCATTATATACCCTCTCCAATATTTTGTCAACCAAAATTAACAACCTCCTAACTTATACCCCTAAAACAAAAACCCCTTCTTACGAAGGGGTTTTGTTTAATTTCGTTCGCTCGGACTCCGCTTTCGCTTCGTCCTCGCTCGCACACATTAATATATTTACTCTATACTTTATTATTTCTAATATTATACATTGTATTTATATTAGCGCAGAAATTAGATACCGTAGTTATTAACTAGTGTTCCAGTTAATGAAGCTGCAGTAACGTTTGTATCATCCCATGTGAATGATGCAGGAGTAGTTACGTTAACAGAAGTGTTTCCAGCTGTAGCAACACCTGTAACATCAGCGTAAACGTCGAATGTTGCAGAACCGTTGATACGAGTTGCAGGAGCGAATGTACACAATGTAGTTGTACATGTAACACCAGCAACAGCAGAACCATTTTGTCTTAGAGTAACTGTTCCTCCTACTGTTCCAGGAGCAGCGATAGCCATTGGAACTGTAGTAACGTTGATGTCACCAGTAGATGAGATAGTGATTGAACCTACTCTCATTGCTATGTTAGATCCAACACCAGCTTGGTTACCAGCACCACCTCTAACTGTTGTAGGGATAGCCGCTACAAGAGTCTGAGCAGATGAAGTACCTGATAGTGCTTGAACAGCTGTAGTATTACCAGAAGTAAACTCAGCTGAAACAAGAGCTACAGTATTAGCTGTACCAGAAGTAACAGCATTGATACCAACAGCAGCAAAGTCACCTGTAACCGCAATGGCTACACCTGAGTTAGTGTAAGGAACCGCGATAGCTAAGCCATCAACAGTTACAGAAGTAGCACCAGAGATGATACCTTTTGTTACACCACCTACTGTGATTGCAGTTAAACCATTACCAGATAAGTTAAATGTTAACTTAGTGATAGTAGATGCACCATTTGTTGATTTAACATTAAATGTTGCAATAGGTTTAGCAGCACCAGCAGTTGTATACTGAGCAGCAGGAGTTGCATTTACAGCTGGAGTAGCCATACTTAGTGATGCTGTGTTAACAGTCATTAATACACCAGCAGCTGTTGTAGATGTTGATGTTGTATTTGTTACACCATTGTAAGTTACAGTCATAGCAGCCTGAACAGTATTAGTGTTCACAGCAGCACCGATATTAGCATAAACATCGAATACTTTAGAACCAGCAGCAGCAACATTCACATTTACTGAGAAGTTGTTAGAAGCTGATACATTTCCGATTGGAGTACCTAATACTGTAGAACCATCTTTAACTGTAAGGTTAGTTACTGAAGTTAAAGCCATACCACCTACTGTAAGACCAACGTTAAGATTAGTTACACGTAATGAATCAGCATTTGAAGCTTGCATTGTGAATGAACCGATTTTAACATTTTGAGTGTTTTGGTTAATAGTTTGAGCTGAGAATCCAGAAGTTGTTCCGAATGCAGCAGCACCAGACACTATAGTAAGAGTCTTACCAGTAACAGCTGATGTAGATGTTAATTGGTTAGAGCTAATACCTTGTGCATTGTTAGTTCCAGCAACAAGACTAGCACTTACAGTACCTGCAGTGTAGTTAGTGTTACCAGTTGTAACCATGTCAGCCTTAACAGTTACGATTACTGATTGACCAGCAGCAACTGTTAATGAAGAACCTAAGTTATTGAATACAGCATTACCAGTTGTCCAGTTTTGACTTGAACCAACTTGGCCACCATTTACATAAAGACTTAAGTTATTAAGTCCACCTGTACCTGTTGAAGTACCATTAATAAGTGGAAGTACTGTTAATGAAGTGATTTTCACATCTTCACCATAAGCCTTAACTTCGTAGCTAGAGATAACAACATTAGTAGCTCCACCAACTACCTGAGTAGCAGTGTAAGCTGGGTCTTGGTTAATAGTCAAGTTACCTTGATTAATAGAGATAAGACCTCCGGCGTTGTTAGTAACGTTAGTAGCTGTAATGAATCCGTTAGGAACATCACGATCTTCTATACGTACATCAGCAGCGTTCTCGATTGATACTGTAAAGTTTCTGTTAGATCCTTTTACGATATCAGCACGAACTTCTACTGTCCTGTTTCCAGTGTTGATTAACATTGGAGATGCTGTCATATCGAATGTAGCACGACCATTGTTATCGAACATTGTAGAGTTACCTACCTTTGTACCGTCTATGAATAGAGATACATTAGCAAGTGCATCCATAGGAGCAGATCCGATCATCTTGAATGTCATACTATGTAGTTTTACTGCACGAGTACCTACGTTCATAGATTGTGACCATACTGTTGTATTTAACTGACCAGCATTGATGCTAGCAGCAGCTACTTGAGATCCTGAAAAAGCAACAGTCGCTAATGTTACTTGAGCGATTGATTGATTGTTTCCAGCTAAATTAACCATAGATGCAGGAGAACCAGCTACTGTGTAGCCAGTTAAACTAACACCAAGAGATTGTCCTGAAGTACCACCAGCGATGTCAGCACGTACTGAAATAGTACGAGATCCATTAACTGAGAATATTCCAGCTGTACTGTTAAAAGTAACTGTACCGTCTGTTAATACAGAAGCAGAATCAGTTAAACGATTAGCACCATCGTATAAGTATACGTTAGTAGCTGTAGTATTGTTAGAAATACCAGTTCTGTTTAACTTGATCATGTTTACATTACCGTTACCAGTGAATGTGAACTTAGCAAGCTCTGCAGCTGCTTGACCTGCTACTAATACTGAGTTTGGTTGATTAGCAGAAAGTGATGCATTGATAGCACCATTAACTACTGGTCCTGTACCAGGATTAACTACTACAGCTCCACCCTTACAGATTTGATTTAAAACTGCACGTGTAAGACCGAATGCATTACCTGTACCTCTTGTAGCTCCGATAGGAGAAAGAGTGTCAGATGCATGTAACTCTTGGAATCTAACTACAGCTGCTGCTGTTGCTGCTCCGAAGTAATTTGTTTCATTTCCCATAGAACCAGCGCCAGTTGTAGCGATAGTTGTCTGAGGGTACATGTTAAGAACTTTTTGAAGTTCCATAACTTGTGAATTTCTAGTTCCTCTCTTCATGTTTACCGTGAAGTTGTAAGAACAAGATTGTGTAGGAAGATTAAGAGCCGCAGATGCCGAAGCTACTGATGCTACTACGCCTCCTAATATAGCAGCTACTGCTGTTATTTTATTTGTTGTTGTCATAGTTTGATTTTTGTTGATAATAAAATTTAAATTTTATTATACTGCGAAAGTCGCCTTTGCAGTCGTTAATGTTTTAAGGCATTAACAATTATTAATAATATAAAGATCATAAGACAACCGCAGAGGTTATCTTAGTAATTTATAATTTGATTACTTTTTAAGGGTAATCTGTTTGTAAATTTCTGCGCTATTGTGTTGTCAATGATCTAGAGATTATTAGGTCTCCAAAGGTTTCCTCGTCCCTACTTTTCAGGCTTTTAACAGCTAAAAAAATAACAATGAGGTCCTTATGACATATTATACCTTTTTCACAGATAAATGCAAGGACTAACCCTGTCTTTACTTGTGGATATCGTTGTCAGTATATATAACAGATAGACATGTAAAATGTGACATAGACCCAGGCTTTTGCTGTATTATTAGAAAATAAATGAAATATAAATTTTTGAGCCAAGCTCGTATGGGCCCCAAACACGAATAATTTCTTGTTGGAATGGGTTAGTGTGGTAAAGAGTTGGTGAGAAAATTTATATTTCAATTATTTTCGAATTAGTATTAAGAGGCGAGGAAAAAATATATTCACCTTTGTTTTCTACTATTAAGCGAGGATATAACGTGACCATCTCTTTTCTCCCACTCTTATAGCTTGACGCTTATCTACTAAGGCATTCAATTCCCTCTGTAAGGTCTTCTCGCTGCAACCTAAAACTTTCTCACTCACCTCCTTGATAGACACTGGCACAGAGGATAGAGTTTTTAGCACCTCTTCTCTCCTGCTTAATTTTCTAGTGTTGTTTTCCACTTGTTGACGACCTGAGTAATCTGTCTTTTTTGTCTCTAAGGATTTCTGATCAGAAAAGTCTAAGTTATTACTTTTTGTCTCTGAAAGTTTTTCCAAGTTTTTAATTTCTTTTTTAATTTCTTCTTGTCTCTTATCTATATACAAATTACTTACCCTTGCGCTCAGGTTTTCTGTCTCTGACATTTCCCCATCTTCTAGTATGTTTCTTATCTTTTCATTTATAATTTCTTCATTTTTTGTCTCTGATTTTGTCTCATATGTTTTACTTATTTCAGATATTACATTCATAATAAAAATTATATTTTCTTCTAAAAAAACATTTACCTGTCTAGCTACTACCAACAAATCAATCATGTATTTTAATTGCGTATATATTTTTGTCTCATCATTGTGAGTTATGTCTATAAGGTCATAGCATGCTGTCTCTAGCTTTGTAAGTAATGTCTTTTCAGATTCTGGATTTGCATTTTTAACTAACATTAATATTGCCCTACTTAGATTTGTTGTCTTATTGTTTTTAGTCGCTTTTTGCATATTTTGTCTTATTAATTTTTTATTTTGTATCTTGTCTCTATTCTCTTATATTTTAAAGGACATGTCAAATAAAACCAGAACTTTCTCAATCACTTTGTCCTTTATGTAAAGGACAAAAGAATAATACACATATATCATAAGGGTCTTTTAGAAAAAGTGGAAATACGTGTTATAATTATATTAAATAAAAATATGAGAAAAAGGAAAGAAGAAAAGCCATTTGATGCTGATATACTACTCGGCATCATATCTATTGTCTTAGTGTTATTATCAATAATCTTAATATCTGGCATGCTTGGTGCTGGTGGTGACGCAGGCGATATAATGTATAAATCATTAACAGTTATGATAGGGATACTCGCTTATGTAGCTCCTATTATTTTAGGTTATGCTGCGTATATGATTTGGTTCAAAAAAAGCTTTTCAAATAATTACTTGAAATACGCTGGTATATTTTTACTATTAATTAGCGTTATGGGGGTGCTTAACATGACTCGTGAGAACTTGGCAGGCACACTCGGACACGTCATAGCGAATCCACTCATCACTCACATCGGAACCATCCCAGCGCTACTCGCATTACTAGGTAGCACATACATATCACTGATGATATTAACCGAGAGACGCGCAGTTATCAAGTGGGCACGCGAAGTAGATGAGAACATGACAGAGGAGGAGTTACTTGCTGGCAAAAAACCTACAATATTACACAAAGTATTTGACTCAGTATTTTCTATTTTTACTGGTGTAAACCTTGGGAAAAAAGACACTACTACTATTGATGAGACAGATGAGGAAGATATGGAAAACGAAGAAAGTGAAGAAGAAATGGCTGACCGAGTAGCTGCAGAAAAAAGCCTAAGAGGTGTCATGAAAAAAGAATTACATATAGATGCTGAGGAGGAAGTAGAAGTTGTAGAAAAGTTAGACTTGACCCCTAAGAAGACATTTCGCCTGGATGTGGAGTTCATACCGCCACCGCTAGACCTTCTAAATGGCGACAAAGGCAGAAGCAGTGCCGGTGATACTAAGGCAGTAAGCAGGTCAATACAAAATGTCCTGAATGATTTTGAAATACAAGTAGAGATGAGCGGAGCCACAGTCGGACCGACAGTAACTCAATACAGAATAAAACCACCCCAAGGTGTGCCAGTTAGAAGAATATTAACCCTAAAAGATGACATACAATTAGCCCTATCTGTAGACAATATACACATAGAAGCTCCAATACCTGGTAAGCCATACGTAGGTATAGAAGTTCCAAACAAAGACAAACAACAACTAGGACTGCGTGACATGTTAGACACTCCCGAATTTAAAAACAGTGGCAACCTGACAGTGGCCATAGGAAAAAGCATAACTAACACTCCAGTATATGGTGATATAGAAAACATGCCTCACCTACTTATCGCTGGTGCCACAAAGTCTGGTAAGTCAGTCACAGTGCAAAATATTATAATGTCACTGCTGTATAAAAATAGTCCTGACGCCCTGCGTCTTATCGTTATAGATCCTAAAAAAGTAGAATTTACTCTGTATAAAAATCTACCTCACTTATCAACACCAGTAATCACCACTCCTCAGAATGCTATCAAGTGTCTCAAGTGGGCCATAGATGAGATGGATAGACGTTATGATTATTTTGCTGATGAGTATGCTGGTATACAGAATCTGTCTGACTATCACAAGAAAATACTTTACCCAGCAATGGAAAAAGTAAAACGTTACGGCAAAATAGATCAAAAGATGCCAGAGAGAATGCCATACATAGTTATTATCTTTGACGAGTTTAATGACTTTATGTTGACCTATCCAAAAGAAATAACAACAGCCATCACATCACTCACTCAAAAAGGTCGTGCTGCTGGTATACACTTGATATTAGCAACTCAGAGACCAGATGTAAAAGTAATAACAGGAACAATCAAGGCAAATATACCAGCGCGTATCGCTCTTAAAACTTCTAGCTCTATAGACTCGAGAACTATCCTAGATCAGACTGGCGCTGAGGACCTGCTCGGTCGTGGTGATATGCTATTTATGGATCCTGGAGAAGCGAGACCATTCCGTGTGCAGGCACCATTTGTCTCGTCAGAAGAGATAAAATCAGTTATAGACTATATTAAAAATAGACATCATGACTATGAAAATGAGCAGATAGATTATAACAAAGTCTCTGTCGATAATATAGCTAGCAGTGGTAACCTCTCTCCTAATGATAGTCAGAATGTCGGTGATATGGACTATGCAAAAGCAAAAGAATATGTAATAGCAACACAGCGTGCCTCAGCATCTGGCTTGCAGTCAAAGTTTGGCTGGGGATTTCCAAAGGCTAATGGTATGGTTATGAAGCTAGAAACAGCAGGCATAATAACTCCGCTTGAGAGTAATAACAAACGTCGTGTGCTCGTAAATCTAAATCAAGAAACAAAAGAAGATACTAGCGTTGACGATATTTTTGACGAGGAGACAGACACTGTTGTAAATAAAAATAGAGATGAAGATTTGTTTTAAAATAAAATAAATATATGTATTTACGTAATTTGCTCTTAAGAATACTAATAGGTACAGTCATTACTGTAGTAGTAGGTTATGCTTCGTATCGCATCTATCCACTAGTTTCTGGTCCACAAATACTAGTCACCAGCCCATCAAAAGGGGAAGTCACAGTAGGAAATATTATAAAAATAAAAGGAATAGTAAAGAGAGCAAAAGAAGTAAAGATATTTGACAGGGTAATAACCTTAGATCCTGAGGGTAATTTTGAAGAAGATATAGTAAAGCATGATACTTATACAGACATAATAATAACCGCCAAGGACAAGTATGGACGCATAACGACCTATAAAACATTTGTGCAGTAGCTTTAATTACTCACACTTTTTGTAAAGTTTTTTGCCGGCTTTTATAGCTTCAGATTCTCTCTTATAATATCTTAGATTTTTCTTAGCTATACTTTCTCCTCCGCAACCTTTGTAATAAAAATACTTACCTTTTACAGAAGCAAAAATAATAGATTTATTTTTATATTCATCTGCAATGTTAAAAGACTCAGAACTTTTGTCTGTGCCACTACCCATAACACTCTGATTTGTATTTACATCCAAATCTTGATAATTAGTGCCGTCAACATTTTTTATTTCCGCGACACCCCTGTTATATATGAGGTTACTGGTAGCTCCAATCAAAAATGAAGAGACTGTCACAGTTACTAGTAACAAATAATATACTAGTGTTTTGCTTATGCTATTTTCTATATGATTTATAAAAAATAAAAAGTTTTTCATCTTACTTATCGAATTTTATAGATAATAATCTACTAAAACCTTCAGCTCCCATGGTAACACCATAAAGCACATCACATTCATTCATGGTCTCACGATTATGAGTTATAACTAGTAGACGAGATTTTTCTGATAATCGGCCTAACATCTTGCCATATTTTTTTGCATTTAACTCGTCGAGAGCTGCATCAGTCTCATCTAAAACCATAAATGGTGGTGGTATGATACTAGTCATAGCAAAGAGTAAAGCAATAGAAGACAACGTCCTCTCGCCACCGCTTAGCATATTTATGTCATTTATTTTTTTTCCTGGCAAGTTAATGGTTATATCTACACCTTCAACTTCTAATTCATTTTGAGATTCTTCTATTTCATTTCCATTTTCATCTATTTCATTTTTAACTTTTATAACTTGTAATGAGGCACGTCCTCCAGGAAAAACTTCATGGAAATAATTATTAAAGGCAAAATTAATTTTCTCTAATCCTTTGTTAAAATCTATCTTGATACTACTTTCTAATTCTAAAATAAGCTGATCCAGAGAAGCTTTTGCTTGTTCTAAATCTTTTATTTCTTTTGACAGGTGAGTATCTCTGTCCCTCATCTCTTCATAGCTATTACGTATATTCGTCGGGTCTAATATTCCTAATTCTTCTATTCTTATTTTTAGTCTCTCCACCAATCTCTCATTCTCATAATGTTTGTAATCATCTCCCAGCGTAGTGTTTTTATAATTCAAAACCTGACTACCTACGAATCTGTTAGCTTCTTCTAACTTAACAGTAAAGTCATTATCCTTGCTACTTAACATCTCTCTGTCTCTCTCAAAGCTTTGTCTATTGTTTTCTATAGATGCCAAATCACGCTCTAG
Organism: bacterium; assembly: GCA_043771335.1. Classification (GTDB taxonomy): domain Bacteria; phylum Patescibacteriota; class Minisyncoccia; order Phycocordibacterales; family UBA5272; genus JAUPVO01. Next base: position 18,193 of record JAYVHM010000009.1, on the reverse strand, counting down.
ATTATACTTTTCTTCGTATATTTTCCTCACGCCGTTTATCTTTTCCTGATTGTATCTTGAAAACTCTAAGTCTATAAGATTAAGAGCTTCGCGATTTTCTAACAAAACGTTCTCTAGCTTTTGTATGTCATTATCTATACCATTTAATCTGTTTTCTATTTCCCCTTTGTTTATGGCGCTAGAATGCCAAGAATCAGTAGCTAATATTATATTTTGTATCTCATTTAGATTGGTCTTAGCCTCGGCTAGATTATTATTATCTAGATTATTCTTTGTATTATTCAGTCTGAACTTTATATCGCTTTTAAAATCAATAAATATTTCTTTTTTTAATTCTATAATTTTTACTTCACTGTTTATTTTGCTTAGGAGATTATTTTTCTCATACATTAGAACTGACATCTCGCCTTGAATCTTGCTTCTGTTTTCACTGATAATATTTTTCCTATTTATTATGCTTAATTCAAAATTATTGTCTGTATTTGCATTACTTAAATCCTCTTCTTTTTTATTTAAAAAATTTATATTGTTTTTTATCTCTAAAATCTTTTCATCAAAGTTAGTATGATTACCTAATTTATTTTTAAGATTATTTATAAACCTATCTTCATAGGCAAAATACTTTATATAGGCTTCGGTTAATTTTATACGCTCAGTTTCTACTTTGCTTATCTTATCCATTTGTATTTCTAGGTGACGCAGCTCAGGGGCTAGCTCACGCCTGACCAGACTCACTACTTGCATGTTCTCGTCGACTTTTTTTAATTTTCTAGCACTTTCTTTTAGTCTGATATGATGTATCTTGAGACCGAGAGCGTCCTCTATCATTTCTTTTCTTTCTTTTTTACTGGCTGTTAATATTTTATCAGCTTCACCCTGAGAGATGATGGTGTGCGTAGATGCTCCGATACCAGCAAAGGCGAGTAATGACTGCACATCTTTTAATCTAACTTCACTGCCGTTTATCTTGTAGACACTGGCCCCATCGGTAAATACTTCACGACTGAGAACTATCTCGTCATAAGCTAAAAACTTTGAGAGACCCTCATCATTTTGTACTGATTGTTTTTTGTTATTTCCGCTATTGTCTAATTCTATACTCACTGCTGCGCGGGACAAGGCGGCGACTCCGTCGCCGCCTTTAAACACCAGGTCACCTAATGACTTGCTCCTAATACTCTTCATAGACTGCTCCCCCATTACAAATCTGACTGATTCCCCTATGTTACTTTTACCACTACCATTTGGACCAACTACTCCGGTCACATTACGAGACAGGTCCAGAGTAGTCTTTTTAGCAAAGCTCTTAAATCCATTTATGGTGATAGACCGTAATATCATGATATTTTCTTCCTTATATTATAGCATATTTTGTAAATAAAATTAAAATAATAAATTAAAAAAGGCTGGAAAAAGTTGAAAACTTTTTCCAGCCTTTTGACTTTTGTCAAAATGACATCTCGGCTAACTTGCTTATTGCTTGCTCTCTGCTACTGATATCTACTCGCATAGCTCCTACCCTTTTCTTCCTTTCTTCAATTTGTTGTTGAAGTGAAATGATAGCTGCTTGCTCAGAATCATAATTAGCCCTGACTTCTGCCAGATCTTTTTTTAGAGAATCTGCAGACTCTAAACCCTCAGCTAATTGCTTTTTGTGAACATCTATTAACTCACCATAATCATCTCGAAAGTATAAATCACGAAAAGATTTTATATTATCTTCATCCAAAGAGAATCTCTTACAAATATTTTGAAAATCTTTCTCTTTGTGAACATTCCAAGAAAACTTTCTACTTCCTTGATTAGGAACATGCGTGAAGACTATGGTTTCCAGCATTTTAGCTTCCCATAAAGTTTTTTTATTATCTAAAACCTTCATATCAAAAACATCTGGGTTTTGATAAAACTTAAGGAATAAGTCTGCAAAAAACAACATCACCTGATCATTATGCTTGTAGATAAATCTTGAGACTAATTTCTGAAGTAATTGGTTAGCGTATATGGTTGTAGGGTCTATTCTTTTTCCAGATCCACCCATGATAGGCACTATCGGCTCTCCGGGTGTAAAGATGCTAATATCCTTACTCAGATTCTTTTTATTATTTTTAGTAAAATCAATCAAATGCTTAGTCATGATTCTATATAAATCATTTCTAGCTGATCCTACTTTTGCACTTAAAAGAGCTGTGAAGGCATCTTTTAAAGATATTTCAAGTAAAGATTCTGCTTCTCTCTCTACTTCCTCGGCACGCTTTGTCATAAAATTACCTGCTGGTTTTTCCTGTGGTATGGAAAATATTTTACCTTCTCCATTTTCCCATGTTTTTAGACAAGAAAAAAGATTTTGCATTTCTTTTTTTGAGAGACCTTTTCCACTCAATGTGCCATAAACTTTTTCTTCTGCTTTATAAAAAGTGAAGTGTAAATATTTATCTTTCAAGATTTTTACAGCAAAGTCTTTTGTTTCTACTGCTGATATTTTACCATGCAAGAAGAAAGTATAGACAGTTTCTGGGGCTTTTACTTTATTTAAAAGTAAGGTTATGTAATCAATAAGATTAGAAAAATTCACACCAAAAGCTTTTAACTCCAAACTTTTATGCTGACCGTTGGTTCTTGTTGTTACCTGTAATTTAGTATCCATTTTAAATACCTCGTAAAGTGCTGAGCAAGATTGCTACCTTAATATACTAACACAGAAATACAAAAAAGTAAATAAAGTCTATGAGTGAATTATCTATATCTCCTCGAGAGTTTTAACTTATTCATATCACGTAATATACCAGAGTCTAGATTAAAATCAGGGTCTTGCTTTTCTTCATTTGCTTTTTTGGCAGCTTCTACAGCCTCTTTTAAAACTTGCTCATCAAAGTCTTTTAGATTCTCTGTATTCTCAACTAAGATAACAACACGTGTCTGACCTTTTTCATTTTCAATATTAACTACTCCATTATAGACTGAGAAAATATCTCTGTTGTTTTTATCTTCCCCTGAACCTTCTTCATTTATTTTTTCTATAATTACTTGCCCAACAGATACAGTGGTCATTAATGGCTCATGACCACGTAACACAGATATCTCTCCATCGTTAGTGCTTATTATGACTTTTTTTGCTTCACCATTCCAAAGCTCTTTTTCTATATCGCTTAGTATTACTTTTATCATGCTTAGTTTTTTAATAATTAATTTTAAAATTATTTATTATTTTGTAATATTTGCTGCAGCTAACACTTCTGTTATGCTTCCTTTTAGATAAAAATCTTGCTCTGGCACATCATCATACTTACCTTCTAATATCTCACCAAAAGATTTTATAGTGTCTTCTAATTTTACATAGGCTCCCGGCTTACCTGTGAACTGCTCTGCTACGAAGAATGGTTGAGAGAGGAACTTTTGTATACGGCGAGCACGAGATACTGTCTTTTTGTCTTCATCTGAAAGCTCATCCATACCAAGGATTGCGATGATATCCTGTAAGTCCTTATAGCGCTGTAGTATTTTCTGTACTCCACGAGCTACATTGTAATGCTCTTCTCCCACTATTTGTGGTGTTAATACTGTTGAAGTTGAGTCTAGTGGGTCTACAGCTGGATAAATACCGAGCTCAGAGAGTGGGCGTGATAATACAACAGTTGAGTCCAAGTGTGAGAATGTTGTCGCTGGTGCTGGGTCAGTAAGGTCGTCCGCTGGCACATACACTGCCTGCACTGAGGTGATTGACCCATTCTTAGTGCTTGTAATACGCTCTTGTAGTTGACCCATCTCAGTTGCGAGTGTTGGCTGATAACCTACAGCTGATGGCATGCGACCAAGCAGGGCTGATATCTCAGATCCCGCCTGAGTAAAACGGAATATATTATCTACGAACATAAGCACGTCCTTATTCTCTTCATCACGGAAATATTCTGCCATTGAGAGTGCTGACAATGCTACGCGAGCACGTGCTCCTGGTGGCTCATTCATCTGACCAAAGACAAGTGTAGTCTTTTCTAATACTTTACTCTCCTCCATCTCACGGTACAGGTCATTACCCTCACGACTCCTTTCTCCTACACCTGCAAATATTGAGTATCCACCGTGCTCAGCTGCGATGTTACGTATTAACTCCTGTATGATTACTGTCTTACCTACTCCTGCTCCACCAAAAAGCCCAATCTTACCTCCTTTTAAGAATGGACAGATAAGGTCGATAACCTTAATACCGGTCTCGAGCACTTCTGCTTTTGTGCTTTGATCTTCGAATCTTGGAGCATCGCGATGTATACTGTATTTCTTTTTTGTTTTTACTTCTCCCAGTCCATCTATCGGGTTACCTACAACATCGAACATTCTACCTAAAACTTCTGGTCCTACTGGAACTGATATGGCGTGACCTGTATCAAAAACTTCCTCCCCACGTGCTAGGCCGTCAGTAGCGCTCATAGAAATACATCTAACTTCACGCATACCTATGTGCTGGGCTACTTCTAGAACTATCTCTTCTTTTGTTTCTGTTCCGTTTAAGTTAGTAGTTTTTATAAGCGTGAGAGCATTACGTAGTGCTGGTAATTCACCTGAAAACTCTACGTCTATTACTGGACCTATGATTTGAGTTATTTTTCCTGTGCTTATTACATTATTTTTTTTGATTTCTATTTCTTGCATAGTGTTTTAAATATTTTTACATTATAACATAAAAAGTAAGATTTTGAAAATAAAAAACTAATGATTATCTTTGCCAGTCATCACAAGCAATGAATAATACACAGTGATAAGAGCCATAAACACTATAGCCTGCACTACACCCACGAGTATACCCATACCCATCCATATAGCTGGAACACCGATAGATAGTGAGCCGAGTAGTATAATCATAAGCACTTCATGTGCGAACATATTACCAAAAAGACGAAGTGACAATGATATTACTTTAGCCAGCTCACCGATTATTTCTATTAGTCCCACAAAAAACTCGACTATACCTAGGAACCCTGCCCCAAAACTTTTTCTAAAACCACTGATTATAGGCTTTATCTTTATAAAGTGTGACAGGTGCGAGAAAAATCCATTCTCAGTTACACCCACAATGTGTATAATCACAACTGCAGCGAGAGCGAGAGAGAATGTAGTATTAAAATCAGCGGTCGACGCAGAAAAAACATGATGATCATGAAAAGTAATAGAAGTAAGACCGGGAATAAGTGAAGCCAAGTTAGAAAATAAAATAAATAAAAATACAGAACCAACATAAGGCAAGATATTTCTTGATTTCTTTTTATCTCCGACTATTTTCTCTATAAAATCGAGGACAAAAAGCACCAGCATCTCCATGATATGCTGAAAATATCCAGGTATCAACTTGAACTTACTCGTTTTAAATGCTAAATAAATGAAAACAATAACCGCGAGCGTTGCCATCATCGTTGCTGGAGAAAAAGTAAAAGGCCCCACAGAAAATAATTCATGAGGGAATATGCTTGGCAATTCTTCTTTTACTTGTAACAGGTGGGCTAATTTTTCTTTCATAGCAGTTTTAATATAGCTTGTATTATAACATAAAAGGCTACATATTAAAACACTAACGGATGTTAGTGTTTTAATTTATTTAGAAAGTATTAATCCCTCTCTCCTTTTTCTTTATTTTTCTTATCTTCTCTTTCTTTATTTTCTTTATTTTCTTTTTTTATTCTCTTCTCTTCCTTTTTTTTATCTTTTAATACTTTCTCTACAAAAGAGACGCACTTCCCTTGATTCTTAAAAGTTGGATTAGTGAATCTTTTCCAACCTCCATTTTTACACTGATTCTTATTTGTCTGTCCATTTACTACTGGTGTAGTAGTGGCATTAGTAGTGCTAGCAGTTACTGTAAACAAAGTTACAGATGAGGCGCTAATGTTTTCTGCTCTGTCTATAGCACGTATTAATAACGTATGACTGCCGATACCTAAGTTAGTGATAAATGTAGTATTAAGTAAATTATTAATCCAAGTACTAGTGCTGTTAACACTGTATTCATATCTTGATACTCCTGATAAGTTATCAGTTGATGTTCCAAATGACCAACCCTGAGTGCCTGTGGTTGTAGTAGATACTGGTGCAATACTAGAAGTCAGAACAACTCCTGCTGACGCTTGTGGTGCTGTATTATCTACTATAACTTTCCAAGCTGATGACCAAGAGCTACTTGTTGCAGTGCTTGTAGTACTAGCCAATAAGTCTAGAGCACGTACATGCCAATAATACACACCCTCAGATGTTCCTAATGTGGATATTGATGAGCTGGCAAGATTAGCTGATACAAAAGCTGGAGACAGAAAGCTACCATCTGCTTTTGTTGTAGTGCTATGTGAAGATTCATAATTGTAACCTATTGTTGATGACCCGAATAATACGTCAGTCCAGTCAACATTTGTAAAATTAACCGTTTTAAGTGCAACATTATCTACTGGACTTATATGTGTTGGCGTAGGTATTATCCCAGTTACTACTTGTGCCATAGCAAAAGCAGGCATAGTAGCAAGGAATATTCCTAAAATTATTTTGTTTAAGTATTTCATATTTTAATTGTTTTATAAGATTTATAATTATTTATATTAAGACGAAGAAGCTTATAACCCCCTCCTATAGTATATAACAAAAATAGCCATGATGGAGTGACAAGAGACTTTTTAGTATTTTACTATGATACACAGTAAGATTATGTCAAATCAAAAGTGAGGCTGATCAAAATATGTGATATAATATAAAAAGAAAAATATGAGTAAGGAAATAATAACCAACACTGAATCAGAAGAATATAAAAAAGCTAGATACCATTACTTGTTACAAGTTATTTTTGGTGAGACATTAGCTATTGATTATTGTAATGTCATAGCTAGCTTTGCCCCGAATCAAAATGCAAAAGACTTTCTATTAAAACAACAAGCTGATGAAGACAAGCACTTAGAAGCATTGACCGACTATATGAATATACCTAGTAGGCCAGATGTAAAAGTCTCAAAACACATGGGCGCAGTACATAAAGTAATGCATAAAACATTAGAAGAAAAAGATTATGCAGGGTCAATATTAATACAGAACTTCATAGCCGAAGGGTTGGTGATTATACTCCTTGGAGAAATGTCAAAGCATGGCGACGCCACCCTCGCAGAATTATGCGACTCTATTAATCGTGATGAGGTCTCTCATGTTCAGTTTGGAGTTAGTGAGCTAAAGAGAATGCTGTCTGAGCATAATGGGGAGGGTGCTAAGAAATTAAATAGGAGGCTCGCCACATTACAAAGGAAAGTTCTTTTTCATGGCGTGTTACTTTTTGCTGACCTCGCTCTCGAGGCAAAAGATCTGGGTATTAAGTGGGATGACCTCGCTGACAAAGTTCTAGAGGATCATTATGCGAGGATAAAAGAAGCTGATTTCCATATTCCTTTTTATGACAAGATAATGTTAAAGGTGGCTATTTGGTTCTTTGTGATTGTCTAATGATGAATAATGTTCCTTGCTATTATCTCACATAAGAGTATACTGAATTTAGTGGATATCTTTTATTAAAATAATAAAAAAAATATGCTTACACAAATCGCAACAGTTCTGGTTATACTATGGTTAGTTGGTTTTCTTGGTTTTCATGTTATGGGTGGTTTTATACATATATTACTTGTAATCGCAGTAATTATTATATTACTCAGAATAATCAGAGGAGAAAATATACTACATTAGTAGTAGCAAAATAGAAAAGCAGACCATCAAGGTCTGCTTTTCTATTTTTTTATACTTTTACAAAGAAATTTTAATGCTGTTAGATCAGTTTCTGATAACGCTTTGGTGCTACCTTGATTCAGTTTGTACATGATAGCTTTCTCATCATCAACATGATCTAGACCTAGCGCGTGCCCTAGCTCATGAGCTAGCACTCTCACCAGCTTTTCTCTACTACTGAACTCATAGATACTTATCTCTTGATTCACACCATCAGTTTGATATAGTCCCTCTTGGAAACTCTCTCCCCTAGATCCGCTTATTGCATTGTACTGATCTACAGACAGATTCAGCGTAGCCGCTAGACGATTTAGTACTACGGCCAAAGAGTTTATTTCTGTCACTGTCTCGTTAACCCTCTTTTGTAATGTATTTAGTCTGGATGCCTCAGCATTTATCGCATCCCTCTCTGTGCTGAGTTCTCTATGTTCTTTTTCTGGAGCTCCTCCGTGAGTATTCCAATACTCAACACGTGCACTGTATGTAGTTTGTCTCAGATTAAAAGCTAAGAGCCTGACATCATAATCACTCTTACTATTTGCAAGCTCTATTTTTAGACTATCAAATTTATTTTTGAGTTTGTCATAAGTCACCTTATCATCCTTAACTACTATATTCATACTAGCTAGTTTTGCTGTAGCCTCTTGTCTATAGTCATAGATCAGACTTATCTTTAGCTTCCCCGTGCTAGTAGACAAAACAAACAAGTCTCGTCCAAGTGGCTTCTCCCATATGGCCTCCGCATCTGCCAATGCTCCTAGGAAATACTTTTCTGAGATATTGAATCTCTTGTCAAAAGTAGCTAGCTTATAAGTGATTGGCTTTTCACATTTTACTTCACCAAAAGTAAACATCTCTTTTATATTTCCATATTTAAAATATGAAAATATAGCAGATGATACCATGACAATGAATAATAATTCTAATACTTTCTTCATCAGTTAATTATATCATTAATTTTGTTTTTGTATATTGTGATATATTTATGTTAATATACAAAGATGAGAACAAAGTAAGCACATGTTACAAACAATATTACACAAAGCAAATACAAGAGGGTCTGCAGACCATGGATGGTTAAAAACTAATCACACATTTTCATTTGCCGACTACTATGATGAGGCGAGGATGCACTTTGGCGTGCTAAGAGTTTTAAATGATGATACTATCGCAGGCGGCACAGGATTTGGCACTCATGGACACAGCGACATGGAGATCGTCACTATCCCCCTATCAGGAAGTCTCGCTCACAATGATAGTATGGGCAACAGTGAAGTCATACACACAGGTGAGATACAAGTCATGAGTGCTGGTACAGGAGTGAGACACAGCGAGTTCAATGCTGACGAAAGTATTCCTGTCTCCCTCCTTCAAATCTGGATCATGCCGAACAAGGCAGGAGTCACTCCACGTTATCAGCAAATAAAACTAAATAGAGATGATAGAGAAAACAAAATACAACAGATACTCTCGCCGATTGAGACAGGTGGAGAAGTATGGATACATCAGAATGCCTACTTCTCTCTTGCTAACTTTGAAAAAGGTCACTCTATGAATCATGAATTGAAAGATCCTAAAAATAATGGTCTGTATATTTTTGTAATATCTGGTCAAGTCAAAGTAAATGATCAAGATCTCAACACCCGTGATGGATATGGCGTCTGGGATACTGACAGTGTGTCTATCGCCACCCTCACTGCTCTATCCGACTGTGAGTTTTTATTGATAGAGGTACCCATGAATAGCTAAGGTTGAAATACTGGTTTTGTGTATACTATAGATTTTACATTAGCAAATTGTTTTGCTGTTGCTTCCAGTTGAGCTTGTAAGATTTTTGCCCTACATGCTCCCCCGCTAGTCTTATTATTAGGGTCAGAGAGGTCAATGGTAAGCACTCCAAGATTTGAGATAAAAGCGCTTTTGAGCTCAACTCCGCTAAGAGGATACTCAGAGCTTAGGCCACTATTTTTCTCAGTAGAAGTAAGTTCTCCTTTTAAAAATAAACGAAGAGTATCTTGAAGAGGTGTCTGTGTTATTGTGATAGATCTTTGAACTGATACAAGCCCTTTTGCAGAACATAAGATATTCCCATTTACATCTTTATCGAGTGAGCTATTATAATAATAAAGACTTACAGAGCGCTGATTTTTGTTAAGATCAAAACGTACAGGAACCCTAAAAGATCTCTCATTTTCAGTCATACCACTCGGGTTATCATTTTTAAATATTAGAGTTCCAGTTGCTGTAATTGGATTTGCAAAAGTTAGTGTGATTTTGAATGGGACAAAAGCAGATGTCATCCAGTCTGACTGGGCCGTTGCTGGACCTTTGAATAATGTTTTACCATTAGCATCTACGAGCTCCACAGGAAAAGACGCTTCAAAATACCAACCTTTTGCCTCGCCCTCTATTGTCATCGGACTTGTAAGTATTTGATTTGATTTTAAATTGTAAATATTAATCTCATTATTGCCTAAAATTGTTGTCACATTTTCTGTTTCTGTATTCGTGACTGTATTAGTTGATGTAGGTTGCCCTAAATTAGAATTAGCACTTTTATAAAAATAAAAGAGCACTCCTATTAATAATATTACTAAAAGTATCAGAACTATAACAGTTTTATTTTGTGTATTGTTTTTCATATTTTTATTTTATTGTTTATCTATCTTTAATAGTATTCCTATTTTAACAAACAGTCAACTGTATACATTTGTTAAAAAATAAGAAAAATAATAAGCTGTACTTACTTAAAAATCACAGAGCCAGTGTCAAATTTTAAATCCAAAACCAACTCACCTTTTGCGGTGAAAAAGTAACTCTGCACCTCAGATATCATTTTTGTAAAATCTGCTTCCTGAGAACCCTCACAATACATCATAGTAGATATCATTTTTGTAAATGTTATCTTATTTCCATTGGTAGTATATTCACCCCCTACTCCATTACAGTCAGTTGTAGCAGAAAAGGTTTTATCACTTTTTAATGTGAGAACAAATTTTTTCTCCGTGCGAGGTGTTACCTTTTTGCCATCACTATATCCAGTACTTACCCATTCCCAATTTTTCATACTTAGAGACATCTTAACTGTATCAGCTTCTCCTTCAAAGTTCTGCACTACTTCACCCCATTTCATCGTAATAGTGTCTAATTTTAACCAAATACTCTTACCTACTGACGGAGCAGTAGCAAAACTCTCATTAGCTTTTCTATCAGCATAATTGACCACTATCACATTCTTTTTTCCATTAGCCTCATCTAAGTTGATAGTCTGTGGAGAGATTCTGTCTCCTAGCAATATACCATCTGAACCAAAATCACCAGTCGGAGTATGTGTCAGAGCCACAACATAATAAAACAGTCCACTTCCACCAGTACTTTGAGTTAAGAGAAACACATCATCTAATACTCCATCGTTGTTAGCATCATAACGTAAATCATTTCCAAAATATCTTGTTATTATTTTTGAAGCAGAGCCTGGAGCTGCATCTACTTCAGATATTCCATTTTTTAAAGTTACATTTTGACCCGCGATGATATAAGTTCCATCATGGATATCTACTTGAGTTTCATTGTTGTTAGGCATGTTATTTTTAGTCGTGGTTGATTTGTATATCAATACGCCTAAAATTACCAAAACTAGAGCTGTTAAAATTAAGGGTGTTTTTTTCATATGTTAAGTATATACCTATTGTATCACATTACTTACAAAAAAATCACTAGATAAAACAAAAACGTTTTAGTTTACCTAGTAAATAATGTATAGCTGAAGCAAGTATAGTCCAGTAGAAAAGAATACCAATGGTAAAAAATGGTGGTGGTGTATCTGGCTCACGACGGAGGAGGTCAAAATAAGGCATCAGTGGCCCGAGTAAAATAATTTTGATAGGCAGGACAACTCTGGACCCCACCCTCTTCCACTCTACAAGTGAGTTGCTGCCCGTTCGCATAACTGAGTCAGGCAACTGAGGAAACCCTCGCACCCCAGTAGATCCGAGTAGTGACGTAGTGATAAACATGAAAGCAAAACCACAGATGAAGAAGATAAAAATAAATTTTGTTCGTGAGTGGGTCATATAAATAAAATAACACCTTGGGTCATGCTTTGTCAATGTATTTAATACAACATTGTTAAATATTTCAAAAAAAGCAAAATAAAAGCCCCTAATCCTCAAAGGATTAGGGGCTGTAAACACTTCAGATCATATTAATGAATCTTAGTGATGATGTACGGCCATATGATTTCCAGAGCCGTTAATAGCCTTTTTTCTCATTTTTTTTACAACAAAATAACACATATATGATATGTGTTATTTTGCTAAATTTTTATAAATTTGGGTTGATTCTCTGCACTAAATTTCCCCCGTACTTTAACTAACTAATATTTTAGAAAGTATTTATAAAACTTTTAAAACTTAATTTACTTACAATGACCTGGCCCTATAAGCCCTTCATTATACGAACCGAGAGTACCAGCTAGATTAACCCATGTTTGTTTAGCTGCCCCTTTTAAGGTAGCTACCTGTGCTGGTGTTTTGGTTTCGAATAATGCAGTTGCAGAACTTATCGCGGTAGCTACATCTGCAGGCACTGAGGCACCTTTACTGATGTTTAGCTTAGCTGCCATAAATTGATGCGCGAGATTATAATACGCATTTCCTTTAGGAGCAGTCCAGAAGACATTGAACCATGATGCTCCGCTCAGATAGAAGATTGTATTCTCTCCCAGTGGAGGGAGTAAGTCGAACCACTCAGCATCTGGAGACGCACCACCTTTGAAGGTGTTGTTGTGTGTCTTCCAGTAGCCCTGAGTTAGGGTACACCCTAGTGAACAATCTACAGTTACACTAACATTTACATTGTCGGATGCAATTGTCTGTGTATCATTTGTTAAGATTTGTGCTGTATTTGGGTGATTAATCACACCACAAGTAACAGCAACATCTACACCTAATGCTCCTGCTGGCCCAAATGTTAGATCATATTTGTATGTGTGCGGGAGTGTTTCATTGGCGCAGATGGTATCAGTAAGTAAGCTACCATTTTCATTTGGATCACTCACGTCTGCACATTCATCTATCTCATTGGTTGGAGTGCCCCAGATGACTGCAGCCGTACTAGTACCTCCAACTACTGCACCTTGAGTACTAATTGTTACTTGATTCTGTGAATCAGTCCCAGTACTAGTACCATTATATGTACAGATCAAGGACTCCCCAGCCGCAAGCGTATGAGGGAAACTAGAAAATCCAAGCGGATTAGCACTACAGTTGACTGTAGGATTTGCAACAGTTATATTCAAATCATCTACAACCGAAGTGACTGTAGCTATTGGATTCCCAATGGGATTAGTAACTGTAATAGTGCCACTCACAACATGATTCATATTCGTCGACGAGGAATTCACCGTAACATCGTAGTTAACTGTTGAAGATGCCCCGCTCTGGAGCACGATAGTGCTCTTATCTACTATTTTATCTATTGTCCAATTCCATTTTTTATCATAGGAAGTTTGTGCTGTCTTTTCTATGACTAAAGATTTTACGACAGTAACATTTACGCTAGCCCTCTCGTCTTGATCACACAGAGTAGCAGCTGGTGGACTCTGTGTGTTAGCACACCAAGTCACATCCATTCCATTTGCTGATCCATGTCCAGTTGCTGTAAATGTCGTGCTAGCATTTATGCTTCCACTACTTACTGTCCATGACCATGTTTCTCCAATACCAAGAATCCCATCATTGCCAGTGTCTCCTGTAGTAGGAGGTGCAATAAGAGTGCCTACACCATTGTCCACTACAACGTTTGGACTACTCAATGGAGTATCGCCATCATTTGTCTCTGTAATAGTTAGTACAGTTGATTCACCAACGGCAACCTGAGAAGAAGATGCTGTGATTGAAACTTTCGTACTAGGATGCATTACTAAGATTATTTTGGATGCACCGAGCACAGGGCCCGGTGTATTATCTCCAGTATTCGCGTGAGAAATTCCACCGCTATAGGCAGATGTCGCAGTGATAACAGAAGATATTTCATGTCCATGTGTCACAACATAGTCAATGAAACTAGACAGCAAACTCAAAACTCCTGTACCACCTATACGTGGTACAGCACTCAGAGGATGAATTATTGAGTCTGGAGTCGTTAATGTCCACGATCCACCTTCATATGCACAATTAGGTGGAAATGGTAGTGCCGAGAGAGTGGCTCTATACTTCACCAGCTCGCCATCAAGAACTTTATCTGAAGCACCAATACTAGTAATTCCATCAGCCCTAAAGGCGCCAATTGAAATACCCCCACCATTATCAACACACCCAACAGGGTCAGCGTTTGCGTGTGCTGTAATGATGAGTCCAAATAACAATAGCGAAGCGAACACCCCTTTTATTAGAGAAAGAAGTGAAAACTCTTTTTTAATTTTTAACATAATTTATTTAAGATTGTAATGGCTTCGTTAAGCACATCAAATAATCTTACTCGACCTTAATTTAAATATTCACTATCCCTGTCGAATAGGATGTAGTAGAGCCCAAAAAACAAGCACTGTGTGCTTAATAAATATATTATATAAAAGTATGACAGTACTATGTTGGGTAGAATTATTTGGGTTCTATTTTTTGATAGAAAAACAAAGCCGTTATTATAACTAGGGTTAATAATAATTAATAAGCTGATAAATACTACCCAATATAATTATAGCATTTCTATAGATTTGCAAGCAATAATTTAAATTTGGCTGTTTATAGTTTTAAGCAACAATTCTCAGTCATCTACTTCAAAACTCTACCTTAAACAGAAAAACGCCTTGTTTTACAATGCGTTCTCCGTATAATTTGATACTTGGACTAACTAGTAGTCTTGACTGGCTCCGTGAGTAGGGATCGAACCTACGACCAATTCCTTAACAGGGAACTGCTCTACCGCTGAGCTATCACGGAATAATGGTCTCGCTTAGCCACTCATGTAAAGTAGGATAATTATAAGTCCCCTCTACCCCGGCTAAAGGTGAGTGTAGTGCTAAGCGAGAAATACATTATACAAAATTTTAAAGCAAAATGCAAATTAAAATCCCCAAGTGATGGAGATTCTAATTTTTATAAAAATTGTGCCCCCGGCAGGATTCGAACCTGCGACCATCTGCTTAAAAGGCAGTTGCTCTACCAACTGAGCTACAAGGGCGTGGAAATATTTTAACATATTTTCAAAAAAATAGCAAAAAGAAGGTTCTACATGTCTAGTGTTTTACTTTTAAAATGACACGTTATCCACACCTTGGCAAAGTTTACTTTCTATGGTGGTTATGCTAGTATTCAAATAAGTATAGACATCTTTACAAAAAACCTGTTTATACGTTAATATAGAGACTTAAAAAAACACTTTATGAAAAATATAATCGACTTTACAAACTTTACTAAAAAGATTTTTGCAAGCACACTATTAACTAGTATGCTCGCCACATTATTAATATCAGCGACACTAAGCTCTGCTATGGCTGTCAACACTAATACCGGAGGTAATACCGTTACCTTAACACCAGTAGCAGATACGACTTATGGTTCTGGACCTATATCAATAACAGCAACCCTTGACCCTGCTGTTGGAAATGTAACATTCACCTGGTCAGGCAGTTGTAATCTAACTGGAACTGGGGAGACACGTAGCATAAACATAACTGGAGCAGGAAGCTGTACTGTTACAGCCACCAAAAACACTCAATCTTTTGCTTCTGTTACTTTTAACATAGCAAAGAAGGATATTACTATGAGTACTGGGGACTTTGCTAATCCTAGCAAAATCTATGACGGGACAACTGTTGCAAGCATAATAGCAAATCCAACAGCTATCACTTTTTCTGGAGTAATAAATGGTGATGATTCAGATGCGACAAAGTTAAGTGTGAACACTTCCACTGGAGTTGCTACATTATCTTCTAAAGATGCTACTACAACAGTAGCAAACAATGTTACTTTTACAGGTTACACCTTACAAGGAACAAAATCAGCTAATTACAACCTAACAAATCAACCATTGCCCGAGACACAAATAGTTAACAAAAGAGCTATCACTGTAACTCCGGCGACAACTA
Organism: bacterium; assembly: GCA_043771335.1. Classification (GTDB taxonomy): domain Bacteria; phylum Patescibacteriota; class Minisyncoccia; order Phycocordibacterales; family UBA5272; genus JAUPVO01. Next base: position 2,370 of record JAYVHM010000009.1, on the reverse strand, counting down.
CAAAAGCCTATGATGCCACTACAGTATCTGCTACTGTACCGAGTGCTAGCCCAGCTGTTGCTACTGGTGACACTGGAGCTTTTACTCAAAGCTATGTAACTGCAAATGTTGCTACAGCTAAGACAATGACTGCAACAGGAACTGTAACAGATGGAAACAATGGAGACAATTATACTATTACTTTTCTAAATTCAAATGTAGGAGCAGTAACCAAAAAAGAATTAACAGTAACTGGATTAACAGCTTCTAACAAAGCATATGATGGAAACATAAGCGCTACAGGTGCAGGTATTCCTACTCTTGTTGGTGTTATGGCTAGTGACACTGTAACCCTTGGTGGTTCTGCCGCTATGAGCTTCTTAAGCTCTACAGTTGCTAATGGAAAGACAGTAAATGTAACTGGCTTAACTATTAGTGGCACTAGTTCTAGTGAATACTCATTAACACAGCCCACTTTAACCGCAAATATTACAGCCAAAGATATAACAATATCTGGACTTAGTGTAGCGAACAAAATATATGATGGACTAACAACAGCAGTGATGAGTGGCGTAGCTACTCTTGTTGGTGTTATAAATACAGACTTACTTAATGTTAGATTAGGAGGAACACCTATCGCAGCTAATTTTGATACTAAGAATGCCAGCACTTCAAAATTAGTTAACATAACAGGATACACAGCTAGCGGTACAGCAGCTGCTAACTACAACCTAATAGCTACTACTACTGCTGACATTACAAAAAGAACATTAACAGTGACAGCAACTGCAGCTAACAAAGTCTATGATGGAAATACAAACGCTGTTGTAACTTTTTCGGACAACAGAGTTACAGGCGATGTGATCACCATAACTGGAACAGCTAATTTTTCTAGTAAAACTGTTGCTAATACAAAATTAGTAACCATAACTGGATTAACTATAACAGGTACTGACGCTGCTAATTACACCTTATCTACTACTACAGCTACTGCAACAGCAAATATCACAAAAAAGAACTTAACTGCTAATGTTATCTCTTCTTCAAAAGTGTATGATGCTAATACAGCTGCTATACCTACTGGCACCTCAACAGATGTCGTTTCTGGAGACTTTGTAAATTACACTTTTACCAGCTCTAACTTTATAAATAAAAATGTAGGTATTGCAAAATTAGTAACCGTAACTGGTATAGCTCTTGGCAATGCGACCGATACAGCTAATTACAATCTTCTTAATTCTACAGCGACTACTAATGCAAACATCACAGCTCGTGATTTGGTGGTTAGCTCTGTAGTAATGAACAAAGTATATAATGGCACCACTGCTGCAACTGCCACTTCTATGACTTCTAACTCTTTACTTGGAGATGTGATTGGAGCTATAGCTTCTACTACATCTAACTTTGTAGACAAGAATGCAGGAACAAATAAATTAGTAACTACAAACATATTAATAGGTGCAGGAGCTGATAATGCAAATTATAATCTACCACTTATCTCTACTACGACTGCAAATATCACAAAGAGAACATTAAATATGCTAAGTGCATCTGGAACTAATAAAGAGTATGATGGCAGCAGATATGGCTTTGTCTCAATCACAGATGACAGGATAATTGGGGATGTATTAATGTATGCTTCTACTACTTCGCTCTTTGACACTAAGAATACTGGTGATACAAAAAGCATAACAGTAAGTGGTGTAACAGAAACAGGAACTGATGCGATGAATTATATATTAGCGTCGACGAGTATTACAACTCCTATAAATGTAAAAATTACCAAAAAATCAGCAACTATAACTGCAGAAAACAAAACAAAAGTTTCAGGTGATGTTGATCCTTCTTTAACATCAACTACTACTGGCATGATTACTGGTGATACATTAACAGGATCACTTGTAAGAGTTCCCGGTGAAAATGTTGGCACATACACTATCAATCAAGGCACATTAACTGCTGGAAATAACTATGTAACTACTTTTGCTACAGGAACATTTACAATCGCAGAGGCTGCAGTTCTTCCTCCAGTTATAGTGGAGAACTTTGCTGGATCTCTGATATCTTCTACTAACCTTAGCTCAAATGCTACAAGGAGAAATAGCGATGGATCATTACAGGTACTACAAGTATTAGGAGCAAGTAAATTCAAATTTAACAAGAATCTAAAACTTGGAATGAAAAACAATAATGATGTAAGAGAATTACAAAAAGCTCTAAAAGCTATAGGATTATATGCTTCTACTAGTACAAATGGAAACTTTGATAATGAATTATTTAAAGCGGTAAAAGCTTATCAAAAAATAAACAAAGTAACACCAGTATCTGGATACTTTGGACCGATAACACGTGTAGTTATAAACAAATAATACACATTAACACAGAAAAGCG
>JAYVHM010000008.1:0-10459 GCA_043771335.1 bacterium | reverse complement strand
TTTACCATGCAAATGTATGAGCCATTTTTAATAAAAATAGAATCTGGTGTAGTGGTTGAGTATGGAGATAATGCACCAAAAGATTTTATAGATATATATAATCAAGTAAAAAGTTACGAGACACCCATGATACGCGAAATAGGTTTTGGTCTAAATAAAGCAATAACAAAAGAAAGATTCCTAGGTGACATCACAGCATTTGAGAGAATATATGGCATGCACTTATCAATGGGTGAGAAGCATAGTGTCTACAAAAAAGAAGGGCTAATAAGTAAGAAAACAAAGTATCACGTAGATCTATTCCCTGTTGCCCATAAGGTAACAACAGTAAATAAAAATACAAATCAAGAAGAGATTATTTTTGAGGATGGAAAATATGTTATTTAAAAAATAAAACACAAATTAATTTGTGCTTTATTTTTAAAATATTTATTGTAGTATTTTTATTTCTTTCCCCATTTTTTACTAGCAAGAATTATAAGTCCATATACTACGAACATTGGTACTACTTGCAATACATTCTCCAAACTAAACCCTCCCTTTATAGTTGCGCTGTGCAGTGCTCCAAGTATAAATATTGCATAAGCTAGCTTATGCATGCGATACCACCAAGCCCCCATCTTTTCTTTTAAATAAATATTAGAAGTTATAAGTAATGGTACAGTTAAAAGTAATGCGATCATACCAAGTGTAAGAGGTAAATAATTAGTAAACATTTCTTTTAATGATGCTGAGCTGAGCATGCCCTGTAGCATCTTATTACTTAATATTCCTACACCATGAGCTAGTGCTGCTGAGGCCATAAGTATTCCTATCTCACCCCTAATTAACATCAAAAACTGGAAGAACTTGTTTTTAAATATTTTTCCAAGTGGACCGATGAGTAGCGATAGAAATAGAAAGTTAAGAGCTAAAACTCCAAAATCTTTTGCTTCTTGAACATTAAAATACACATAGATTGGTATAAATATAGCGATTGCTAGTAATACTTTTTTAATCATTTTTATGTTGTTTATTAATGTTTGCATATATTTTTATTAAAAATATTATACAACTAATTCAAATTTTTTACCATATATGTGCCCTCAAGATTATAACCTCTCTTTCTATAATATTCACGCACTCCGACACCTGAGATAATGGAAAGCTTTTTATATTTTAAATTATACTGATTGTCACCACTAGCAATCTTTTCTGCGCGAGCCAGTAACCTCTTACCCATGCCAGTGTGCTGAGACTGACTACCTTCCTCACCCACCCTCTTCATAGTACCGTAAACATGTAACTCACGCACAAGCGCACTATCAGTCATTAACTCATCTATTTTCCCAGCCTCTGTATCTTTTAAATTATTTTTTGCATAATCTTCACTCTCTTTATACCACTTGTCTAGACCCCAATTATTTGCTGTGATATTCTCTTCTTTTTTACAGACACAGTTACCACCGCACTCGCCACCACAAGTTTTTTTTATTTCTGATCCAGAGTCAGTTATTTTATTAATTTTTGTAAGTTCTTGATTTATATTTTTAAAATCTTTTTCTATTTTGTCAAAAAGTGGTAAGCGAAGACGCAGGAAGCCAGCGAGTCTGCTCGCTTCACCCTCTTTTAAATCTTTTTTATTTTCAAATTGCAGGAAACATTCATGTCCATGCTCTGTCTCATACCAAGTCTCAGTCAGCTCAAAATCATTTGGATCAACTTCGTCATCACGTATCTCTCTCGCTCTTATGTCCACTTGTGGAACTTTTCTATTTTTCTGATATTTGTCTACATCTTCTCTTAAATTACTTTTTTTACTACCTATGATTATGTAGTCAGCTGGTATGTCACGTATCACCCTTATTAATCTGGTATAATTAGGAACATAACTCTCTGCATCAGCGAGCACTTGAGTTAATAGCTCATCATCATATGCTTTGTATTCTATCTTACTTTGTGTCACCCATTTATAAAGTAGTGAGCCACGCAGTACCATACATGGATATATTTTCATCATGTCTGGGTGATGGTTTTTACCATCATATAATTCCTTAAACATTTTTACATCCATCTCTGGCGTGCTTGTAGGTAAGTTAGGCATCATGTGATACACTGTTTTAAATCCGTAATCACGAAGTATCTCAGCGCCGCGAGCTATACTCTCTGCGGTCATCTCACGCTTGTTATAGTCTAATACAGCGTTATCTAGGTGCTGAACACCGAGCTCGACTTTTGTCACTCCTAAATATCTAAGATATTTTAATTCTGAGGGCGTTATATAATCTGGCCTAGTTTCTATAGACAGGCCGATTATTCTCGCATGTGCTTTTTCGTTTATAATTTGAAGTTCTTCTAATGTGTAATTATGATTTTCTAGTATCTCAACTCTACCTTCTTCTTTTGCTTTCCAATTATTACATGCACGAAAAGATTCTTTAGTAAAATACTCTTGATATTCTTTTTTGTAAAAGTTAAAAGTCCCACCAATAAAAATCATCTCCACCTTATCAACTGGATGACCATTCATAGTAAGGGCACGCAGACGCATCATTATCTGTTTGTATGGATCAAAGCGGTTAAGCAATGCGCGCGCTGCAGCAGGCTCACGAGACAAATAAGACTTTGGCATATTCTTTTCTGTAGGACAATATATACAACGTCCAGGACAAGTATAAGGTTTTGTTAGTAATGATATCACGGCTACTCCTGAATTAGATCTTACTTTTAATCTCTTGAGTATCTGCTCTACTTTTCTCTCTCTTTTCATAACACTGCCATCTTTGTTTGTTGCCTCTTCTTCTATTAACTCATCATAGAGACGAAGTAGCTCTGGATTATTAGGCATTTGTCCATCAGCATCTACTTTGTTATTTATTTTCTTACGAACACTGGCAATACGTGATGACCAATACTCGTCACGCATGATTACACGTTTTAACTTTGCGACTTTTACCTCACTGTCTATGTCTTCAAAAATATTTAAAAGACCGTTCTTTGCATGGTCTAGGTCATCTTTTCTTATTTCTTGTGGATTGCGAACTGACATAATAATATAATATTTATTTAAAATTAAAATAAAAACGCACAAATCTGCACTCATATTTTCTTGTAACTATTTTATACTTGTATTATAAGCATATAGCAAAGAAGTTTCTAAGGATTTGTTTTGATTTATATTGTAATTTTTAACACTTATATTATTAAAAACTTGTTTATATTATAACACATATTAAACAAACTAGCAAAAATATGATATAATAGTAAGTATGAATAAAAATTATAAACCAGGCCTGATGCGTGATGTGGATAAAGAACTGGTAAGCATACTAAGTGATGATCAAAAGATAAGCCTAACCATAGATGGCTACGATAAAGTTAGTGATGACTGGGATAAAACACGTCAAAACTTTTGGCCGGAATTAATAAGTGAAGTCACAAAGCATATAAAACCAAATACGAAAATATTAGACCTTGGCTGTGGCAATGGTAGATTAGTGCCTGAAATAGGAAAACTAAATACAGAAAATTGTAATCTGAATTATCTTGGTATTGACCCCTCAAAAGAATTGATTAAAATAGCTAAAAATAAATACGGGGAAAATGTTAATCTACAAAGCTTTGATGGTTTAACTTTGAATAATAATATAAATAAAGAAAATATTAACTTAGAAGATGAAAGCTTTGACCAGATCGTCTCTATTGCAGTGCTACATCATATACCCCCCGCAAAGGTGGTGATTTGGCTAAGTGAAGTATCTAGAGTTGTAAAAACTGGAAGCATAAATATATTCACAACATGGAACTTGTCAGAAAGTAATTACGACCTAAATGAAAACAGTGATGCGATAATAGGCTTTGTCCATCATAAAAATACTCGATACGTGCATTATTATAATTACAGTGAAATAGAAAATATTTTCAAACAAGCTGGTTTTAAAATATTAGAAATAAAAGAGATAAAAAGAGAAAGTGGTATGAGTAATACTTTTATTTTGAGTCAGAAACTTTTATAGTATATACTTCACTAATATTACCTATACCGTTACGCAGGTAGAACTTTCCGCCATCAACACCATAAGTATCTTCATTTTTAGAGATTATAATTATCCATTTTGTATTATTGTTTATAACTTCTATACTTCCTGGTTCATGACTAGCTTTTAACTTATCAAAGTTTTCTGCATTTTGACATCTACCATCGCTGACTTTTTCAAAACACATGAATATATCATCTGTGTTAGCATTTGCTTTATAAGTAAAGTATAAAGTGTTAATTGGATTTCTCTGTAAATAAAAAGTTCCAGATGTAGAAGAGAGATTACTAACACTGCTTACATTTTTTACAAATTGAGTAACATAAGATTTCTCTTCTGTAGTTGTTGCTATGACTACAGTCTTAACTGTTTTGTTTTGAATTATTGGGGTCTTAGCTAAAACTTTTTTTGTTACAACAATACTTGCACCCTTAAACGCCTTATCAAAAGCTGCTTGGGACTTGCAACTAACTCCTGCTATAGTACCACGAGTACTAGGCCCTGCCCAACCCTTAACATCTACATCATGTCTCTTTTGCCACTCCTTAACAGCGAACTCAGTATTTCTACCAAAAAATCCTGTAGGATACATTTCTAGATAACCATTTTGCATCAAAAAGTTTTGTAGTGGCAGAACCTGAGAGTCTCTCGAGCCGAACTCCATAAAATGGGTTAAGATAACACAACCAGAAGATATATTGCTATCTGGAATTACTCCATTTAAATTAATTACAAAATTATTATTTTGTGTATTAGTAACGGGGGTTGAGGTGAGTCCATCTTCACAAGAATCTAAAATTACAGGATTAGGAGTATTCTCATCTAAAAAATTAGTATAAGCATCGTATATACTTCTTTTTTCAGCTGAGTCTATACTTGCATTCTCTATCTGATTTACAGAATCATCAAGAGCAGAGCCAAGTATTCTACTAGATGCACAATTGGTAGCTGCTACATCACGTATACTTAAACTGTAAGCATAGCTTTTATTTGTAGGTGGATTTTTAAATATGTATTGATATGATCTAGCCACTTGATTTAGAGAGGTAGTTTGAGCTTGATTAAAAGAATATTTTGACTGTAATGCGGTTACGGTATTTACAACATTTTGAGGTATCTGTATCAAAGTAGGCTGAGTGGCCACCTGAGCAGATGAAAAATTAAATATGGATAGAGCAAAAAAAGAGAGAAAGGCGAGTTTTAAAATAGATTTATTCATATATCCAGTATAACCATTTTTTAGCAAAATTAGTAGGGGTATTCTCCCCAGTATTAGAAATATTCTTTATGTTTTTAGTGTTGTCGACCTTAAACTCTTTTAAATTACTACTCTTTAGATTTTTTAAACTGTTACTAACAGTAGTAGTGCCATTTATCCTTAATGGATTTAATTTTGTATTTCTTTTTGGAAGTAATCCAGTTGATATAACTTTTAGTGGTAATTTTTTGCTATTAGTGGCGTTAATTATTTGATTATTTACACTTATGGTATCTGTGTCTTGGGTTATATTGTTTAATATATTTTTATTTTCGTATTTTGTTATGAGTGTATTATAGGCACTCATGAGTTTTACATTAGTCAGTTTTGAAAAGCCTAATACTCTACCATCTACTTTTACTTTTGAATTAGCTTCTATGATAAACATGCGAGACAGGTGATAAAGACCCTGATCGCTGGCAATTATAAATCTTCCAATATTTAACTCTATATCTCCTCTATTAAAAATCTCTACATAATTATCTGTAACTTCGCTTATTTCTATATTTGGATTTTCTACTTTTACCAGCACCTTATCTACACCATAAGAATTAGAAACCTCACTCTCAACAAAAGCAGTGTAGATGCCAGCATTCTGATATCTATGCTTTGTGCTGGTTCCTATGCCTTCTGCCCCATCACCAAACGACCAATAAACGCTTGTAATTACTGGGTTATTTCTACTATCTATACTTTTTACAAAAAAATCTGTCTCAGCACCGACTACTGTATTTATCTCTCTTGGCGCTAAAAGTTTTAAATCACCTAATACATATCTGTTGCTACCATTGCTAGAATAAGAAAGGTAATTATTGGTATTAGTATTTGAAGAAGAAGTATTTGTATTGGTACTAGTAGAATTTGTGGTACTAGAGTTAGTGTTGCTTGTATTTGAATTTGTATTTATTATTACTTCTAATATGGAAGAGGCTGATGGTGACTCTCTATAAGCTTGCCATATATTATTAATATAATTAAGCGTGCCCCCTGTATTATTAGCATCTGCTAATGGTATATAGTTAATATTGAAAATACTGCTAAGGGCGCTATTTTTAAGTATTAACTCTTCACCGCTATTAATCAGTGAAAAGCTGGAGTCAAATAGCTTGCCAGAAAATCCTGCATGATTAGCTAAAAAAGTAGCAGGATTGTCGACAACAATAGCGTACTCACCGGCAAGTAAGATGCTACCATTTGTGTTTGTATACAGTGAACTATTTGAAATACTGTGATTTGTATTTGATTCAAATAATTTGTAAGTAGTTAAGTCTATGCTACTACTAGTATTATTAAAAATCTCTATCCACTCATTACCAGTATCGCTACCAGCTGGATCATACATGATTTCAGATATGATTTGTGAATGAGAAAATGGAATTACTATAAATAAAAAACTTAAAATTATTTTCTTAAAAGTTCTAATATTTTTTATGTCTAACATATTTTTATTTGTCTTACTTTTATATAAATCCTAAACTTTAATCTTCGTTGTTTAAGATTTTCTCCAAGTCTTTTTTTCTCACTCCCTCGCCTTTTATAGATTCATTTTGTATTTTTCTTACTTCTTGTGTTTCTTTTTTGTGCTCTGGTTTATACTCTGACTTTAATCTTGAGTATGTTTCTTTTTGAGAATTATTTTCTGTTTTTAGATTTATATTCATGGCTGAGGACAAAGCATTGCGTAATGCTAAGTTCGGCTTTGGCTTAAGATCTTTTCTCTCTTCAAAAGAATACTCTTCTTTTTTGATGTAATTATTTTCTTTTTTTATTTCTGTATTTCTGATTTCTGGTTTTTTGTATTCTATTTTTCTTTCTTCTAATTTTACATGTTCTAATACTTTCTCTTTTTCCACAGTCTTTGTTTCCGTTTTAGCTTCTATTTTTGTTTCTAATTTTTCTTTTGTTTTTTCTGTTTCCTTTTCTGAATCTATGTCTTTTTTTAATTTTAAAGTATATTCTGCTTTTTTGTATTCTGGTCTTGGCTCTAAAACTTGCTTTGCTTCTGGAATATATTCTTTTTTAAAAGTATTTTCTTTTTTAAAATTGAATCTCTCTTCTAAACTATTTGGTTTATTTGAAAGTATGTCTCTCCTAACTACTGGCTGATACCAGTCAGCAACTTCCTTTTCTACTACTAGTTTTTCTTTTGCATGCTGAGCACGGCTACTCGCTATCATTGCTGGCACATAGTCTATGTTATCATCAGGAATAGGTGCCATAGTTCTAGCTGAAAATGGTTGAGACCCTACTCCGTCGATAGATAGTCTCAAATATATTTGCCTCGCTCCTAAGTTAACAATGTCATCTGCAGTGAACTTTGGGGCAAATTCTTTTTCTAATTGTTCTGCATCAGTAGCTCCAACTCTAAAAGAAATCATCGATCCTACATTACCAAAAACCGCAGCTTTTACATTGTCAGTTAACTGCTCTACATACTGATGTGCAATGGTCAGACCCAGATTATACTTTCTGGCCTGAGATAATATCTGCGCAAAGCTATCATTTACAAAATTCTGAAACTCGTCTACGTAAAAATAGAATGGGGCAGCCTGTTGTAACTTATCATAACTGAGATTAGCTCTACTCATAGCCGCCAAATATATTTTTGTAATTAATAATGAACCTATCAAGTTTACATTTTCACTACCGGTTAGCCCGATAGAAAAGTTACAGATTAATATCTTTTTATTATCCATAATCTCACGCAAATCAAAAGACGAATGTGCCTGACCTACGATATTTCTTATCATTGGTGTCATTATGAATTGGCCTATTTTATTTTGTATGGCGGCGCTGGCCTCCTTTACATATTTGTCCTCATACTTTGCAAATTCATCATTCCAGAATGAAAGCACTGCTGGGTCTTTTACATTTGCTACTATTTTTTTTCTATAATCTTTGTCAGCAAATATCCTATTGATTCCAAGTAATGACTCACCTTCATTTTCAAGCAGAGACAACACTGCATTGTTAAGCAGGTAGACCATACGACCAGAAAAAACATCTTCACCAAAAACTTTTTTAAATGTATCCATTAGTCCAGAAGAAACTAAGTGTCTCTTATCTTCTTCTACATGTTCCAAAATATTGAGGCTCATGGGATACCTTGTATCAAATGGCGCAAAGTATATAACGTCATTGATACGATGCTCTGGGACGTATTTTAAAAGCTTTTCCGCGGTGGTGCCGTGTGGGTCAACGAAACAAAGACCGTTACCATTCTGTATATCTTGTATGGCCAAGTTCTCGAGCATTGTTGATTTACCCATACCAGTCTTACCTATTACATACATATGTCTAGTTCTGTCGTCAGCTTTTATTCCAAATCTCTCCTCTTTACCACGAAAATCTGTAACACCAAAATATGTTATAGGGTTACTTTTTACCTCTTCTTCTTTGTGATCTACATGCTCTGTATGACTACTCATGTTATATATTATAACACGTCTGATTTTTTCTTTTTAGAAATGTCCACTGTTGCGAGTAGTATTATGATAGAAAAAATAATATACATAATCTCTTTTAAAGTAGTGCCTATGTATATCCATGGACTAAGCATTATTATGGTTGCTAATATTCTGATTAAGTTTTTGTTCATATTTACATTATAACAGAAAAACACATTAAACTAAAGTGTGTTTTTACTTTACCAATGTCTTTAAAATGTTTTTAATTTAAATTAGTTTAATTCGTAACCGAGATTAGTTCTCATCCAAAATCTTGTTTTTAAGTAATATTTTTCTAAATGTTTATTTTTAGCAACTAAATTAGTTAAATAATTGTCTACACTTGGATATTCCAAAGATATTAAAATAAGTCCAATAAAAATTAGTGGCCAGCCAGGCAAAACAGGCATAACAATACCAAGTATCCCAATCAGAATAGCGAGCACTCCTAAAAAGGCGAAGGTTATTTGTATTGTGATTTGTTTTGCTTTCTTCATATAATTTATAACACACAGAAAGCATATGTGTGACAAAAGCAAAAATAATTTACACAAATTAGAAACAAAAAAACTATGTATTGCTACATAGTTGATTTGTTGAGCCATTTAGATCTTGCGATTTAAATACTCTGTTCTCCCGAAAAGCTACTTTTGCGCACTTAAGCACTATCATCGCTCATTGTGGGCTTGACGACTCTGTTCGGAATGGGAAAAGGTATTACACCACAAGCGAATCAGGAGAACAGAATATTCAAATATTTTATAAAGTATTTACATAATTTATAAAAATTTAAATGCTGGGTTCGTTATATTTTCAATTCAATCTTTTATCACAAAGTTGCTATATTATAGCTCGTACATAAATAAACTTGTACTTTAAAACCAGAAACAAAGTTAACATAATTATAAATTAATATAATTTTGTAATATACACGGTTCCTAATAGGACTTCGCGTAATTAGTAAGCCTCGACTCAACGCATTACTGCGCTTACATCTAGCTCCTATCAACGTAATAATCTCTTACGACGCTCAACGATTGCTAATCTTGAGGGTAGCTTCCTTCTTAGATGCTTTCAGAAGTTATCTAGTCCCGACATAGCTACTGGGCGATCCGGCTGGCGCCAGAGCCCATACACCAGAGGTCAGTTCACCCCGGTCCTCTCGTACTAGGGGCAAGTCCTCTCAACAATCGAACGCCTGCAGAAGATAGGAAACCAACCTGTCTCACGCACTCATGTTTTATATCATATATTGATTTCCAATCTATATGAACCTCTATTTCTAGAGGGATCGGACTATAGCATGCTCTTATTTTTTAGATAAGAGTGCTAACGTGTAGTCTCTACGGGTGCCAAAAGATTATTAGTCTCAGTGCTTCCCTCGGAATTGTCTGTTATATCTATGTATAATTAAGATTTTTCCGATATTAGTTAGCTTGTCCATACATATCGCTATGCATGACCGCCGTGATCAATGTCTATTTACTAAGTTAAGTCTTAGTCCTCGGGTTCAAACTAAAAGAAATTTATAATAGAAAAGTGAATTAAAAATAATTGGAAAATAATTTTTACGCATCTTGAGAAAAGATGCTAATTATTTTTTATATACTTTTGTTCTCTATTATACATTCCTTTACGGTTTGAACCCAGCTCACGTATCTTTTTAATTGGCGAACAGCCAAACCCTTGGTAGCTTCTCCACCACCAGGATAAGATGAGCCGACATCGAGGTGCCGAAC
>JAYVHM010000007.1:0-73179 GCA_043771335.1 bacterium | reverse complement strand
CATAAACATCCAACGCTAGTCCAAAAACTATTTCGGAGAGAACCAGCTATTACCAGATTCGATTAGCTTTTCACTCCAACCCACAGGTCATCCGAAGGAGTCGTACAACCTACCGGTTCGGTCCTCCATCTGCCTTTCGGCAGACTTCAACCTGCCCATGGGTAGCTCATCTGGCTTCGGGTCTAACACGTGCTACTATTATTTCGCGCTATTCACACTCGCTTTCGCTTTTGGCTTCGTGGCTTTCTTCCACTTAACCAGCAACACATGTTAACTCGCTCGCTCATTCTTCAATAGGCACGCAGTCGAGGTCTAGGACCTCTTCTACTCTTTGTAAACATAGGGATTCAAATCTATTTCACTCCCTTTCCAGGGTTCTTTTCACCTTTCCCTCACGGTACTAGTTCACTATCGGTCTCAAGGAATATTTAGCCTTACCAGTTAGTACTGGTGGATTCTCCCAAGCTATTCGTGTCTTGAGATACTCAGGTACAGAGTCAAATAAGTTGTATTGATTTCGTTTACAGGCCTATCACCTTCTATGGGTGTTCTTTCCAGAACATTAGACTATCAATACAATTTGTAACTTATCTAGTTAAAACTACGACTCTGCCCTACAACCCCATCACAGCAAGCTGTGTGGTTTGGGCTTCTACGTTTTCGCTCGCCGCTACTTGCGTAATACATATTTGTTTCTTTTCCTCCACTTACTGAGATGTTTCACTTCAGTGGGTATGCATCTGGGCACTGCTGCCTCAGATTCTTAGACATTACTCTAAGAGAGTTTCCTCATTCGGAGATTCCCGGGTAAGATTGTTAGACATCAACCCGAGACTTATCGTAGTCTGACCACGTCCTTCATCGCTTCCTTGAGCCAAGGTATCCACCCTATGCTCTTAATTGTCCTATTAGGAACTGTATATACTACATGTCCCTTTGTTTCTATTTTTTTACGATGGCAACATGCCTGATTAGCATGTGCCACTCGCACAAGTTTATTTATGAATTGCCACACTTACTGTTTAGCTAAGTGTGGACTTTGTGATATCCCGGTCAAGAGTTGAAAAGACCCCAATCAATGTAACAAAATGCAAAAGCATTTTGTTAATCACTGAGATAACAAATTCTCTTTCCGGGGATTGAATTGTCAACGAACGTAAGAGGTATCTTATCATATAAAAATAAAAAAAGCAAGCACTTAATCCAAAGTCTCTAATTTATAGTTTTATTAACTATAAATTACTAGCTTTTGCATCAAACACTTGCTGTAAATTAATTTTTTCCAGAACCCTTATAACAGTATCTATCTGGGGTTCTTGCTATACTATTTCTTCTGGACCTTAGCTTTATATCGGCTATTCTGTCACCATAATGTTCATGATTTATGAGTTCTTCGTCTTGTATCACATGATAATTCATCATGTATATCATGCTCTCCAAGGTTCTCTTTGCGTAAAAAGCAAAAATTTTATTTTTATCTAATAACATTTTTTTACAAATAGATATGAGTAACTTGCTAGTCTCTAACTTGCTTTCAAGCTTTACAAGGAAGATAACCAAATCATCTGCCCTCAGAAAGTCATAGATAAAAGAAAGTAATAACCCTTCCAACTCTTCCTGATTTTCATATTTATCTTTTAATAAAATAAAATCTGTTTTCAGAAAATCTTCGATTTTATCTTCTCTATTTTTTAATATGCTTTTTTCAAAATCAGTAAGGTCTTTTTCAGAAAAATATTCTTCTAAGCACTTTCTGAAGCCTGCCTCTCTTTTTGATAAAGTTCTGAAGTCCGAGGACTCTATATCTTTCAGGCTTTGTTCTAATATTGCTTCTTTGTCAACATTAGAAAAAATCTTTTCTGTTTCTGTACCAGTCGTCATAATAATCTCCAAAAGAACAATTGAAAATATATAATATAATATTTGTAATAAATTAGCAATAATTACAGTAAAAACAAAAAAGCAAGCACTTGATTGAATGTTATTTCAATTAGTTACTTGCTTGTATTTTAATTTTACTCCCTGTAAGACTAAGATTTTTCAGCAATCATCTCTAATTCATATAAGCGCTTTGCCAATGCCTCCACAAAAGTAGAGCCGATAGGCACACTTTCATACTCATCAAAACAATCGTCGTGCTTACCTGATTCTATTTTACGAAGCAGATAATCAGCAGCTATCTGCAATTTAATATCCAGAGCTTTTTTTTCAGAATGGTGGAATAGGCACAGGCACAAATTAATATTAAACAACTTTTCAGACTTTTCACTATCTTTCAAAGAGTTCAAAAATGTAACCATCTTGTCAGTGGGTAAATACTTTTCTACAAAAGTAAACACTTTTTCTGTGCCAAAATCTTTTTTGTTTTCTTCAGCTAAAAAAGCCGAGACTTTTTTAAGCAAAACTTCATCACCCCACTTTTCAAAATTATGGAAGAATTGACTATCTGTAAAGCCTTCATGTTCTGAATCAATAATAACAGGGCTGTATTTTCTATAAGCTTCCAAAAGATTTACATTAGCATTTGAAAGATCTTGCCAAGCACTATCTTCAAATTCTTTTTTAGCTACTTCCAACTTTTCTGAACAAAAATCATTTGTAACCCTAAAAGAAAACACATTTCTAATTGCAACGAATTTTTGCGCATCATCACTTAAATTAAAACCTTTTTTTATCTCAAAAACATTTGATACTCGTGTTGAATTTAATGTCTCAGAAATATTTTTCTTTTCTTTGAAGTTGAGATTATTAGCTTTTTCTAAAATCGCATTTAAGATTTTGAAGAAGATTTTCATCTCAATCATCGCTGGTATAATTACTTCTGGATAATGCTTAAACATGAAGTCAAAATTATCTTCTGGTTTTTCTGCAGGCATCCACTCATCCGCCTCTTTTAACAAAGTTTTAGGTAAGACAGAATATCCATAATATAACTTCTTTACAAAGTTAGCTTTTAGGATTTTCTTATGCCCCAACCAAAAAGAAATTAATTCTTTTAGTGGTATTGAACCCCAATTATTTCTAAAATATGATGGATGACGTATAAAGCTTTTCCCATTTGCGACGTCTATGCAGTAGTAATACATGATTTATTTCCTTTTCTGAATTAAAGAGAATTAAAAGAACTAAGAATAAAATAATATTTAATTATTTATCAACGAATCATTATAATACAATATTTATAATATTTTAGCAAATAAGAAATATATAAAAAGGTAAGCAAAAATACTGTGTAGATCCTGCTTGATATATATACTACATATATGTATAATGAGTATATTAATAAGACAAGTAATTTAAATAAAATATAAAGATATGTCAGACGCTCACGGACACGCACCAGCTGCAGGAGGTAACAACGCCGCAGGAAAAGCCATTGGTATTGGATTCTTGGTTTTAATACTCGCGAACGGTAACATGCCAGTAAATACACAGTTCGCATTAGTAGCTGGTATTATCGCTTACTTTGTAATAAGTAAAGGCTCTAAGCCAGCCGCAGGGGGTCACTAATATTTATTAGTTATACACAAAATAAACATGCAGCGCCTTCGGAGCTGCATATTTATTTTGTTATACTATATACTAAGTAACAAAGTATTTTAATACATGAAAATAAATCCTGAAGAGAAATATAAAAATATACAAAAATCAAACTTTAAAAAGTATTCTCTCCTCGCCCCACTACTTAACATAAATCAAATACCAAAAGAATTAAACATAATAGGTAATGAAAGACTTTTAAATACTGACGCAAAGATATTGTGCATAGTTGGTTCACGCAAAGCCACTACTTATGGAAAAGAAGTTACTGACCACCTAGTCAGAGGGTTACAAGGACATAACATAATAATAGTGAGTGGCCTAGCCATGGGCATAGACTCGTATGCTCACAAATCTGCACTCAAATACAACATGCCAACCATATCTTTTCCAGGATCGGGTCTTAATGATGACGTAATATATCCCGCCACGAATATAAAATTAAAAAAGGAAATACTAGAAAACAATGGCACATTAATCTCAGAATATAAGCATGATGAACACTCACAGATATATTATTTCCCTGCCCGTAACAGATTAATGGCGGCCATATCAGACCTTGTACTAGTTGTGGAAGCCGAAGAAAAAAGTGGCACACAGATAACTGCTCGCCTGGCTCTTGAATATGGAAAAGAAGTGGCCATAGTGCCTGGCTCAATATTCTCAGCTTATTCACGTGGTACAGCAAAACTTTTTAAAGATGGAGCTCACCCTGTAACTTCGTCAGACGACATATTAGAATTATTAAATATAAAAACAGGAGACCAGACTTCATTATTTGAAAATATTAATGACATAGAAAAGTATTTAGATAAAAATATAGACGCTGCAAATAGAATATTCGACTCCCTAGATGAAAAAGAAAAAGCGATTATGATATTACTCTCTGCCCCACTAGATAAGGATGCGTTAATAGAAGAGTCTGGATTATTAGCGCATGAAGCATTAATAGCCATCACTAGCTTAGAATCTAAAAACTACATTATAGATAATTTTGGCGAAATAAAAAGAGTAAGATAAATCTTGTCCTTTTGCAAATATTTTTTTGTGTGTTATATTAATACTTAATATTCTATAACATATACACATGAAATTAATAATCGTTGAATCACCAACCAAAGCAAAAATGATAGAGAAATATCTAGGCAATGAATACACTGTGCGTGCATCGGTCGGACATGTGCGTGATTTGCCTGTATCAGAATTCGTCTATTTTGACAAAAAAGGAAAAGTGATAAAGGGTGATACTTTAAAAAGAATGAAGAAGGTTGAGAAATTAGAGCTTACAAAAAAGTATGCCATAGATATTACCAATGACTTTAAGCCATTCTACATAGTTGATGAAAAAAAGGAGAAGGTAATAGCTGATTTAAAAATGCTAGTCAAAAAAAGCAATACCATCTTACTTGCAACTGACCCTGACCGTGAAGGTGAGGCTATCGCTTGGCATCTGAAGGACGAACTGGGAATAGAAACAGCACAAAGAATAACATATACCGAAGTAACAGAAAAAGCAGTGCGTCATGCCATAGCAAATCCACGTGACATAGACTGGAATCTAAAAGAGGCTCAGGAAGCGAGACGCGTACTGGATCGTCTTGTTGGTTATGAGCTCAGTGATATTATATGGAAAAAAGTTCGTTATGGACTTTCAGCTGGACGTGTGCAGTCACCTGCCCTGCGTATTTTAGTAGAACGTGAAAAAGAAATAAAAGATTTTATACCAGAAAAATATTTTGAAATAGATGGCGACTTTGAGACTGTCGGAAAGATGAAGGAAAGTAAAAAATACAAATTAAAGCTGAGCTGTGACGAAGTGCCAAAAGAAGATGTGAGGGCGAATGAGATAAAAACTAGAGGCGAGAATAATATATGGAAAGTGGGAGAAGTGAAAGAAAGTGACGCGATAAGAAATCCTAATGCACCATTTACAACATCTAGCTTGCAACAGGCAGGGTCAAATCGTTTTGGTTTTTCTCCAAAAAGAACAATGCAAATAGCACAGAAACTTTATGAAAAGGGACTAATTACCTACATGCGTACTGACTCGACATCACTAGGTAAGGATGCAACTGCTGAAATAGCAAAAGTGGTAAGCAAAAATTACGGAGAGACCTATCTAGAAACTCGTGAATACAAAACTAAAAACAAAAATGCTCAGGAAGCCCATGAAGCAGTTCGCCCTACTCATCCAGAAAACAAAACAGGCGGAAGTACAGAGGAGGAAAATAAATTATACAATATGATTTGGGCCAGAACAGTAGCCAGTCAAATGAAAGCTGTAAAAATGCTTCGCACAAAAATAATAGCAACTAGCGTCGACGCTCATGTTCCGCCTTTTTCTATCAATGGATCTATTGTAGTTTTTGATGGCTGGCTAATCGCTGATCCGCTCAGTCGTGGTGATGAAAATGATTTACCAAAAGTCACAGCAGGTGATGATATAAAATTAGAGAAAATAAATGTCGAAGAAAAAGCAACAACACCGCCGAACAGATATACTGAGGCAGGACTAGTGAAAGAATTAGAAAAGAGAGGCATAGGTCGCCCTTCTACTTTTGCGTCTATTATCTCTACTATTGAGGACCGTGGCTATGTAGACAAGATAAATAAATCATTAATACCAACTTCAACAGGAATAGTAGTGAGTGATTTTCTAACTTTACATTTTCAAAAATACACCAGCGATGACTTTACAAAAGAAATGGAAGACAAATTAGATAACATAGCAAGTGGTGAGGAAAAATACGCAGAGATGCTGCGCGAATTCTACACACCATTTCACTCTGATGTAGAAAGTAAGCAAGATATAGACAGGGCGACGAATATGAATGCAGCACCCGAAAATATACTTTGCCCTACTTGTAATAAAAGCATGATGGAAAAGCTGGCTAGAAATGGAACTTTTTATTCTTGTATTGATTTCCCTAATTGTATGGGAGCAAGGAAAATAGATGGCACAGTAATGGAGCCACCAAAGGACCTAGGTAAAGTATGTCCGAAGTGTAATGATGGCAACCTAGTTGAACGTGATGGAAAATTTGGTAAGTTCGTAGCCTGTGCTAATTATCCAAAATGTAAATACATAGAAAAATCAGAAGAAGAAAAAGCAAAGAGCAACACTGGAGTCAAGTGCAACAAATGTGCGGACGGATATATCGAGGAACGTCGTGGACGCTTTGGACCATTCTTCTCTTGTAATAATTATCCTGACTGCAAGTTGATAGTAAAAACAAAACCAACAGGAGAACTGTGTAAAATGTGTAATGAACTCATGATAGAAGGAACAAAAACAATACCAACAAGATGCAGTAACAAATCCTGCCCGATGCACAGACCAGATAAGATTGCCACATAAATTGTAAGATTAGGAAAAGCTGAAAAAATGTTGTATAGTATACCTGGAACGGCTAGTCGTTCTTTTTAAAAAGGAAAACTGAAATGGCTACAAAACGGAAAGTTATCAGAACCAAAGTCAAACCCCTAGAACACGCAGAAGCAAAAAGCAATCTGAGCGGAAAGGGCCTACCTGCTAAATGGACAAAGCTAAATATTGGAGGCAATCAAAAAGCGGTAAAGGAAATAAAGCCTATCAAAATCATTTCTAAAAAAAGCAAAATCAAAAAAGTTTTTGTATTAGATACGAATGTCTTGATTGATGACCCTCAGGCCATACATCACTTTGATGACAATTATGTTGTGATACCTATCACTGTAGTGCGTGAGCTGGACAAAAATAAAACAAAATTATTCATGGCCCGCCTTGCATTAAAAGTTTTACACGACTCATCCGTCACTAATGACTTTAAAAAGTTGGTTGGTGGTGGTGAAATAAAAATTGAAATGGTGCCGGAAAATACAATACAACTCAACGATGATGTAATTATATCTGTAGCCCAAAATTACCAAGATAAACACAAACATCTAGGTGAAGTGGTTTTTGTAACCAATGACCGTGCTGCTGCATTAAAAGCACGTGCCCTTGGCCTAAAAACAGAAAGCTATAAGACTAACGAAGTTGACATAGATGCATTTCAAAAGAAAATACAAGGTGTAAAAGATTTTACTTTTAATAAACATATTGTTTTTGAAAACGGTTATGTGAAGCCTTACATTCCTGAATATTGGAAAAATCAAGGAGTTAAAAGGAATTTTGCTCAAGAAAAAGCAATATCTGATTTGTTTAATCCGGAAATTACTTTTGTGTCTCTGATAGGTCAAGCTGGTACAGGCAAGACCATGATGGCGGTATTAACTGGAATCAAAATGGTTAAAGATGGACTGTATAAACAAGTCATCATCACAAAGCCGCCAGTGGTAGCTGACGGTAACGATATTGGTTTTCTACCTGGAACAAAAGATGAGAAGATGAAAAATTGGCTTGGATCTTTTATTGATCCTGTTAATACTTTTTTTGAGCACAAAGCATCAGAAATGACCAGGAATCAGAAAAAGACTGCAAGAAGAAAAGAAAGAGCTGAAACAGAGGAAGAATCTGAACAGACACCTTTCGATAAGCTTTTAAATGATGGAGTGATTAGAATAGAAACTGGTGCGTTCATTCGTGGCAGTAACTTTGAAAACACTCTAGTTATTATCGATGAAGCTCAAAATATTTCTGCTTCTGTTGGTAAGACTTGGATGACTCGTATTGGCAGTGGATCAAAACTTGTTTTGACTGGTGACGTGACTCAGATAGATACGGCATACTTGTCCAAAAACAATAATGCTCTCGCCAATATATCAGTCAGAACAAATGGTCAGCCGTGGGCCTCAGCAGTTTTCCTTGATCTTGGAGTCCGATCAATCATGAGTGACTGGGCTGCGAATAATTTGTAAGAATTATTCTTAGTATAATAAATAGTGTAGATATTCTACACTGGCGCGAAAGCTTTGCTTTCGCGCTTTTGATTTACCAAAATCACCTACTGGGTTAATTTTAATTATTTATGTTATAAATGCTTCTTAATTTATATTATTTATGTTATAAATAATATATGTATACATCATTAGAAGAAATATTAAAAGAATGTAACTATATTACGAATCAAAAAGAAATTGATCTAATTACTCTCGCCTATGAAAAAGGAATGGAGGCACATGAAGGTCAACTAAGGAAAAGTGGTGAGCCATATTTTAATCACTGCATAGCCACAGCCATAAATATATCAAAACAAAAAATGGATTATGAGACTATCTGTGCTGGATTACTACACGATACGCTAGAAGATACTGAATACAAAAAAGAAGAGATGGAAAAAGATTTTGGTGTCACAATCACTAACTTGGTGGAAGGTGTCACAAAGCTAGGACACGTGCACTATCAGGGTGTAGAGCGTCATGTTGAAAGTCTGCGCAAGTTCTTCATAGCTGCTAGCGATGATATACGTGTAGTAGTGGTCAAGCTCTGCGATAGATTACATAATATTTCCACCCTTGAATTCGTAAATGAAGAAAAGAGAAAAAGAATCGCTTTGGAGACTTTGGAAATACATGCTCGCCTAGCTGACAGACTAGGAATGGGAAGATTAAAAGCTGAGCTTGAGGATGGCTGTTTCCCTTATGTTTATCCAGAGGAATACAAAAAAACTTTGGATATACTGAATAATATAAAAGCAGGCGATGAGGAAGTTTTAGAAAAAGTTGCGAATAATCTAGATGAAGAATTAAAAATATTAGAAGTGAATATAGAGCGTGTTGACCATAGAGTAAAACATCTATATTCTCTGTGGCAAAAATTAAAAAAATATGACTATGATATAAACAAAATCCATGACATCATCGCCCTTCGTATTATAGTTCCAAATATCTCTGACTGTTATCAGGCGCTCGGTGTTGTGCATGGGCTGTATAAGCCAAAGCCAAGTCGCTTCAAAGACTATATTGCCGTCCCAAAGCCGAATGGTTATCAATCATTACACACTACGATATTCACTGGTAACGGAGAAAGTGTGGAAGTGCAAATCAGAACAAAAGACATGCACGAAGAGGCTGAGTATGGTATCGCTTCACATCTTAATTATAAAGAATTAGGCGATGGTGTGCACGCCAACAGTATAAAAAATAAAACCACTTGGACACAAGAGATACTTGACTGGCAAAAAGATGTGAGTAAGCATGACGAGTTCATGAAGCACTTAAAAGAAGATTTTTTCAATCATCGTGTTTTTATTTTTACTCCAAAAGGTGATGTACTCGACTTGCCAGAGGGATCTACTCCACTAGACTTTGCATATCAGATACATTCTGATATTGGTGATCATGCTCTGCGTGCTTATGCTAATGATAAGTTAGTTTCTTTTGAATATATATTAAAAAATAGAGACATACTAAAAATAGAAATCAGTGGTAAAGCAAAACCAAATAGAAAATGGATTAACTACTGTAAAACTCAATTTGCAAAACGTCATATAAAATCATGGCTAAAAACAAATGGTGGATTAGTAGACAAGTTTTTTGTGAAATAAAAAGAGGCGACCTTCGGTCGCCTCTTTTTATTTTATATTAAATTATTAACTACACCGTAAACTTATTTATATTATACAGATCTTCGTCCTCTGTATTGTCAGAAAGATAATCTTTGTTTTCTATTATCTTTTCGTCATTAGTCTGGTCTACATTACCGATAGTTCTCTCCTCTTCTCTTGGCATGTCATTCATCATTACCATAGGCAAGTCTTCTTCTCCCACAGCAAGAGCACTATTATTCTCAAAATATTCCGCTGGTAGATTTTCTAATATCTCATCTGTTGGTAATGTACTTATAGTCTCTACACTTATATTATCTTCCAAAACACTTTCACTCACTGCTCCGGCCGTACTGTCACTAGGCTGCATAAAAGAATTTTCCTTACGTATAAAATCCATCATACCCATGTGAGTCTTGTTGTCACCTGCACCTTTTAATAATCTAGTTAATGACATCAATTCATCATGAGAAAAATAATCAATCATAATTTTTCCTCCTTTTTCTTTTGGTTCTATGGTCACGCGTGTTCCAAGGGCACTAGCTAAGTTCTCCTCCATGTCCACAACTTCTGGAGTCATCATTGTTGATTTCCTTCTAACTTTTTCAAAGGCGATTTTTCTGGCTATCTTTTCTGCTTCACGCACTGTCATCTTTCTTATCATCATCTCTTTAAAGAGTGTCATCATCTCAGCTTGCTTATCTATTAACATTAGTAGCGGACGAGTATGTCCTTCTGTTATCTTGCCTTTTGAAAGTGCTTCTAATATATCCTCTGGCAACATTAATATACGCACTGTGTTCGAGACATATTCACGACTCTTTGAGACTTTTTTACCTATGTCGGTCCAGTTCAATTTGAACTCATCGGCTAGGCGTTGATAAGCCATAGCACGCTCCACAGCGTTAAGATCTTCACGCACTACGTTTTCTATGATTGCAAGTTCTAGCTTTTCTCTATTGTCATCACCGATACGGATGATGCTTGGCACAGAGTTAAGGCCAGCGAGCTTACTCGCGCGCAACCTTCTTTCTCCTGCTATTAATTGATATATAACATTGATAGATCCATCCTCGCCATGCTCTTCCATGCGACTAACAACTAATGGTTGCAATATACCATATTGTCTTATGCTGTCAGCTAATTCATTCAGTGCTACTGGGTCAAATTCTCTTCTTGGCTGATAAGGATTAGGCACTACTTTGTCTATTTCTAACCAATATATTGAATTTTCTATTGTTGCTGCCATAATTATTTTATTTAAATATATTATATCATAAAAAGAAAAAATGTGTTAAAATAAGTAAAGTTTTTAGAGTAAAAAATGAAAACAAATAGCCGGAGTGGCGGAATGGTAGACGCGTTCGACTCAAAATCGAATATTGAAAGATGTGAGGGTTCGAGTCCCTCCTTCGGCACAAGGTAACTTACCTAAAAATAATATAGGCAATAAATAAATTGTATGCTAAAATTATTATACATATGAAAAAGTCTAAAATATTTAAAACCATAGATCTTTATGCTGGAATCGGAGGTATAAGATTAGGTTTTGAACATGCTGGATTTGAAACTGTTTTCTCAAATGATATAGAAAAAGCATGTAAAATAACTTTTGATTTAAATTTTAAAACATCACAACTAACAGTCGCTGATATAGGAGAAATAAAACCATCTACTCTACCAGACTTTGATTTTCTGCTAGCAGGATTTCCCTGTCAGCCTTTTTCTATAGCTGGGTACAGAAAAGGATTTGAAGATACTGAAAGAGGTAATCAATTTTTGAATATAGTAGAAATACTTAAAACTAAAAAACCAATGGGATTTTTACTTGAAAATGTAAAAAATCTGAAAGGTCATGATGGAGGAAAAACATTTAAAATTATTGAAGATGTTTTGAATGCTAATGGATATCACATAAAAGTTCAGGTTATGAATAGTATGGAATACGGAAATGTTCCACAGAATCGTGAACGTATATACATTGTTGGATTTAAAGACAAAAAGTCTATAGATAAATTTGAATTTCCAAAACCAACAACTCTCAAAGTTAGTATTGCAGATATTTTAGAGAAAGATATACCAGAAAAATATTACTATAAAAAAGACTCTACCCTATACCCAAAATTAAAATATGAGATAATTAAAAAAAATACCGCCTACCAGTGGCGCAGGCAGTACGTTCGTGAAAATAAAAAAGGGGTCGTCCCAACACTAACTGCAAACATGGGAACAGGTGGACATAATGTTCCTCTTATACTTGATGAAAAAGGTATAAGGAAACTTACTCCAAAGGAATGTTTGAATGCTCAAGGTTTTCCAAAGAGTTACAAGATTCCAAAGGACCTATCGGATAGTAAAATATATAAACAAGCAGGTAACTCTGTTACTGTCACAGTAATTGAAAAAGTTGCAAAAAATATCGCCAAAGCAATAAGTTAAATATATGTTTATAAATCAACAAAACAAAATACAGGTTCAGTACTATGAAAAAATGCTTAAAATAATAGGCAGTCTTTCAAAATTATCTTCTGACAGTCAGGAACCTTTTCTTTATTACAGAGTTGCCGAAAACTTATTTTGTAAGAGTTTTAATGCTGAAAACCTTTCGCGGTCAGATACGTCTGCTGATGCTTCTATCGGAAATGTCGGATTTGGTCTAAAAACTTTTCTGAAAAGAAATGGAAGAGGTATGGAGAAAGTCGCTGAATTTAACACCAGTAGCTCGAAGTTTAGAAACCTACCTATAGATGAGCAAGTACAAGAAATCTCTCGCCTAAGAAATGAAAGGATTGAAACCACAAAAAGAATCTATGGTCTAGAAGAAATAATTTATCATTGTGTCACAAGATCCTCTGGCGTTATGGAAGTTTTTGAATCACCAATGAATACTATCGATAAGGCGAATTTAAAGATAAAAACATTTTCAGATAAGTCTATATCTTTTACTGATGATAAGGAAGAGTATTCTTTTAATATTTCAAAGAGTACTTTGTCAAAACGTTTTAAATCAGAAAATGTTTTAATGAGAATACCTGTTGAGATTGTAGAAGATCCATTCACTGTCTTAGAAAAATTATTTGAAGACACTCCAACAGAGATAAAGACTTTATTATTTTCACCTATTAAAGTTCATGAACATATATTTTTACCATTGTATTCCACAAGATCAGGACAAGATCAAAAAGAAGTTCCTGAAAAAAGTGGACTGAATCAGTGGAACGCTGCAGGAAGAGAAAGAAATTATGATGAAGTTTATATCCCTATTCCAGCTTGGATACACAGAATAAATGAAGGTTTTTTTCCAAAAAGAGATACTCCTTTTAGTCTAAAACTACCAAATAAAAAAATTATAGAAGTTAAAGTCTGCCAAGAAGGGAGCAAAGCTTTGATGAGTAATCCTAACAAAGCTTTAGGAGAATGGATATTAAGAGATGTTTTAAATTTGAAAGAAGGGGAGCTTTTAACTTATAAAAAATTAGAAGATATTGGCTTAGACAGTGTTATTATATATAAAATAAGTGATACAGAGTATGAGATAGACTTTGCACAGATAGGATCCTACGAGAGTTTTGAAGAGGTTAACAATGTTTAACACTACTCCTAAACCAATCAAAAAGCAAGTATTTCTTATACTTGCTTTTTGATTATTTTACCTGACTTTTTAATCGTTTTATAAAACTATTAATCCACCAAAAACTTTCTAATTAAAAATCCTGTACCTTAAAACTATCTTATTATTTCTTTAATAGACAGTATACTGCTGATGCACCTATTAGTATGTACACAAGAGTCTCGAGCATTGGCATGCTACCTAATATAAGGTTGACAATATTAAGATTAGTACCCGCAAGAGAACCAATACCTACAAGTCCCCAGTTAAGAGCACCGACTGTTACTAGCCATTTTGCAATGTGATTTAAATTCATATTTTTTTTGGATATAATTATTTTATATAATTTTTAAACTATATCCTTAATATAATTATACTCCTTATGTTATTAAAAAGCTAACTCTTATTCACAGGCTTCATTTGCTATATTATTAGCAATGTAGTATTATACTTATCTGTGTAAATAAGTTTTTATGCAGAAAAATAACCTAAATCTAAGGAGATAAGAATGGGAAGATTCAAAAAAAGCTTAATAAAAGAAGAACAAATTATTGACTGTCTAGAATTAAAAAAGGACACAACCTTTAATGAGTTACTAAGAGCTTTGGTGAAGAAAACAAAAATCAGTGCAGAAAAGTTAGTGGTTGATTTAAAAAGAATGCTACTGTCTATGCAAAATAGCACTCTGCAAAAGATTGAAGTTACATGGAACGCAATACGTTCTAATGTAAATAAAACCTGCTGTGTTGAGACTGTGAACTTGGACTCAATGACCATTCGTCGTTTGAACTAATAAAAACCCAAAGACGCAAAGATAATTTCTTGGCGTTTTTTTATTTTAAGTATATAAGTATATTAGTGAGCCTCATTAGACAAATCAGTAACTAGCTTATTTTCTAATTCTAATCTCTCTTCTGGATTTAAATCTTTTGCTAATTCATTTCTCTTTTTTACAGCAACAAACTTTTGATAATCTAAGACATTTAATAGCTTTTCTCTGATTGATATTTCTCCTTTGTCTGTTAGTTTAACAATCTCTTCTTTCACTTCTTTTATTCTCTTAAAAAAAGCTATAACCCTCTGATGTTCTGTCTCTATATCTTTTATTAGCTTTTCTTTCTTATCCAGATTGTCCATCTCCTCTTTATGAACCCAACTCTCAGCACTTTTAAGTGCTGCTCTTATTTTCTTTCCGTCTTCTGGTGCGTTAGAAGCTGGGCTGGCATTTATAAAATTATGCATAGAAATAATAATTTATTATTATATACTTATTATACATGCTATAATAAAAAAATGCAAAATGAGTTACAAAAAATAACTGTAATAGTAGGCCCGACAGCGAGTGGAAAATCAGACTATGCTGTATCTCTAGCCTTAAAAAAGAAAGTAGAAGAAAATATAGAAAGCATAATAATTAGCGCTGACAGTAGACAAGTATATAGGGGTCTGGACATCGGATCAGGCAAGATAAACAAAGAGGAGATGCGAGGTGTCCCTCATTTTGGATTAGACATCGTAAATCCAGGAGAAAAATTCACAGTCAATGACTGGTTGAAATACACAGAAAAAATAATCTCAGAAAATAAAGATAAAAATATAATAATCTGTGGTGGTACCGGACTGTATATAGAGGCATTGCTTTATGGTATCACCGATAACCCTGCTCCTAATAATAAAATAAAGATGGAATTAAAAGAAAAAGATTTAATAGAAGTACAAAACTTAGTGATAAAAATAAATAAAGAGTTTTTTGAAGCCCTAAATAATAGTGAAAAGAATAATAAAGAAAGGTTAATAAGAAAATTAGAAATATTAATACAGAATACAGGAGAGATAAATACAAAACACGACAGAAAATTAAAATACAACATAAAATTAATAAAACTTTCACCAATTCTAGAAACCTTGAAAGAAAATATAAAAATTAGATGTGAAAAGAGGTGGGTAAATATGTTACTAGAAACTAAAAAATTAATAGAAGAAGGAGTAGATAAAAAGTGGCTAGAAAAATCAGGATTAGAATACTCAGCTATCCTAAAGTATATAGATGAAGATATAAAAACAGAAAAGCAGTGCAAAGAATACATAATACAAAAAAGCATACAATATGCAAAGAGACAAATAACTTGGAATAAAAAATATGAAAATCTTAACTAAAATAAAACACATAACACATAAAATTAGTAAAATAAATAAAAAGAACCTCTTAATAATTCTAACTTGTTTTATTTTTATATTAATAATAATTTTAAATGCAATATCAAGACAAAATGGAAATAAAGTATGGAACGCAGAATCTACGAAAGGATTCAACGCTTTAATCACTCCATCAAAAAATACAATATCAGAAAATTTTAAAAATATAGAAGATATATACTCTCTTATTGGTAAAGATTTTCTGCTTGTGGACTTTGTGTATAAAGCAAACAACAGAGATGTTGTTGTGGCTTTGTATAATTACAAGACAGCAAAATCAGAAAGTTCAAAATGTATACAAATATTATACAAAGATACTGGTGAAGCTGTCTTTTTAACAAGCAAAAACACCTTAGAATCACACTCATGTGACTATATAGATTACGTAAGTGCAAAAAGTTATACTTCTTTAAATGAAATGAAAACAGGTGGTCTCGTTTTTAAAATGGAAGACAGTAGATGTATTAACTTTTTTATGCACTATGGAGCAAAATTAATATCTTCTGTATTCATACCTTGCCCTAATGATTACTAATGTTATCTTATTTATAATTATACACAACATAAAAATACTTTTCGTAAATATATACAGATATACTGTTATAATATATTTATATGAAAACCTTTAAAGCATTACTAATCTCTTTTTCTTTTTTATTAACTTTTTTAAATTATTCTTCTGCTATAAATGTATGCCCTGGAAAAACTTCCACTCTGAACTGGTCCACTAGAAATGTACAGCTTTGTCGCACCAACGTATTACAATCTCCTTGTTATTTTTACCCAAATAACTGGGATGAAGATGTTAGTGTGACTATGCCAGCAGGGCCATGTTACGCTTTTCTAGAATGTTGGGGTGTTGGTCCTAACTGGCCTTATGTGTCAGACTCTGACAGCGTTACGAATATTAATGATGCATCTTGTAATGCTGACCCTGTGGGATCGCATGATGGTGCTGGTGCCACAAATGGTATACCTAGCACATGGGGATGGGCTAAGGATAACGATACGCCGAGCACTGCCCTAGATATACATCTTTATATAGACAGCAACCCAAATCCTATAGGACCCATTTCAGCTGGTCTCTACAGAGCAGACTTAACAGCTGCCGGTATTGGCAATCATGCTTTTTCTTACACTTTTCCTGATTCTACTTATTGTGATAGTAACTTACATTCGATAAGAGCTTTTGCTATCAATAGTGCGCCCGGTAATAATCCATTACTCTCTGGATCTCCAAAAACTTTTACTTGTTCTTGTCCTCCAGGACTCGCTTATACTGGAACATCTTGTATAGTCGTTGGTCCTGCAACTATTAATGTTGTTTGGAGTGGTCTCGCTAA
Source organism: bacterium (assembly GCA_043771335.1). Classification (GTDB taxonomy): domain Bacteria; phylum Patescibacteriota; class Minisyncoccia; order Phycocordibacterales; family UBA5272; genus JAUPVO01. The sequence goes on along the minus strand of JAYVHM010000007.1, from coordinate 56,023 downwards.
TCCGAGAGTAACTACAACCTGCCCTACACCATTGACCCAGACCTCACTCACTCGTAATGGAGTGTCGGTCACTCTTAATGCTGGAGGATATGATACTGCTGTTGTCTCTACTGTTAACAGTCAGACATACACCTATGCTGTGACTTGTGCCGGTTCAGGAGTTAACTCTTCTATAACTAGGAATGCTAGTGCGGACATTACAGTTCCAGCAAAAGTAAAAATAGACAATATAAGTGACAGTATCTCGGAGATAGGGTCTTCTGCTATTGCTACTTGGAATAGCACAGGTAATGAATGCAAGGTTTATGATGTTGGCAATGCTTTGATTGGTACTGCTACTCGTAGTGGGTCATCACCTAATTATAATTATTCATTTACTCTTTTACCTGGATCACCACAATGGAGAACAGAATTAAATGCTTCACATACAGGTAATAATATTCTTGGTTACAACATAAACTGTACTGACACTGCAGAGCCGATACGTGGTGTAGGTTCTGATATGTTCAAGGCAGAAGTTTATAAAAAACCGATAGCAACCATAACTGGACCAGATGCGAGTAATGACATAACCCTTAGCTGTACTCCTGATTATACCAGCGTAGACTTAAAAGAAAATAATGTCTCATTACCTAATTATCCGAAAACATATACTAACCCACCTAGCAGTAATTTTTCTACAAAAATAAAACCAAATGCAGGATCTGTATACATGCTAATATGTGCTTATAAAAACTACAAATCTATTGCCACTTACCCAGCAAATACTCTTAGTCTTAGTGGAAGTATATCTTCTAGTAATGGCACCAGTCAGTATGGAACAGTATTATCTTTACCTCTTACTTTACAAGTCGATACTTCTAACGGAAGACTTGGTGGCATGTCTTATAATGTAACATCTTTTGACAGCTGGACTGTTGATGTATGGGCTGATACACCTACTTCTGGTGCACCGACTAGGTCTGGAACATCTGCAAATGCCGGAAATCTTGGCATCTATGCCATAGACTCTTTTGGATCTAACAGTATAACCAGTAATCAAAATACAAATGTTTATGCTTCTAACCTATCTGTAAGAGTGACAGCTACTAAAAGTGGAGTTACAAAAGTAATGTGGCTAATACTTAACAGAGTCTCGACAGCAAAAGCAATAATAAATGTAGTCTCAGCTTCTACTGTGGCTAATCCTGATAATGTTACAGTTAGTGGTAGATGTGATAACTCGATTAGTTATTCTCTTGTTATGAATGATGGCATGATAGATAGAGTTTTAGACTCTGGGTCTACAAATGCTGACCCGTATTACACACCAATAGTCACTGTAAAAGCTAGCTCTACAGGTAAAAGTACAACCTTTAAATTAACCTGTAATGGCATTAGTGGTTCAGACACTGCGACTAAAGCATATGACATAGTGTCAAAAACCCCTGTAATAATCTCAGCCTTCTTAATATCACCAGATCAGATAACTTGCCCTGGTGGTGACAGTGCTGCTACTTTAAAGTGGGTAATGTCTAATACTGTTGGTAAAGTCTGTAGGATAAATGCTTCAGCTATAAATTCTGTCACCGTGGACCTAGCTGACAAAGCAACACAAATTACCGAGCTCAATTCACAACTAGCTTCTTCAAAATATGGCGCTAATAGAAATCAATCTTTTTCTTCTGTAATGTCAACTGTTAATCAATATGGAATCAGTTCTGGGCAAATAATCTTAGAAAAAGTAAATAGGTTTCCAAATGGTAAGAGGCTTTTTAACTACTCTACTCGCTTTAAAATGGAGTGTGATAACGCTAATGCAGTAGGAGGATCTTACTCTAACCCTACAGCCAGCACATACTCTACAAAATCAGTAAATACTGTCTCTACTTGTGTGGGACAAAATTAAATCTATGATAGCAAATATTTGGCCCTATATACTTCGTCTCGCTCTTGGTATTTACTTCATCTCTGATCATCTTCCTGTATTGTTAAAAGGATACAAAAGTATTGCAAATGGCAATAGTATGTTTGAGTGTATCACTGGATACATTCCTCCTGTAGCTGCTTTTACTATTTGGCATGGTGGCTTTGTGCTATTAGCTGGACTAATAATACTATGGCCGAGACCAGTTGCTCCACTCTCTATCTCTCTCTTTATTCTAATAGCTACTACTTATATTAACTTTAGTGATATAAAGAATATTGCCAGCACTACTAACTTACTTTCTCTCATATGTATATTAGTAAATATTGCTCTTATAATTATATACGCTAAGAATAGATACTAAACAGAGAAGAAATTTTCTATAAAAATAGCGCGACCTTCGGTCGCGCTATTTTTATGTTATAATATAAAAATGAATTCTCTTTCTATTTTACACAAAAAAATTACTGAGATAAAGAGATTAACTCCAGCTCAAGCTGCAGCTTTTGATAAACTTGGCATTTTTACTTGTGAAGATTTACTTCGCTATGCTCCGCTCCGCTATGTAACTTATGGGGACAATATTAGCATACAGAATATAGAAGCTGGATCCATGGCTACTCTATATGGACATATCAAAAAGATAGAAATACGCAAAGCTTGGACCAGTAAAATACCAATGACTGAAGCAGTTTTTTCAGATGGGGTGAATGATATAAAAATATTTTGGTTCAATCAGGCATATATAGGGAAAATGTATCCAGTAGGTTCAGTGGTGAGTGTGCATGGAAAAGCAGAAGAAAAAAATGGTAAGCTCTACTTTTCAAATCCAAGCATAAGTAAAATAAATAAAAATGATGAAAGCATTAAAAATCCTATAGACTCTATTTTCTCTTCAAATAATACAGAGGGGGGGAATACATCAAATGAGAATAGTCCTATGTTACCTGTGTATTCTGAGAGTAAAGGTGTGAGCAGTAATTTTATTCATGAATTAATAAAAAAAATAATAATGAGTGCTGACTTTAACACATTAGATGCTGAGAATAAAAAAGATATAAACAGTTTTGATATATTACCAAAAGACATAAGAGAAGAAATCAACTTACCGAGTTACAAAGAATCTATTATATATTTGCATATGCCAAAGAATAATAATATGGCTATGACGGCCAGAAAGAGATTCATGTTCGAAGAGATGTTTTTGATACAAGCAAAAATTGCCGATGAGAAAATAAAATCTGCCAAATCTCCAGCTTACAATATAAATGATGAGAAAAATCTGGTACAAGATTTCTTAAATACTCACAACATAGAATTAACTAATGCTCAAAAAAAAGTAGTGGCAGATATACACTCTGATATGAATAAAAATAATCCGATGCAAAGATTAGTTGAGGGTGATGTGGGCTCAGGGAAAACAATGGTTGCAGCTTGTGCCATATACTCTACTATCAAAAATAGACGAGTAGATGTTAATGGATTACAAAAAAGATCAGGTACCCCATTACAGGCCGTATACTTAGCGCCTACTGAGATACTTGCCTTGCAACAATTCGAAACATTAATAAAAATGTTAGCTCACACCAATATCGAAATAGGTTATCTATCTGGAAAAACAGCTTACAAATTCCCTTCAAAATTAGACCCTGAAAGTTATACAAAAGTCTCGAGACCTCAACTAATAAAATGGGTAGAAGAAGGTAAAATATCATTATTAGTGGGCACACATGCCGTAACAAAAAAGAAAGTAGAGTTCAGAGACTTGGCCTTAATAATAATAGATGAGCAACACAGATTTGGAGTAGCTACGCGTGCTGACTTAGCTCACAAGAAAGGAGATTCTAGGCCAGAGATACCCCACCTGTTATCTATGACAGCGACGCCGATACCTCGCACGCTAGCACTCTCTATTTTTGGTGATTTAGACCTATCTATAATAGATGAATTACCAAAAGGTAGACAACCCATAAGCACAAAAATAGTGCATAAAACTGACAGAGATAAGATATACAAAGACATAGAAGAAAAGTTAAAACAAAATCAACAAGTTTTTGTAATTTGTACAAAAATAAAAGAGAGTGAAGATGATGATGGGGTTAGAAAAAATGTAGAAGGTGAATTATTAAGATTACAAAAAATATTCCCAAAATATAATGTGAGTGGTATACACAGCAAGATGACTGGCGAAGAGAAAGAAAATATAATGCAAAACTTTGCAGACAATAAAATACATATTCTTGTTGCCACATCACTAGTAGAAGTGGGAGTAAATATACCAAATGCCAGTATAATGATAATTGAAAACGCAGACAGGTTCGGACTATCACAATTACATCAACTACGTGGTCGTATCGGTCGCGGAGCGCATGCTTCGACTTGTTATATATTTTCAGAGAGCGAGAGCGATACTAGCATGCAAAGGTTAAAGAATTTTGAAAAGACTATAGACGGTTTTAAATTAGCAGAGTTAGACATGGAAACACGTGGTATAGGGTCACTCATTTCTAAAAATCAATCAGGAGTTAGTGACCTAGGCATGGAGGCGTTAAAAAATATAAAATTAGTAGAAATATCTAAAAAATATGCGAAGAAGGTAGCTGAGGACGGTCTACAAAAATATCCAAATATAATAAACAAAATCACTAGTCTAGATGGCTTGCACATGGAATAGTAATATATGGAATAACTAGTCCTTCCACCTGGACTCGAACCAGGGACCACTCGGATATAAGCCGAGTGCTCTAACCAACTGAGCTATGGAAGGATACTAAATGCAAAATATTATAAATAAAATCTTACATTTAGTAAAAACATTATAACACATTTTTGGCTTATTTCAAATTGATTAGTTATAGAATTTCTGATATAATTAATCTCTTGTATATTCGCGGTGAATACATAAGAAACCAACGAAAGAGAGACAAAGATGACTCATACATGTTCATTAAAACCAAATTCAGAAACCTGCCTAGCTCAAATGAAAAAAGGAGTTATAACAACTGGTTGTGGTGGCTGTCCTGTATCTTCTGGTAAGACACACGTCTGCTGCTCTACCCACTCAGGAGCAACTGACACAAAAAAGGGTCACGCGACAGCAAATGCTGTCTCAGAAAAACAAAAGAATAAAAAGGATTTAGAGGTAGAAGCCTCGAAAAATCCCCAAGCTTACAGTGATGGCACTGGACACCTCTCTAACACAAAGTATCATGCTCGTGATGTAACACCTTCGAACATGAGTAGAATTAAAACAATAGGTCAGTAAGTTTTAATTAACAAAAAAAAGCGTAATCATTACGCTTTTTATTTTTGCTTATTTTTAATTTTTTATAATTATTTCTTTATGGGTATATTAAAATCTTTTAATATCTTCTCAAAGTCATCACGCTCTAGATTTTCTTTTTCTAAAAGCTCTGCAACTATAGCATCTAACACTGCTCTGTATTCACGCACTACAACCCTTGCCTTATCTCTCCCTTCTTCTACTATTCTTTTTATTTCGCTATCTACTATTTTATTAAATTCCTCGCTATATATCTTGTCTCCTCCACTTCTTCCATAAGATAATATATTTCTATCTGACTCTATAGCTATAGGACCTACAAGTTCACTCATACCATAACGTGTTACCATGGCGCGTGCCATTGCTGTGGCTTGCTCTATGTCTGACGATGGACCAGTACTAGTTACACCCTCTATCAACTCTTCAGCAGCATAGCCACCAAAAGTCATAGCTATATCATCTTCAAATACTAACTTATTAGTTAACCTTCTCTCATCTGTTGGTAATTTTAAAGTATACCCTCCAGCGCTACCTCGACTGATAATTGATATTTTGTGCACGGGGTCAGCATTTGGCAATACTGCAGCAACTAATGCATGCCCTGCTTCATGATAAGCTACTAATTTTTTTTCTTTTTCTCCCATAAGGTGACTTTTTCTTTCAGCTCCGAGCATAACTTTTTCTATACTTTTTAATATATCAGCTTGAGTGATTTCTTTTCTATTATCTCTTACTGCTTGTATTGCTGATTCATTTATAAGTGATGCTAATTCTGCTCCTGAGAATCCTGGCGTACGAGTTGCTACTAATTCTAAGTTAATATTATTTTCTAATTTTTTATTTTTAATATGAACTTCTAATATCTCTTTTCTCTCTGTCCTGTCTGGTAAGTCTATGATTATGTGTCTATCGAATCTACCAGGACGAAGCAATGCTGTGTCTAATACATCTGATCTATTAGTCGCTGCCATAACTATAACTTTTTCAGTTTTCTCAAAGCCATCCATCTCAACTAATATCTGATTCAATGTCTGCTCACGCTCATCATTACCTCCGCCTTGACCCACTCCACGACTGCGACCAATGCTATCTATCTCGTCTATAAAAATAATAGCTGGTGCTGATTTTTTTGCTTCATTGAAAAGATCACGCACGCGTGACGCTCCAACACCCACGAACATCTCTACGAATTCTGACCCAGACAAGTGGAAGAATGGCACCTTAGCTTCACCTGCTACTGCGCGCGCGAGCAATGTCTTACCAGTTCCTGGTGCACCAGTCATAAGCACTCCCTTTGGTATTACGGCTCCTATTTCTAAAAACTTTTCTGGCTTCTTTAAAAATTCTACTATCTCTTCTAATTCTTGTTTTGCCACTTTTGCTCCGGCCACATCAGCAAAAGTCACCAATGCATTTTTATCATCTGGCATTATTTTCTTTGCTCTAGTGTTCCCAAAAGAAAGAGCTCCCATATTTGCCCCCTTCACACTACGCATGAGCATGAATATCATTAGTACTAGAAATAATATAGGTAAAAGCAATCCGAATAACCCTAAGTATCCCTTCCAAGAAGCTTCTTCTAAAATATTTATTTTTATATTAGACACACTACTAGTAGAGACTCCAAAGTCGTGCAGTGTCTCAACAACACTAACTCCATTTTCTTTTTTACTAGTGTATGTTGTAGTGCCTGAGATGATTTCTAATTTGTCACCTAAAACTTTTATCTCTGATACTTTATTTTCTTTTATGAGTACAGGTATCTCTGATATATTTATATTATTCTTAACTTCTGTTTTGTTAGAAAAGTAAGGGTAAACAAAAAGCCCCAATATCAAAATAATAGTTAACCACCAATTAATAAAAAAGTTTTTAAAGTTTTTTATAAACTTTGAACCCTCAACTTTATTTTTTAATTTGTTTTCTATTTTTTTATTGCTCATATATTTTGTGCTCTCGGTAGGAATCGAACCTACATCGTGGGTACCGCAAACCCATATTCTATCCATTGAACTACGAGAGCATTTAAAGGCGAGGCAAAGCCTCGCCTTATCTTTATTTTGAAACCTTTGCGACAGCTTTTGCTAATCTGCTTTTCTTTCTGTCAGCTTGTCCTTTTTTGATAGTGCCTCTTTTTGCTGCTTTATCTAATGCTTTAAAAGCAAGACCAAGGTCAGCTACAGTTACAGCTACTTTTTTAGATACTTTAGTACGAACAGATTTTACTTCTGCCTTCATTGTCTTTTTAAGTCTGTCATTTACTACGCGTTTTCTATCTGATACACGTAATGCTTTTTTAGCTGATTTTGTTATTGCCATATTTTTTATATTTTGTTATTTTTTTAATACTCACCTAGACACTTTATTGATATACACATATTAACACATTTTTCATATTTTTGCAAAGATTCCTCTCATAAAAAATACCCGTAATCACTACGAGTATTATATATTTATATCACACTTACTCTTACTCAGATTCTAAATCAGAAAGAAACTTAGCTATTTCTTTCGCTACACCTAACGGATTGTCAGTCTCTTCCATTTTTCCAAAGACCAGCCTATCTCTCATATCTAAATCAGCTTGAGCATAACCAGAATATAGACCAAAATCATAAAGATTTTGACTTCCTCTTTCCCCATTTCCACCTCCAGAAATAAAGATATTGAGATGAGAGCTATACATATGGTGTAACCTCCACTGATGATTTTTCTCATGAACTGAGAGATTTTCTCTATTGTCATATTGTCCCACAGCAACATTGTTAATCACATCTTTATTTTCGATATTAGTGTAATCAATTTTAAAGATCAAGTCTTTTTGTAATCTTTTCCAGACACTATCCGTAGGAAAGATATTATCTTTGTTAGTGATGAGTGCTTGCAATATTGCATCTTTTTCTGTGGCTGACAACATATCCATATGTAAAAATACAGCCAGCTTCCCTGGCATATCGGCCAAATATCGACAAGGCGTTAAGATTTCCATGATCTACTCCTGTTAAGTAAAAGAATATACCTAGACAAAATCATCTAGTATGCTCCTTATACTACATTAAAAATTATGATTATGCAAGTCTAAAACTTACTAAGAAAACTATATAAATTAAAATAAAAAGTAATTTTTATGCTATAATTTATATAATAAAAATAAAAAAATGATAGGTAATTTAAAAGGAAAAGTCATAAACATAGATGATAAAAGCATTATAATAGAAGTTGGGGATAGCCAATCTGGTGTTGGTTATGAATTACTATTACCTCTTTCTTTTCTCCTAAAATTAAAATTAGAAGACATTATAAGTATACCAGTGCATACTCATGTTCGCGAAGACCAGATAACTCTTTTTGGTTTTGAAAATAATAACGAAAAGGACCTCTTTAAAAAATTAACCAGTGTCAGTGGCGTAGGACCAAAATCTGCCCTCACCATGCTTTCCATCGCTACTCCTAACACTATAATACGTGCTATTGAAAGTGGTTCAGCTGATAATTTTCCAAAGACTCCCGGCATAGGTAAAAAAACTTTAGAGAAAATGATACTAGACCTGCGTGGAAAGTTTGACCATGTTGCTTTTGAAAATGATACAGATGAGATGAAGAACGCTAAGCTGGCACTTGAAACTCTTGGTTATAATACCAGAGATATATCTTCGGCTCTTTCTAATCTGCATCCTGAATTATCTATGAATGATTTTATAAAAGAAGGACTCAAGATTTTAAGTGGCAAATAATATATTTGTAAACTACTTAAATTATTTTTTATTTAAAATATATAAATAAAAAAAACTCCCAAGTTTATAAAAATTAATTTATAAAATCTTGGAAGTTTACATCAGCATTGCTGACGTGGACCGTAAACAGTATTAACTGTTCTGCAAGCAGAACCAGCTATTGATGGAGCCTGTGTCTGCTGGCTGGCATAACACGCACCGTTGTAGTTATACTGACCAGGAGCGCAACCTGCAAATAAATTATTTGCAGGAGCGTAACCCACTGGCTTTGGTGCTTGATATTGCTGCTGCTGTTGAGGCTGATACAATGTGCCTCCCTGCTGACTGCCAGATAACTGACAGACGGGGCGATTACCTTGCCAGCCAGTGAGTTTACCTTGTGGACAAGGGTTGTTGCTTTGCTGTTGAGGTTGCTGCTGTGTTTGGTTTTGGGAACTAGCTTGTTGACCTAAAGCACAAATGGGACGACTACCTTGCCAGCCAGTTAATACGCCACGAGGACAAGGGTTACTACCTTGTGACTGTGAGCTAACTTGAGCTTCTGGTTGATATTGTGGATCGATGGCGCGAGCGATGCGATTGTTCACCGCATTTGCAACAGCGCCAGGAAGTTGATACTGTTGTGTTCCGGCGCAGCCAGTAACAAAAACAGAAACGGCAATAATAGAAGCAGAAATAAATGAGCGGATCATGATTGTCTTTCTGGAAGCTAAGCTTCCTAAAGTTAAGTGAATGAAATGGGATCAAAACTTGATAGGATTATCTTGTTTTGACTATGTATATATTATATACTAATTATATCTTTTGTCAATAGACGACTTTTAGAGACTTTCAAAACTGTTGAAAAATAAGCTTTAAAAATAAAGCTTATTTAAAGAATTAAAATAGAAAGTTTTTGCTAATTTAAAAGAGTAATTATTCTAACCCTAAAAACTCATTTTTATAATTCTTTTTAATATTAAACTTATTTAAATTGAAAGAAGCAATAATACCAAGTGCCATACACTCAGCCAAAAAGTGTGAACCACCATATGACATAAATGGTAATGGTATACCAGTAACAGGCAGCGATCCTATATTCATTCCGATGTTAATAACGCTATGTATGAATATCCAAGCAAAAACCCCAATACTAATCAAAGCAAAAAAGTTATCATTCTGACTGCTGGCTATAAAGAGCGTTCTTAGTAGTATAGCCAAAAATAATCCCATCAAAATAAGAGACCCTATGAATCCCCACTCCTCAGCAAAAGCTGCAAATATAAAATCTGTCTCATGCTCAGGTAAAAAGTTAAGACGTGATTGAGTGCCATACCCTACACCTTTTCCATACAAGCCACCCGAACCTACTGCTATCTCCGACTGAAATACATTATAACCACTGCCACGTATGTCACGCAGTGGATCCACAAAATTAAGTAATCTCTCTTTTTGATAATCTTTGAAAACACTAGTCCAAAGTATGGCCAAAGTAAAAATCCCAATAGCACACATAGAAAAAAAGTGAGTTTTTGAAAGGCCAGACATAAAAACCATAATAAACCAGATTAAGAGCATTACCATGGCAGATCCAAAGTCTGGCTGCAGTAAAGTCACACCAACAGGTATAGCAGTGTAAATAAAAGATACTACGATATGCCTTATGTATTTTATTTCTATATGCCTCTTTGAAAAGTATTTGGCCAATAATATAATGAGCGACAGCTTTGCAAAGTCCGCAGCCTGAAGAGAAAATCCTCCAAAGTTAATCCAGGCCTTTGAACCATTAATAGTAGACCCAAAAAATAAAGTAGCAATAAGTAATGTGTTAGTTATAAGATATAAAAATACTACACTTCTCGTATTTTTTAAAAAAGAAAAATCTAACCTAGATAAAAATAGAAATAAAAAAGTTCCAAGTCCAATCCAAGTCATCTGTCTATAAAAGAAATTATTACCCGAATCAAAACTAGACATAGTGGCAAGTCCAAATAATGCTATAAATAAAAAAGAAAATAAAAGTATAAAATCTACTTTTTTAAAAAAATAAAGAGATTTCATGTTATTTATAGAAAAGATAAGACATTGGTATCATCTCTATATTCTTAACCGGAATACCAACACTCTCTTTCCAAGAGAGGTCTAACTCTATTTTCTTTTCTGGATACAAAGCATTTATATCTTTTTTATTGTAACCAATTACATTATCCAGCGCGTCTTTTAAAAGTACTAAGAGTGTTATATTGTCTTTTACTATTTCTTTGTATGGTGAGGTGTAAGCTAGATTTAATTTTGGGGTATTACTGTCTTCAAATTTGTAATCTAATAATCTGACATCATAAGCGCCAACAGTGTGGTACATGTCATAATTATCTAATGATATAAATAACTTAGTGATATAAATATTTTTTTCTATACTGTCTGGCAAAGTATAATTATTTATTAACACTGGTATTTGCTTAAAGGTGCTTGGTGTTAACTCTTTTTTTATAGTGTCTAATTTATTTCCATCACTACCATATATATCTATATTAACTGTTAGCTTTTTTGGTGATAACTTTATATTTTTATTATCTAATAATATCAGAAAATCATAAGCTTGCTTATTATCTTTTTCTGATAATCCAGCTCTGAAGGCTTTGGCGAGCTTAATCTCTAGCGGAACATAAGTGTCCTTACACATTAATTCACAAGACCCTCCGCAATCTATGCCTACTTCTGTGCTATTTTGTTTTTTATCAAAACATGTTGGTGCTGGGAATATGTAATCATAAGATTTATAAAAAATAAAAGAAGCTAATAAAAACAAAATACCAGAAACATAATATATTCTTCTCTTACTGTTCCAGTCATTTTCTTTTTCTAGATTTATGTTATTTTCAACATTATTAATTTCTGTTTCCATATTTTAATTATAACATAATTTGTGATATAATTAGAAGGTTCAAGTAGAAAATATGCCCAGGTGGCGCAAAAAAATTAGTAGCGGTAGACGCACTAAAATTTTGTAAAGACAAAGTTTAAAATATGCCCAGGTGGCGAAATTGGTAGACGCACTACCTTGAGGTGGTAGCGAGGCAACTCATGGAGGTTCAAATCCTCTCTTGGGCACAAGAAAATAAAAACTCTAATTTTTAAATTAGAGTTTTTATTTTATTATTTTAAATTATGCGTCTGGAGCCTCTTCTGTTCTCTCTTCACCTTTGAAGTCATCTGCTTTTAATTTTCTACGAACATCACGCATAGCTTTGTCACGAACATAGTATAATTTTGATTTACGAGTCTTAGCATGTCTTATCACTTCTATCTTATCTATGTTAGCGCTGTAAAGTGGAAATATTCTCTCTACTCCTACACCACTAGCAACTTTTCTAATTGTAAAAGTTCCACCAACTTCATTACCGTGCTTTCTGGCAAGGCAAAGTCCTTCAAAAGCTTGAAGACGAGTCTTACCGTTAGCTTCTTTGATTTTGCTAGTTACTTTTATAGTGTCACCACTACCAAACTCTATATCAGCTCTTCCTTTTAAGGCTTCTGGTATATTTGTTGGTACTGTTGTATTTACTTTTACTTCTGTATTTAAGATTTCTTCTGACATAGTGATATTTTGATTACTGTTAATTAAGATTTAATTAGTTCCTACATATTAACATATTTTGAAATATTTATCAACTTCTGTTTTCATGTCTTCTGGTATTTTACTTTCTACTTTTATTTCTTGTTTTCTGAGAGTAAACTCTATTTTGTAAGCATGTAACATACTCCTTGGGGCCAGGCTAGCTCCTTTTACTGATCCATACAAATCATCACCAACTATGGGGTGTCTGATAGCACGCATATGCACACGTAATTGATGAGTGCGTCCTGTTAATGGATACAGTTCAACGTAAGTAAACTTTTTATCAGCGCTTCTGGCTAATACTTTGTATCTTGTTATCGCACTTCTCTCTTCACCACGAAAATCTTTACTATACATATCAAGCACAGACTTTTTTCTAAAATCACTTCTCGATCTCGCCATTGGCTTATCTATTATTCCCATGTCATCACGAACATTCCCTTCCACTATTGCTCTATAAACTTTTCTGATTTTGTGCTCACGGAAAATATTCTTCATATCCTTGTAACTATCTGCCGTCTTACATATTATCAACACTCCAGTAGTGTTCCTGTCTAATCTGTGCACTATACCTGGTCTACCCCATTCACCCACTTCTCTTATCTCTGGATATTTTTCATGTATTATATCTGACAAGGTAACTTCTACATTTCTGTCATCTGGATGCACCATGATGCCCGGCCATTTGTTTATTATCATTATTCTCTCATTTTCAAAAAGTATTTCAAATTTAAAATCTTTATAATCTCCCATCGGTAATGCTGGCTTATACGGAGGCTTATCAACTTCTATTTTTACTTCATTCTCATCGTCAAAAAGACTTTCATCTAGATTATTGCTTTCTTTTTCTTCGAGGTTCTCTGCACCAGACTCTTTATTATTTTCAACATCTTCTGTGTGAGTAAAATCCCTCTTCTTCCTCTCTTCTATTTGAGACTTAAACTCTTTGTCACCTTTTATGTCTTTTAATGTTTTCTTGTTGTCTACTGCGTCTATCTTTATATTATTAGCAACAATAAAATTAATCTTGTCATTATACTTTCTAACTCCACGCATATTCCTTGCTTGGTCTTTTTTATTCAAATTGGTTCTTTTTATTTTTGCTTGCATAGATAGTGAAAATGTATTATAATGTTAATACAAAATATAAGTTATATTATACATTATTACTTGTTATTTGTAAAGAAAGCCCAAAAGGGCGATTAGCTCAGTTGGTAGAGCAGCGCATTTACACTGCGAAGGTCGGGGGTTCGAATCCCTCATCGCCCACAGAAAATAATTTCTTCTTTAAGAAATAAAAATCTATTCATATGAAAATAAAAACTACACTGTTGTGTAGTTTTTATTTTTACTTTATATTTTTTAAAAAAATTAAATACCCTTAAGATAAGCAAGCATAGTGTCAGCATCAGAAACCTCAAATGGATCTGTCTCACATAAATCTCCGAATCCAGCTTCGATAAATACATTCTTAATTTCTGCATTATCTACGAACATACTATATCTCCATGATCTATCACCAAAGCCTAAATTATTTTTAGCTACGAGTGCGCCCATAGCTTTTGTAAATTCTCCATTACCATCTGGTAACATAAACACATTTTTAAGTCCTAGATTTTTAGCCCATTGGAACATAACGAATGCATCATTAACAGACACGCAGATTACAGTATCAACACCAAGAGCTTTGAACTCTTCGAATCTTGCATCGTAACCAGGAGCATGAGTTGTAGAACATGTTGGAGTGAATGCTCCAGGAAGAGAAAACACTACAACTTTTTTATTATCAAATATCTCAGAGGTTGTAATGTCTTTCCATTCAAATGGATTCTCGCCACCAAGAGTATCATTACGAACACGTGTTTTAAATGTAACATTTGGAACTTTTGTTCCTATCAAATTTTCTTTTATCATATGCTTATATTATAGCATAAAAATTATTTAGATAAAACAATACCAATTAAACTATTTACTTATATCTAAGAGTACTTTTTCTAAAATTCTTTTTTCTCTTGCATAAGCATCTTTTATATTTTGATTTGCATTTTTTGAAAATTCATCACACTCTGCAATCATCATTAAAATAATATTTTTTCTTGCTGGTGATTTTTTTATTGAATCTTCTCTGCCTTCAGCCCAAGATCTTGCAAGGCTAAACATATGGTCCCTGTCTACGCCTATTACAAAGTGTGGTATATTATTAAGTTCACCTGAATAATTAGCGTCTCTTGATTTGAAATACTTAACTTTTCCTAATTGACCTTTTGAAATCCTTCTTTTAGTATCTTCTATTTTTTTCATAAAAGAACTTTCACCTATTGTTATATCTATCCCTACTCCAGAATAAGAAGTAAAGTCTCCGCTACTATGCTCTAAAATCATATCATTACCTAAAAACAGATCATCATAAGATGATGGTAATATTGCACTAGTGTTCTTCCCAAACCATCCATAATTTTTAACTAAATCATAAATCATTGCCTCTAAAATTTCTGCCTGAACTAACGCCTCAACTTCGCCCTCTTTAAATAAAGTTTTAGAATTTATTTCTTTATATCTATCTATTACAGCCTGCTTATCTCTTTCTGTATCAACATAATGAAAATCATCTAAATGTATCCTATTCCCTCCTACAATAGACACAGCCTTTGCGTGTGCCGCCTGATATACAGGATGCATAGACTCGACATGACCACGATTTACTTTATGTAGAACATCAAAGTCATTACCTAAAGACAGCTGCACACTTTCTCTTGGTTCACTTTTCTTAACACTTGGATTTATCATAGATAAATTATATCACATAAAAATAACTAAGTTATGTTGTTTTTGCTCTTTATTTATTCCGAGTTTTATGTTATTATGTATCTTATCCATTTGTCCCCGTAGTTCAATGGATAGAACGAGAGCCTTCTAAGCTCTAGATCTAGGTCCGATTCCTAGCGGGGACACCATAGAAAAACACGCATGATTGCGTGTTTTTGTTTTCGTTTATAAATATAAGATTATACCCTCACAATATCTGCGCCGAGCGCAGCGAGGCGCATTTCTATGTTCTCATATCCTCTATCTATCTGATCTACATTATCTATTACACTGATCCCACCAGCGCCGAGGGCGGCGATGAGTAGGGCGATACCCGCACGTATGTCAGGGCTCGTCATGTTCCGAGCCAACAATCTTTCTTTCCAGTTATTACCATTCACCACTACTCGATGTGGGTCACACAGGACTATACTACCATTCATAGCCACTAACTTGTCTACAAAAAACATCCTAGCTTCATACATCTTCTCATGAAAAAGCACTGACCCCTCTGACTGTAATGCAGCCACTATTCCCACACTTAATATGTCTGGACTTACCATAGGCCATGGTGCACTGTATATTGTCATCATGCTACCGTCATGCATCTTTTGTATTGTGTAACTTTCTTGTTTCAGAACTTTTATATCATCACCTATAATCTCAAATCTACAACCTAACTTTTCAAACATTTTAATAGTCATGTCGAGATTAGCAACTCCAGCATTCTTTATCGTGATTTCACTTTTGGTCGCCATAGCAAGAGAGATAAAGCTAGCTACTTCTATAAAATCAGGAAGCACTGTATGCTCTATTTCTGTCTCAAAAATATTTTGCATGTCTCCATTTATATTTAAAAGATTAGAACCGATACCCAGTATATTCATTCCTGATTTATTTAAAAGAGAGACTAATTGTGACACGTATGTCTCGCAAGCAGCATTATACAAAGAGATGTTTTTTACAAGTCCATCTACTTTATTTATTTTCTTAGTTAAAGCAAAAATAATATTTGCCGTGCCTGTTACTGATGGCTCTTCTAAGATTATCTGTCTGTCTTTTTTTATATTATTTTCTAAAAGTTCCAAATACTCAAAACCTCTTTCGTCTTTTTGTATACTGGCTCCTACTTTTAAGAATCCGTTAATGTGTGTGTCAATCGGTCTCTTACCTATCTTATCGCCACCAACACTTGGAATGTAGGCTTTTCCAAAGCGGGATAGCAATGGACCGATAAGCATTAATGACCCACGAAGTTTTTCTGATAATTTCAAATATTCATCACTTTTAAAATATTCAAAATCTATTTTTGTGGTGTCTATATATAAAATATTTTTATTATTTTGTTTTTCCCATTTTATTTTTGAGCCTGCATTTTCTAAAATGATTAAAAGATTCCTAATGTCTAAAATATTTGGGCAATTTATTATTTTTAATTTTTGCACTATTATACTACTGGCAACTATTTGCAAAGCTTCATTTTTAGACCCCTGTGGCTCTATAATACCACTTAATTCTTTGCCCCCTGTTACTCTAAATTTTTGCATGTTTTATTAAAACCATTATAACATATTAACTTCTCTCTCTAAAATTATATTATAAAAGCTAGTTACTTTACTTAAGATGTCTTCACTTAAATCATAAACATCTTGAAAAGTTGCTTCCTTGTTTTCATTTATAATTATTAATGCATGACGAGGACTCACTTTTGCCCCGCCGATTTCTAAGCCTTTTATATTGAGGGAATCTATTATTTGGGCTGCTGACAGCTTGTATTTTATTTCTTGTTTACATATAACTTCAAAATATTTTATACTTTTATTTTTACTTAAAATAAAATCTAATTCCTCTTTTGTAATTATAGGGTTTTTGAAAAATGATCCACAATTAGGTACATCTTTCCATTCTGGTAATTTACTTTTTCGAATATTTATTATTTTATTCCTAATCTCTAACAGACTATCTGATTCTAAAATATCTAAGCCTTCGTATTTAGAATCAGGATTATTTTTATTTTTATTTAAAAGAAAAGTTACGCTTAATATCACATATTTATTTTTATTTTTCTTAAAAAGACTATCCCTATATTCAAATTCTAAATTATTTTCTTCTATATTATTTAATAGATTATTTTCTAGTATTTCAAAAATGTTTTTTTCTACATTATAAACTTCTACATTCTTGATTAGATCTTTTGCTTCTACTCCATATGCTCCTATATTCTGCACTGGCGCAGCGCCGACATGACCCGGTATATAAGATAGATTTTCTAGCCCACAATAACCACTCTCACAAGAAAATAAAACTAGGTCATCCCAAACTTCAGCAGAATTAGCTTTTACATAGACATTTTCATCTAGATTTCTATTTTCGAGATTTGAATTATTTATTATTTCAAAACTATTTTCATTTTTTATATTAATTTTTAAAATACATGTTCTGTGTAAATTATTAGAAAATATAGTATTAGAGCCCATGCCTAATATGTAAAAATCATCTATTTCTATTTCTTCTTTTTTTAATTTTATAAAATCAAAAGCATTAACAATATCTTCTCTGTTATTTATTTCTATAAAGTATTTACACACGCCACCCACATAAAATGTACTGTATTTTTTTAATTCTATATTTTCTAGAATTTTCACAATGGTGCGCGAACTAAGATTCGAACTTAGGACCGCTCGAGTATCAGTCGAGTGCTCTACCAGCTGAGCTATTCGCGCATATACACACGCCTCAGCAGAGGTATGTGTATGAGAAACATTATAACATAAACAAGAGAATATGGGAAATACTAGTCCGCAGCCCCTTTAATCCAAAACTAATCTTTCTGCCCTTTTTACTATCTTAGATTTATCATTTTTCCATGATTCATCGACATCAACATACAGCTCGAGCTCATTACCATCTGGATCCATTATATACAGACTATGAGTGACGTGATGATTAGCTGAGCCAGTTATCTTTACGCCTTTTTCTGCTAACTCTTTTATTGCATCTTTTAACTCTTCATCAGTATCCCCTATTTTAAAACCAATATGATACAGGCCTGTCTCTGGTATTTTATGTGTACCTTCCCCCAGATTATTAATATTTTTTGTGACACCGCCAATTTCAATTAGTAGTAATTCATGATGAGTGCGTCCAGAAGAAAATAACGCAGTATGCGTGTCTCTGTGTATCTCATTAAATCCTAAAGTATTTTTATAAAAATCTGCTAAGGTTTTTAAATTACTAACATAAAAAACAACATGCCCCAATTCGTGTATTTTCATACATCTATTTTAACATGGTTTTTACTATTTTAATTTATATTTACCTGGCTCTAAAAACTCTAAATAACCTTTATCTCTTAAAAATTGTAACTGCTGTCTAATTTTTGGTTTAATATTTTTATTTTTAGGGTGTATATTTAATAAATCTTTTTCAAATTCATAAATTTCTTTCAACGTAAACTCTTTCTTGTTTAGAGAGTCTATACAGTTCATAACATCTAAAATCCATCCTCTAGCTTCAGGCTTCTTTACTTCTTTCAAAAACAATGTTTTTTGCCATTTTTCTAAAACCTCTTTTTTATCAAAAATTTTACCATTTTCTACATAAAAAATTTGCCCAGCTTTCGGTATTTTTGAGAATAAAATATTTGAACCTATCCAACCAGCTCGCCTAGCACTTTCTGCTAGTGGCTTTCTTTGCTCAATTATCTCAGGTATAAAAAAATGTTTCGGGACAATAAAAAAATCATTAACACTTGAAACTTTTAATAAATAACTCATAAAGAAAAAATTTGGTTTTTCTTTGGAATTAATTCTCTCAATCATTTTTGAATAAGCTCCTGCGGAAACCTTAGACCCAATTTTATCTTGTTTAGATTTTAACTCAAAATCCTCTAAACATTTTTTACAATAGAAGTCTGCGACTGGTTTGTTATTTATATAACTATAAATAACAGTGCCACAACTTGGGCAATATATTTCGTTCAAAACCCAGTCTTCTGTCATTACTCTAGCTTTTTGAGAAAGATTACTGTAGTCCTTAGCCAAATCTTTATTTAAAATTAGGTTCATGAAATTTGTTTTCAGCGGAGACGGAGGGAGTCGAACCCTCGGACCGTTGACGGGTCGCCTCGTTAGCAGTGAGGTGCCTTAGACCACTCAGCCACGTCTCCTATTATACTCACCACTGAGGTGCCGCTACTTTTAGTTGCCACTCAGCCATGTCTCCAAATTAAAAAATATTTTTTAATTTAATCTATTATAACACATTTTCTATCTTATTTCCAAGCCGATTTCTTTTAGCTTTTCATAAACTTTATCACTTTGAACATTCACCTCTTCGTCAGTTAACGTCTTTTCAAAAGACTGGTATATTAATCTGTATCCTAAAGATATTTTTTGTACTCCATCTATTTCTTTTTTGAATTCATCAAATTTTACCACTTCCATACACAGGTCTCCTGCATTCTCTTTTATCATTTCTGAAATACTATCTTTGTTTTTTAATAATTCATTACTCTCCTCAATCCAAAAAGCTACGTCACGAATAATAAATGGCATTTGGCTAAATGATTTATACTTAATATTTTTATTTGTGTATTCACCTGATAAAAAGATATTTTCGGTTTCTGCATTAAGACTACTTAACATATTATCAAAATCAATTTCTATTATATAAGGCTTTACATTTTTTACTTCATATTCTATTTTCTCAAGCTTTAAATTACTTTTTATTTCACCAAGCACAAGATCTACATTTTCAGCAAAATTACTTTTCTTTTTCCCATCATCACAAGCAATGCAAAGATTAAAATGTTCACCTTCATTATCAAAAACTTTTCCAAATTCAAATACCTTTACAGTATCTATCTGTAGCAGTGGCATATTATTTATATTTTTCTGCACACTCTCAATCATGCCATTACTTATATTTGTGCGAAGTTTATTTTTGGTACTGGCTGCTTTTAACAGTGACACTTCACCCTTTTCTACAAAAGAATAACCCATCACTTCTGAATAATTATTTTTAAATAAGATATTTTTAATTACATTTTGATAATATAATTCTTTGTTTATGATTCCTGTTTTTTGCTCTCCTATTTCATTTATGAGTTTTGGCAGTGTTGGTATTAATTTATCATAGCCTATTATCCTCCCCACCTCCTCTATTATATTTTCTTTTATTTTAAGATCCAGTCTCTCATGCGGAACATACACTATATACCTTTTCTCTTCGAGGTTTTCAGACACTCTACCTACACCTACAATCTTTCTACCATTTTTAAAATCAGCAATACTTTCTATCGCTACTCTACCCTTAACTTTTGTAGCATGTAATACTTTTCCTTCACCAATATAAATACCAACATGGTCTGCGCCTGCTTCTACTTTTGTACCACGCATATATTCTACACTCTCATATCTTATTTTTCCTTCACCAGTATTTGCGAATATCAGGTCACCATATTTTAATATATTATCTTTTTCTAAATCCTCAATATTTTCACTCTCACTTATTTTTTTACAAAAAACATATTTATCTATTGATAATGAAGGTAACCAGATACCCCTAAATAAATAAGAAACAAGTGAGGAACAAGAGAAATACTCTGGTGCATCATTTTGTACATTAGAAGGATTTTTATACTCTGCACTCATTACTTTTTCTATATTGTTTTTAATAAAATCTAAAGTATTTATCTCTTCATATTCAAAACCTAATCTTTTAAAAGTATTTTCTATTTCTGCTTTATCAAAATTACTACCCAGAACAGTATTGATTTCATTTTGAGTTACACCTATAAAATATTTATTTTTCTTTTTATTGTTAAAAACATCTGTAACTTCTGAGACTTTAACATCTTCACCGTTGGCACAATTTTCTAAAATTAACTTTAATGTGTAATATAATCCATCTTCTATTAATTGATCTGATATACCATTCTCAAATCTTTTACTGGCATCTGTTTTAAGATTATATTTTTGACTAGTTTTTCTTATTAGTACCGGTTCAAAATTCGCACTTTCTATTATTATACTCGTAGTATCTGCGCTCACTCCAGAGTATTTACCACCTTTTATACCAGCGAGTCCCAAGACTTTTTTATGATCTGCTATTACCAAAGTTTTCTCATCTAGAATTAATTCCTTATCATCTAGCGTTACTAACTTTTCTCCATCTTCTGCGTATCTAACTATTATTCCACTCTCAATATTATTAGCGTCATAAGCATGCATTGGCTTATTCAGGACGAATTGCACATAATTAGTAATGTCGACAATATTATTTATGCTTTTTTGACCTATATTATTCAGGGCTGTTTTTATAAAGTCTGGAGTAGCACCAACTTTTACTCCATCTATTCTAATGGTAATGAATCTACTGCAAGCTTTTTCATCTGCAACGTCTACTGATATTTTTTTATCTGTCTTATTTATTCTCTTGCCTGCTATTTCAAAAGCATTTTCCTTATCGAGGATTTTATTTTTTATTCCTTCTATTTCTTTTTCTATTTTATTGTTAAAAGTAAAATTAAGGCAAGCAGATAATTCACGTGCCATGCCTATGTGACCGAGCGCATCATGAGCTCTATTTGGCAGAACTTTTATATCAAAAATACTATCACTCTCGACATGCTCTACTCCCTCTACTTCAAAAGCTTTTGCATTCAAAGCTTTTTCCACATCCTCATCTGTTGGCAATGTTTCTTCTATATATTCTTGTAGCCATTTTTTTGAATATTTCATACTATTTTGTTAATTTATTTTATATATTACTCTGCATTATAACATATAAATATTAAGTGTAACACCATTTCTTTTTTTGATTATTTTATTTTTACAAGTCTCTGATTTCTGTGATTTTGGAATATTCAAAATTAAGAGAAGTTAAAGAAAATTACTTTTCCATACTTTCTTTTTTTAAGCTTTTAGGTAAGCTGATTACAAATATCGGTATTTGTAAAGTAGGATTTTGTAAAATTTCCATATTTCTTTTTATATTACCATAAAAATAACTTTTGTGATATAATATTCACATAATAAAAAATAAACATATGGCAATATTAGACTATTCAGAAGTAAAACCAAAAAAATTTATAATACATAATGAGGAGCCTTATGAGGTTCTAGAATCACATGTGGCTCGCACACAAAAAAGAAAACCTCAAAATGCAGTAAAGCTACGTAATCTTATTAACGGTCGCGTTATCCCTATGTCTTTCCATGCGTCTGACACTGTAGAAGAGGCTGAAATATATAGAAAAGAAGGTAAGTTTTTATATAAAGCAAAAGAAGGTTTTTGGTTCTGCAGTCCAAAGGATCCAAAAGATAGATACATCGTCGAAGCAACACTTATAGGTGATCAAGAAAAATGGCTAAAAGAAAATACTATAGTAGATATAAAAACTTGGGGTGAAGACGAGGAGGAAAAAATAATCGGTATAAAATTACCAGTTAAGATGACTCTAGAAGTTAAGGATGCTCCGCCAGCAATAAAAGGTAACACCGCAAGCGGTGGCGACAAGCTCGTAACTCTTGAAACTGGAGGAAAAGTAACTACACCACTATTTATAGAAGTTGGTGACAAGATAATCGTAAACACTGAGACCAGTGAATACGTAGAAAGGGCTTAGTTTGGGTTAAGAACTAGAAAATAAAAATCCCCCCAGCCTTCGGCTGGGGGGATTTTTATGTTATAATCATAAGAAGAATATGAAGCAAAAACTATTAATAGCCATAACAAAAGCACGTTGGGGTGGGGCACAAAAATATGTTTTTGACATTGCAACTAACTCAGAGATAAGGAATAGATTTGACCTGTCTGTACTAATTGGTAATGATGGGGAATTAACTAAAAGATTAAGAGAAGAAAATATAAAAGTATATACTCTTAAAAATATAAAAAGGAATATAAATATATTTTCTGACTTGCTTGGTTTTTTAGAATTATACAAAATCATAAAAGAAATCAACCCGGACATCATACATCTCAATAGTTCTAAGATGGCTTTTACTGGATCTATTGTCTCTCGCATGCTTAAAATAAATAGGATTGTTTTTACGGCTCATGGTTGGCCCTTCAATGAGAACAGATCTTTTATACCTAGAACAATCTTTAAAATATTATGTGCTGTGACTATTGTCATGTCACATAAAACAATAGCCGTCTCAAAAAATGTCCGCTCTGCTTTTAAATTCTCAAAATACTTACTAAATAAAATCCAAGTTATATACAATGGTGTATCAGAAACAGAATACAAAGACCTGCTAAAGCTCTCCAGTGGTAGCCGTGTAAAACACGTTGTCTCCATCGGTGAATTACATACAAGTAAAAATCACATTAGCGTTATAAGACTTTTAAAGTTTATGAAAAATATACACTATCACATCATAGGTGACGGAGAATTGAGATCAAAAATAGAAAAAGAAATCAAAACTCAGGGTGTAGAAAATAAAGTAACTCTGCATGGCCATGTAAAATCAGCACATAATATATTACCGCAATTTGATATATTCTTACTCCCCTCTGACACTGAGGCTCTGGGCTATGTGTTACTAGAGGCTGCTATGGCAGGACTACCCGTAGTCGCTCGTAATGTTGGTGGTATTCCGGAAGTTCTAGAAGGAATAAAAGGTTCCACTCTATACACACATGACAGTGAGCTCATAAATATATTAAATACTCACAACAAAAAAACAGATAAAAATATATCAGAAAAGTTCAAATTAGAAAACATGATAAGCGAGACTAAGAATATGTATTTAACTCTCACTAATCAATAAAAAAATGCAAAATATTCTAAGTAAAGAAAATAGAATACCAAAAATAATACACACGATTTGGTTTGGAAATAATCAGAAAAATGAAGTCATTTTAAATTGTGAAAAAAGCATAAAAAGAGTTTTACAAAATGATATTTCTGATTATGAATTAAAAAATTGGTCTGAAGAAAATTTTGACATAAATGATTCTAGCTTTACAAAAAAAATGTACGAAAATAAAAAATGGGCTTTTGTTTCTGATTATGCTAGATTAAAAATATTACATGAAGAAGGTGGTATATATCTTGACTCTGATATGTTTATACTCAAAAGTTTTAATGATTTTATAGATGCTGATTTTGATTTGATATTGGGAAAAGAAGATGACGTGCATATTAGCGCTGGCATGATAGCCTGCACACCTAAAAATGACTTTATAAAAAAATGCTTAGATTTTTATGATAACAATACAGAAGAGATGATAACTATACCAAGGGTTCTAACTAATATTTTTGAAGAATATAAAAATAATGGGAATATAAATAATGTTAAAATATTTGAACCTAATTACTTCTATCCATTTGATGCGCATAATATAAAAAACTTTGAATTTGATTTTATAAAAAACACCTCTACTGCTCCAGCAGAAAGCTATGCCGTGCATATGTGGAATTATTCTTGGGGACATCCACTGGTAAAGCTTGTAAAAAAAATTGGTATGCATAAAATATTAATAAAAATATTAGATATATTAAAAATAAAATCTTTATTAAAAAAACTTTTAAAATCTGCATAAAAATATGAAATACTCAATTATAACTTCTGGATATAATGAACCTGCTCTATTAAAAAAGTGTATGAAAAGCGTCCTTGCTCAAAGTTATGATAACTTTGAGCATATAATAATAAATGACTCTCCAGATTATGATTATTCAAGTTTTGATAATTATCAAAATACATTAAGTGAGCCAGAGAAGTTAAAAGTAAAATATTTTGTAAACAAAAAAAATATTGGTAATAATGCATCCAAAGAATTTGCTTTTACAAAAGTTTCATCTGATTCTGAATACATTATTTTCCTTGATCATGATGACTGGCTATACCCTAATGCTTTGGAGGAAATAAATAAAATACTAGCAGGGGAAGATAAGATAAAAAAAGAAACAAAAGTGATACAGTGGCTAGTAACGAACAGAAGCGTTCAAGGTAAAAGCTTAACAAAAAATAATACAAATAAAAATACCATTAATTACTTTTGGGATTACTTAATATTAAAAAAGTTTTCAGGTGATGCTACGCACACAATCAAAACAAGCCTGGCAAAAAAAGCAGTCTTTTCTAAAAATATTAAAAATGGGGAGGAATGGTATTATTTTATTCAATTACAAAATAACTTTTCTTATTTTGACATAAATACAACTAGTAGTCTGGGGTATTTGAAGACTGGAGTGACTGCCCTAATCAAAAATAAATATACGGAAAACACTTGGCTAATCTGGAAAGAAATACTAAGCTTTAAAAATATACAAAAGTTAAGTATATTTTCTATTTTAAAAATTATTTTTTATTTAAAAATAAGAACCCTGTATTCTATGTCAAAGGCTTTTAAAAAAGCACCCAGTAAATAATTATCCTAAATCAATTATGCAAAACAAAACTTATTTCCCTCTCATAGACTTTCTTCGCTTTTTTGCCGCATTATCTGTTGTTGGTTTTCATTATTTTTCTACTTATTTAAAACCTGAAAATATATGGTCTATTTGGCTCAAATATGGATATCTTGGGGTTGAGTTATTTTTCATTATTTCTGGATTTGTAATTTTCTTCTCGCTTCAAACTAATATTAAGGATTACTTTCTAGGTAGATTCCTGCGTCTGTATCCCCTTTTTTGGATTATAGCCACTTTTACATATTTAATGACTTTGATTTTTGATAAGTACAATAACACATCAGATGCCTTATCTTTTCCAAAATATTTATTTAATTTACTGATAGTTAACAATGGAAAAACAGTAAACATGATAGATGGATCATACTGGACACTGACAATAGAGATACTTTTTTATATATACATTGGACTCTTTGTATTTTTCTTCAAAAAGAAAAATCTTCTTAATTTTTATTTTCTCTGGCTGACTGCAACATTTCTTATATTTACTTTTAATATGCAAGAATTATTCATCTCAAAATTAATACTAGTCAGATACTCACCTTACTTTGTTTTTGGTGGTGTATTAGGTTTTCTTTATCAGAATTATAATAATAAAAAAGAAAAAACGGAACAAGGGCCACAAGTAGACAAGGAAGAAGATAGTTTAGCAAAAATAAAATCTTACATACTACTAATGTCAGCATTTGTAATGCCACATTATATCAATTTAAAATTACATGAACATCCGACACCGAGTAACAGCTTTGGGAGCTTTGATTTTTATGGCACTATAATAATATTACTAATATTTCCTCTTTCTATTTTGGCTGTTATATTTTCAAAACACATAACACATAGAAAATCTTTGAATATATTTATGCTTCTTGGTGTCATCACTTACCCACTCTACTTATTACATCAAAAGGTCGGCTCATTACTTATTAACTTTTTTGCAAGTGGTAATGAGGCATTAGCTTATGGGAGAATTTCTTTTGTCTCCATATCTGTCGCTCTTAGCATTATAATTATCTCAGCGATAGTTGCAAAGTATGAGAAAGTTTTAAGGAGAAAAATTAAAAATCATATTACAAACTAAATGTGCAAAAGAAAAATTACTCTCAGAAGGATGGGTATTATTTAAATTCACAACTTCACACTTAGCTCATCTTTGAAAATACAAAGTAAAATCTATCACATAAAAATGTTAAAATATATTTTTATAAAGTGACAGCACTTGTAATACTATGCTTTTAAAAAAGTATCGTGTGTGTTAAAATTAAACCATGAATAAAAACTTTAATACCTACGTTATAAACGTTAAAATTAATACAGACAGGCTAGAATTCATGACTGGGCAATTAGATAATTTAAAAATTAGCTTTGAGACATTTTATGGAATATATGGTGTAGAACATGATTTTACTGGTATCTATGATGACGAGTTATCAAAAAAGGTTAACGGTAGGTCCATGAACAAAGGAGAACAAGGCTGTGCCTTATCACATAAAATATGCATAGAAAAGATACTAAATGGCAAAGAAAACTATGGACTGATACTTGAGGATGATGTGCAAATGCCAGAAAACTTCAAAGAAGTAATAGAAAAAGAAATAGAAAAAAATAAGAAAAATAAGAAATGGGATTATTTATTATTTGACTACCCAGAACCTGGAGTCTACTTTATAAAACACTGGGTAAGTACAATAATTCTTAACTATAGAAAAAATAATTTTTCTATAGTTAAGTCTTTTAATTTTATTTCTTATTCTATATTAAAATCTTTTTATATAATACCACTGTCTCTCCTAGAGGGAGCTAGGAATTACATGTATAAAACATTTAAAATAGGGGGTCCGGTAAAGTTTTTAAGACCGCTATATTTTGCAGGAGCATACTTAATCTCAAAAGAAGGTGCTAGAAAATTATTAGACGTAAACAAAAAATTAGTTTACCCAGCTGATAAATTACCAAATATTGCAAAAAATAAGACTAATCTAAAATTTTATGGGTACTCACCTATTTCAGTTTTCCAAAAAAGAAGTGCTTTTATCTCTGGTATACACAATGATTCTGCTTATAAAAAATAAATAATAACTTTTATAAGTAGTCTGTCTTAAATATTTTACTCTTTATATTTTTTGGTAAAAGATTTTTTATAATACTTTTTATTTGTAAATAAAAAGGAATTTTAAAAAGTATTTTTTTGTAAAGTGGTATCCATGAAGTATTAGCAATGTGATAGCTTCTGGTATTTTCTGTATAATGACTCTCAGTGAGTGGATAAAAATAATCTTGAGATAGGATATTTATACTTTTATCTTCTTTATTTTTTTCTAGAATATTATTAATAATTTCTGAGCCTATTTTATTTACTATTATGAATTCTTTTTTATTATAATTTTTATAAAAATCTGTAATACTTTTTATAAAGTTATGATCCTGAGTCACTCCAAGCAGTCCAAAACCATAGTAATTATCCACTTCATGGTACTTGGATATGAACATTTTGTTATCTAACAGGTCATCAATGTTTTTTATTAACACTTGATCTATATCAAAGTATATACCCCCATACTTTTCTAAGATGAAAAAGCGGAGTATGTCAGACGCAAATGCAAATCTTTTCTTACTCATCAAAACAAAATAATATTTTGGTAAGTTTTTATAAAAACTTTCTTCTTTTATATTTTCTTCATCCCAGATTTTTACTTCATAGTCATTTGCATATTTCTTTACTCCTGAATACGCTAATTCAAAAGACTTTGGTTTATTCTTTTTACTAAGCCAGATAAAATGTATTCTTTTTGATATCATAGTTTTAATTTATAATTTTACAAAATAAATTAGTCTGATCCATGTCTTTTATATCATCAAAACTTTCCACCTTTACATACTTTTCTCCAAGATTACCTACGTCCCATATCTCATATTTATTATCCACGAGAAAATCATAGAGATTTTTACCAATACTCTTATCTATTTTATTATAGAAAAATGGAGTATATTCTACTAATATTTTTGGCTTATGTTCTTGTATTATATCTCTCATGCCAAGGAGAACATTAAGCTCATAGCCCTCTACATCTATTTTTACAAAATCTATTTTACTTATATTCATTTTCTCATACTCATCGTCTAACCTTAACACTTTTATAACTTGCTCTACTTTTCTATTTTCGCTAACCATGATTGATGAGGCTCCCATATTTACATCACTGGAATATATTGGAAGTTCTTCTTTTTTATTTCCTAGCGCATAATTAAAAGCCTGTATGTTTAAAATGTTATTTTCTACTACTGATTTATTAAACTGATCATATAATCTTTTTATGGGCTCAAAAGAAATAACTCTTTCACAAAAACGTGATGCATAAAGTGAATGCTGGCCAATGTTAGCGCCAACATCTAAAAATATATCAGTACTTTTTAATTCTTTTTTAAAAATATTTAATATACCTGGTTCAAAATTTTTATTAGCATATATTTCATAATCTACTCCACCATTTTTCGGGTCTAGAAAAATCTTAAATCTGGTATCGTCTAATACAAAATCATAAAAGCCTGCACTAGTAAAACTAATATCTTTTTCCAATCTGTTTCTATCCATCTCTAGCCCACCACCATACACATCTTTTAGATTAGAAATATTTTTAAAGCTTTTGTACAGAAAAGCATAGGCCGGACTTGGCAGATTTTCTCTGGCAATATTTCTTAATTGTGTTTTTATTTTTTGCATAAATAATATATACTATTTAATTTTTATCTCTATAATATTTATCTGTTTGCCATCTTTATTCTTCATAATCATACTTAATGGAAATAATAATATGGTTAATATTTTTTGCTTGTATGTTGGATATTGACTCATTTTCCACACACTTGTATTAGTCTCTATTCTTCTAACTTCCAAATTAGAATTATTAAGTAGCGAGTATTTAAATATATGCATAAATACAGGATTAATATGTCCTGTTCCTATCATTTCCCCTACAGAGAAGTAATTAAGAGTTCCTCGAAGGAAATATTTTATACGTGACACCGTACTTTCTGCATTTGGACTGGTGACAAAAATACTAGAATTTTTATTTTCTTTATCTAATAAATTATTTATATTACGGATAAAGTGATGATGATTTTCTAAATGTTCTATCACCTCTATTGCAAATATGGCATCAAACTTTTTTCCGTTCAAGCCTCTGATATCAGAAAAATCTTGATTTAGGTCACGAATCAAAATATTTCCAGAGGATTTGTATACACCTTCACAAAATTCTACGCTCGTTACATTTTTATAACTATTTTGTATTAACCTTTCATCAAATGCTCCCTCACCACTACCCAACACAAGATAATTTCCATCTTTACTTGGAATGCTATCTAAAAACATTTCAAAAGTTTTTTCATGCACACCACGCGTACAGTAAATATTTACACCATTAAAGTTATAATTATTTTCATCTTTAGTGAGACTATTTGCTTGTTGTGATGTTTTTGTCCACATATTTTTGTACTTACATTATATCACAAAGTGTCTTAGAATATTATATCTCGTCTTCATAATTTTTATCATTATACAGCTGCTCAAAACCCTTACCTATATCAATACATTGAACATCTTTTTTAGAAAAATCATAAGCAAGTACCTTACTCATTGGACCTGAACCAAGTATTAAAACTATATCCTCTAGATTTTTACCAGAATCTATTTCTTTTTTTAAAATGTTTTCTATTTTTTCCGTAGTCTCAATATATAAATCAAAGGGATTTGGAGATTTTGCTTCTATCCATTCTATTACCTTAAATTTATTTTCTATGTTATCTTTCTGAGAGATAATATTTTTTTCTGCTGTATTTATAATTAAACTTTTATCTTTCAAATAATCATATATGTTCTTTTCAAAAAAATTTTTCTTATAAAATGTATGCGCATCAAAATATTTAACTTTACTGTTAAATCTCCTAAAGAATTCTATTTTAAGTGGTAACCAGCAAGATAATTTTCCTTTTGTCTCACTTAGTTCAACATTGGTCATATTTACAAAAATAGGTATACTTAAAATATAATTAGAGCCTTGATTATAATTTTCTATAATCTCTACTAATTTACATATTAATAACTTCTCTGCTTTTTGATAGGATACATCCCTGTGATGTATGAGACCTATCTCTCCGTCACCTATTCTTATAAAAGACTTTCCAGTTTTAAGTCCTGAGATGAATTCTTCATCAGTGTAGAACTTTGCACTAGGCTTATAATCTTTTTGTAAATAAGCAAAAATATATTTTACTACAAAAACAGGATCTTTTAAAAAATAATTTTTAAAGAATTTTAAAATTTTACTAATAAAAATTAAAGATTTCTTATGCATATTTATATTATATCAAAAATACTGTGTCTATGCTATAATTTTAAGTATGGTAAAATTTATAGCAAATAAGATAAAAAAATATGGTTTTTTTGGTGCGATAAAGCAAGGATATGTAAGATACTCAAATATATTACTCTGGAAAACAGAACTACATAAATACGTCACTATAAAAATTAAAGGTATAAAATATAAATACTTTAAATCAAATGTTAGTCGTGTTATATATGAATTGCCAAATATCCATGAGGGAGATGTTAATGAAATAAAAAGATTTTCAAAAGCAGGAGATATTGTGGTGGACATAGGTGCAAACATAGGAACAGTATGCCTGCCAATCGCTAAGCATGTTGGTGAACATGGAAAAGTGTATGCCATAGAGGCTCACCCTACAACATTTTCATATTTACAAGAAAATATAAAATTAAATAAATTAAAAAACATAACTAGTTTTAATATAGCCATAGGGGAGAAAAATGGATTGGTTACTTTTTCAAGTACTGAGCTAGATGACATAAACACTGTGCAAAAAAATAATAAAGAAAGTGTACAGGAATATTCTAGAAATATACTAGTGCCCATGATGAGACTGGATGACTTACTGGCTGATGTGGAAAAAATAGATGTGCTTAAAATAGATGTAGAGGGCTATGAGAAATTTATTTTAGAAAACGCTACAGAGACATTAAAAAAAACAAAGGTCGTATATGCTGAATATTATCAAGCAAATACGAAAATGTTTGGATATGACAGAGAGGAGATTAAAAGTATTCTAGAAAAAAATGGCTTTACTTGCGAATTATCAGACCTTTCAAAGCATGTAATTAGCGTAGATAACATTATAGGTATAAAAAAATAATTTTTACACAAAATTTTCTATTTTTCTTTAGAAAGTAAATAATTCCCAATAGCCAAATACTTCATGCCCGATAAATCAAAAGTTCGTATAGCATCATATGGATTTTCTACATTTGGTTCTCCATGAAGATTAAAGCTCGTATTTAATATACCTCCAATGTCTGTTATATTTTTAAATTCATTTATAATATTCCAGTACTTTTCATTTGCTTCTTTTGTCACTGTCTGAGGACGAGAAGTTAAATCATACGGATGCAGTGCAGCAATAATATTTTTTTCAGCAAGTGGTTTTGTCTCAAAAGTTATTGCCATGTATGGAGATAACTTCATTTTTTCATTATGTAAATATTTTTCTCCCTCCTCATACATAATTGAAGTTGCAAATGGCATCCAAAAGTCACGATTTTTGATCATCTCATTTATAAGTTTTACATTATTCATACTTGAGGGGTTGGCAAGTATACTTCTATTGCCCAGTGCCCTAGCTCCCCATTCTGCTCTACCAGAAAATCTACCTATCACATTATTGCCTGCGAGTATTTCAGCTACTTTTTTCTCTATTTTAATTTTATTCATTTCGTCAAAATATTCTACTTTTATACTGCTAGCTGATATCGTAGTTCCATCTTCGTATTTTCCTTCATACTTATAATCATCTATTGCTTTTTTTATTTGCATATCTGTATATTCACTACCCCAGTAAATATTTTTAACTTGTTTTATGTCTTTATAACCGTAATATTTAATATATCCATATACAGCAGCACCGATAGCGAGCGATTCATCACCGGAACTAGGTGACACAGTGAAGTCTTTAACTTCATCTAGTGCTAATATTTTTTGATTTGCTTTTACGTTCATGAACACCCCGCCACCTATTGCCAAGTTACTAACTTGAAACTTATTTAATACATGTCTTGACATTTCTGTTAAAATATTTTCTGTTAACTTTTGTATTCCGTATGCCAGAGAATCGAACCTGTAATTAAAATACTCATTAGCTATCAAATACTCTGTAGCCCTCTGCAATGGGAATCTTGATTTTAAGGTCATGCTCTCTTCATCATAGAAAACTAATTCTTTTAACTTATCATACACTTTTTCACCACTAGAAACTTTTGCATACGGCGCCAAACCCATAACTTTAAATTCATGCTCATTCCGACTCATACCTAACAAATCCACAACTGCACAGTAAAGTAACCCCAGAGAATTATCAAAACTTGTCTTAGATAACGTTTCCATTTTTCCATTTTCATAAATATTCACAGTAGCGCACAATCCATCCCCAGCTCCATCACAAGTAAGAACCACTCTCTTTTCGTGATTACTCATAAAAGGTATCGCAGCATATGCATGCGCCAAATGATGGTCTATGTACTCTATCTCACTTTCTGGAAAAATATTTCTTAAATAACTATCAGTACTACTTTTCTTATTTAGAGTTCTCAACTTGACTAGCACAAAATCTCGAATAGAGAAGATTTTTCCGAGTGTAGGAAATCTAAAGCCGAGCGACCTCAAATATCTTTTTGGTATTGATTTATTCTGTCTCATCTTCTCATTATCTTCTTTTGTTAAGCTTATGGTGCCGAAAGAAAAATTAGGGTTACCTACTATAATAACTTTATCAAAAGTAAAGATGTTGTATTTAGTTTTAATATAATCTAAAGCTAAATGTGGGAATCCTGCATGTTTTTTTTGTCTACTTAATCTCTCTTCTCCCATTGACTCTAATATTTCTCCATCTCTAAGTAAAACCACAGTTGCATCATGCTCATAATGAATGGCTAATACTATTTTTTTATCTTTATTCATTACTGAATTATAACAAAATCAAGCTAATATTTCCAGTATTTTTTACTATATTCAAATAAAGTATAGTTAAGCTACTGATAGAGTTTGTACTTTCTGTGATATAAATAAAATACAAAACCAGAAACACTGTAAGCTAAAGCACTTGCAAAAGCTGTTCCATAAACTCCGTATTTTAAAGTAAGGGTGTAGACCAATATTATATTTAAAATGGAGACAAAAACTGCCGCAAAGGCTGGTATTTTTCTTTCTTCATATGCTCCAAATAGCGCCATGTAATAATAAGATACAAAGAGACCAGGTACTGAAAATGCGTAAATGCGAAGTATATTTATACTATCTGAAAATCTGTCTCCATACATTATCTTTACACCGAGTGGAGCCAAGGCAACCAAACAAAAGGTTATAACTAGTCCAGAAATTAAATACATTTTAAATATTTTATTTAATTTTTCTTTATACAAAGAGATGCTATTTTTTTCTTTAATATGTTTTATGTACTCTGCCACACGTGGATAAGTGACAAGGGCCAGCACAGTAACGAAAACATTTGGAGCCTCGGTAATTTTTACTGCAGCAGCATATATACCAACTGTGTATGCGCTAGTCATCTTAGCGAGTAGCAACTGATCAGCTCGCATTACTGCTTGCCAAAAAATAGTTAAAAGAAGATTATATCTAATTTCTAACATTAACTTAAAAGTTTCTATTAAGCTTGGTATTTTTATTTTTAATAATTCTTTTAAGAAATTATTTTTATAGAAAAAGAATAAAGTTATAAATACTGAGCTAACTACTAACTCTAATCCAGAAATAAATACAAAAGCTTTTAGTGGTAAAGCCATCTGAACGAAAGAAAATTTTAAAAGGAAAGAAGAAAAGGCTGTTGAGATTTGTATTAATCCCAATAACCTTGCCCTCTTTTCTGATAATGCATAAAGCCAAAAAGAAGATAAGCCACTAAACAAAAATGGAATAAATAAAAATAAAGACAATATAAATACATCATGTGGAAAAGAAAAATAAGCAAATGATAACCCAAAAATAAAAATAAAAAGAGTTACATAAGTTTTCTGTATTGCAAATCTAAAAGTTTCTAGGATTTTATTTTCACTTTTAACTATATGCCAAGTAAAATAAAAATCCATACCTGATACTGTACTGATGAACACAGTCAAATAATTTTGAACAAAACTCATAAGTCCAAGATTGGTCGGTCCCAAATAACGAGAAACAAAAATAATAGACAAAAAAGAAAACATCTGTACTGACAGGTTGGCAAAAGTATGCCAAGAAAATTCACGCACAAAAGAGCGACTAAGTATATCTTTCACCCTCTCTTTTATCTTATTTTTCATTTCTTTATTATAGCATTTATAGTATAATTAGGAAAACAAAACCTTAATTATATGCTAGAAAAAATACTAAGATCAATACAAAAAATAGTCCCGAAAAATATCTATAGATTCTTCCAGCCTGCCTATCACTTTACCCTCGCTCTTCTCGGGGCCATGATTTACAAATTCCCAGGAAAGAAAATACATGTAATAGCCGTAACTGGAACAAAAGGTAAAAGTTCTACTTGCGAATTCTTAAGTGCTATACTAGAGGAGACTGAGAAAGAAAATGCTAACAATAAAAATAAGTCTGCCCTACTCTCTACCATCAGATTTAAAATTGGTGGTGAAAGTCATCCAAATATGTATAAGATGACAATGCCGGGAAGATTTTTCGTGCAGCAATTTTTGAGAAAAGCAGTTGATGAAAACTGTAAATACGCAATCATCGAAATGACTAGTGAAGGTGCTAGATTCTATAGACACATGTTCACTTACCCTAATACTTTAATATTTACGAATCTAAGTCCTGAGCACATAGAGAGTCATGGCAGTTTTAATGCTTATAAAGCCTGTAAATTACAATTAGCAAAAGCTGTAGAACAAAGCAAGAAAATAATCACAACAATAGTAGCTAATACTAGCGACAAATACGGTAATGAATTTTTAAATTTTAATGTTGACAGGAAAATAGAATACACAGAAGCAGAAAGTAAAGATGTTAGATTAGGTGTTGATGGGGATTTTAACAAATTAAATGCATTAGCTTGTAAAAAATTTGCATTGTCCATTGACATCAGAGAAGATGTAATAGACAAAGCGCTCTATAACTTAAAAGAAATACCAGGCAGAGTGCAACATATACACTCGGAAGGTAAACAAGATTTTGAAGTCATAGTAGATTATGCTCACACTGTAGACAGTCTAACAAAGCTCTACAACACATATTCTGAGAGTTACGTCATAGCCGTAACAGGATCGTGTGGTGGTGGGCGTGATAAAAAAAAGAGACCTGAACTGGGTGCCACAGCTTATGAGTATTGTAATGAAGTGATAGTGACCGATGAGGACCCTTATGATGATGACCCGAGGGAGATTATGAATGATGTTATGGCTGGTGTGCTTGAAAAAATAAATAATTCTGATACTAGAAAAAACAAAACAGAATTAGATGAGAAATATAAAATAATAGAAGACAGACGTGAAGCTATACATCATGCCATAATGCGTGCCAGAAACTACATAAATGCACTACCTGCGGATATAATAAAAGCTTCGAATATAATACCAAAAAAACCAATAGTCATAATCAGCGGCAAAGGTACAGACCCATATATCATGCGTGCAAATGGAGTAAAAGAAAAATGGTCTGATGCAAAAGTAGCAAGAGAAGAATTAGAAAAAATATGCCAGAATTACCAGAAGTAGAAAACGTTAGAATTGGTCTTGAAAAAGAATTAGTAAATAATTCTTTTTCATCTGTATATATAAAAGAAAATAAAATAATCTCAGGCAATGGCACAAAAAGAGAAAGAGATACTGGGAAAGAAAAAATATTTATAGAAGGGGTGGTTAATAAAAAAATAATTTCTATTACTAGGCGTGCAAAAAATATAATGATTAATTTCAAAGATAGCAGTCTCATAATAATTCATTTGAAAATGACTGGACAGTTAATTATAAATAAAGAAGTAA
This sequence comes from bacterium, assembly GCA_043771335.1. GTDB lineage: Bacteria > Patescibacteriota > Minisyncoccia > Phycocordibacterales > UBA5272 > JAUPVO01. The sequence continues at coordinate 19,215 of JAYVHM010000007.1, read as the reverse complement.
GTAAGCATACTCACATAATATTCAAATTAAAAAATGGATCTAATTTACTTTACAATGATGTAAGGAAATTTGGTTATGTTTTGTATTATAAAAGCGTGGCTGACGCCGAAAGGGTCGGCCACTTCCAAAAATTAGGCCTAGAGCCTTTTGATAAGAACTTTACTCTTAAATATTTTAAAGAAAATATAGTAAAGAAAAATAAAAGCATAAAGTCGGCCCTGCTGGAACAATCTGTTGTAGTTGGCTGCGGTAATATATATTGTGATGAGATATGCTTTGCTTCAAAAGTTCTGCCTAGTAGAAATTGTAGAACTTTAAATGAATTAGAGTTAGGGGATCTATATAAAAACATAATAAAAATATTAAGTATAGCCATCAGAATGGGCGGGTCATCAATATCAGATTACAAATTAGTTAACGGTGATAGTGGCAAATACGCAAATAATCACAAAGTGTATGGAAAAAACAATACACCGTGTGTCATATGTAAAAATAATCTAGAGAAAATAATTATCTCCGGCCGAGCCACAGTATTTTGTGATTTTTGTCAGAAATAAAACTAAACCCTTACGCGTATGAACTTTTTCTTGCCTATTTTATATACTCCATTTATAGCTAATGCTTTATAATCTGTAACCACCTCATCATCAACAGTGACACCCTTTTGCTCTACTAATCTTTTCCATTCTGCTTTACTGGTTATTAGCCCTGACTTTAAAACTAAATCAGACGCAAAGTCTCCCTCAGCACCAGTCACTTCACCCACATCATCTGGGACTCCTCCATTTTGAAATACTTCTATAAAGTTTTGTTTTGATTGAGCTGCTAACTTTTCATTATGATACAGAGTTACAATATCCCCCGCTAATATCATTTTAATGTCTCTTGGATTCTCTCCACCCTTTAATCTCTTTTCAAAATCAGTCACCTCTTCTAATTCTCTGTCTGTACAAAGTGTAAAATACTGTATTATAACTTCGTCTTTTACTTCCATGACTTTGTTATACATTTCATTTGGCTCATCTACAATAGTTATCATGTTGCCCCAGCTCGTAGACATTTTTCTACCATCTGTGCCATCTAACATTTTGCCGAGCATGATATTTTGTTTTTTCATGCCATAAAAATTTTGTATGTCGCGTCCTGCTTTTAAATTGAACAGTTGGTCAAAACCACCAAGCTCAACATCAGCTTTTACTGCCACGCTGTCATAACCCTGCATTATCGGGTATAAAAACTCACGCAAAGATATCTCCACTTCTTTTTCATATCTGTCCTTAAAATTACGTCTAGCTAACATCTGCTGCACTGTGAACACTTCAGCTAATTTTGTAAGCTCACCGAAAGTTAATTTACTAAGCCAGTCATTATTATAAACTATTTCTGTTTTGTCTAAATCGATTATTTTACCGAGCTGACTTTTATAGTCTTTTAAGTTCTCGTCTATTTGCATTCTATTTAGCATTGGACGCTTTTCAGTCTTATCGCTCGCATCACCCACTTGTGCTGTAAAGTCACCGATGATTAAAACTATTTGATGTCCAAGCTTTTGGAATTCACGTAATTTACGAATAACCACAGCGCGCCCCAAGTGTATCTTAGCTCCTGTAGGGTCAATGCCTAGCTTTATGCGTAAAACATTACCAGACTTTAAGTCTTTTTCCAAATCATCTTTTACATAGACCTCCTCTACTCCACGAGTTAATAAATTATTTATTTTTACTTCATCTGTTATTACTGCCATATATTTATTTATTTCTAATATTTTACATTAAAAACTTATTTACTTTTCTTAAATACATTATAACATATTGCATAAAAATAAAAAACCCTACACCACGCATGTGATATAGGGTTTTGATGTTATTTATTTTTCTTTATGACTCAACCCTTGAAAGCTGGTGAGTTCATTATTTTCTCCATCTTATCATAATGCTTGTTGATTTTAAAGATATGGCTAAAATGATATTTCCATTGCAAAATTATGCTTCTTCCTATAAAAGTCAGAAAAGCTAGTAATGTGAAATATCCAAAGTTTAAGTATTTACTAAAATCAAATACATAGACATTTAAAAAATGTGAAAAAAGTAAGTAATTAAAAAGCGCAAACAAAGCCACAGAAGTGAATGCCAGTAATATGCTGGCAATAAAATCATCTGACTCTGGATTTATGCTGTGATAAATCACTATTTGTCTACACGTTAACTCTGCCATAAAGAGGCACAGTAACATAATAAAAAATTGAATAAAAAGATCCATGACAACTCCTTTAAAGAACAAAAATTATAATAAAAACTATCACCCATAAAACAATTATTTCTGACCCCATGTAAACTCTCCTTTTTTTATAGGAAAATATAAAATATTTAACGCTTTTTTAATATAACACAAAAAATATATAAAGTAAAGTCAAAAATATTTAATTTTACTTTACATAAAACAAAAACCTTTCCATAAGGAAAGGTTTTTGTTTTTGGTGCGTCGGGATGGATTCGAACCATCGGAGCCCGAAGGGCGACAGATTTACAGTCTGTTGTAATAGACCACTCTACCACCGACGCGTTTTTTATTTTTTCTAATTACTTTTATAATTAGAACTACTAATATTATAACATAATATTATGGTGCCCAGGAGAGGACTTGAACCTCCACGGATTGCTCCACATGCTCCTAAGGCAAGCGTGTCTACCAATTTCACCACCTGGGCTTCTATTTTACGCAAGCGTGTCGACCCCTACTGAAATCTGCACACACATGGGCTTCTTATTCAACTTTTTTATTATAACATAAAAACCCTCAATATCAAAACTAAAAATTACACCACCCTAGCCTGCCTGTCTAAGATAAGAAGATCTTTTACTTTATCTCTAAAGCCTCCATGTTCTGGTAAAATAAGCAAATCAGTATCTGTAACAGATGTAATTTTATTTTTCTTTATCAAGTCATTTAACTGCATAACTAGAAATCTAGAGGTGACTTTTTCATTTCCTTTTCCTGTTGGTATTTCAAATCTGTGATCCATAAGGTAGCCCATAAAATCTGAAACATTTTTAGATCCCTTTAAAAAAATCATACTCTCCATTAGAGCCATCTTATCTGCAGCAGTAGGATGTAGTGGTAAATTAGATTTTTTTGGAAATAAGAATGATCTAAACATATTACTATTTTACTTTTTAAATTTTTGTGCCCCCAGTAGGATTCGAACCTACGACCATCTCCTTAAGAGGGAGTTGCTCTACCAACTGAGCTATAGAGGCGCTGGTGCCCGGGGCGGGACTCGAACCCGCACGAGGTAACCTCGAAAGATTTTAAGTCTTTTGCGTCTACCATTCCGCCACCCGGGCATGGCATACATAATAACATATTTTTTGATAAAATACAAAAAACAGGCCATGTGGACCTGTTGTTAAAAATAATTAAAGCTGACTACTTAGCTCTAGATTTTTTAGACTTTTTTTATTTTTTCTTTTCTCTTTTTCTGCTGGCGGCATCGGCTCAGTACATAATACATAGAACCAAGAAACTAACATTAATAAGAATACAAAAGAGATGAACGATCTAACCATGACAAATGAAACCAATGATGAGACAAATATTACTATTTTAAAGAACCAGTCGTGCTTATTTGGATTAGGTGACTGAGATGATCTTTTATAGATTATTTTACCTATTAAAAGATTATTTATAATGAAAAAAAATGAAATACCTGTAAACACATAAATATTCCCAAAAAAGTTTAGAGAGTCTATACAAAAAAACAAAAATCCAACTAAAACCATAAATGGATTTGCTAAGTCTTTTGATTTTAAATCAAAATGCAAGTCAAACCACCAACATATTGCAGTTAACCACATAATCAGCTTATCTTCTAGATAAGTTAAAACTTTCATATTTTCTCTCCTTTTAAATAACTAAATGAATAATAATGATACTGCTACCCTTTATTAAATACTTTTCTATAATACACTTTTTTATAAGAGATGTCAAATGCTGTCTCTTTGGGGATGAGGGCGCAAAATTAACAGACTAACTCGCGCATGGCGGTTGTTATTGGATATGCAGGCGCAAAAAATTGTTGACGAACTCCTGCATTATAGTTTTTTTGGAGATGCAGGCGAGAATCGAACTCGCGCATGGCGGTTTTGCAGACCGCAGCGTTACCACTTCGCCACTGCATCAATAGATAAGATTATAACATATTTTTATAATCTTTTCACCTTTTATTTTAAATAGGAGTTTTATCTCTTGTTGATATCACACATTAAAGCATAATGATCCATATAACTTATATTATGTTTTATTATTTTTGTATTAAATTTTTCAATATCATTAGAAAGGAAAACTTTATCTAAATTCAAGAACATTTTTGAAAAATATAAAATACTTTTACTTGCTAAAGAAAAACTTTCTAATAGGTCACTTATGGCCAATCTGTCATTTCTAAAAAAAATGAATCTCCCAAAAGACCAGAAATTAGTATCTCCTATTATTATAAAATTTTTTAATATAGGTAATATTTCTTTTATCTCTTCTTTTATATTAAGCACTTGATTGAGTCTTTCTGTGGCTGAAAAAGAAAAAAGATGTGTTGGTACAAAATAAAAACCATTAGAATAGAAAATATTTTTACTCTTTTTATCTATGTGATTTTTGCTCAAAATAATAGCCGAACTACTTTTGTACCAAGTGTTCAAGATGTAAGAATACTTATATGTTGAGAATTTATTTTTTATTTTTTCCAAATGTTCCTGTTCCCATATTTCAAAAAGCAGAATAAGATCTGGATCCTCCTTACTAATAAGATTAGAGACTGGGGTTAAATTCTCTATCTGAAAATAATTTTGCTTACTTTTAAAAAAGTATTTAACCCAGACAAAACTTCCGATGTTAAAACTAATTATTTTCATTTTATTTAAAACTACCAGTCACAATCTCTACGACCTTTTTGTCGAACATATCTGGAAGTATCCTGTTCTCATTTATACCACTCTCACTATTTTCTGTATATTCAGCCAAATCTTTTGCTATTTTTATAAAAATACTATTGTCTATCCCCTTATAATTACCTACATACTGTGAGTCTAATACTCCACGCCAAAATCCTGGAAAAACTAATGAATTATTTATTTGATTAGGATAGTCGCTGCGGCCAGTGGCTATGACGCGAGCACCTGCGGTGCGTGCGTCATCTACACTTATCTCCGGATTTGGATTCGCTAATGCAAAAATAACAGGATTAACATTCATGCTTTTTATCATATCAACAGTTAACACATTTGGCTTTGAGAGGCCGATGAACACATCACTATTTTTAATAGCTTCAGCCAAGCCACCGCCTAAATCATGTTCATTTGTAAGTGCTAATAATTCTAATTTTTCTTTGTTTAATTTCTTCCCTAACATCTCCCCTTCTTCTTTTCTTTGCTTATTAACTACCCCTACACTATCTATAAAAATAATATTTTTAATACCGTAAGAAATTAGAAGGCGTGCAGTTGCCACTCCTGCTGCGCCCACGCCACTAAGTACCACTCTTATATCTTCTTTATTTTTACTTACTATCTTGAGGGAATTAATTAAAGCAGTGAGAGCAACAGTTGCAGCCCCCCACTGATCATCATGCATTACTGGTATGGTCAATTCTCGTCTTAGTCTCTCTTCTATTTCAAAACATTTTGGAGCAGCTATGTCTTCTAGATTAATACCCCCAAACACAGGAGAGATATTTTTTATAATACTTATTATTTCTTCCGTATCTTGTGTATCTAGACATATTGGAAATGCATCTACGTCTGCAAATTCTTTGAGTATAGCTGCCTTACCCTCCATCACTGGTATGCTAGCATGTGCGCCGAGATTACCAATACCAAGTATTGCTGACCCATCAGAAATGATAGCCACAGTATTTCTTTTTAATGTATATTCTCTACTTGAAGTATCTAACCCTTGTATTTTGTTTCCATTTTCATTTTGAGATTTTACACCAGATTCATGTATTACTTTACAGACTTCAGCTACGCCGGGAGTGTAAGCACGTGACAAATCTTCTCTAGATTCTAATTTTACTTTACTTACTGTTTCTAATTTACCTCCAAACTTTTTATGAAGATCTAGAGCTTCTTGATTGTAATCATGATTTTGCATACAAATAATTATAGCACATTCCACGAGTAGAATGTGCTATCTTATATAAGTTTTTTAATAGGGAATATTTACGCTCCTATGTCTGAATAATTTATATGCACACCTAAATAATCACTAGCTGCGGAAGATACGGCAATGGCAAGTTTTCTTTTTAATGATGCAATCTCGTCCTCTATTGGCTGTGTTTCTTTTGTATCTAATCCTCCTAATATCTTTCTTGGCGCCCTAGCTTTAGCCTCTAAAAGGTTCTGTTCCATGTTTCTTATGGTGACAAGGGTGTTTTTAACAAATTCTTGAGAATCTTTATGGCTTAGACTGGCCTCTCTCTGTGAACTCTCTTTCTTTTCTTGCTCACTTATAAAAGGCTTACTCTCTAATCCAAAAGCTTTTTCATATCTTAGGACATAATTATCTAAATCAGTGACATCTTGTTTTATTATTATTTTTTTCCTCTCAGCTCTGTACGCTTTTATAAAACTATCAAAAGAATTTTTAGCCATAAGATCATTTTTCCCATCATCTATTGATCTGTAGATAACTCCCATGGCCTTTAGCTGGTCTGACCCTTTTTCTGATTTGGCGTATTTAACAAAATCATCTAATGCGCTAATCTGAGCCTGATCAAAACTCATGCGAGCTTCAAAATTTCTATCGTTTGCTCTTGTAATTTTTCCTTCTTCCTCATTTATCCTTATCTCTCCTTCAAGCTTAATTATTTTGTCTTCTAATTCAGCTTTATTGGCTTTTCCTGTTACGTATTTCAGGTCTTTTTCTAATTTTTCAAGTTCTGTCTTTTTTGTATAGAGAGAATTCTTTATGTTACTTTTATGTTTTGCTGATAATTCTGGCTTTGGTGCTTGATTTTCTGGATTCATATTTTTGTCTATATTAATTACTTATAATAAGTTAATTATACAAAAAATTTACTATCCCCTGCAAGGAACTTACCCCCACTTATAACACTATCATGGTGCATAAAAGTAAAGTAGTAAGAAATGCTTTGTGTCTATGTTATAATTATATGTAATAAATAAATCATGCAAAACAATATAAAAAAATACTTACCAAGTATGGTGTACGGAGGTAGTGACGGGGCAGTAACTACATTTTCTGTTATGGCTGGAGCCCTCGGTGCTGGCTTACCTCCTCGCATAGTAATTATACTTGGACTAGCTAACTTATTCTCAGATGGATTTTCTATGGCCTCGGCTGACTACTTGTCAGAAGATTCAAAAGTGCATAATAAAAAAATGGAGAGTTTTAAAAATGCAATTAGCACATTCTTATCTTTTGTTTTAATAGGTTCAATACCACTAATCCCTTTTTTGTATTCACTGAAAAATATTGGAAATAAAAATATATTCCTCGTGTCTACGCTCTTAACTATATCAACTTTTGTTCTGATTGGTTATTTGCGTGGGAGAATCTTGAACAGGAACAAATTAGTAACCATACTGCAATCAGTTATCATATGCTCTGTCTCTGCATCTGTCGCTTATTTTGTTGGGGAATATATATCTAAATTAATATAAAGACTTATTCTAAGTGTTTAAATAATTTATAATATTCAAAATAGTCACTAGCTATAGCTTCTACTGCCATGCCACGACTAATCTCTGCATTTTTGTATTTCATTAGCGGCTCCCAAAAAATAGTTCTACCTACTGCAAATCCTACGACTCCATCTACATCACGTCCAGCGACTATCCACTGATTTACATGTTCTTTACTTTCATTTCTGCCAAGTATTATAATACCCACATCATTCCTCTCTTTGGTGTTTCTTGCAGTTTTTACAACTTCAACGTATTGTTCTTTTTTGTAGAGACCTTCTATTTTCCAAATATTCGCCTCTATGCCAAAATCTTGCATTTCTAATATCATTTTATTCAAATCCAAACACCTATATTCATTATCATAAACCTCTTTTTCATAATTCTTATTTTGCATTAATGGTTCAATCAGTAGTCCTATTTTCTTTTCTATACAAAAATCACTAAGTTTTTTTAATCTACCAAGTTGCTCAGAATTATCAGCACTGACATCGTATCTTACCAATGCTTTTGCAAAGCTTGGCATTATGTTTGTCAAATGATCCTTCCAGTCTTCATATTCAAAATCAAAAAAGTCCTGACCTGATCTCTCTATGGTTTGCATTGTAATTAACCCTTTTTCTTTCGCGTCTTTTAAAATGTCTAACCCGTACACTTCATCTACTAAGACTGCGCTGTGCTCTTTTGCTATGCCCATGTCTATGGCTTTGAATATCGCCTCGTATATAATCTGCTTGTAACTAGTTACTATTCTCTTTTCATCTAGAGTTAGTATCTCTCCGAAACCTAACATCTTCTGTGCAAACCCTGCTCTGTGATCAAATGGTAAGACGAACAAATTAGTAAAAGAATTGTTTGTATTTTTCATGTTTAGTATTTTTATTTTTGTTACTAATAATTATAGCATAGAAAAAGAAATGTAGTTGTGAATTGGTAAAATAAAAAGTGACGAACTTAGTTCGTCACTTTTTATTTTTATCTTAAATTCAAAAATTAGAATTAAAGAAGATTGTTTTAGTAAGACTGATTAGTAAGAATCACGGTCGCGTCCACCACGTGAGTCACCTCCGCGAGAACCTCCACCGAATCCACCACGTGAGCCTGAATCGCGAGATCCACCATCACGGCTGAAACCTCCTGTTCTAGGTGGTCTAGCTTCCATTGGGCGAGCTTCGTTAACTGTAAGGCTTCTGCCGTCTAGTTCACTTTGGTCAAGTGCAGCAATAGCTGCATCAGCCTCAGCACCGTCCATCTCAACAAAACCAAATCCCTTTGATCTATTGTTAAAAGCCCTGTCTCTAATAATAGTTGCAGATGATGCTTTTCCAAAAGGCGCAAAAAGCTCTACAAGGTCCTGATCTTCGAAACGAAATGGCAGACCGCCAACATACAATTTTTTCATAATGTATTTAAAGTATAACACACAAAGATAAAAATAGCCATACCCTAATCTTAGCTGTGGAAAAGTATAGCTACTAACTTTTTCTGACTATATTATATCTACATTGTTAACTAATTTTCTATACTTCCAAAATAAATACAATCCAAATATTATCGTAGTAGAAAATACACAAAATTTATAATTAACCCAAAAAGGTTCAGTAAAGTGTCTCCTAACTATTTCATTTGTAAGTCCGAAACTAATAAGGAAAAATGCCCATTGATAAGAAAGTTTTACCCAAGTATTAATATCTAAATTAAAAATATGACCAAAGAACTTTTTGATTATTGGGGTTTTCATATATCCAGTTATTAATATTAATGTTCCTAAAACAAGATCATAAGAAGTGTCACGTATCTGTATGTAGACAGGGTCTCTTAAAAGTAAAGTTAGGCTACCAAAAACTGTAGTCTCCAAAGATATAAAAAGAGCTAAGTAAGGCAAACGCTTCTCTCTATGGAAAGTGTAAAAAGTGTAAAGTATAGTCATTAGCATCATGAAAAATGTTGCTGCAAAAAAGTTTCTATGGGTTACTTCATATATGATAAAAAAACTTAATATTGGCAAGAATTCTAATAAAGATTTTACTATTATTTTTATATAGTGGATAAGAGACTTAAAATTTATAGCAGTATTCATATGTATGTAGTATAATAAGTATAATACAAAAATATGGAACACACAACATCACAAAGTGAGGCACACTCAAAAACAAAGAAAGTTAATAATAATTTTTTAGCAATAACTACAGGTGCTATTATAATAGCAATAGCAATTATATATTCTTTTGCTGGTAATAATTATGTTAAAAACACTAACTTTATAGACCCTGATACAATATTTTCTGGGAGAGAATTAAAACAAGAAGAATTCATGATCGGTAACAAGAATAGAAAAGTGATTCTGGTAGAATACTCAGATCTAGAATGTCCTTTTTGTAAAAAGTTTCATGTTGAGACTATGGAAAATATTTATTCTAAATACAAAGATAGTATAGGAATAGCCTACAGACACTTCCCACTCTCTATACATAAAAAAGCACCAAAAGAATCTGAGGCGACTCTTTGTGTCAGATCTATAGGTGGTAATGATGCTTATAAAGCATACATAACAAAAATATTTGAAACAACGAATGGCAATGACAGTCTGGAACTCAGTAGCTTAGAACAGATGGCAAAGGATTTGGGTGTAGATAGAAACAAATGGAATAATTGTATGGCAAGTAGCACTTACGCTGCTGCAGTACAAGAAGATTTGTCTGATGGATTAGAGGTTGGTGTTCAGGGCACACCAAACACTTTTGTCCTGATTAATGAAGGCAGAGAATACAGAATACTAACAGTAATCAATGGCGCTCGTGATGAGAAGTATGTCTCTAAAGTAATAGACCAAGCATTAAAAATAAAATAGTTTTTATTTTATAAACCCATTTCTAATTTTAAATCATCTGGGCATTGCCATGGTGGATCAAAAGTTATATCTACAATCACGTCACCACAACCCATCTCTAATATATTATTTTCTATTTCAGAGATAATATAATCAGAAAATGGACACATGGGACTAGTTAAGGTTATTAAAATTTTTACAAATTCATGTTGGTTTATCTCTTCAAAATATTCCCCAACCAATACGTCTCTTATTAGTCCTAGTCTTACTATGTCTATATTTAACTCAGGATCTAAAACATTTTTTAATTTCTCTAAAATTAACTCTTTATTTAATTCATTTTTTTGCATATAATTTTATTTTATACTTAGTTTTTTATTTTCTATTCTATACACCCTATCGAAACTCAAATTATTATCAGTTTCAGTATTATGGCTGGTGAGTAATATGGCCGAACCATTTTCCTTCATATAATTTACAACTTTGTAAACCATAGCAAGAGACTCAGTATCTACTCCACTGTCTGGTTCATCTAAAAATAAATACTTTGGCATTAGAGCAAGAGCATATATTAAGCTGGCTTGTTTTTTCTGTCCTCCAGAATAATCCAAATTCAAATCTTTACTTAAAAAGCTTTTATCTAAATAAAACATATCGCATTTTTCTTCTAATTCTTTTTTAAAGTCTAAAATACTTTTTTTGTTTTCTTTGTATATGTTTTGAAAAGCTTTGTATAAAAACTTTATAGTGCTAACACCCTGTATCTCTGGAGAAAACTGTAAACCTAAATACATACCAGCTCTCACCATCTCAAAAGTCTCAAAACCTAAAACACTTTTCTCATTTAAAATAATGTCTCCACTCACTATTCTGTAGTCTGGATTTTTAAAAATAGCATTTAAAAGTGTCGTCTTACCACTACCATTCATACCTTCTAGCTTCACTATTTCCCCTAAATTCATAATAAAAGAAGCTTCTTCTATCAAAGTCATTCCTGTATTATTCTCTACTTTTAGATTTTTAATTTGTAACATATTTTATATTTTCTTTAGAAAATCCTCAAAAGCATTATAACACAAAAGTGCGCAGCCTGCCCTACTTGGGGATATTCTTATTCCTAGCATACTGTATATGTCACCGGGAACTATATTTTTAAAATTATCTAGATTTTGACCTATTAATTTTTCACTTAGCATATTCATACCAGCGACGGAGATAGCACAGCCTTCTTTTTTTAGTTTTATATTTTTTATTATACTATCTCCATGCTCATTCTTTTCTAATAATACATACATATGACCCATGTCTCCACAAGAAGGGTTCACGCCTTTTCCAAAAATATATTTTTCTATATCATCTGAATCCTGTAAATCAAAACTTTTATCTTTTGCTTTTTCTAAGATATTTTCAGTATATATCTCGTAATTTATATTATCTTCCATGATTAATTATTAGTATAACATAAAATACTATCTGTTAACATCTAAAACATTTGTCTCTAAGAAGTTGTAAGCTACTGGCTTCCAGAGTAATATGTTAGCATCATAAACATCACTGTAATTAAAAGCCGTGTCACTTCTCTGTAATATTACAAAGTCTGGTTGTTGTATTTTTACTTTTAAGGTAGAAGCTGGCGACCAAGCATCAGAACAGATGAGGGTGATTATTTTTTTGTCATTATACACAAATACTTCATTTTTTTCTTTTGCTGTATATGTATGCTCTGTTTTCATTTTCTCATAAACATCTGGATAAATATATTTTATCCAGCTAAAAGTGCTCGGCAAATACTCTCCAAATGGCACCAAAAAAGATTTGTAATTTATGACTTTTTTATCATTTTTAATATCATAAAAAATAGAAGTGTTATAGGTTTTCCCTTCTTCTTTTATTATGTCACCGTCAATTATGAGATCGTATTTTTTTTCATATAATTTTGTAAAATCATTCCTTATCCACCTAGCTCCTTCTTTTTTTATTAAAACTTTTTCTAACTCTGCATAACTTTTACTCTCTTCTCTTTTTAGAAAATTACTCATATTAAAATAAGTAATAGAAAAGAAACAAAAAGTAATTAATATTAGAAACTTTTTTTGTATTTTTGATTCTAAAAAAGAGCCAATAAGTAATCCAAATATAAAAGTTAGAATAAATACATGTGTATATTTTGCAAAATAAACAAATGGAGTAAAAGAAAGTGCAAAACCAGTATTTGAAAAAACAAAATCGAGGGCAAGCCTCTTAGCAAATACAATAGACATGCCATAAGATATTAACAGTTCAGAGATGACAAGTAGTATTGAAAATGAAAATATTTTTATATAAGTTTTTTTCATCTTCTTTGCAAAGTTGGTAAATAGATAAGATAGATGAAAAATAGCCTGTATCAAAATCAGAAAAGATATAATTAAAATATTTGAGAATAGGCTGTAATTCCCAGTTATGTCATTTGGTATTCTGCCATACAAAAAGAAAAACATAGCATAACCATAAACTATAGAAGCAAAAAATAACTTATAAAAACTTTTTTCTGTATATAAAAAATACACAAATATTATTTTTATTAATATTAAAAGAAAAGCTATGTTTTGAATTGACATCACAACTATAGATTAACAGCTCTTTGTGTAACTTTCTAAGAAGGCAGTAGTTTTTACTATTTCACTTTCTTCTTTTTTAGCAACTCTTTCTTTTATTTCTACACTATCTTCTAAGATTGTCTTTGCTGATACAAGCACTCGCATAGGAATACCGAGTAAGTCAGCATCTCCCAATTTTTCCCCTGTACCAACCCCGCTCCTGTCATCCCAAATCACCTCTACATTACTTTCTAAAAGTTTCTGATATATATCTTTTGCATAATTGTAAACTTCGTCGCCATCTTCCTTATGCAGTGACACTAAGTGTAACGCGTATGGTGCCACAGTGTGGGGCCAGACTAGGCCATTTTCATCACTCATAAGCTCACACATAACACCCATAACGCGCGCTGGACCTATGCCATATGAACCCATAATAACATCATGAGATTCGCCAAGCTCGTCCTTAAATCTTAAATCAAGCGTAGAAGAAAACTTTGTGCCAAGTGAAAATATGTTACCAACCTCACTCGATAACTCTATTCTACATTCATCTTTTTTTATACCCAAATCATTTAAAACTTCATCATTAAAAACTTCTTTGTTGATGGCCATACCTAATCTATCACATATGTATATCTCATCCTCACCAGCAGAACATACGGTTTGAAATTCATGTGAATATTTTGAAAATACTCCTCCAGAGGCAAAGGTTACAAATGTCTCCTTACCCATACCTAATCTTTTAAAAATATTTATATATGCTTTTTTTATTTCTTCGTATATTTCCAAATGCTCTTTTTCGCTTTTTGAAAAAGTGTATAAATCCTTCATTATGAACTCTCTGGTTCTCATTATTCCACTTTTTGCCCTGGTTTCATTTCTAAATTTATTTTGAAATTGATAAGCCATTTTTGGCAAATCCTTGTAACTACTAATATATTTAGAGGCGATATTAGTTATGTCTTCTTCGTGAGTAAAACCCATACCGAGCTCTGTATCATTTTTAAGTTTTGTTCTAAACCAGACATCAACAACTTCATCATCCCATCTATTTGTTTTTTTGTATAACTCAGGATCTTGTAATGTGCTCATGAACATCTCTTCTGCTCCAGTTTTATTCATCTCTTCTCTTATAATTCTAATTACATTTTGCAATGTCTTAAATCCGAGTGGAGTAAAAGAATAAACTCCAGCAAGCTCCTTGTGTATATAACCTGCGCGTATTAGTAGCTGAGCGTTTTTGCTAGACTCATCTGCTGGGATATTCTTACTGGTTTTGGAAAAAGATTGTGATAATTTCATAATTGATTACATTATATCATAAATATGATACACATCACCAGCACCCATGGTAATAAAAACAGTATCCTTTTCTGCCTTTATCTCTATATAATCTTTTAATGTCTGCCAATAATTTGTTTCTCCCACTTTTATTAAAGTCGCCTTTACTTCATTATTATTTAGGGCCTGAGCTAACATGTCACTGCTAATGGTCTCGTCAAATTTTTCTCTAGCTGCGTAAATAGGCAAAATTATAACTTCATCTGCATCGGTAAAAGCTTTTGAAAAATCATCAAAAAGGATCTTAGTTCTGCTGTAGAGATGTGGCTGAAAGATGGTTACTAGTTTTTTGCCTACACACTTTTCTCTAAAAGCTTGTAGAGTTGCTTTTATCTCACTGGGATGATGAGCATAATCATCGTAGAAATCCATATCAAAATACTTACCCTTATACTCTTGTCTTCTCCATGTACCGACGAAATTCTTAAGACCTTGTCTTACTTTTTGATTTTCTAATCCTAAGACATTTGATAGGGCCAGTACCAGTTGTGCATTTTTCCTATTATGTAAGCCAGGAACAGATAATTCTATGGTGCTCAATTCTATTTGATTACAATGTATAACATTTTCCTCATTCTCGAGATGTAAATAATTTTCGGAATCATGAGTAATTAATTTTTTTGATCCTGATTTTTGACTTAAGTTAATGTTTAATTTGTTTACAAAATCTTGGAAAGTAGTTTTTATCTCATCTAAATCCTTAAAATAATCCAGATGATCATTGTCAATATTTGTAACTAATATAATCTCTGGATTATAGTTCATGAAGCTTCTCTTATATTCACAAGCTTCTATTATTAACCACTCACTATCTTTGCTATTGCTTGGCACATAATTAGTTTTACAACCATTTATATTTATAAGTGAGCCTATTATCACACTTGGATCTAACCCTGCTTCTTTTAGGGCAAAATAAGTCATGGCAGTGGTTGTAGTTTTACCATGACTACCAGAAATGGCTATTACTTTTTTTGTATTACTCATCTCACCCAGTGCCTCGGCATAGGTTAATATTTTAACTTTTTTAGGAGAATTGTTTGCGATATGATGAGCAGCCATCAACTCTTCATTGTCACTACTAATAGCTACGGTATAAACTATCTTGTCTACATCCTGTGGAACATTGGACTTTTTTTGATCTCCACAAATAACATATATACCCTCCTTAACCAAATCAGAAATGAGCTCTGTAGTCTCTCCTACATTACTACCACTAACCTGAAAATCTTGAGATTTATAATAGCGAGCAAGAGCTGACATGCCTATACCTCCTATTCCAATCATGTGTATTTTCATAAATTATTTTAAATATTAATACCGAGTATGTCTTTTGGGTTTTTGATGTCTATATTATTTTCTTTTAATTTATTTTCTAGAGCTTTACTCTCTCCATATGCACCAAGAAGTAAAAGCATGGCTTCATTAATATTTTTATCTTTTAAAAATTTAAATATTTTATTCTCTGAAAAGAACAACTTTTTATTAGTGTGCTTTGGGTTGAATATCTTAAAAGACATTTCTTTTGTCACAAAGATTTGTACTGGTTCATATTTTTCACGATCTATTTTCTCTAAAATTTCTTTCACTTTATCTCCATAAAAATTATTCTCATCATCTGGACCGCCGTAAACTATTGCTATCTTTTGAGCTACTTTTTTCATACTGTTTGTTCTGGTTTGTTATTCTTATTTACATTATATCAGAAAAGGTGAAAATAGGAAAATAGATTAACTGGCAAATATCGCCTTACCGAGCCAAGCCCTGTAAAAAGTTTCTATGCTACATTCTCTGTATTGCCCCCTCTCTTCTGTGGTACTCTCTGGTTCATGATATGTTATGCTTGTGATTTTTCTATTCCCCGCTTTATCTCCTAGATTTTCATCTATTAAAAAATATTTATAACCTACAATTAATACAAGATGATACTTTGTCTGCTCTAAAGTATGCTTTACAATACTCACCATTACGGGATTCTCTTCATTTATATTTTCTATTATTTTAGAAAAATTATCTTCTCTTTTTGCCTCGTCATCTAAAGTTAGAAATCCCAAATCCACCCTCTCAGAATATAAGCCTCTCTTCTTAAAATAATTAACAGCAAAGTCATGGACGAATCCATTGTCCATATTGTAACCACCATTATTTTCTGCATATTCCATAATCTCTAGAATGCTCTCGGCAGGAACATCATGATAATCACAAATCATTTTGATGCAAGCTCCTCCGCAAGAACGTATATTCCAAAAACTATTCTCAACTTCTAAAAACTGAGAATGGTATGGCACTTCTAATACTTTTTCATATATTTCTTTTTGCATAGTTTCTAATTCTTTTTTTAATTATATCATAGTTAAAAACTTTTATACAAATAAAAAATGCCACAAAATCTTACGATCTTGTGGCATTGTGCTTAACTTTTTTTAAACAAGTTAAGCAGCCTTGCGTTTTTGTTCGCCGTATTTTTCAGCTTCCCGAACAGTCTTGGCTTTGATGCCAGCAGCCGAAGCTACTCTGCGTAACCAGGCGTGCAAAACGCCTTGGTTGCGCTGTTGCTGCTCATACTGGCCATGAGGCCTGCCCAAAGACTCGCGATTGAGCTTGTGCAGCTCAACCATGATACCAAGCGAACACTTGCCGTCAAGATAATGTCCAACCTCGAGATATTTCAGCTCGATGCGGATAATTTTCCCAATAATAGGTCGAACTTCCGAAGTACAAGACATCACAGCATACTTACCGCTCTCGTCTGCAAAGCGATAAACTTTCTCAATCCCGCCGAGAACCAAGTCACGGATATTTGAGCAAGTTTTTTCTTCGCGAGCAAAGCCTGCCCATTTGTTGTGTACCTGTGATGCTTTTGGCACCAAAGTGAACAATGGTTTTACCTTGTAAGTGTCAGTGACAAGCAAAGCTTGTTTTGCAGCAAGCTTTTCCTTGAACTCGGCAGTCTCTTCATACGCAGCGCGCAAGAAGTTATGAAGAGCTTTTTGCTGATCTTGCACGTCGAGCGGGAGTTTGAAGTTGGGAATGAAGTTTTCCTTAGAGAAAATCTTTACCAATTTTTCACCCAAAAACACATGAGTACTGAATCCAAAATCTGTTTCCAGACATTCGAACTGCACACCCTTTTCATTCTTAAATGATTGCACAACCATTTTTTTCTCACCGACTTGCACGGCGTATTTGCCGAGCTGGCCAGTGAAAAGATTGAGGCTGAGCGCAGTTTGCTTTTCTTCAAATTTCTTGAAAAAATCCAAGAAACTTGAAGCTACTGGCTGAACTTTTTTTGCGTAATTTGGCACTGGACCTTTTGGTTTTGCAGAATTAGCTTTTTTCTGGGTTGTGACCGGTTTGGCTACGACTTCAGATTTTGCTGTTGGTTTTGCAGAGTTTTTTGCTTTTGATTGCTTTGCCATTGGGAGCCTTTCCGGGTATAAAACCCTTATAAAAATGTGCGATTTGAATGATTTGATATCATCTTATCTAATTCAAATTACTTTATAAGTATAAACTACTTATAGCATTTTGTCAAGTAGTAAAAGAGACAAAAAAATAAAAAGTCCATTTATCTATTTTATAGACAAATGGGCTTAGGTCTAAGTCACTGTGAAAATATTTTTAATATTTATGAGAACGGCGACGGTCTAACGGAAAGAAAACGACAGCCTGCAACAAAATCTTTTTCTTCAAAGAGATCAAAGATTCTACCTGTACCCTCAGAAAAAAAAGTAGTAGGCATAAAATCTAAAGAACTTATTTCGCGCATAGAACCTAAACAGACAACTGGTTTTTCTTTATTATTTAAATCTAGAGATGAGCATCTCATCAAATGCTGTATCTCTCCTGGTCTCCACCCATCGTGATGTGTGGAGGCCGCTATAGCTTCTGCTAAAGAATGAGGAGTATCTATCTCAATAAGATGAGCCTCCCAGAGCATAGAAGTTTTATCCACTTTAAAAGATTTAAAACTTTTTGGTATTTTAGGATTTGTCCACGCAAAACGTTTTTCTCGAATAAGGTCTTCAATAGTTTCCTTCCCTAAAAAAGAAATGATTAAAGGGATCCTTCCTCCATTAAATAAATTAGGCTTTGAGCCTGGTGTAAAACCAGCCATGACGTATCTCCTTTTAGGTAAAGTACAACAAACATAAAATATGAATGTAACTCATCATAGCATATAGTTTTACTTTTATCAATAATATACAAAATAAAAAACTCCATACTTTAACTTGAAGTGCAGAGTTTTTTATTTTATTGTTACATTCATATTTTCAATTATATATTTTTCCAAATGATTTATTGCACATACACACTTTTTGTTCCACTTTTTAACCCGACTGTTTTTATTGCAAGCAATAAAAACAGGATACAGAAATATTTTCTGTGTTTTCTAAGTAGGATTTTTGTTATATCTCGTAATAACACGTATGATGTTGAAGTTCATAAAACTTTAAAATTAAAATTTCGAGAATAGATAATATAACCGAGGTTATATTATTAATAATACCGACGTAATGCTAAAGCTATAAATAGCAATGCACGTGTCCAATTTGGAATTAATCCACGACCAGCTTCCGCTAGCCGTGCCTTGTTACGACTTACTCCTTGTCACCGAACTTGCCTTAGTCCTTAATTAAATAAAGCCTTTGGGCACTTCCAGCTCCCTTGAGTTGACGGGCAGTGAGTACAAGAGACGAGAACGTATTCACCGCGGTTTAGCTGACCCGCGATTACTAGCAATTCCGGCTTCATGTGGGCGAGTTGC
>JAYVHM010000006.1:0-10544 GCA_043771335.1 bacterium | reverse complement strand
AGTATAGAGAGGGAGAGAGTTAATAATATAAAAGATTTAAATATGTTGAGAGGAGAGGTTTTTGTCATTAAGTAAATTATATCATGGGGGTGTAGTGAGATGGTGTAGTTATGCACATCCATGTTATAATAAAAGTATGAAAAATAATAAAATCATATCAATGTCTTTGGTAGTAATTATCGCAATCGGTCTCGGGTCTTACTTTTTTTATAATAAAAATAAAACTGTAACACCGGTAAATACAGCAACTGTTCCTATTGTTTACACTACAATATATAGCAACAAAGAATATGGCTTTGCTTTTATTTTACCTAGCACTTGGAATGGATACACGGTAGTTAAAAATAGCTGGGAAGGAAATCCTCTCAATGCTAAAACTAAAAAAGAAACTGGACCAAAGCTTTTAATTAGAAATCCAAAATGGACTGAGACATTACACTATGAAGACTTGCCTGTGCTGATATTTACTTTGGCTCAATGGGATTCATATGTAAAAGAAAACTTCTCTGTGTCAGCCGCGCCAATACAAGCAACTGAGATGGGTAGAAATAATAAATATGTATTTGCTCTGCCTCCAAGATGGGATTTTGACTACAGTCAAGGTTACGAGGAAGCCCAAAGTATTATAAATATGAATCCACTAGAAGCATTTAATATATAATACGAATCGTATAGAAAATAAATACCTAGCACTAAGTGCTAGGTATTTATTTTTATATCTTTTAATTAAAGGATAGAACTAATTGGAGTTAATTGGAATTAGTGCGAAATGTATTATTAGTACCATACACACTAACATTACCAGACTTATCAGTAGACACTAACATATAATAATATATTGTGTTTGGTTGTAAGTTACTAATAGTAACTTGTCTTGATAATCCTGTTGTATTAGCGCTAGTTACTGTAAATCCATTTGTAGCAGTAAAGCCAACGGAATTAATATCACCTTCATTTACAGTTATAGGAGAAGTGTTATACACTACTCTTGCAGTTACTTCCTCATCAGTTGTCCATGAGAATGTGGCGGAGCTCGCATACACATTCATGTTTACATTAGAGAAAGTAGCAGAAACCCCTGATGCTGATGGATTACTGCCATCATTACCTCCCCAACCTCCAGAATTACCATTCCAGCCTCCAGAATTAATTAAGCCATTGATTTTGATCAATGTCTGAGGACCAACACGTCCGACTTGTGCTAATCCATAATTAGCTTGGAATCTCTGTACTGCTGACTTTGTAAGGAATCCAAAATATCCAGTAACGAGACCTTCTGGGTAAATGGAATTATTGTCAGCAAAGAATGTCTGCAAATTTGTAACATTGTTACCTCTTGCACCTGGATCTAGCTGAGTAGTCAAAGGTGTGTAAGCATAAGCACTAGATAACATAGCAAAACCTAAAGTAGTGACCAAAAAAGGAACCTTTTTGAAGTTTTTCATATTTTTTTTATTTTTTTATTATTATTAACCTAGTGAATTAAATGAAGATTGCTCTTCTCACTAATTAAGGACGTATATTGTAAAAATATAATTTCATTGTGTTTTACAGATATGACGGTCAAGAAATTATTTCTGTCAAAATAATTGAACATTATAAGTAAATTAAAAATTTACATAGATGGAGAATGTTCTACATTACAGCAAGTGTACATTAATAGTATCATATACCTAGTTATATAGCAAGTAAAGAAACATAAATAAAAAAAGAATAAACTCCTCTAATAATAAGTATGTTGATGCTATAATAAGTGTATGAAAAAAACAAATATTATAATATTAATTCTGCTAATTATTTTAGCTGGGACGCTCATTGCTTTTTTAAATAATAAAAATAACGGAACTGACATAATAGATAAAAAAGGATTAGCTAATACTAGAAAGGATTTTTCTTTTGACATAGATAATTGCGATAAAGTGAAAAATATTTTTGACACTATACCCCACCTCACAACTTACAAAGATTATGATCTTCAGAGCGTTAACTGTGCAGACACGGGAGTAATGGTCAGATACAATAATCCAGCAGGTAGCAGTTATGATATGAGGGCCATTCTGAAGAAAGAAGCAAATCAAAATAAATTTATACACAATGTAGGAGTTGCTGGTCATGATGTAGAAGAAGTTATAGAGACTATTGCTTCAGACATGAATAACTTAAAGAGATTTGAAAACACCACAGTAACTATAAAAAACAATTCTGAATATGCAGATGTTAGCTATGTAACAACATATAAAAAAGAATATGTACTAACCATAAATGTAAGAGGCACTGGTCTCACTGATAAAGCAAAAGTAGAGACTTACTTAGGAGAATACTTAGAATCTTTTGATTTAAGTAAATTACAATAAAAAAATACATAAGAAAAACCTTCTTAGAATATTCTAAGAAGGTTTTTTAAATGGCCAGTATTATTAATCACGCTAAAACGTATCTACTAAATACAAATTCTCTACCTTGTTTTCTTCCTGTGCTTTTTACACAAAACTTAAAACCTGGACGCAACTTTTCTGTATCTTTACCAAAGGAAATCACATGATGATCACTCTTACTGACATAAGATCTTATTTCTTGTGTTCCAAGGTCTTTTATTTCATATATATATAAATCAAATAAATCATTAGAATCAGAAATTGATACTACTTCATAGGCAATTGTCCTATAATAACATCTGAGATTTTTTAAATTCAACTCTTTATAGGTAAACTTTATCAAAAAGAGTAGCCAAAAATTTTTTACCATATTATACAAGCTCCTTATGTTGTTGATTAAAAGATAAATGATTCAAAAACTGAATTACAAAATACATAATACACTAATATCGTTATAAAGTAAAGAAGTAAAAAATATAGAAAAAATGATATAATATTAATAAGAATATGAACCCAATACATCTAAGAAATCATACACATTACTCTCTTCTGCGAGCATTACCAAAAGCAGATGTATTAGTGTCACGAGCAGTACTCGATAATTACAATGCGATAGCCCTGACTGACACTAGCAACATGTATGGCACCATAGAGTTCCAAGGCATATGCGAAAAGAAAAAAATCAAACCAATATTTGGAGTAGAATTAAAAATAAAAGTTGCAGGCACTGATTTTGATGTCGTCTTTCTCTCCAAAAATGAAATAGGATATAAAAACTTAATGCTTCTGACTTCTATTGCTAATACAAAAGATATTAAAAATAATAATCCACACATTACTTTTGAAGATTTTACTTTTGAAAATACAGAAAACAAGATTCCAAAAAAGATGTATTTGAAAATAGATAATACAGATAATTCTAGAACAGAAAATAAGACTGGACTCATATGTTTATCTGGAGGTCCGTGGGGGGAAGTTTCTAATCATTTGAAAGTATTAGATGAGAAAAATAAAATATTAGCCAAAAAAACATTAGAAAAATATACTGATATTTTCCATAATGATTTTTATCTAGAAGTTACTAATCATACTTTTATGGACTATGGAAAAGAGATGCGTGAAAATACCATCTCTTTTGCTAAGGAAAATAATATTGAATTAGTAGCTACTCAAAATACACATTATATATCCGCAAATGATAAGCCAGCACATAAAACTTTAATACAAATAGATAGCGAGATAGATGCGAGTGAATATTATAAGCAGAACTTTGCAAAGGCTGATTTTCATTTTTTAAATAAGGAGGAGTTTATAAAAAACTTTGAGGATGTTCCTGATGCCGTCGAGAATACAGGAAAAATAGCAGAGCAAATTAATTTTAAAATAGAACTTGGTAAGTGGGTATTCCCTGCTATAGAATTTAAAAAAAGTTATGATGAGGACTTGAAAGAATTAGCCTATGCAGGGCTAATAGATAGAAAAAAAGAAGCGACGCCTGAAACTTTAAAACGTCTAGACTATGAATTAGAAGTAATTAAGAACAAGGGTTATTCACCTTACTTTTTGGTTGTGCATGACCTGCTTCGATTCTCAAGAGAGAATGGAATATTAACAAATATAAGAGGATCTGTGGCTGGGTCACTCGTCACTTACTTGCTTCGTATTACAAAGTGTGACCCGCTTATTTATAAGTTACCATTTGAAAGATTCTTAAATCCTGAGCGTCCATCAGCGCCTGACATAGATATGGATTATGCTGACGACAGGCGTGATGATGTTTTAAATTACGCAAGATTAAAATACAGTGCGGATCATGTGGCTCAGATTGGAACTTTTGGAACTATGATGGCACGTGGTGCGGTGCGTGATGTAGCGAGAGCTATGAGTTTTCCTTATCTTGTGGGCGACAAATTATCAAGACTAATACCACCCCCAAAGCAAGGCTTCCCTGTTTTCATCGACAGTGCCATCAAGGATGTTCCAGAATTAAAAGAGCTATACGAGACAGATCGTGATGCGGGAATAATATTAGACATGGCAAAACAATTAGAAGGTAATGTGCGTCACATCGGTGTCCACGCGGCAGGGACGGTGATCTCACCTGCGGCTCTCACCGAGTGGACACCTATACAATACGACCCAAAAGGTGAAGGCAAATTAATAAGCCAATATGACATGTATACTATCGAGGATGCAGGACTGTTAAAGTTTGACTTTTTGGGAATCAGAAATCTTAGCATCTTAGCAACAGCAGTAAAAATAGTAAAAGAGAAATATAATATAGACGTAGATATAGAAGAGATAAGTGATGACGATAAGGAGACATTTGAGATGTTATCACGTGGTGAGACACTTGGACTATTTCAATTAAATGGTAGTGGTATGACCAGATTTTTAAAAGAATTAAAACCAACAACAGTGCATGACATTAACGCCATGGTTGCCCTGTATCGCCCTGGACCACTCGAGATGATACCAGAATATATAAAGAGAAAACACAATCCAGAACTAATTACTTTTATTGACCCTCGTCTCGTAGAGATATTAGATATGAGTTATGGGGTTATCGTATATCAGGACGATGTGATGCTCACAGCTATACATCTCGCTGGCTATTCTTGGCTTGAAGCTGACAAATTACGTAAAGCCATGGGTAAAAAAATCCCAGCCGAAATGGCAGAACAAAAAGAAAAGCTAATGAAAGGGTTTTTGAATAATGGACTATCAAAAAGCAAAGCAGATGAATTATGGACACAAATAGAACCATTCGCGGCTTATGGCTTCAACAAGGCACACGCTGCCAGTTATGGGCGCGTGGCCTATCAGACAGCGTATATGAAGGCTCACTACCCTCATGCCTATATGACTGCGATTATGACTAATGAGTCAGGTGATGTAGACAAGATAGCTGAGATAGTCAGTGAGTGTAAGCGTATGGGAATAAATGTATTACCACCAGACATTAATGAATCAGATGTTAGCTTTGAGATAACTAAGAATACAGAAGGAGTCGAGGAGATACGTTTTGGATTATATACTATAAAAAACTTTGGAGTAGATATTGGGGATGCTATCATCGCTGAGCGTAATAAGAATGGAAAGTTCACCAGTCTTGAGAACTTTATAAATAGAATCAATCATAAAAATCTAAATAAAAAAAGTATAGAAGCCCTAGCCATGTGCGGAGCACTGGATGCTTTTGCTGAGAGAAATGAAATAGTTTTAAATATAGAAAGTATATTAGAATATCATAAAAACTTTGTAAAAGATAATGCCGGACAAACTTCTCTCTTTGGATTGATACAAGCCCCGAGCTTCAAATTAAAAAAAGTTACTCCAGCTACAGCAACCCAAAAATTAGCTTGGGAAAAAGAATTACTCGGTCTATATGTCTCTGGCTTTCCTCTTGACCCATGGAAAGAAAAAATATTAGCCAGAAACATAAACGTAGACAGGGTTCATCATGATTACGCTGATGAGTTCGAATGTTCACTAGCAGTTCTAATTGAAAAAGTAAAAGTAATGAAAACTAAAAAAGGAGACCTGATGGCACTCATAACTTGCCGTGATTATACAGGAGTAATAGAGATGGCGGTTTTCCCAAAAACATATATAAAAATAAAGAAGGATGTAGTAGAAAATAAAATCTGTGTAATAAAAGGAAAAGTAGCCAGCCGTAATGATGAAAAAACTTTTATAGTAGATACTATTTCTGAATTGAAATAAAAAAAACCGAATAAATTAATATTCGGTTTTGTATATTTAAAATTTAAACAGCTTTTGTATAGGAGCCATATATAACAGGTGGTGCCATAGATATTCCACTTTTCTTAAAATCTTCAAAAGCTTTTAAAAATCTATCTTCGTACATATGGCATTCAAGCTCTACAAGAAAACGGTACTCCCAAGATCTGTTTGGAGTCCTTAACTCATGAACCACTCGCATATTTATATTTTGATTTGCAAAGAACATTAACGTCCTTCCGAGACAGCCCGCTTCAGCTTGAGTCATTTCAAAACATAACATTGTCTTAAATAAACTCACGTCTGTCTTCGAGTCTATCTCAGCAGAAGTTTTAGATATTACAAAAAATCTAGTTGAGCTTTTATAGTCTGACCTTATTATGTCTTGACCTTCTAATAAGCTAAGTTTATATCTTTTTGCTGCAGATGGCCCAGTCAATGCCATAGATTCTTTATCCAAACTAGTCTTATATGCTGCATCACCTGTTGAGAGTGCTGCCTCTATAATAATATCAGGATTTACACTTCTGAGAGAATCTATATATTTTTTACATTGTGTTAGTCCCACAGAATGAGAATAAACTTTTTTAAGGTTTTCTATTTTGAAACCACTAACACAATAAGACTTTATATCTACGTCTACTGCCACTTCATGAATAACGCGAATAGATTCAAAAGTGTGCCATTTTGCTATTGAATCCAAAGACTCATCAACAAAACCAGCTACAGTATTTTCAATTGCTAGCAAACCGAAAACTATTTTTCCTCTTGCTACTGACTGACATATCTCTTCATGAGTTTTAAAGGGAGTCAGGCAAGATTTAGGATATTTTTTTATATCCACAAAACTACAGGCAGCTTGATATCCAAAACCAGCAGCTTCTGGACCAAGATAACCAATTTTTAATTTAACCATTACATTCTCCTTTTAAATACTCAAAGAAAAGAAGGAAGTCTTTGTTATTACTAATAAAGCTTCACCATCAACGAAAATCTCAACTGATATTTTGAACAAAGGATCTGTTACCGAAACATTATTTATTTTTATAACCCTAGCATTAATCCTTCTTTTTATTTCTGACTTTGACAGAGTTGAGTCTAGTTTATTTATAACATCAATTAAATTTTCTCCAATTTTAACCTTATGTTTCTTTGCAATAGATAATTTATCTGTATTTTTGAAAATGTTAGAAGAATCTTCTTTTGCTTTTTCTGTTTCTTCTTCACCGTGGACGATTTTTGTGACAGTTTCAGCTAAAAGATTTTTAGCAAATCTAATATCTTCAACTTTTTCAAAAGGTAAATTATTTATATAATCTACATCTAAATAAGTATAGATTTTTAGAAATTTTTTAGTATCTTCATCGGTTGTGTTTATCCAGAATTGAAAAAAATCAAAAACTGAAGTTTTGTTTTTATCTAACCAAATAGCCCCAGTTTCTGTCTTTCCCATTTTCTTACCACTTGAGGTGGTTAATAATGGTATGGTAAGGCCAAAAACTTCTTTTTCAAGTGACCTTCTAACTAGTCCAGTGCCTGCTGTTATATTAGCCCACTGATCACTGCCGCCTACTTGTAATGTGCAGTTGTAATTTTGAAATAAATACTTAAAATCATAAGCTTGCAATAGCTGATAATTAAATTCAATAAAAGATAAGCCTTGTTTATTTTCCATCTTAAGCTTATAGGTGTCATTCTCGAGCATTTGATTTACTCTAAAATATCTACCTGTATCTCTTAGGAAGTTTAAATAATTTAAATCTTTTAGCCAATCATAGTTATTTAAGAAATACCCAACACCTTTCTTTATTTCAATAAAGTGTGTAAGTTGTTTACCTATACACTCTTCATTATGTTTTAAAAGTTCCAGAGTAAGCATATTCCTATCTTCTGATTTACCACTTGGATCCCCAACAATACCTGTCCCACCACCAACTAGCATGATAGGTACATGACCAAGCTTTTGCAAATGCGCGGCTGTCATAATACCCATAAGACTGCCAACGTGTAGTGAGTCAGCCGTAGGGTCAAAGCCAATATAAAAAGTCACCTTATCTTCAAAAGATTTTCCAAGGGACTTCTCATCTGTAAATTGATGAATTAAACCTCTACTTTTTAGCACTTCTATTGTGTTCATGATTTTCCCTTATTTAAGTTACAAACAAATTAATACTACAATAAAAAAACTGTTTTTGCAAGTAGTTAAATATAAAACTATTCATGTTTATAAATTACCAAGCTAGCATTATCTTCGGCACCAAAATTAAAGACTTCTTTGAATATGGAGTCGGTGGAATCTTCTATATTTAATTTTTTTGAAAAGCTAGCAATAGTGTCAAAACTTATTGTATCTTTTTCATAAATACACTGATCTACCCCATCAGTAAATAAAAATATACTGTCTCCGTAATTTAACTTTTCTACATTAAATATAACCCCTTCTTTGACAGATAGTCTACCCCTCAAACCTAATCTTGAAAAAACTCCAAGCCATGTACTTTTACACTCTTGAGTAAATTTTATATTCTCTTTGTCCATAATAAAAAGCCTACTGTCACCGTAACTAATTATTGATATTTTGCTGCCGATTATTTCAATACAAATAAAACTCGATTCTGGTGTAAAATCTTTATTTTCGTCTGTAACTTTTTCTCTAAATTTTTCATAAAGCATATCTTCTATCTTCTTAGCTTCATTTTGTGCTTCTATTAAGTTTTTAGGGAATATTAAATTTTTATCGATCCAATACTTATTGATCACATCAGAAGCTTCTTCTCCCCAGTGACCGTCTGAGATACATATTCTTGTAATGTTGTTATAAATAAAAAGACCAATAGAATCTTCATTTATTTCTTTTTTTGATCCAACTGTAGTTGCTAACATTAACGAATCATTAATTTTAACTTTTTCTACAGATTGTAAATTATTTATTCTTTTTGTTGGTAAATGTAAAATTTTATTCATTTGATTTTTATTAAAAATTAGTATTGTAAATTATATTTAAAATTATTAAATATAGTATAAAAAATGGCTGAGTATTTGATTACGTCAGCCAAATTAAAAATGATTATTAAACAATTGATAAGCTAGTATCATTATGAAACACTGAATGATTACTTTTGTTTCTAGGAAATGGTTCAAAAATGTCTCGGAAAAGAATGTTCATTTTCAAAGCTTCGTCTGTTGACAAAATGTGACCTATGCGAGACTTACTTTGTAATCTTTCCTGGACTTCTTCAAAAGAACAAACAACCTGAATCCATGTAACTTCTACATCTTCGGAAACAAGCAAAGTTTCTAATTTTTCTCTGAGCTCATTTAGGTGGAATACTTCGTCCACAATGACGACATGTTCACCATCTTTAAAAAATTGAAGGATCTGTTTTGCGGCCTCTTCATAACACCTCCACCTAATCTCAGGGGTATCAATGGAAGAAGTGACAAGATTAGGGTCACTTAACTTTCTTTTTATTTCGTCTATATCTAAAACTCTCCCATTGTGTTTTTTAGCTATTTGTCGTGCTAAGGTTGATTTACCTACGGCAGGCAACCCAGCCAAGAAGATTACTTTACTCACTTTGTTTCTCCTTTTAAAAAAATTAAGTACTTATTGATAATACACTAAACAAGAAAATAAATCAAGTGTCTTAATAATCACAATAGTGAGGAGACTTTTATAGTAAATACTATTTCTGAATTGAAATAAAAAAACCGCCAGACACCGAAGCATCTAGCGATATATCTTTTAAAAAAAGATATAATTAATTGAGTTTCATTTTTGGTTTTGGGTTAAGGGACGCTTTCTCCATATACTTTTTTATATTTGGAGATATATTTTTAGCCAAACACTCTCTTGCAAAAGCATAATTTGCCTTTGCAAAATGCGCTTTAGTGTTTCTAGTTGCCCGGTACGACAAGACGGCATTACTACCATATAATTCTTTATTCCCCCAACCAACAGATAAGGACAAGGTCGCCGACTGGCTATCTTTCTTAATTTTGTATCCACTATCTGCTTCGGATTGCATACGGGCTGACAGAATTGGTTTATCTGAGATGACTACCTGAGTAAATGAATCGTACCCATGGTCACCACCATACCAACCAGAGTTACAAAATATTTCTCCTGCGAATGCATTGCCGAAGCAAAGAAGAAATATCACAGAAGCAATTTGTACAAAGAGTTTTTTCATTATGCCCTCCTAAGGCTTTAATTTAAAGATTAAATAACTTACTTTAATAGTATATACTTAAAAAGCTATTTTGTCAATAGACATGCCCTAAACACCCACTATTTTTGAGCTTAGACAGTATTATTTATATACATCATTAAACTAATTCTCTAGCAAAAAATTCTTTTAAAGTTAGAAACTTTCCAGATTCAAAAATAAAATATAGAATACAAACGGCCGCGCGAAGCGC
Organism: bacterium; assembly: GCA_043771335.1. Classification (GTDB taxonomy): domain Bacteria; phylum Patescibacteriota; class Minisyncoccia; order Phycocordibacterales; family UBA5272; genus JAUPVO01. Next base: position 3 of record JAYVHM010000006.1, on the reverse strand, counting down.
GGC
>JAYVHM010000005.1:0-49340 GCA_043771335.1 bacterium | reverse complement strand
TAATCTATCTATCTCTTCTGGAACGATAAGCAATCTTTACTCTTCTAATGCTACACTCACTAACTTAATTAACACTAACGCCACCTCGTCTAACTTCTTCACCAGCTTAATAAATGCCATCACTGCAACTTTCAACACGTTAACTGGAGGAAATATTACAGCCACTTCATCATTAGTATCTAATGGAACTTTGGCTGTTGCAGGTAATTCTACTTTAGCCACTACAACAACTACAAGACTAACTACTTCTGGATTCCTAGGCGTAGGAACATCGACTCCAACTGAGATGCTTTCCGTTGCTGGTAACGTTATTGCAACTGGAACACTCAGCTTACTTGGAACTGGAACATCTACATTTAACGGAGGACTGAATCTTTTGACAGGAGCAGGATGTTTCGCTATTAACGGATCTTGTATTGGTGGTTCTGGAGGATCTGGTTTAACTTCATTAAATGGTTCAGTTGCCTCTACTCAAACATTTGCAAGCACAACATCTGGTACAGACTTTTCTATTACCACATCAGGAGGAGTGCATACCTTTGCTTTACCTGATGCTTCGGTTTCTGCTCGTGGAGTTGTGACAACAGGTATACAAACATTTGCTGGGTCTAAGACTTTTTCTACAAATCCAACCTTCTCATCTTTAACTCAAGGATCTGTGCCATTCATCGGAACATCAGGTGTTCTTACTCAAAACAACACACAGCTGTTCTGGGACAATACGAATAATAGGCTGGGAATCGGAACGACTACACCTGCAGAAGCTCTACAAGTGGTTGGCAGTATTGGCTTATCAGTTTCCGGCTCTTCTGCTTCCTATCTTAATTTTTCTTCAACAGGCACCAAGCCTACGTATTCCGAAGGGCGCCTGTTTTATGACAATACAGAAAAAGCACTTTCTTTATTTAACGATGACAGTAATGTAACCATGAATCTGGGTCAGGAAAATTGGATTCGCGTACGCAATATCACAGGAAGTACTATCGCAAACGGTTCTGCTGTCTATATTAACGGTGCGGATGGAACGACCGGACTTCCAACTATTGCTCTAGCCAAAGCAGACTCTATCACCACCAGTGATGCTGTCGGCGTTACCACTCAAAGCATAGCCAACAATGCAAATGGTTATGTAACTGCTTTTGGGGTTATCCATGTATATGACACGTCTGCGTTCGCAGCTGGTGCCACGCTCTATGTTTCGGCCGCTACCGCAGGAGCGCTGACTTCCACTCGTCCAAGCCAGCCTAACTTCACAAATCCGATAGCACAAGTGTCAAAAGTAGGAGCGTCTGGAAATATATTTATTTCTGCCCAACGTTCACGCTTTGGTGCCTATACGACAGGTGCTGTAGCTTTTGGCGGAAGTGATGGTTTTATTAAAGAAAGTGCTTCAAATTTCTTCTGGGACAGTATTAATAATAGGTTAGGAATCGGAACTACTACACCAGGGTCTTCTTTAACTGTTGCAGGTACTGCATTAGTAACTGGCACTACTACTTTGGGTGCAGCTTCTTCACAAGCTGGTGTATTAGCATTCCAAAATGCTATTAATTCTTTTGCCACATATTTAAAATCTTCGTCTACTCAGGCCTCAAACTTAACATTTACTCTCCCTGGTACAAATGGTACAAGTGGGCAAGCTCTTACTACCGACGGTGCAGGAGGAATGTATTGGAGTACTATTTCTGGTGGAGCTGGCGGCGGTGTATCTCTTGCGCCTACTTCTGCTGACGTGGCAAACTCTGCTAACTCAGGCATTAGAGTAAATCAAACAGGCTCAGGAAATCTATTACAACTACAACAATCCGGACTTGATAAATTTATTGTAGCTAACAACGGTGGACTAACCATCAATGGAGCTGACTCGTCTATCGTGAGGACATCAACTCCTGAATTTTCTCTTGGAACTGTTGGAGCAAGTTTAACAAATCTAAATGGTCGCCTAGAATTGTCAGATGGCACAGTACCAAACTCTGGTAAAGGTACGATCACTACTGCAGGACAAGTTACAACTTCAGCAGCGCTCGGTGCAGGAGCCTTTGGTATCACACGCGCTGACGGCATGTATCTCATTATTCGTGGAGGAGCAGGAACAGGTATGGATATATACAACTCAGTAGCTGCAACCACTAGTGCCTCAGCTCAAGTATTAACTGGAGTGGCTGGAGCAGGAGCACTAGCATTGCCAAGACCAGACGGAAGATACCTAGTGATACACGGAGGAGCTTTGACTACTACTACCCTTATAGATCCACAAGGATCTCTTGCAGCTGCAGCAGGACCTGCAGTTACTGCGTCTGGTGCTGGTACTGTAGCATTTAAGCGTTTTGATGGTAGATTCTTATTTACAAATGGTGGAGCGGGTACTACACAGATATATGATACAGTAGCAAACACCTTTGCAACAGGACCTTCTATGACGGCTGGTGTTTCTGCAGCTGGAGCGCTGGTTTTACAAAGACCAGATGGACAAGCTCTAATGGTCGTCGGAGGCGCAACAGGAAATACTCAACTTTATAATCAAGGGTCTGGTACGGGAAATATTGGAGTCTTCTCAGCAGGGCCTACTATGGGTACAGGCTGTGAAATCAATGGTGCAGGGTCAGTAGCACTCAAAAAACAAGATGGTAAATATGTAGTACTCTCAAAAGTGAATGCTTCTACTATCTATGACCCATTAGCAAACACTTTCACATGTTCAACCAGTAACGGACCAGCAACAGCACTTGGTGATGGAGCGCACGCTATACCATTACAAAATGGAAACTTCTTGATTGTTGTGGGTGGTGGATCCACAGCTTCTTACGTCTATGATTCCGTTAATAATACTTATACTGCACAAGGCACAGCCACTACTGCAATAACTACAGGAGCGTTCTCGCTTATGAATTATGATGGTACATGGCAAGTATTCGTAGGAGGAGGTACAGCCTCAAACAAATATGATACTGGTCTAACTATGACAGGAACAACTGCTTTATATACTTCAGAAGATATAGCAAGCACAGCACTGAACGCTCGCTCAGTATTCAAATGGACAGCGCAATTTGAAACTCCATATGTTGGAACAAACAGCACTATTAACTCAGCCTTCTCAACTCTTCAATTCCTAGTGCGTACTGGTACAAGTACAGCAGCTCTAGCTTATGCTACAGATAGAGAGATCAGCTCTTCTGGAAGTCTTGTTGGAGCAAGTAGTACTGACCAGGCAATAAAAGTAAAGATACAATTTAACAGACCAATACCAAAGAGAATAGTAGATGAGCGTGGTACATGGACTGGTAACGGTAGCTCTGTAAATAGACTAGACTATCAGACTCCTGCAGTGTTTGATTACTCTATTGATAACTCTGTGGCATTACATCGCTCTGCTGCTGACTTTGGACTTCCTAACGCTGCTCTTAACGGTGCTCAGACAGAAACTTCAGGACCTACTATGACTCGTGTCGAGCCTAGTGCTGCTGGACTACAGCTTCCATATGGTCGCATCACACCAACTACAGTTGCAGGTACAAATGGTTACTATATGGGGCTCGTCTCTGCCGCACATCCAAATCTTCCTCAAGCTCAGACAAATGAAGGTACAATAGTTATTGTTAGACCAAATAAAACTTTTATAATCATCGCGTCTCTTAATACCCCAGCTGCTAATGCTGCACTTTACGATCCAGCTACACAGACTTTTACTGCACAGTCAGGAGCTAGTATACCGACAGCACCAAATGGAGGTGGAGGTTTTGCCCTCAAGAGACCAGACGGTAAGTTCTTGGTTGTGATGGGAAGTTCTACTGCAGTTACAAATATTTATAATGCTGACACTAACACTTTCTCAGCAGGACCAATACTCTCAGGAGTCGCGGCGCTAGGAGCATCTGCAATACCTAACACTGATGGCACATTTACAATAGTTCACGGTGGAGCATTAACGACTTCATCTCTCTATGATCCAGTGCGTAACACTATGATAGCTGGGCCAGTATTAACTACTGCGGCTAACTGTGGATTCTTTGCGATACCATTACAAAATGGTACATACAAAACTTCTGTAGGTGTTGCTCCTGGAGTCGCTGGTGCTACTACGGCTATGGTTTATAATCCAGCAGCCAAATCTTTTTCAGCAGGTACTGCATTCACTACAGCACACGGTTGCGGAGCCTTTGCTTTTCAAAAGTCTGATGGTCAGTGGTTGTCTATAACAGCACAGTCAGGTGCTGCAGGTATACCTGCCAACTCTACAAATATTATTAATGCTGTTAACGGTACGACTATTGCAGGACCTGCTCTATCTGCTGTTGCTAGTCGTGGGGCCCACATGATACCACGCGCTGACGGTACATTCCTTATTATACACGCGTCTTCTTCTGTTACACTCAGCACTATATATGATCCAAATGGTTCTACTTTTGCAGTAGGTACACAGCTTGGATCTACAGTGTCTGGACCATCTACCTTGATAGGTCAAGGAGTCGGTGCTATATCATTTCAACGTCCTGATGGTAAGTGGGTAATGATAAATGGTAGCTCTACTGCATCAGTGCTTACTTATGATGCTGGATGGTATGCCGAGGGTCAATATCTATCTGAGCAGATGAATGTCCCTGCACTCGCTGCTAACTCTACATTAGAATGGAAGCAAGCCCCAGACAACTTTGTCCGTATGGAAATACGTGCTTCAACTACTCAGTCAGGACTATCTTCTACTGGGTATAACACTATAGGAATAAGTGGGTCTAGCATCAACAATGCGGGTGGTGAGACATGGGTGCAAGTAGTAGTTAATTTTCGTCGTGATTTTCCAACTTTTGGTGGAGCCTTGAGTGGTGTTTATAACACAGGAGGAGGTATGGTTTATCCATATCGTACCATATCACTACCAACAGTGAGTGAGTACAAGGTGAATAATGGTATGGACTTACTTACTCTACAAGATAATGGATTAAATGTAATGAGGGTGACCACATCTGGTAATGTTTATACAGGAGCAAGTGGTGGATTCTATTCGGGAGGTGCCGACCTCGCGGAGCGTTATACTTCTACTGATTACCTAGAGGCTGGAGATGTTGTGGTTTCAGACTATATGAATAATCATGGAGTAAAGAAATCAACAGGAGCATATCAAGAAGGCATGCTCGGAGTTGTGAGTACAGCGCCTGGATTCATCGCTGGTGCATTCACCGAAGATTCATATCCGATAGGACTTGTCGGACGTGTACCGGTAAAGGTTAGCACTGAGAATGGACCAGTGAGAGCTGGTGACTATTTAACTTCTGCATCTATTCCTGGTTACGCCATGAAGGCAACATATGCTGGACGCGTAATAGGTAAAGCTATGGAGGATCTGACAGAGGGTAATATGAAAGTTTGTCCTGGAGTAGCTGCTGGACTCCGAGAGAATGTAAAGTGTGGAGTAGTTATGATGTTCGTAAATCTTGTAGACTACAAAGGAGGATCAATACAAGTAGCCATGGATGAATGGTCATCAAATCACTCAGATACTACAGCGCTATATAATGAGACAGGATTATCTGTAGCTGGAGTAGAGGGTTATGGAGTAACAGCAAATGGTGCGACTAGTACACTAGGATTTAACTCTATAGCTACAACTCACGACACAGAAGTTCTCGCATTCTTAAAGAAAATAAAAGAAGAAAATGAAGCCAATCTAAATGGTCAATCAGATATATTTGCTCAGAATGTCCACGTTATCTCAGAAGTTATCGCTCCAAAAATAATCACAGATATATTAGCGGCCCGCGAGGCGCATATAACAAATATCGAAGGGTTCAGAATATCAGCAGAAGTTATAATTGCTAAGAAGGTTGTGACTGATGCACTAGTTTCTACTACAGGAGATATTGGTTTTAGATTCACTGCTGATGGTAGAATGGTGATGTTTAGTAAATCTACTAGCACAGTAGCTACAGCAACTAGCACAGATGAATTTGCTAGTAGTACAGACAACATCGCAAGCACAACAGCAACAACTACAGAAGTTTCAATATTTGGCCCAGATGAAGTTATTGCTTTTGACATGAAAGGTAATGCATTCTTTGCGGGAGAGATAGTAGCTAAAGAGGTTAAGACAGAATCGTTATCTGTAAGCGGTCAAGCTGTATTACGCGGTGGATTACTTGTTAACACTATAGGAACAGATAATTCAGTGCTTGCACTTCTTGGTGATGTGGAGTTCTTTGGTAGACCATATTTTAATCATGATATGGGAGGAACAGCTATAATCAAAAAAGGAGCAAAATCAGTAGAGATTATATTTGATAAAGAGTATATAGAATCTCCATCAGTAGTAGCCTCTATATCATTCTCAGATGAGGCAACTAGTACGTTAGAGATCAGGGAGCTTGCAGCTTTTGATGAAAGTCTTAAGTTTATAGTAACAAAGAGAAACACAAAAGGATTCACAATCCTACTTAACAAAGCACCAAACGAAGATATAACCTTTATGTGGATGGCGCTCGCCATCAAGGATGCAAAAGTATTTACTTCACTCGAAGTAGCCACTAGCACAGCAGAAAATATAAATACTTTTACTACTGAAGGTGATACGTCAACTACAACAGAGTCAAATATTACTAGCACCACAACAGACGAGATTATTCCTGATATAAACACAACAACAGATACTACGTCAAGTACTACAGAAAACAATACCACTAACACACCTTCAGAAATACCAGTAAATGGTCAATAGAATTATAAAATCCTAAAATTAAAAATATGCAAAAAACAAAAATAAAACTAAAAACAAAAGCAATAATAAGATTTCTATTTGTAATTATATTATCCTTACTAATATTTATCGGGTGGAAATATTTTTATCCAGACAAGGGTAAGGTGGACATGGTAGATGTAGCCGAGAGGGAGAGAGTAGAGGTGATTAGTAAAGTAGGGACTCACATAGTATTACCAAAAGATGAAGTGCCGACACTGGCCACAGTCTCAGATCCAGAACAGTTAAAAAAGTATCCCTTCTTTACAAATGCAGAAAAGGGAGACAAGGTCTTGATATATAGTCTCGCCAAGAAGGCAATATTATACAGACCAACAGGAGACAAAATAGTAGAAATAGCACCAATAATTACCAAAACAAATTAAACAAAAACATGAAAAAAATAAACATAAACAAAACAATAATAAGGCTAGCCATAAGATTTATCCCAATTCTTATAATTGCTGGCATATTTACTGGAGGTGGATACTACTTTGCGATGAGAAAAGCTGACACCAGTGGTGACTCACAAAAAGAGTTAGAGCAAGTTATAAAAAAAGTTTCAAAGCTAATGATATTACCAGAAGATGAGACGCCAACACTCGCCACAGTAACAGATCCGAAGAAATTAGAAGGGCAGCCATTCTTTGCAAAGGCGCAAGCAGGAGACAAGATACTCATATACAGTAATATCAAAAAAGTAATACTATATAGTCCATCAATGAACAAGATCATTGAGGTGGGAGGTATCAATTTAAACAATTAATAAAAAATAAATAAAAAGCAAAACATGAAAAACAATACCATTAAAAATATAATAAAGTTCTTAACACCAAGAGTAATTCTTAGTTATATATTTTTATTGTGCATTGGATTATTATCTGGTTATGTTTTTGCAAATAATTTCTCTGTTTCAAATGCAGAACAAGATGTAGAGTTAAGAGCAGGGAGTAAGCTTGGATTCACAAATCCTCTTCTGGAATGTGAGATAGCAAGAGACACTATCTCTTCGAAAAAGTTAGACTTCTCACCAGACCTAAAAGACTTCTCAGAAGAAATAAAAGAAAAGGAAAATCTAAAAGATATCTCTGTATACTATCGCGACCTCAACAATGGACCAGTGATAAGCATCAATGCAAATGAAGCTTTTGCTCCAGCTAGCCTCTTAAAGGTTCCTATACTAATAGCTTATCTCAAATGGTCAGAAGATAAACCAGAAGTTATGGATGAGAAGATAAAGTTTGAAAAAGAGGTGAGTGTCGGCTACACACAAGAGTTTGCGCCTACTATACCACTAGAAGTGGGTAGAACATACACTGCCAGAGAGCTCATGGAGAGTATGGTAAAATATTCCGACAATCAGGCCCTGGTCTTATTGTACCAAAGATTACCTGTGTCTTATCAACAAGACCTATACTCACTCACTGGAGTAGATGTAAATATCATGACAGACCCAAAAAGCGCTCTCTCTATAACACAATACAGTATATTTTTTAGAATACTTTTTAATGCATCTTTCTTGTCACAATCTAATTCAGAGTATGCCCTCAAGTTACTATCACAGTCAACTTTTGAGCAGGGGGTGAGGAAGGGTGTGCCACTCAGTATTCCTATATCTCACAAATTTGGCGAGAGGAAGCCGACAGATAGTCTCCAACAGTTCCATGATTGCGGTATTATTTACTACCCAGATCACCCGTATCTATTATGTGTTATGACTAGAGGACAAGATGTTAGCAAGCTTATAGATGCTATTTATAAAACGTCAGAGTATGTTTATAACAAAATAGATAGTCAATACAGAAATAATTAAACTTTATAAATCAAAAATATGAAAGATAAAAATCTAAAAATAAATAAAAAGAAAATAAAAAGAATCAGTCTGGTCAGATTGATGACGCTTGTTTTTGTCGTAATATTTTTGATGTTCTCCATGTATGCTGTAACAAAAAAGTCTCTCAGTATGATAGTTGGTGTCAGTGGAAAAGTTATGCAAAAGTATAGTCAAGAAAAAGAAGATAAGAAAATTAATGATATACAAAAAGTAGAAAAAGTAGAGATAGAAAATGTAATTTTAACAAAAGAACAAGTTATGGATAAAGTTAAAAATATAATAACTTTACCAAAAGGAGAGGCTAGTCTTTTTATAAAAGTAAAAGACCCGATGGTCTTGCAAAAAGTTTCTCCCATGTATAATGATTTGAAAAAAGATGACTATCTTATCGCTTATCCCACGCTACTCGTTATGTATGATGCCAAGGAAGATAAATTAATAAAAACAATTACCTTGAAGTAAAGAGGTTTTATTTGCTATAATATATCTATGATAATACCAGCTATTTTAGAAAAAGATTATGATAAAGTTTTGCTATATTTAGAGAGGTATTCTACCTTAAGCAGAAAGATACAAATAGATGTGTGCGATGGATTATACGTAAAAAGTAAGACATGGTTACCAAATGCACACGATCACATTAATGGTTACAATATAGACTTAGAGTTCGATCTTATGGTTTCTGATCCCAGGAGTCTGCTTAAGAGTCTATATGCATACGATGCAAAGTTTATAATAATACATCTTTCTTGTTTTAGTGATTTAGAATACAGGAAAATATATTCTGAGATAAAGTCTCATAACAATATAATAAAAGTTGGCATAGCCATAAAGCATAGCGATGAACTTAGTCGTGTTTACGATAATTATTTGTTTTTTGATTATGTACAAATCATGGGAATAAGAGAAATAGGGGAACAGGGAAAAACTTTTGATAAAAATATTTTAAACAAAATAGAAAATATAAAAAACTTCCTTAACAAAAGAAGCAAAAGCTCTGGTGACATGTTTTCAAATCAAAAATATATACAAATAGACGGAGCAATGAATACAAATAATATAAAATTATGTAAAGCAGCAGGAGCGGATAGCTTTGCGGTAGGAAGTTTCTTAAAAAATAGTCAAAACATAAGACAAGATTTCAAAGATTTGTCTACATCTTTTTAATGATTTCATTGTCACGCTATTTAATCCTAATCTGTTATATATATTAAGAGAGTATAAAACTTTACAGTAAAAGCTTTGTCACTCTTATTAATATATATAAAATAAATAAAAATATGAAAAAAATACTTTTACCATTAGCTTTAGGGTTATCGTTATTATCATTTGCTAGCGCAAATGAAGGTAATGAAAATAGATCTTTTCTTTTACGTTCTGAAAAAGCTTCTAGTACATTATCAACTACGACTCTTGCTTGCGCAGTAAATGCTGTAGATAAGAGAGAGACATTAATAATGGCAGCCAGCGATGCTATGGCATCTTCTACCAGAGCTGCACTTTTAGCTAGAAAAGATGCTTTAAAAGCTGCTTGGGGTATTAGTGATAAGACAGCTAGAAATACAGCAAAAAAAGCTGCTTGGACTACTTTTAAAACATCTATGCAGACAGCTCATGACAAAATGAGAGCTGCTAGAAAAGCAACTTGGACTACTTTTGAAGTAGACATGAAGGCCTGTGGAGTTAAGGATCATGGAGAAAAAGCTCACGTAATATCTAATCCTACTTACGCTTACTAATTTTTAAAATATTAGAAAGTGTCTAAAGAAGATTAACTATAAAAATAAAAGCGCGACCTTTGGTCGCGCTTTTATTTTTATACACCTAAGTTACATCTTAACCTCTAAGCTAATAGGACAATGATCACTACCAAAAATATCATCATGTATTTTCGCCCCCACTATCGCAGACTCTAAGCTCTTAGAAGTATAAAAATAGTCTATACGCCAACCAACATTTTTCTCCCTGCTTCTTGTTTTCATATCCCACCAAGTATATTGTATTTTCTCACCATTTATTTTTCTGTATGTATCTACAAAGTTATTGGTAAATTTTTTAAGTGCAGTCCTCTCTGGCTCGGTACATCCCAGCTTGTCTTTGTTTTCTTTTGGTCTCGCCAGATCGATATCAGTATTCGTCGCATTTATATCCCCAGTAAAAATAACAGGTTTCTTCTTTTCCAGCTTTTGAGCAAGCTCTAAAAAGTGTTTATAATATTCTAATTTATATAGATAGTGTTCTTGGCTTTTCCCGCCATTAGGAAAATAACAATTTATAAAATAAAATTCTTCAAATTCTGCTACTAGCGTCCTGCCTTCCTCATCATAAAAATCTTTTTTATTCATAGTGGCATGGACCAATGTAAAGGGCAGGGTAGAGTATATAGCAACACCCGAGTAACCTTTTCTATTTTTTGCACTTTCAAAAATACTTTTATATCCATAATAATTTAATTGCTCTTCAGTCAGTTGTGCTGGTTCACATTTTGTCTCTTGCAGGGCTATTATGTCAGATTTTAAATCTCCTTCGAACATTTGTTTCAATGTATCTTTGCGTAGTCCAGCGCGTATACCATTCACATTCCAGCTTATTAATTTTATATTTTTTGTTTTCATTTTTTGTTTTGATTATTTACTTAGTCCAGCCTTTATAAGACCATCAAAAAGTGGGTGAGTAACTCCCGGTCTAACCAAGAACTCAGGATGTGATTGTATGCCGATAAAATATTTATTTTTAGTTATTTCTATTATTTCTACCAATCCAGAATCAGAATATCCACTCACGCTCATACCAAGTTTTTCTAAGCTTTCTATATATTTATTATTTACTTCATATCTATGCCTATGTCTTTCAATTATTTTTCTATTTTTAAATACTTTATATGCCAAAGTTTCTATGTTATTTATCTTTTCTTTTATATTACATACATAATCACCGAGCCTCATGCTATTACCCATATCTCCCCCTGCCAACTTGTCTATTTGAGAATGTTGTATATCTATAATATTATTTTTAGTTTTAGGATTTACTTCTGTAGTGTTTGTATCTTTTAAATCTAAAATATTTCTGGCATACTCAACTACCGCTAATTGCATGCCATAACATATGCCAAGGAACGGTATGTTATTTTCTCTTATATATTTTATAGAGCTGATTATACCTTCTACGCCACGGGTACCAAAACCTCCAGGAACTATTATCGCGTCAAAGTCTTTTAATTTATTCAGGTTTTTTTCTGCTTGTTTTTTTGTATTTTTGCCCACCACCTCAAAATCCAGTGCATTTATCCAGGTTAATTCCGGCTTTACATTTTGGCCATAAGCACTGTATTTTACAGCCTCTATTACAGACACATAAGAGTCACTAATTACAAAGTCCCCCGAATCAAAATATTTTCCAACTAATCCAATCTTAATAATATTTTTCCCGCCACTGTTTATTTTTGATATTTTTTTAGATAAATCTATTACTGGATTCTTTTCTTTACTTACTTTGTCTTTGTTTTTTAATGACAGTTTTTTAATTATTATTTCACTTACTTTATCTTTTTCAAAATTACCAACTATGTCATATATGCTTTCCACGTCAGGAGCTGAGATTATTGATTCAGCTGGCACACTACACATAACAGCTATTTTTTCTTTCCTAATTTTGTCTAATTGATTTTTGCATCTAGCTATTATTATATCAGGGAAAAGTCCGACAGCGTTCAGTGCGCGCACTGCATGTTGTGTTGGTTTTGTTTTTATCTCACCACCCTCAAATGGTGTGGGTAAATACGAGACCATAACCGTCGCCACATTATTTGGGTTTTTATATTTTAGCATTTTGATAGCTTCTAGAAAAAGTAAGTTCTCATATTCACCTACCGTACCACCTATTTCTATGAACATAATTTCTGCTTTTTCTTTTTCTGCTGCTATATTTACCCTTTCTATTACCTCCAGCGGTATGTGAGGCACTACTTGGACGCACTTACCTCCATACTTTAGGGCTCGCTCTTTTTTTATAACATCGAGATATACGCGCCCAGTAGTCATGTAGTTGCTTCTAGATAGATTAACATTTAAGAATCTCTCATAATTGCCCATATCTTGATCACACTCATCTCCGTCATGAGTTACAAAGACTTCTCCGTGTTCTACAGGGTTCATGGTTCCTGCGTCTACATTAATATATGGGTCTATTTTCATGGCACTCACATTGTATCCTTTGTATTTAAATATATTAGCGAGACTGGCCGTAGTTATACCTTTACCCACCCCACTCATAACACCACCAACGATAAAAACATATTTTAAATCTTTTTTCATAGATATATTATAGCAGATTTTTATTATAAATATTATTTTATGCTATAATGTATTTATGAGTTTTGACACCATTGTCTACATAGTAATAGTTATATATTCTATTATATTACATGAGATAGCCCACGGCTATATAGCTTATTTGTGCGGTGATAATACTGCAAAGCATGCAGGCAGACTGTCTTTCAATCCTGCACCACATATTGATCCAGTGGGCAGTGTCCTTATTCCAGTTACTGCTGTGCTTATGGGTTATGGAGTTTTTGGCTGGGCAAAGGGGGTGCCGGTAAATATGGCTAATCTCGGAGGCAGTAGATTGAAAGAGTTCTTTGTTAGTGCGGCCGGCATTATTACTAATTTTATTATAGCATTTGTTTTTTTAATGTTAATGAAAGTCTCAATGTCTGATTTTAGTAATACTTTATTGCAAAATATTTCAGACACCTTAAAGCTTAACTCTGAATTATTTTTCAAGATAGCAATAGTGAATATCGGTCTTGGATTTTTCAATCTTCTCCCTATTCCACCATTTGATGGTATGGGCATATTGCGCAGCATTTTCCCTAGCCTCAATCACAGATTCCAGCATTTGGAATACAACCCAGTCAGTATGATTATTGCCATATTTGCTGGTTCATATTTGTTTTCGTTTATATACAGAGATATAGTTGATTTTATATTTAGGATTTTCCTCTAGTCTAAGAAAAGCGCGACCTTCGGTCGCGCTTTTGTATTTTATTTTAGTTATTAGTTCTGATTTATAGTAATACCAATCTCTTTACAACTCGTCGCCATAAATGATTTTATAAAAGTAGGGCATTGTAGGTTAATAGTTTTTTCCATGCCACTAGTATTTTCTTTTAATCTAAAATTACAAGTAATATAACCATCACTGTTAGTGTCTTCTCCTTGACAGCTCTCACCAGCAACAGAGTAGTCACTATACATTTTAGTAGAGTATTCTTTGCCGAGAGTGATACCACGCGCCGAGCGCATTTGATTGCCAAGTATAAAATAAGAATAGAGAGCCGAAGTTGCTAACGCTAATAAGATTATTAGGAATAAATATTTTTTCATAATCCCATTCTATCACATTTCTGTTCATATATAAAATAAAAAACCACAACTGCCACTTGTGGTTTTGTTTCTCTGCTATTTGATATTAATCAATAGGTATTTTAGGCAGGTCTTCGCTTTTGCCTGTGTCCGCGCTCATAAAGTTATTCCCCGCATCGTAGGGCGTAAAGGCAATCGTGCGTCCAGGCACGATGGTGGAGATGGCATGCTTATACACCATCTGTGTCACCGTATTGCGGAGCAGGATAACGTATTGGTCAAAAGACTCTATTTGCCCTTGCAGCTTTATACCATTGACTAGGTATATACTTACGGGAACATTCTCTTTTCTCAGTTTATTCAGAAAAGGGTCTTGTAATGCATTTTGTTTTTCGTTGCTCATAATGAGCTCCTTTATTTTTTGGTTATTGAAAATAGTTAGCGGATTTGCTAAGCTTTTTAATAATATACTATTTACTAATATTTGTCAAGCGTGGTAAAAAACTACCCCCTCTTATTATGGAACTTCTCAAATTGCTCACGCAGGAACTTGTTCGTAACATTCGTATATATCTGCGTAGTGGCAATACTGGCATGTCCCAGCATCATCTGCACAGTACGTAGGTCGGCCCCATTATACAGTAAATCAGTTGCAAATGAGTGACGCAGTACGTGAGGGGTACACTTTTTACTAATGCCTGCTAGCATCGCATACTTTTCTATACAGCGTTCAACACTACGAACAGAGAGGCGGAGATTTTCGCCGCGAGCGTAGCGAGCGGCCCCTCGCTTACTATGATCTATAAAAAGTGCCTCATCCATATCCTCCCTCGCTTTCAGATATTTTTTAATATAATCTTTTGCTTGTTCACTTATAAAAACCACGCGCACCTTACCCCCTTTACCTCTTATACTCATCTCTATATTACTCAGGTCTATATTCTTGTCTAACGCACATAATTCTGAGACGCGTAATCCAGTAGAAAAAAATAATTCTAGTATGGCCTTGTCCCTTTTTCCATCTATTTTGTTTTCGTCTGGTGAGGAGAGTAGCCTCTCTAATTCCTTGGTGGTTATGAGGTCTAATTCACGTTGCGAAGTTTTTGCTAATTCTATTTTCTCAGGGTCATATATGTCTACATCTCTTTTTCTTAGGAATTTGAAAAATGCTCGCAGTGCTATCATGTGATAATTCTGTGTTTTTTTGTCTAATGTCTTTTCTCCTATTCTACTTTTGTTTATATGCTTTTTTACAGCATCCATTTGTGGTGTAGCACTTAGTCTATTTAGATATATTCTGTATTCACGCATTTTAAGGTCAGTGATGTCACCCATTTTTTCTGAGCCTAAGAACTTTATGAATCTAGATATGTAGTGATCGTAATTACGCACGGTTAATTGAGACCTGCCTTTTTCTATTTCTATGTATTCCAGATATTGTAACTTGTGTTCACTTAGTGTCATGTGTTATATTATACTATGTAAGTCAGAGTAAACCAACTTTTCCAAAAGGAGTTTCCCATGATTGAAGCAGAAAAAGTTTTTAAAGATATACAAAATCCCGAAGTTAAAAAGCTTTTGATTGGGATATATGAAAAACCAATAAGTCTAAATGTTGCAGATCTCGTAGAGCAGGCTAGAAATCTGTTAGCACAAGAAGCAGATTTTGCAACAGCAAAAGAAATAACTGACCACATACAGTTCGAAGTTCCAACGGCATGGTATGAGGATTGCCTCAAAAAAGCTATTTCAACTGGACGATACTTTGACGTCTCAGCTACTTTGGATATCTTAGACAGACCTCTAAGTCAAAAAGAAATATCAAAACTAATAGAGCAGTTAATATTAACAGGTAGTATGCGAGCGCTGCATGAAGTAGAAGAAGTTTCGTCTGAATCTTTTGATTTATCAATATGGCAAAATATTCTTATACACAGAACAGTTAGGCTATTGTGGGAAAAAAGAAACAATTACAAATTGTCGCCGCTTAGCAATATATTAACTTTTCACTTAGATTACAAAGAGATACTTAGTGATTTTAAAATAAAAGTTGTAGGGACTTATAGATTGGATATTATCGGAAAGACTTTTCAGTATTTTGACCAGCATACAATGTCAACGTTTTTACATCATCTTTTAAAGTTAGATAACGACCCTCTAGTTAAAAAGATCGCTAGGCAGATAAAAAGTGTCTCAGTCTTAAGTTGAAGACAAACACACAAAATATTTATATTATTTTGTGTGTTTTTTATGTTATAATTAAAAATATGCAAACAATACACTCCATTTTTCTTGGCATATTAGAAGGTTTTACAGAATTTTTGCCAGTCTCATCTACTGCACATCTTGTATTAGCTAATTATTTTCTTGGCTACGATCTAAGATCAGACCTTATACAGACTTTTGAAATATCAATACAGCTAGGAGCGGTATTTGCTGTAGTTTTTTACTATTTTAAAGATTTGATAAAGTTAGAAACCATAAAAATATTAGTGGTTGGGGTGGTCCCCACTATAGTTATTGGGCTAGTATTTAAAGACTATGTAAAAATATTATTAGCCAATCCTCAAGTAATAGCTTACACACTTTTACTTGGTGGTATTATTATGATAATAACAGAGGTCTGGTATAAAAAGCAGAGTAATTTTAAAAAAGAAATCACATACAAAAATTCATTTTTATTTGGAGTGGTACAATCAATTGCAATGATACCAGGAGTATCTAGGTCAGGGGCTATTATTGTCAGTGGTCTTATTATGAGATATGAAAGAGAGGTGATAGCAAAGTATGCTTTTTTACTAGCGGTGCCAACTATGTTTGCTGCTACATGTTATTCAATATTAAAAAATAGAGAAGTTTTTTTAAATGAACAAAATAATATTTTGAACATATTTATCGGATTTAGTTTTGCATTCCTCACTGCGCTTATTGTTTTAAAGATGCTAATCCCTTTTGTGAAAAAATATTCTTTTGTCCCTTTTGGAATATATAGAATATTGCTTGGGATTATTTTAATAATTAATTTGTAATTTTATGTACGATGTTCACACCCATATGCACGATGATATTTTTTTAGATACTCTAGCTGAGAGAATGAAGAATCTAGAAAATAAAAATATTAAAATCATAACCATAGGTACAGATAAGACAAATAATGAAAAAGCAAAGAAATTAGCAGATAAATATGATGGAGTATTTTATACTGTAGGCTTACATCCACATGATAATCTTGATGAAGATTTTTTAGAATCAGACTATGAGAAATACATGGAAGACAGTAAGTGTGTAGCTGTAGGGGAGTGTGGACTTGATTATTTTTATTTAAAAGGAGATAAGGAAAAAGGGTTAATAGAAAATATGGATAGAGAGGTGGATAGACAACAAAGTCTTTTTATAGAACAAATAGAATTCGCAAAGAAATACAATAAGCCACTCATGATACACGGCAGGCCAAGTGAGAAAAATGAAATAGATAATCCAGAAGGAGTAGATGCATACGAAGACATGCTTTTCATATTAGAAAAATATTATAAAAAAGAAAATAGAGAAGAAAGTGATGATGTTGATGTAGAGATTAAAAAAATAGAAAAAAAATCTGTTGGCAATGTGCATTTTTTTGTTGGAAATATTGAAGTAGCTCAAAGATTTATTAATCTTGGTTTTACTTTTTCATTTGGTGGAGTGATTACTATTACAGATGAATATAATGAAGTATTAAAATACATACCAACAGACCACATACACACTGAGACAGACAGTCCATACGTAGTACCAAAAGACAGTGAAGGGAAGAGGGTAAGTAAGATAAACAGCTCAGAAAATATTGAGATTATAATAAATAAAATAGCCGAGATTAAAAATATAAAAGTAGAAGATTTAAAAAGCCAATTAGAAAAAAACTTTTTGAGAGATTTTTGCTAGTCTCAAACTTTCATGTGTGCACAAATAGCTTGCGGGGGTGGGTCGTGTCTTGCTATAGTTATATTAACTAAAATATATTTTAAAAATAAAATTTAATTTAGTAATTATATAAAACTTAATTAAAAAATAATAATAATATGGAACCAACATTTGAATTAGAAACTCCAGATCAAGAAAAAGCAAGATTGGCAGCACTAGAAGTTAAAACTAGTCCAGCAGTGCAACCTACACTAATAGATGGTGCAAAATCTGCAATGCCTAATTTATACCCAGACCACAATACTAATCCAGGTAGCGCTTTACTTGCAGCGACTAATGATCCAAATGCTGACCCAGCTAAATTGGCAGAAATAACCGCTGCTGCAGATAAAAAATATTTAGTAAAACCAGCGACAATACCTCTTGATGATGCGCATGTGAAGGCAAAAGAAATGTTTGACAGTAATAAAAAAATCGAAGAGGGGGTAATTAATGATAAGAATTACGAAAGTGAAAGAAATAATCTTAAAAGATCTCTCGATACGATTATTGACCTAAAAGATATTAAAAGTTCAGTTAAGTCTATTTTAGAATCGTACGCAAAAGATCCAAATAAATACAAACAGTCACTGCAGGTTTTTAATGAAGCGCTTACTATGAGCATTTCAGACAAACTTAAGAGTTCTAAAACACCAGAACAGGATAATGAAGTTGCTAAAGCGATAAAAACTTTTGCCAGTAGACCTGATCTATTCGCGACCCTTATTAATCCAGATGGTACAGAAGAAGATCTTGCGTCTGTAAAAAATACTATTAGGTCTAGAGTTGAAAGTAGACCAAAAGAAGGCGTTTCTGAAGAAGAAAAGAAATATGAAAAAGAGAGTATGTTTAATGATTGGAAGCAAAGCAGAATTAATTCACATAGGGAAGCTGTGAGTCTATTAGGTCTTTCTGAGGACGATGTTTACAATATGCATTTAGATAGAATAAAAATTGATAGGTATGCAGGTCTATAATTAAAAATATAAAAAATAAATAACGGCGCCAAAGGCGCCGTTATTTATTTTCATCTATATAGAAGATGGGGTAAAGATCAGGTTGATTGTGTTCCCGTTATTTGTGGTGGTGGTGTCTTGGGTCGCATTTGGTTCTGTATTTACAGGGCTAGTTTCAATTGTGTTTGTTGTTGTATCTGTCGTGCCTGTTGTATTTGTCTCTACACCAGTATCACCATTATTACAATAATTCCCCGCAAGTATCGGTGTATTCCATAGACTGTACTGTGGATCACTTGATCCGCCTTTACCGCCTTGTCCACCGATGAAGCGTAATATAGTGCCAGCTCCAGCTGCGCAGTAATTACCATTTAGATAATGTGGTGTTGAGCTGGCGTCAGCATGAGGTGTATCAAAAGTTTCAACAGGTAGATCAGCTAAAACAAAGTTCATATATTTTCTCCACATAGGAGACAATACGGCACCTGCGACATTAGTAACTGATTTGTTATTGTTATTACCTCCCCAGGTTCCAACAGCAATGCTTGGGGTATAACCCATAACCCATACGTCACGAAAATCATTGGTAGTTCCTGTCTTTGCAGCTACTTGCCTATCATAAAAGTTAATAGGATTACCACGAGAAAAGGTTAGGCTTCTGGCCTCAGCATCGCTGAGCACATTTGATAATTTATCTGTATATTCTTTTGGTACTACGTCTACACTTTTTTGTGTATATTTTTCTAAAATATTTCCATCTTTATCTTTTACTTCTAATATCGGTGTAGTCTTATTGTAGACACCGCTATTAGCAAAAGTAGAGTATACATTTGTCATCTCAAGCAATGATACCTCACCACCTCCAAGCACCAGAGACAAACCAAAACGAGAAGTGTCACCGAGCGAAGATATGCCAAGCTTCTTTGCAAAGTCTAAAGTATTTTTGATTCCAACCAAGTAAAGCATTTTTATAGCAGGGATGTTAATACTATTTTGAAGAGCAATACGTAATGACACTGGACCATGAAAGTTTCCATCATAATTAACTGGTGCATAACATTTGCCCCCATTTAAGCTGGTCCCATAGGCATCACAGTTCGTAGAGAATTGTGTAGGTAAATCATACAAAACAGTTTCAGGTTCAAAGCCACGCATAAAACCAAGAAGATAGACAATGGGCTTAAAAGTAGAGCCTGGCTGTCTGAGTGCTGTTGCTATATTATATTTTCCATCTATCTCATCGTCAAAATAATCTCTCGAACCTACCATGGCTAATATTTGCCCAGTCTTTGGATCTAGAGTTACCATGGCAGCATTTTCTGCGCCGAACTTCGCTGCATTTTTAAGTGCAGCTTCTTTTACGATCTTCTCACCTTCTTTTTGATAATCCCAATTAAGAGTCGTTGTGACTTTTAGTCCATCATTTTCTATAACCTCTTTTCCGTATTTATCTTCAAGATATTCTATAACATAAAATACAAAGTGATAAGCTTTTCCATTTACATTATCTCTCTCTTGAAACTCTACCTTCTCTAATTTTGCTTTATCATATTCTTCTTTTGTGATAGCATCTGTCTCTAGCATTTTATCTAGAACCAGATTTTTTCTATTCTCTAAAGCTTCTTTGTTTCCAGAAAAAGGTGAGTAACGAGAAGGGGCCTGAGGCATAGCCGCTAAGTATGCAGCCTCAACGAGAGTTACATCTTTTGCATTTTTATTAAAATAAGACAGTGAAGCCTCTTCTACACCGTAAATAGTTCCTCCATACGGAGATTCGTTTAGATATATGGTCAGAATGTCCTCTTTACTAACTTGAGCATCTAACTTTACAGCGAGTATCCACTCTTTTAATTTTCTTGTAATTGTTTTCTCTCTGGTAAGTAATGCATTTTTGATTACTTGCTGTGTTATTGTTGAGCCTCCTTGTGAAGCTGACCCAGTGGTGACGGCAACATAGACAGAGCGCATGATACCCCTTGGACTAATGCCATAATGTTGGTAGAAGTCTCTATCTTCGATGGCTATTGTTGCTCTTTTTATATTATCACTTATATCTTCAGATTTTACTTGAGTTCTCTTGATATTATCGTGAAGATTATAGAGTAAAACTTTTCCAGTTTTATCATATATTTTTGTACTATTAGCTATTTTTCTATTTTCAAAATCATTAAAATCTGGCAAGCGAAGAGTCGCTACCCATACTAAAGTTATAGCAACCAAAATGAACCCTAATCCAAAAGTGAATAGGGTCATCTCTTTGAAAAGAGAAGTACCATAACTCTTTCTCCTGTGATTAAGGTTTTTGTGATGATTCTCTTCGTATTCATCTTTTTGATGAGCGCGCCCACTGGTGTGGCCACTAAGAGCATGATGTATTTTTTTTAGCATATTTTAATTAATATTATATATTTGATTTCCGTCTTTTCCTACATACATATTATCATTTTTAGACCTCAAAGTATACAGAGTTTTGTCTTTAGTGTATAATATTAAAATGAAGAAAAGTTTAGACAAAAGTCTCGATTACAAAAAACACTTTGAGGGTAAGAGAATAACCAAACAGGGTTTTGGTTTTTTGGGGCGTGGGGCTAATGTGGTAAAATTTTTATTAGAAAATGGAGCAAGTGTTTTAGTGACTGACATGAAAAGTGAAAAAGATTTAGGGCAAAGTATAAAGGAAGTAGAAGATTTTATAAAAGAAAACAATATAGATGAAAACAGAATAACTTATAGATTAGGCGAGCACAGATTAGAAGATTTTGAAAAAGAAAATTGTGACTATGTCGTGCAGGCGAGCGGTGTCCCAAAAGATAATATATATTTAAATCACGCAAAAAAAAGTGGTGTAAAAATATATCAAGAGTCTAGCCTATTTGTAGAAATAATCAGAGAGTTTAATCTTAATCAGGAAGAAAATAATATTATAAAAATAATTGGCGTGACGGGCACGAGAGGAAAAACCACCACTACATTTTTGATAAAAAAAATTATAGAAGATTATTTAGAGAACACAAATAGAAAAGTATATTTTGGTGGTAACGTTCAAGGTGTAGCTACTCTTGAGAATTTAAAACATGTAAAATCTGGCGACGTGATTGTTATGGAGTTAGATTCATGGATATTACAAGGATTTGCAGATATAGGGTATTCTCCAGACATTGCAGTTTTTACAAACATTATGCCTGATCATATGAATTATTATAAGGGTGATATGCAGGACTACTTTCACGACAAGGCTGCGATATTCCTCAATCAAAGATCTGAGAAAAATAATACAGATGTTTTTGTAAGCACAGAAAATATAATGCTAAGCATGGAGAAGTATCTAAGTGATGATGAGTTAAAAGATTTTTATAATAAAGAAAATAAAAAAATATTTTTAAATGAAGAAAATATATTAGAAATAAATAATAATTTTAAATCTAATTTACCAGGAGAGCATAATAAGATAAACGTAGCACTCGCTATCACTGCTTGTAAAAGTTTTGGAGTAGATGATATTAGTATACAGAAAAGCTTGGATGATTTTTATGGAGTGGAGGGAAGGCTTGAAAAAGTTAGAACTTTAAATGGAGTAGATTATATTAATGATACTTGTGCGACCACAGGGGATGCCAGCATCGCAGCGCTTAAAAGCTTCGCTACAGAAAATCAAAACACAAGTAAGAAAATAATACTCATAACAGGAGGTCGAGACAAAGAGCTAGACATGACTAATTATGTTAATACGATAATAGATTTTAAGAATAAAAATATAATAAAAGAAATTATCTTACTAAGTGACGAGACTACAACAGGAACAAGAAAATTATTAGAAATATTTGAGAAAAATAATTTTAAGGATTATATATTGGTAGAAAATTTGGAGTTGGCAGTGACCACAGCGCGAAGCGTGTCTGAGAATGGTAAGGAAAGTGATGCTGAAAATATTATTTTATTTACCCCAGCCTTTGCATCTTTTGGTATGTTTCAAAATGAATATGACAGGGGAGAGAAGTTTAATCAGGCTGTTAGTAGTTTAATTTAGAAAATAAAAAAAAGCAAGAATTTTCTTGCCTTTGTTTCTGTGATTATTTTTTATTAACCAATACTTTACTTTCCACACAAACCCAATAACCATATTTATATGTATTCTGCTTCACCATTTCAGCTGTCTGCTCACAGTCAGAACGAGATGGGTATTGTGCGGGTTGCTGAGTCAAATGTTTCCCGTATGAGCCATCGAAACCTGTCCATAAAAACCAAACTAAAATAATCTCCATTTATCTCTCCTAAGTTAATTTCTTTTCAAAACTTTGCTTTTTTTGCACGTACATACTAACTACACGCAGACCATTAACAGCTTGTGTTCTGGCTATTAAAAGACTAACAACTCTCATGTTATTTGCAGGACTTTCTCCAAAAAATAAAATCAAATAATCTAATTTTTCAAGCATAAGATCGAGTAAGCTACGGGCTTTTCGTAAATCTCTGTCCTCGGTCGCCCACTTTTCAGAGAAAATTTTCTTTAAAAGCGGTTCAACTTCTGTGTTGCATCTGAGTATCTCTTCTCTTACTGACTCTGCAGCCGAGACTAGCATTTCAATTAATTTATCCATTTCTTTTGCCAGCTCTATTTCTAGTTCTAGTCTTGTTTTCGATATAGATTATTGTCCCATATCCTACCCCTTATTTTGTTTAGCCAGATTGATTATACATCTATTTTTTGTATTTGTAAAGTGATATTTAATAATCAGATATGGTATAATATAAACAAGAAATAATTTTATTTAAAAAGAAATTAAAAGTAAATATGGCAAAAGAAATAGTAGAAAAAAAAGTTAAAAAATCATCTTATGGTGCTGACAGTATACAGGTTTTAGAGGGTTTAGAACCAGTCCGTAAACGCCCAGGTATGTATATCGGCTCTACTGGACCATCCGGGTTACAACATCTTATTACTGAGATTTTTGACAACAGTCGTGATGAGGCTATGAATGGTCATGCTAATAGGGTTGAGGTGGCACTACTGCCGAATAATATGGTGCGTGTAGTTGATAATGGTCGTGGTATACCAGTAGACATGCATCCGAAGATGAAAGTCTCAGCCCTCGAAGTAGTTATGACAACTCTTCATGGTGGAGGAAAATTCGACAATGAAAACGATGAAAGTGGCTACAAAGTCTCAGGAGGATTACACGGTGTGGGTGCATCGGTAGTTAATGCTTTGTCTATTTATTGTGGTGTAGAAGTACACAAAGATGGCGGCCTATACAAACAAGAATACAAAATAGGAGTTCCAAAAGCAAAAGTAAAAGAAATAGGTAAAACAAAACATCATGGCACCATAGTTACCTTTCAACCAGACGCAACTATCTTCAAAGAGGGTATAGATTTTAATTTTGATACAGTGGTGGCTCATCTGCGTCAGCAGGCCTACTTAGTTAAAGGTCTTGAGATTATTTGTATCGATGCACGTGAGTATCCAGAAGAGTTAGATCTTGAAGGAGCAACGTACTTAGCTGATTTTGGATTGCCTGTGCCATCTATGACTTTTTATTTTGAGGGTGGGCTAAAGGCATTGGTAAAACACTACAATATAATGACTAAACCAGTGCATAAGAATATTTTTTATGTAGACAAGGATATAGATAGTGTAGGAGTGGAGATATCACTGCAATATACAGATGAGATGAGTACAAAGATGGTTGCCTTTGCAAATAACATACACACCTCAGAAGGAGGAACGCATGTAACTGGTTTTAAAACTGCCCTCACCAGACTGATCAACTCTTATGCACGTAAAGCTGGAATCTTAAAAGAAAAAGATGAGAACCTTACAGGTGATGATGTGTTAGAGGGGTTAACAGCGGTAGTCTCAGTAAAAATGCGTGAGATACAATTCGAAGGTCAGACAAAAAGTAAATTAGGTAGTGTCGAAGCGGCGAGTGCTGTGTCTACTGTTTTTGGTGAAGCTTTTTCTACATTTTTAGAAGAGAATCCAGAAGATGCAAAAGATATAATAGGAAAAGGGTTACTCGCTATGCGTGCGAGAAAGGCTGCAAAAGCTGCGAAGGATAGTGTCTTGCGTAAGGGGGTATTAGATGGCATGAGATTACCAGGAAAATTAGCAGACTGTCAGAGTGGAGACGCCAGCGAGTCAGAACTCTTCATTGTGGAGGGAGACTCAGCGGGAGGTAGCGCGAAAATGGGTCGCGACAGGAGGACTCAGGCCATATTACCACTCCGAGGTAAAATCTTAAATGTAGAGAGAGCGAGACTTGATAAGATGTTAGGTAGCGAACAAGTTAAAAACTTGGTATTGGCTATGGGGGCTGCTATCGGAGACACTTTTGATATTACAAAATTACGTTATCATAAACTAATCATAGCAACGGATGCTGACGTTGACGGCTCACATATACGCACACTACTTTTAACATTCTTTTACAGATACTATAAACCAGTGATTGATGCAGGTTATGTATATATTGCCCAACCCCCACTTTATAAATTATCAAAAGGAAAAGAATCTTTTTACGCTTACAATGATGCTCAAAAATTTAAAATCATGGGTAATGATGAAGCTGTAGAGGAGGGTGAGAACAGTGAAGAAGAAAATGAAGAGGTTGTAGCAAAAGTCAAAAGCACAAAGTGGAGAGTGCAAAGATATAAGGGTCTCGGAGAGATGAATCCAGATGAATTAAAAGAGACTACTATGGATATTAAAAATAGAACCTTAAAACAAGTAAGTGCTCATGAAGCTGAACAAGCAGATAATATATTCACGATGCTAATGGGTAGTGAAGTGGGTCCTCGTAAGTCGTTTATACAGACTAACGCCCACCTTGCAGATTTGGATGTCTAAAAATAATAAAATAAAAAAGAGTAACGAATTTCGTTACTCTTTTGTTTTTCTGGCTTTATTTCGACAAGGTATCTTTTAGCCTCCCCATCTTACTAAAAGACAGTAGTCTTGTTTCTGCTCTCTGCTTATTTTGTTGAATTTTTAGCTGGTCTAAAAATGCAAAAGCTGCACTAAGCTCTTCTTGGCTATTTTTTTCCAAAGCTTTACACACTAGAAAATAAGCATAAGTACTCATTTCAGAGCTTAATATATCTACCCTTTCTATATCAGGGAAACGTCTTTTTTCTGCACGTAGTCTCGGTAGGTAAGTTAACCAGTCCTCTACTGTTTGCGGACTGTGTACATGGCTAGTCCAAAGACTTGTTAATTTTACGGCCTGTTCCGCAGTTATTGTTACTGCAGCCACCACCACTTTTTCTAAAGCATCTGTAGTCATTTTCTTTCCTTCTTTAAAGTTATCTTGGAAGAGTTTTTCGTAATTAGGAGACTTTTCGTATCGAAGCATTCATAACTTCTGTTCTGTAGTCAGCTCGAGCTTTTCTTAAATGATTTAAAAAAATAAAAGCTTCCTTCATCTGCTCACAACTGTTATTAATAATTGCAGAGCGTACGAGCCAGTAAAAGTATCTATTTAGCTGTAGTGTATTAATGTCGTGGGTTGTAGGGAATTCCTTTTTCTTTTTTACTGAGTCAGTCTGTATGCTTATGAGATAGGCTATCCAGTCATTTGAATCTTTTGGAGGTTCCTCATGACTTTTATGCCACATGAGGCCCAGCTTATGCACTTGAGTTTTTGTGAGTGTTACATTTTTATTTGCCACAGGCATTTTAGATATCTCCTTAAGAGTGTTATAAAAGAACTTTTGAAATTTTATGATAACATTAATTATGCATCAAAGCAAATGTTAATTTTAAATTTCTATGTTACAATACACAAATGAAATGGATAATATTTACAGGGACATGGAGAATTACTAACAATGAAGTTGAGTCTGATGTACGAACTGCTGTGCGTGAAGTGCTTTCATCTGGAAATGGAATAGTGACTGGTGGAGCCACAGGGGTTGATTATTTTTGTATGGATGAAGTTTTAAAATTAGGACAAGAAAATAAGATGAGAGTTATTATACCAGCCAAGCTAGATAAATATATTTCTGATTACTATAAAAACTGGATGACTGAACCCATAACAAAATTAGACATAGAAAAATTAGAAGTAGTTTTAAAAGCTTTTCAAAATAAAAATTCAAGTGGATTGCTTGAAATATATCACAGTGGAGGAGATATAACCGAGGATGATTATTACAACAGGCATGATGAAGAGGTTGTATATTCTGATGAAGTGTATGCTTTTCAGGTTAATAATTCTACTGGGACACAAGATACAATAGATAAAGCAAAAGCTTCTGGACTCAAGATTTCTTTACATAAAAAATACACTATTTAATTTTTCTAAATACTATTATTTGTTAATGTATTTAATTTTTAATATTTTTTGTATGTTATAATTATATTAAGAAAAATTAAATACAAAAATAAGACATGAAAGAAAAAATAACAATATCAATTAGCGGAGCAGCAGAAGTCACACATTGCGGTCCTCATGTTATAAGAAGTGCTATGGAAATAGGGCGGGCGATATCGGCTTATCCTGATGTTCAAATATCAACAGGGGCCACCAGTGGTTTTCCACTGTATGTCGCTCACGGATATAAAGAAGCTGGGTCAGGATTTTCTATCGGACTCTCTCCTGCAGCTAGTAAAATAGAGCATTTGGAAACTTACAAGATGCCTCTCGAGCACAACGATGTGGTTATATACACAGGTTTTGGATTCCCTGGACGCGACATGATGCTGGTGCGTTCCTCGGATGCTATTATACTTGGCTGTGGACGCATAGGAACTATACATGAGTTTACTGTAGCCTGGGAAAGCAATATACCCATAGGTATATTAGAAGGGGAATGGTCAACTGATGAAGTTATAAAAAATATTATAGATAATAGTAACAGAGAAAATGATTTGGTCATCTTTGATGCTGATCCAAAAAAGTTAGTGGAAAGAGTTATAGAATTAGTAAAAAAACAAAAATCAAGAGTTACATTCAAAGCACCAACTGATGATAGTAAGACAGAGAGTGAAGTAAGAGGATAGACTAAAACATTAAAAGCGCGACCCGGAGGTCGCGCTTTTAATGTTTTAGTCTTTATGTTATTTCATTACTGAGTCAACTATTGCTTTCATTGATTCTGGATTAGTCTCGGCGAGTGTCGCCATTATCTTTCTGTCTACTAACATGCTTTTCTTTGTAGCTTCAGCTATAAATCTTGAGTATGTAGTGCCATTATCACGTAGGAAGGCATTTAATCTTACAGTCCATAATCTTCTCATGTCTGTCTTTCTGTCTTTTCTGTGTGCAAATGCATAAGCTCCAGCTTTTTTAAGCGCAACCTTTGCCATCACTTCTGTTTTTGATCTTTGAAATCTAAATCCTTTTGCTGCTTTGAGGACATTGCGGCGTCTCTTCATTGCTATACTACTTCTTTTTACTCTTGACATATACTTATTGTTTTTTTATTGCTAATTTTTATTTTTAATTTTTTCTTATGAAAATGCTTACTATATAATACTAGTTATAACTAGTCTTATAATGCACCAGGTAAGAATCTTGCTTTTTCTTTTCCTGTCATTTTAAACTCTTGCATTCTGCGTCCTTGTAATGTTCTATTACCTGATGCTCTTGCGTTAAAGTGATTTTGACCGGCTTTTCTTGCTAGTATCTTACCATTCTTTGTTACTTTTAATCTCTTAGTATAGGATTTGTTGGTTTTCATGGTCACAGCATTATAACATAGTTATTTGGCTTTTTCAAGTACTATGGCGAAGCCTTTTGGAAACTTCTTTAATGGCTCAGCCACCTTGTAATCTACAGGCATAATAGCTAAAACTCTATTCAACCTCTCCTTTAAAAAGTTTTCCTCCATAAACTTACCACGTCCCTTTAATTGTAATTCAAATTTTACTCTATGTCCTTCTTTTATCCAGACTACAGCCTGATCTACTTTTGTTTGTATGTCATGATCACTGATACCTACACTCAACTGTATATTTTTTGTTTCAGTTATATTTGATTTAGCTTTCACTTCTTTGAACTTTTTACTCATCTCATATTGGTATTTGCCATAATCAGCTATACGTCCGACAGCTACTTCACCATTATTAGACACTTCGATAAGGTCAAGACCGGCCGCGCGCGCCTTGTATATTGCATCTTCTTTTGTCATCACTCCTAGATTGTCACCATTCTGGTCTATTATTCTTAGCTCTCTTGCACGGATGGCGTTATTGATTAGTGTCTTTTGTTGTATCACAGTTTTATTTATTTAAATCTTTATATTTAATATTATAATAACATACAAAATATTTTTAAGCAATAAAAAGTTAACAGTTCAAAACTTAATCAAATATCTTAGTCTTATACTCGTCTATTTTGTTTTGGTCTATATCATAGAAATTAAGACCATTGTCATGCATATAAGTAGCAAGTTCTACTCCAACATATCTCCAGTGCCATGGCTCATACATATAGTATTTATTTTCTTTGTTATAAGAAAGGATGAATCCATATCTATGTGCATTATCCTTTAGCCACAAAAAACTTTTCGTTTTATCAAAATTAGTAGACAGTCCACTTTTCCCATCAGTTATGTCTACAGTAGTTCCTAATTGATGTTCGCTATAACCTTGGTCAGCCGAGAACTGATTTGCTTTACTTATACCATAGGTTCTCGTATAGGCACTCTTTAAGCCTTTTTGCTCAGCAAAAGATCTGTATCCAGAATGAATTACAAGATTAATATTATTTGTAGTATTGGTAGAGTTTTGATTATAATTTTGTGCTGCCATTAACATGTTTTCTAATTTTGGCTTTACCTCACTTAATATTTTGATTTCTTTATTATTAAGTGTGTATATGGGAGATATTATTTCGGTAGAAGACGGGGCATAGTTCTCATTGAGAAAGTAGTATTTGGAATATTTTTTCAATAGTTCATCATCGTAATATACAGCCTTACTCAAAGTGTCTACTTCTTTTAGTTTTGCATCATAATTCTGCATTAACCCATTGTATTCGCTTTTGACTCCATTTAAACTATTGAATAGATATATTTTATCTTTTTCAGCTACTTCTATTTTATTTACTATATCTATGTATTTTTGATTTATCTCATCTAGATTTATTTTTAGTATTTTAGCTTCTTCTGTTATTAATACATTTTGCTTTTTATAATCTAGGTTGATTTTGTATAGATAAATACAAGTAAAGAGTAGTGTGGCAAGTAATGCAAAAGCAATTAAAACCCTCTTATCATTTTTTACTTTTAATAAAAGATTATTCAGATTATTAGTTTTCATAATTATATTTTAACATGAAAAAAGAAAAAGTTTTTATATTTGACACATGCTATATTTTTGTGTTAGTATAAAATTAGCGTTCAGGTCTATCCAACACTTAGTGTCTATTAGTTCTTTTAAATAAGCTTACAAGGAGAATTTCAATGAATCAAAGTAAAATTAATGATCCCAGATTCTGGAGGTGCTGGGCCAACTCTGGCGCAGTTAAATACTTTAAAATGGAGTTAAAAGTTTACGCTGGAGACAGTATTAGTAAAGCTATCAAAGAAGCTATTAATCTTGCAGAGTCTTGTGACGTGACTTTATATGAGGTTGCTATGGTTCAGATGGTTAAGCTTTTCTCTAACAAGAAAGTCTCACCGTATTTAGTTTCATTTAATTTTAATGGGGTTAATATTAGTGTTTGTCAGGATTCCGATCCTGATTTGATTTGCCGCGATTGGCACAGAAATATATCGGGCTATATTACATGTAAGGTTGGACCATATCCAAAAGCAACTCTTTCAAGTAAAGAATTAGCTAAAGATTCTAAAATTAAAAAAGAAAAAGATGCGCTATGGGAAAAAGAAAATGCTGAATATCAAGTCATTCAAAATAAAAAAGAAGCTGTCTTTTTTTCTGAGATTAATACTTGTCCAGCAATGGACCGTAATGAAGAAAAGTGGCAACAAGGCATAAAGGCTCAAAATGGAGATGGGTATGGCTTGGCTGTTTTTACTTATGCTGAGTATTGGGCTAGATTAATGCAGAAGAAAATAGGTGAAGGTTACAAACTTTCAGCTATTGCTAATGAGTGCAGTAACAAAGCAGACATTCCTGTTGGTATTACAGGCTTTATGTATGGATGCGCTGTATCTATTCTTGCTAATTGTTGGAAACATGGAGAAGAGCTTCGTCTTTGGCACAATATTGATATTCAATTAAGTGATGAGGGTGAAAAAGCAAATGTTAATAGCGGGGTTATTAACCCAGCATTACTTCGTATTTCTTAATTAGTTCTTAACCTGCTTATTTTTAAGCAGGTTTTTTTATTATAAACACGTCACACAAAACTATCTTTTATGATTCTAGTATCTCTGCTATAATATAAGAATGATGATGACGTATTTTTCTAAAAAATATAAAAATTTAAAACACACGTTAAGCTACCTTTTACTTATCTCTTTTGTATTTTTAATGTCAACCAGTGCTTACTCATTTAAAAGCTCTTGTGAAAAGACTCAAACTTTTAGAATAGGAAAAGTAGATACTGAGTTTAACTTAACAAAAGAAGAAGTTTTAAAATACGCTACCGAAGCAGCTAATATCTGGAACAATGGTCTGGGTGAAAAAGTTTTAGAATACAGTGAGACCGGAAAAGTTGTAATTGATTTTAAATATGATGAAAGGCAAAGAGAGACAATAGAAAAAAATATTTTATCTGAAAAAACAAAAGACAAGTCTATTGTCCTAGAAAGTCAGTTGAAACATTTGAATACAGAAAAGGAGAAGTTAAAAAGCGAGCAGACTGATTTTGAAAAAGATTGGGAGGTTTTTAAAAATAAATTAAATAATTACAACAATGAAGTCACAAGAATAAACAAAGAGGGTGGAGCTAATGATTCTGACTATTATAAATTAAATCAAAACAAGAGTGTATTAGAAAGTGACAAGCATGAATTAGAAACAAGGAATAAAAAACTAGAGAGCTATGTCACCTCTCTCAACATGAGCGTCAATGGATATAATGATTTGGTGGCCGAGGCGAATAACTTGGTAAAAGAGTTGAATAAAAATATCGGTAAAAAGTTCGAACAAGGGACATATTTTAATAACAAAATCACTTTATATGAATACAAAGACATTACAAATTTAAAAAGATTAATAGCTCATGAGTTAGGGCATGCTCTTAAAATGAGCCATACAAAAACCCCAGCATCTATTATGTATTATCTTAATTCTGAAGATAGATTCGTATTAACAAAAGAGGACATATTAGAGTATTACAGAGTCTGCTGGACGAGATAAGTTTTTGTTCTGGTATTGCCAAGATATAATATTTATGTTAATATGCTTATCAGAGTAATATTGCTCTTTCTGGAGTTTGTAGTATGAAAAAAGTTCTTTGTTATTTTTTGTTCTCTCTTTTTGCTTTGTCATTAAGTGCTTGTGATGGAGGATCGTCTGACTCTTCGAGTAACGATCTCGGATCTCCTGCAACCCTTAATCCGGACCAAGCCGAAGTGTTAGGTATCCTAAATCATCTCCGCTCACACGCTGGCCTGCCAACTGTAGTTCCTTATACAAAACTGATGGATGCTGCTAATACTCATTCTAATTATCTGAGTTTGAATCTGGATAATTTTGGTCACGGAGAGATTCCAGGTCGGCCAGGCTTTACAGGCATTACGCCTATAGATAGAGCAAAGGCTCTCGGTATAGATTCTCATGTGGGCGAAGCTGCCACCGGGCTTGCTTTTGGGTATACATCATCTCAGAAAATATGGGAATTATTAACAGCACCTTATCATGGACTAGCGCTTGTTATGTCTCCATACAGAAAGATTGGTATAGCAAATAGACCAGATAATACCGTGCTTGAGATAGCTGATTTTTATCTACATGATTCAAGTCTAATGGTGCACCCATGTAATGGGGTAGTAGTTCCAAGAGACAGCTCTAGAGGGGAAATACCAGACCCTTTGATTCAGTTTGGTTTGTCTCTGAATACAAATCCTACAGGTACTCCTATTTATATATCTAGTGGCAGTCTTATTAAGACGGTTAATATATCTTTGATTCAGGATGGTAAGGGTAGTGCTGAAGATTTTTATCCCACCTTAACTTCATTTAATGATAAAAACATAGGCTCCCCCCATTTAGCTATGGGTATGCCGATATCGCCACTTACCTCAGGGTCCAGTTACTCATTGGTGGTTAATGTTACACATACAGATGGTAGCTTAGCCACAAAGTCTTGTAAGTTTAAAACATTCTAAAAACAACATTTATTTAATTAATATATTTTAAATAAATAAAAACCACCAAGTGATTGGTGGTTTTCTTTTTGTGGAGATGGGGGGAGTTGAACCCCCGTGTCAGAGCAAAATCATACAGCATCTACAATACTTAGCAAGATTTGTTGTAATATATTTTTAGAAAATTTTGCAAAATAGAAATATATTTATAATTTTTTATTTCAAATATTTTTTAAATTATTAAATAAAATATTCTACTCACATTCTTTATAACACTAATAATAATTCGATGTGTGAAAATTATAATAGCGCCTGCTGGCTGATGCGATTACGCACGAGCAAAAGCTGGAGAGAACATCCAAAAATCAGATGCTACTCTTGATGCAGTTTTGTTTGCATTCTTTTTGTAAATGTTCAAACCACATCTACAAGGTTGTATTGCACTGTATAATAATTACAAAGATCAAAGCCTGGCA
This sequence comes from bacterium, assembly GCA_043771335.1. Taxonomy (GTDB): domain Bacteria; phylum Patescibacteriota; class Minisyncoccia; order Phycocordibacterales; family UBA5272; genus JAUPVO01. The sequence goes on along the minus strand of JAYVHM010000005.1, from coordinate 15,825 downwards.
CCCCCATAGTTCTCTTTTACAATAGCAAAAGAGAACTATATACATTGTAGCAGAAAATCAATGGTTGTCAAGTTTTATTTTACTATTACAATAGCACCAACAGGAGTCCAGCGATATAATTTTTCACTATCTTTTAAATTTAAGTTAATACATCCATGTGAATGCCTATTGCCAAAATTATTATGCCAATAAGCCCCATGTATCGCCTTTCCATCTTCATCAAAATACATAGCGAAAGGGACACCTGGCAAATCATAGTATTCTTTGTAATTTATTTTATTTTTAGTAGAGGTAGAGTAAGATCTTGTGCTGGTTGATATTTTGCTTTCCCCGCTAGCTAAGGTATCTGTCTTTGTATGAGTGTAAAAGATTTTAGTCGTAGTCGCATCATCTTGCATGTATCTACTTGGCGTCTTGTAATGTATAAAATATTCACCACTTTCCGTCGGGCTATCTTTTAACCCAGTAGATATTTTTGTTCTCATAAAAAGGGTCTCACCTTCATAAGCTTCTAAGATTTGTTTTTTTAGATTTATGTATATCTTTTTATTTTCAATTTCTTTATTTTCAAGGTAATTATCTTCATCATACACTTCTGGTTTTATATTTTCTAATATCTTTGTATATTTTGCATTCACATACCAGTCTTTTTTAAGTCTTTCTGATTTATTTATTTTTTCGTTTTTAAAATCTATTTTATACCAACTCCCATTTTTTGTTTCTATTTTTTCTGAAACTTTTAAAACTATACCATTACGCAGCCTGTGTTCTTTTGAAAAGCTAGTCCCCGGTCCACCACGCGCAGCAACGCAGACTCCAGAGTGCGCCCAATTACAACTGTCTATTATCTGCACATATGTATTTTTTAAAATCTCCGTACTGCTAGAATTTGCAGGAATAGAATTATTTTGTGCAGAGGCAATATTCAAAAAGCTAAAAGCAAAAAATATATTAAAGATAAAAATTAACTTCTTCATATTTATATTATATCATAAAATATTTTTGCTAAATATTTTAGCCGGTTTGATGGAAATCACGCTCTTTTATTTTCTCTCTCTTATCATGCTTGTTTAATTTTTTACACAGTGCAATGTCTATTTTTATTATTCCATGCTTATCAAAAACAGAGTAGGCAGCCAGGTGTAAACTTTTATTTTCCATAGTTTTATACAGCTTTGATATTTCTTTTTTATTCATCAAAAGTTTTCTGGTTCTTAATTTGTCATACTTTAATACAGAGCCTTTTAAGTTTTTGTTTACAATGGTGTTATTTTCTTGATAAGGATGTATGTCGGCACCGATCATAAACACTTCACCTCCAGTTAATATTACTTTTGCTCCAGTAATATTGATCATGCCTTTTCTTATACTTTTTACTTCATGACCCAGCAGCTCAACTCCACAAGAATATTTTTCCAGCACTTCGTAATCATGATGTAATTTTTTGTTGATAATTGTATTCATATTTTTGTATGAGGTATTTTCTTTTTGTATTATAGCACAAAGCTAAGATGTGTGATATAATCCACTGCATAGATTATTTTTATAGAAAAGAGGTGAGTAAATACTCGTTAAAAATCTTGTAGATAATTTTTTGCATCAAAATGATTTGTTAGAAGACGACAGTAATGTTAACGATTACTGGTACAGAGCAAATGGAGATTGTGTTTGTGATTTTTGTCAAAGATTTTATAAAGACCACCAATATTATATGGGTAGTCATGATCATCAGCTCTGTAATGGTGACGTAGTTCATCTGTAAGCGTGTTTTGAATCTCAGTGTTCATGCACGCTTTTCATTTGCAGAAAAGTAGTTTTTGTGTTAGTATTGTAACATACACCAAAGAAGTAGGCGCACGTAAGTGCATAAGCCCTGCGGAGGCGTAGAGATATAAGATTTGTTTTCGTTTTAAACTTTAGAAATAAAGACTAAAAGCTTAAATAAGTTTTAATTAATATCTTTACAAAAATCTCTAAGTCGCCGGTGTAGGCGATTTTATTTTTATAGATTATATGCACTGCATTTAATTTATAAAAAGCACATTACAAAACATAATAATAAAATAATTATGGCATTAAGCAAAAACAAAAAAGTAGAGTTAATTGACTCATACAATAATGCTATCAAGAATTCTAAATCAGCTGTATACGTTTCTTTTAAGGGACTATCAGTTGGAAAACAAGAACAACTTCGTAAGAAATTATTTGCAGAAAAGATGAACTATACTGTAGTAAAAAAATCACTATGGGACAGAGCAGCTACTGCTAATAATATTACAGGTGAGTCACCAGCAGTTGCAGCCGAAATGGCAGTACTTTGGGGTGATGACCTTCTTGCTCCCGCTCGTATCGCTAATGACTTTGCAAAAGAAAATAAAAAATCTATTGCAATACTCGGAGGTATATTTGAAGGAGGATTCAAGGATGCGGCAGGTATGATGAAAATAGCTACTATACCAACACGTGATGTATTACTATCACAACTTGCTTACTTATTAAAATCACCAATGCAACGCATAGCGATAGCAGTTAGTGAAGTAGCAAAGACAAAATAATAAATTAATAAAAATAATATAAAATATATGAATAAATTTGAAGACATGTTAAACAAAATCGAATCAATGAGCGTTCTAGATCTTAACGAGCTAGTAAGTGCTATCGAGGAGAAATTCGGAGTATCAGCTGCTGCTGTATCAGCTGCTCCCGCTGCTGGCGCTGCCGTAGCTGAAGAAGGTAAATCAGAATACACAGTACACTTAGCATCAGCTGGTGAACAAAAGATTGCAGTTATGAAGGTAGTAAAAGAGGCTTTAGCTCTTGGTCTTAAAGAGGCTAAGGACTTAGTTGATGGAGCTCCTATCGACTTAAAAGCAAATGTTAAAAAAGCAGATGCTGAGGAAATGAAAAAGAAATTAGAAGAAGCTGGCGCTAAAGTTGAGCTTAAATAATTTCTTACAACATTAAAAAATTATGCCAACAATTAATCAATTAGTAAAATCAGCTAGATCTAAAGTAGCTAGAAAATCTCGTTCTGTAACTATGGGACGTGGATTTAACAGTATACAAAATAGACCTAACTTTTACGATTCACCTTTTAAGCGTGGCGTGTGTACAAAAGTTACAACAACAACTCCAAAGAAACCGAACTCGGCGCTACGTAAAATAGCTCGTGTTAGACTAACTAATGGTCAAGAAGTAACTGCGTATATTCCAGGCGAGAAACATAAATTACAAGAGCATTCTGTAGTTATGATACGCGGTGGACGTGTAAAAGACTTGGCTGGTGTGCGTTATCACATAGTGCGTGGAAGATTCGACGCTACTGGTGTTGACGCTCGTCGCCAATCTCGTTCTCTGTACGGAGCAAAACGCCCTAAAGCTGGCGCTGCCGCAAAGAAATAAAAAGTATTTAAATTAGTAAAATAATTTAAAGAAAAGAATATAATAATTAAATAAATTAAAACAATAACATGAGAAGACCAGTAAAAAATAGAAATATAGTAAAGCCTGACATCAATCATAACTCGATGGATGTTGAGAAATTCATAAACTATGTAATGTGGAGTGGTAAGAAAAATACAGCACGCGAAATAGTTTACGCTGCTTTTGACTATATCAAAGAAAAAACAAAGCAAGAGGGAATTGAGATTTTTAAAGAAGCTGTTAAAAACACTTCTCCATTAATCGAAGTAAAATCACGCCGTATCGGTGGTGCTAATTACCAAGTTCCTCGTGAAGTTCGCGCTGAACGCCAAATGCAACTATCATACAGATGGCTTATCAATGCTGCTCGTAGTAAAAAAGGAGAAGCAATGCATAAGAAATTAGGTGATGAGTTAATTGGTGCTAGTAAAGGTGAAGGATCAGCAGTTAAGAAGAGAGAAGATACACACAGAATGGCCGAAGCTAACAAAGCTTTTGCTCACTTTGCGTGGTAACAAGCAAAGTAAAATACAAAAAGCCGCGCTTCGCGCGGCTTTTTGTATTTACATATTTTTATATTTATGTTAATATAATATTTCAAATATAAAAGTAAATAAAATTATTTTTATAATTCAAAAAATGTTCTTAATTTATAACATAAGGAGTAATTATGCTTTTCAAAACATCAAAACCTTTTTTGAAAAAGTTTAACCCTGACGGTGGCGGTAATGGAGGAGGCGGTAACCAGATGATTATTGCCGTGGATGTATTAAAGCCAGATGAGTCAAAATATAAAGATGAAGTAAAAAGTTCTGTTCTTCTCGTGAGACTATTAACAGATAAATCTACTTGTGGATGCGGTTCTAAAATACCATTAGGATTATCTCCAAAGATAATAGCTGAAATAACAGAAGAGTCCATAGAAAAAGTGTTTAGCAAATTAAAGAAATCTTTGCATGAAAAAGTTAGAGCAGATTTAAAATTGGGAGTTAGTGAATACATAGAAGATCTGAAAGAATTACTTTCTAATTATTTTTGTGAAAAGGATATTGAATTTTCTGTTGCAAAAATTAATTAATCATTAAAGGAGATAGTTATGACACTCGACGTTAAAAATTTTTCACCAGAAGCCAGAAACTTTCTATTTACTTCAGGATTAGCTGAAGAAACTGAGAGACAACTTCATTCTGCAATCTTGTTACAAGGTGCCATGTTATGTGACATTGTAAAAACTTTAAAGTCAGGTGGTAGTACTGGGGACAAGCTTGCTGATTTTGTTTTTGCAGTATGGAGTCTAAATGTTAGGGAAGTGTCAAAAAAACTTGAACAGTATAAGGCTATCCAAGCAAAAATGGAAAATCATGTCGGCGAGTACATGATGGTTGAGATTTGGGAAAAGCATGGTGATGATGTAATGTATGCCTGTGGCACTCATGAGTTAAAAGCAACTTATATTTGTCTTATAAAAGAAGGTATGAACTTTTCTTTTGATTTTGAACATACGTATGGCACATACAATGCAAGTGCTATATATCTTGGTAATAGTGTAAATGACGATTCAGATGTATTTAAAACTCCTAAGCCAATTAACATTGCTTCTGATCCTGATTTAAAATACAATTTTATTGTCGGCGATCGTGAAGTTAGGAAAAAACTTAGATCAGTGAGACTTTCAAAAACAATGTTCTTTGGAGATAATAAGATTAATGTTCTTAATTTTAAGATGTATACTATTATGAATCTTTTTGGTAGAAATATTCCAAATATGATTTGTAAAAAAAGGTTAGAAGAGGTCAAGCTGTTGTGGGTAAAGGAAATAGAAAAATTCAACGCTGTCCCAGATAAAAAGTTAAGAGTTATAGATAATAATTATTCTGCAAGGAAAAAATTAGAAAGATTCACTCTTCTGAAAAACATTTCAACTCACGCAAAACTTGGAATAGAAGTTGTAATGCCAAGTCAGCAGCATGTGTAATGTTGTTACTTGCCCCCCCCGCAAAGCTACGCTTTGCGGGGATTTTATTTATCAAAAAAGATCTTATATCAGTTTGCAAAAGAATAGATTTTATGTTATTATGTTTACATCGTTTTTAATCAGTGTGTCTCTGAGTGTTATTCTTAAGAAACAGTCAAAATCACATTAGATAATAAAAGCGAGTATTTGCGAAAGTAAATACAAAAATAAATTACGAACAAAAAAATTATGGCAAAAACATCAGTCATCGCAAGAGCTGCTAAGACGCCAAAATTTTCAACACGCAAGGTAAGTCGTTGTTTCAAGTGTGGAAGAAAACACGGATACATGAGAGATTTTGATCTCTGTCGTATCTGCTTCCGTGAACTTGCTAACGAAGGACAAATCCCAGGCGTTAAGAAAGCATCTTGGTAATCTCTTATTAAGCACAATATAAAATTATTAATATATGGATACAATAGGAAACATGTTGGTATCACTCCGTAATGCGGGTGCTATCAGAAAAGAAAAAATATCTGTACCATTTTCAAAATTAACTCTTTCTATTTTAAATCTTTTAAAAGAGGAGGGTTATGTGAAAGCAGTAAAAGATAATGCTGCAGAATACAAAATCGAAGTTGTACTTGAGTATAACAAAGAAAATGTACACGCTGTCAGCTCAACAAAACGCATTTCAAAACCAGGTCGTAGAGTTTATTATAAATTAAGTGATATACAAAAAGTTAGAAATGGTTACGGTAACGTAGTCTTATCAACTCCAAAAGGTATAATGACTGGACGTGCAGCGCGCGCTAGTAATACAGGAGGAGAAGCACTTTTTGAAATATTCTAAACAAATATATGAGTAGAGTAGGAAAACAAATCATAACAGTACCAGCAGGAGTTGAAGTTTTAATAACAAACAACTCGGTAACTGTAAAAGGTCCAAAAGGAGAATTAACAAGACCAGTCCGTGAGGAGGTTGTGTTAAAGTTTGAAGATGGAAAATTAACATCAGAGCCAAGACGTAATGATAAATTCTCAAAGTCACTTTGGGGAACATACATGTCATTAATCAAAGCCATGATTTCTGGAGTAGTAACTCCATTTGTCAAAAAGTTAATAGTAGAAGGAGTAGGATTCAAGTGGGAAGTTAAGGGCGATATCCTTCACATGTCACTAGGATTCTCACACCCAGTTACTCTTAACATACCAAAAGGGTTAACAGTTGAGGCTGCAAAGTCAGAGCTGACAATCACTGGTATTGATAAGGAGCTTGTAACTTTATTTGCTATGCAAGTAAAGAAAAACAAGAAACCAGAACCATATAAAGGTAAGGGTATCAGATACGCGGGAGAGGTCGTCCGTCGTAAAGAAGGTAAAAAATCAGCATAATAATTAAACACAAAATAAATATATGATAAAAAAAATAAAAAGTGTAAAAGCTGAAAAAAGATTACGTCTCCATAAAAAGATTCGTACCCAAGTATCTGGAACACAAGACAAGCCAAGATTATGTGTATTCAAATCAAACATGTATACTTATGCTCAAATCATAAATGACGATACAGCTACAACTGTATGTTCATCAAATGATATGAAAGAAAGTAAAATGACAAAGATGGAATGTGCAATAAATGTTGGAAAAGATATTGCAGCGAAAGCAAAAAAAGCCGGAATAACTACTGTTGTATTTGATAGAGCAGGATTTAAATACGGAGGTCGTGTAAAAGCATTAGCAGACGCAGCTCGCGAATCGGGCTTAATCTTCTAATTCTAAAAATATAATTATATGAATGACGAAATAATAAACACAGAAGCAGAAGTAGTAGCAGAAGAGGTAGTAGCAGAAGTTACTCCATCTGAAACTAATACAGAAGCTTCAACTGAAACTGTAGCTGAAGAAGCTGTAACAGAAACTGTGCAAGCAGAAGAAGTGCAAGCTCCAGCAGGAACACCAGAAGTAGTAGCATCAACTGAGACCATAGCCCCAAGAGTAAGTAAATACGCTAACTCTACATCTCGTGGTCCAGGTACAGCTCGTCCAGCTCCAAGAGGTGGACAACGTGGAGGACGCCCAGCGAGACCACCACGTGAGAAGCCTGAGTTCGACTCTAAGGCTATCGATGTGCGTCGTGTGACTCGTGTAGTATCAGGAGGTAGAAGATTCTCACTCCATGTTACTATGATAGCTGGTGACCGTAATGGTCGTGTTGGACTTGGTACTGGAAAAGCTATGGATACACAAGCAGCTATGGAAAAAGCCTTAAAATCAGCTAGAAAGAATATGGTCAAGTTTAACCTTGATGATAAAAAAACTATCAAGCATGAAGTTAGTGCAAAATATGACAGTTCAGAAGTTTGGATCTCACCTAACAAAGGTAAGGGACTAATTGCCGGATCATCAGCGCGTGTTATCTTGAACTTAGCAGGATTACAAAATGTAACTGCAAAGTTCCATGGTGGTACAAAAAATAAACTTAACAATGCAAGAGCAACCATGAAGGCATTAGCCGAAGTGTCATCTCGCGCATAATCTCTAACACGAAAACATTAATTAAAAAGAATATATGCAAATAAATGAAATAGTAAGAGAAAACCCAAATAAGAAATCACGCCAAGTAGGTCGTGGTGGAACAAGAGGAAAAACATCAGGACGTGGAGGCAAAGGACAAACTGCGAGAGCAGGTAACAAACGTCGTCCAGCGCTTCGTGATGTAATCAAGAAAATACCAAAGCTTCGCGGACGTGGAGTGAATATGAACAAAGCCTTTAGAGAAAATTACATACCAGTTAACTTAGTTGACCTTAATGTATTTGAAAATGGCTCTGTCGTATCGCCTACAACACTAGTTGCTATGGGTCTAATACAAATGAGACTAGGACGTATACCAAAAGTAAAAATCTTAGGAACAGGAAAATTAGAAAAGAAATTAATATTTGAAAGCGTAAAGTTCTCAAAAGTTTCTGAAGAAGCGGTTAAATAAACCAAAACAAATAATAGAAATATTAACAAAAAACACTATAGAAATATAGTGTTTTTTGTTGTGTTTGTAATATGGAAACAAGAGAGGTCATCAATTTCTAAGCATTAATCAAATCCTAGAATGGATTCTTAGCGCCACGGATTTCAAAGTGTAGATGTGGTCCTGTTGATTTACCGCTGTTACCACTCTCACCTATTTGTTCTCCCTGTGTTACATTTTGTCCTGTGCTAACATACACATTATTCATATGGCCATATACGGTCTGAGTTCCATTTGGATGACTTATAATTACCATCTTACCATAACCACCATTGTAGCCAGTATTTTTAGCGACCAGTACTGTACCGTTAGACGCAGCTAGTAGTGGAGTGCCTACTGGAGCACCGATATCAACACCGTTATGTCCATGTAGTCCTTGCGTCTTTACACCACCAACTATAGGTCTAGCAAAATATCCAATACCAGCTGAAGCATAGATTCTCTTTTTCTTTTTTGTGTCTGGTTTTTTGTTGTTCACTACTGGAGCATCAAAGTCTAACTTGCCATCAGGAATTATAATATCTTCACCCACGACTAACTCATCACCATCTTTTAATCCATTAAAGTCAGACACTTCTAATATGTCAGCTGCATATTTTTTTGAGACACTTTTCAATGTGTCTCCTTTTTTAATAGTATGCTTTACACCTGAGATGGGGAGTATAATTAGTATGTCTCCAACTTTTGCTTTACCATTTTTAATTTCATTAGCCCAGGCGATTGTGTTTTTGGATACTCCATAGATTTTTGCAACACTAGATAAGGTGTCTCCTTCTTTTACTTCATAGACTTGTATGTTGTCACCATCAACCAGCTCTTCATCGGTAGATGTTCTCATCGGTCCGACTTCAGCCTGCAATACATTTTCATTACTATTTTGTATATTTTGTTTTTGTAGTTTTTCTTTTGCGTTACCGTCAACTATGTCAGTATTGTATTTTGCTTTTAATATTGGCTCATCTTCATCAAAACTTAGAATTGACAGCTTTTCTATTTTTTGCTCTTCAGAGAATAAGCCTTTTATCTTAAAGCTTATTTTAGATACTGTATCCTGGAATATATTTGCGCTTGCTGTATTGTATGTTATTACAAATAAAACAAGAATAGAAAGCGTTTTTAACTTTTTCTTCATCAGATATTCATACTAACAAGTATTTGTGCATAAAGCAAGTGTTATATTTGTCTTTGTATTGTATAATTGAATATATGAATCCATCTAGTCCCACATTTTTAAGTAAGCCTAGCATACATGATCAGTTACGTAACATGTCTGTAAAGCTAAATGAAGGTTCTTTTAAAGATTTTGATGAGGGGAACGTAAGGATTTTAGACAGAATCACAAAGTATAACAAGTTAGAAGGTGTAAAGACAGGAGTAACTGTTGAGAAAAATGAAGTTACTGGAGATGATGATGTTTTTTATGACACAAAAAAAGTTTCTTCTTTTTTAGAGAAAAGAGAAAAAGAATTAAATAAACCTTCTTCACTACCTAGGGCGAATAAAATAATTCCTAATTTTGTAGTCCGTGTTGGTTCTGAAATGCGTCCAAGATCAAGACAAATAGAAGAAGATTTAAAATCTCTGGAAAAGAAAAACCAAAAAACAGAACTGGGACGAGTAATAGCTTTAGAAGCTAATAATAGACTGTTGAGAGAGATCATGGATTCTGAAAACATAATGCAGAGAAACAGAGAAGAGATAAAGAGATTACGTAGTGAGCTGGACGCTACCTCTTTTGATAAAAGTAATTTTTTAGAAAAGTTAGACCAAGCAGAGAAAGATTTGAAAAAGTATGAGGAGGAAGTAGTAAAAGCATCTAGAGCTATAGGCGAAATGACTGCCTCTGCTGCAAATAAGATCATAAAAGAAGACAAAAAATTAAAACCAGAACAAAAACAAGAAGACAATAAAAGAAAAGATGGTGTAGGATTTATCTCAGCAACAGAAGCAGAGGAGATAAGAAATAAAATAGTTAGTGATTTAAAAGTAAAACTCTTAGAAGTTAAGTCGGTAGAAGAATTAGATTATTATGTAGCATTAGAGCAAGATAAGTTAAGAGATATAGCAGAATCAAAAAATATAAAACTAAAAAATGTTGATGATTTTTATCATGACATGACACAAGGCAGAATAAAAAACACGGACGGAAGAGTCGGTGCTAGTTTTGATTTTCTTGTGAATAGAAAAAGAGAGGAGTTGATAAAGGAAAAATTGAACCCTAAGAAAAAAGTAGGCAAAGCTTTTTCTTCAAGTAAAGCAGATAAAAAAATACCAATAGATGTAGATGATGCTTATATGGACTGGAAATATTCAAAACAAAATTATGTATCAGAAGAGATAGCTGATTACAACAGAAAGAAAGCCGCAGGCTTTGCTCCAGATAAAAATCCTACAAGTAAAATCGAGGAGGAGTTAGAACCAGACCAAGCTTCAACACCAATAATATCAGACGCGCCAGTTGTCGAGGTATTGCCAGAAGATGCAGCAGCTACTTCAAAGCTAAAATCTCCAAGAATAACAAAACCTAAATTTAACGAGGGTGACATATGGATGACTGCAGAGATGACAAGACTGCAAGATCAAAAAGATCTTGAAAAAGCAAATCAAGAATCAGAAAAAGCGATGATAGAAGAGAAGTTAAAATTAGACGAGAAGATAAATGCTCTAAGAGCAAGTTTTGAAGATGAAATGAATAGAAAGAATGAGGAGATAAGAAAAAAAGAGGAAGACCTAATAAGAATACAAGCAGCTCTCGAGACTGAGAAGAATAAAAACTTAATAGCAACAGTGCCGATAAATCAGTCTGCTCCAAGAACACCACAAGTAACTGATATCGCTCCAAAGATACAACCTATTAATCTCGATGAGATAATCGAAAAACTAAAATTAAAAAAAGAAATAAAGCTAGCCACAAATAATACCAATACTGCACCAGCCTCTCATGCGCCTGCTACACCTACTTACATTAGACCTAATACAAAAAGATTAGAAGAGAAGACAGGGAAGGTTGGATTACGTAGCGCTATCTTAACTGCTGTCTTTGCTGGACTCATGGCTGCTGGTGGAGGTTATGTGTACGGGGAAAAGATCGGATCAGAAAAAACCACAGAGACCTTAATTGCAAATTTTAATGCAGAGAAAATAAAAGATGCAGAAGCTGCCACAAAGAAAGCGGAAGAGATTGTTGTTGATTCGTATAATAAAGGTTATGAAAAATCTAAAATGGATGCTGCGGAAAATCTTTTAACAAAAGAAGCTACTCCAGAAAGCCAAGTAACATCGCCTGCAAAAATAGAAAAAAACACAGCAAAACCAGAACAAAAAACAGAAACTCCAAAATCTGAAGCAAAATTAGAAGCTAAGCCACAAGAACCTGCAAAAAAATTAGAATGGACTAATAAGGCAAGTGTCAGCCCAAAACCAGAAGCTCAATCTTTGAATACTGCACCAGTAAAATCCTCTGTAGACTTTTCTAGTTTAGCGGGAGCTGACAATAAATCAGTTGAGGTTAAGAGAACAGAAAAGGGAACGGTATATAAATTAGCCGATTATGGAATAGAAGGAGTAAATAAAGATGGTATAGAATACATAGCAAATCCAATATCAAAAAGCGTAGAGAGGAGAAATAATTTTTGTAATTTGAAAAGTGCTGAGAGTAAATCCTTCCTAGGATTTAATTCTCTGCAGGATGCAGCTACTGCCTGCTTACATCAATTATGGAGATATCAGTCAGGTAATAATAAGGTGGGACTAAGTGCTGAGTCTAGTCTAGGTGATATGTTATCCAAATATGCAAATCTAAATAGAGAGATTAATGAAGACTCTTTTGATAATTATATGAAAATAATACAAAAAACATATAAAGATTATGGAGTGAAAGTAAATGTAGATACTAAGCTCGCGAGCCTAGACATGTCAAAGATGTTAGAGGCTATATCTATTGCTGAAAATAAATTCTACGCATTTGATGCTAAGAGTATGACCGTGAATCTAAAGTCCGGAGTGAAGCAAGAGATGTTGTCTTCTGCGGGTGACATAATGAATAATGGCCCAGAATCTAAAGCAGATAATTATGCCATTAATAATTATGGACAGGCAAAATACCATTTTGAGTATAATCCATTTATGATTAAAACTGCATAAAATATGAAATTATTTAAAATAGATGAAAAGGTACTTTTTGAAAAGAATTTTTACAAGATGACTTTTTTAGAGTTTTTCTCTTTGGAGAGCATACCAAAAGACGTAGAGATAAATCAAATGCGTAATCTGGGTGAATTTTTAAAACAAGTAATAAAAGAGAATCCAGATATTAATTTTGATAACGTTGAAATAGGAAAAGTTTTTGAAGAGTTATATATACAACATAGTGAGCTAGAAAATAACGTGATATAATTAATTAAGAAATATGATAACAGAAACTCCAAAATCATTAGAAGTTAACCCACCAACTCCAGACAGTAATAAAGAGAGTTTTAGAAGTATAGATTCTCTTAAGAATGACTTTACAATACTTCGTAATTCTATACAACACAAATGCAATCTATCCCTAACTACATTAAGAAGTAATGTTGCTAATGGTAATGAAAATGCAAAAGAGGAGTTGCGAGACGAAGTAAAAGGTTACAGGGATGAGCTAAAAAATTTTTACGATGCGTTACCAACTGAGAGCGACATAGATACTAATGTTCAAGGTGAAAAAGAAAAGAAAGCAGAAAAGAAAAAATTGATAGAATTAAAAAAGAAAATAATAGATGCTATCAGTAATACAGAAAGAGATTTTAGAATTTCTTTTGCTGACGAGATGAAAGACATAGAAGACAAGAGTCCAGAAAAAATAAACGAAAGAAATAGAGAGAAAATAAAGAAGATAAACAATGATCTTAGTAGTGTCTATTCGTCACTCATCTCAGTCTATACAGATCTAGAAAGTAGAAAAAAAAATGCTATAAAAATAAGTGACGTTGAGAAAATACAATATGAAGAAAAGGTAAGTAAAAATGTAAATAATTATTTGATACATATTTCAGAGCTAGACAATCTTTTGAATGTAACTGGTAAAAATAAAATAGATGAATCAGACAATGTACAAAGCGTCAGCTTGAGCAGAATATTAGAAATAAGAACAAAAATAGAAGAAGAGAATCCTGAGTCTATACTTTCAAAAATACAAAAATCTTTGGATAAGCCAGTGGACGAGAGTATGGAGAAATTTAAAAAGTTAGATGCAGAATTAGACAAGACTCTTTTAGATATTGCCAAAATTAATTCAGAAATAGTAAAAGAAATAGATGGGGGAGGGAAAGTAAAAGATGAATTAAAATCTAAATTAATTTTTGACTTATCAGAAATTTACAATAAGATGAAGGATGTTGGAGTAGAGAGAGATAAGATAACAGACGCATTAGGAGCAAATCCAACAGAAGAGCAGATCAGGAGAGCGAATAACTTTTATTCAAAGTATGTATATACCACTTCTTGTTATGTTAAGGCTACAGAGAAGCTGGAAAATAAAAAAGAATATAGTGCAAAAGATCAAAGATCTAATGCCGTTGCCATATCTGACCGCCTGAGAACAATAGAAAAAAACATGAGCGAGGATTATGACAAGTTATCAATAGGTAAAAAATATTCTCCAGATAAGAGAGAAGAGTTTGAAGTGATGATTGACGTCGAAATAGTTAACCTTAAAGAGGCACAAAATAACCTAGACAGACTAGAAGATATACCAGAAAATCAACCAACAAGAGATCTGATTGTTAGTATAATAGACAGAGCTAAGAGGAGAATAGAAATACAAAAAGAAAAATTAGACAAAGAGAGAGTGGCTACAGAAAAAGAAATAATAGCAAAATTAGACGAGGCAGAAAAAGAAATAGAAAAGATAGAAGAAAATATAAGAGAGGTAAATAGAAAAGACGGTGAAGGTAAAATGCGTTTTGACGAGAATCGAAAATTAAAAGGATTGCTGGATAATCTGTGGACGCCATTTGTAAAGTATAATAATGGTCAAACTTATCATAATCAGATAAATGTAAAAGCTTCACTAGAAGATCCAAAAGCAAGTATAAAAGAAGTAAAAGAGTTGATAGAGAAAATGCCAGAAATGTCAGACAAGGAGCAAAAGTTAAAGAGGAAATTAATGAAGAAAGCAAGAAGAATGAACAGGAGGGTGACGAGCGCAAAATGGAGACATTATATGACTCTTGGAGCTTATGATAAGGGGGCATATCTTGGAGATAAAGTTGGCTCAGGTATTGTTGGTGTGGCAGGTGATGTTATGGATAAAATATTTGGATAGGGTGAATAATTAACTATGATTTATTTTAGTTTAATTAAAAATCTTTTTCATGTTAAAATGTAAAAAGAAAATATGTTCAAATTAAATGACAGGCAAGAAGAAGCTACAAAATATATAGATGGTCCACTGCTAATATTAGCAGGTGCAGGAGCAGGGAAAACCAAAACAATAGTTGAGCGTGTGGTTAACATTGTGAAGCGTGGAGTAGAACCACGTAATGTTCTGTGTGTTACTTTTACCAACAAAGCAGCAAAAGAAATGAGAGAGAGGATAATGATGAGACTGCGCGAGGAAAATATTTGTGATGAGTATGATGAGCAGACACTGCAGAGATTCTCATCTGGCAATTTTAATTTGCCGACTATAAAAACTTTTCACTCACTGGGAATGTGGATGCTACGTCGCGAAGCAGATAAGATAGGTCTAAGTAAAAACTTTGTGATACTGGATAGTGATGACAGTAAGAGTATAATAAAAGGATATTTGGATGCACAAGACATAGACACAAAAATCTATGAGCCAAGCAAAATCAGAAATGCTATCAGCCGTGAAAAGGGTGATTTTAAAACAGTAGAGGATATGCGTAAGAAAGTTGCGAATTATAGCATGGAGATAACTTGTAATGCTTGGGAATATTATGAAAAAAGTTTACGTGAGCAATCTGCTTTTGATTTTGATGATTTGATAATAAAGTGCGTAGAATTACTGCGTGATAATGCGGAGGTTAGGAATAAATATCAAAACTTTTTCAAGCACATACACATAGACGAGTATCAAGATACTAATGAAGCTCAATATGAATTATCCAAACTTTTAATAAACAGAGATACAAATAATATTTGTGTTGTAGGAGATACAGATCAAAATATTTATTCTTGGCGTGGAGCTAATCTTAAAAATATTATGAATTTTGAAACTGATTTTAAAAATGCAAAAGTAATATTGTTAGAAGAGAATTACAGATCGACAGGAAACATTTTAAATCTAGCTAATAGCGCAATCAAAAAAAATACAATAAGAAAAGAAAAAAACTTATTTACAAAAAGTGAAGCAGGGGAACTGATAGAAATAATGCCAAGCTGGGATGGAGAGAGTGAGGCGGAGATGGTGGCGCGCGAAGA
>JAYVHM010000004.1:0-28639 GCA_043771335.1 bacterium | reverse complement strand
ATAGCCCAACAAGTTCGTCCCATCTTCCCAGATCTAGTATCAGAAGATGAGAATGGAACGTTGTCTGTGGCTTATGGGGGATTTATGCCTTATGTGATACAAGCTATCAAAGAGATAGGAAATACAATAGAGGGGTGGAGGGAGAGTTTTACTACTAAGACTGCACACGTGAATAATATTTGTGTAGGAGACGCTAATGGTGAGACATGTATTAGTAGGAGTCAATTAAATTCATTGTTACAGCAAAATAGTATTCCTTCATACACTGCTCAAGCAGTACCAGAGATAACCTCTACCACGACTACAGAGGTGTCCACAGGCGAATCCTCTACAAGCACAGTGTCTGAGTCTGACCTAATACAAGATACAATACAATCAACTACTACCGAAGAGATAATCCCTGAGAATGCGAGTACTACAGAATAATGGAAAAGATATTCCTCATAAAGTTTTACCTACCGATTTTAAAAATGCTTTAGCTTTGTCACCCAAAGCTTTAGCTCTATGGCAAGATATAACACCTCTCGCAAAGAGCGAGTGGATATGTTGGGTCACCTCATGCGTAAAAGCAGAAACCAGAGAAAAACGCATACGAGTTGGGATTGATAAGTTACTTTCTGGCACGCGTCGCCCTTGTTGCTTTGCAGGGTGTATTCATAGAAAATAAAAATGTTATAATGTAATTATGAAAATATCCGAGACACATAATCAACGTTTCCAAAATATGCTTTTTGCTACTGTATATCCTATGTATGTAGTTAAGGTTGAGAGAAAAGGTAGAACAAAAGAAGAACTGAATGAAGTCATAGAGTGGTTAACTGGTTTTGACAAAAAGAAGTTAGAAGATTTAATAAAAGAAAAAGTAACTTTTGAAATATTTTTTCAAAATGCAACTTTAAATAAAAATGCCCACCTAATAACTGGAGTCATTTGTGGTTATCGCATAGAAGATATCACAAATCCTTTAACTCAAAAAGTTAGATACTTAGATAAGTTAGTGGATGAGTTGGCAAAAGGATGCAAGATGGAAAAGATTTTACGAGTTGAGGTTTAAGTGAAGGTGTATTTATTTATAAAATAATTTTAAGATAAATTTCTTTATTTTAAGATTTTTAAAATCTTACTGTATATTTTATTGAAAATTATAAAGTGTCCATCATTTCGCATTAAAAAATTTGTCCCATAAGGAGATTCTTTTTTTGGTATAGGGTATTTTGAAGTCCATTCAATTGCTGCTGTTAAATGATTTAAAAACTCTGTTTCTTCTGTGTCCGAATTAAATCCAGCTAACTCATACAGGCTATTTAAGTTGTGAGTAGAAAGTTTCTTTGGGTAATAATCACCTAATGACAAAGGTTCTTTGGAAATGATACAACCTTTTAGCAATGTTTCTAAACTTAGTCCCATTAGTAGGGTAGCTGGTCTGTATTGCATGTGGAGTTTATCAGTATCATCACTACCATCAGTAAAGTAAATCACATCGGAATTCCAGACTGTTTCCGCAGCTTTATATAATTCTTCAGAGCGTATTTCCCAAAGCCTAACAAAGTTACCTCTTTCATTAAGGTGTTGATTTTTCATGTTTAGTTAGTCCGGTTGATACCGATACTAATTTGCGGAAGTGGTGAGATTCGAACTCACGGACCTTTAGGGTCGTCTGTTTTCAAGACAGGTGCCTTAAACCACTCGGCCACACTTCCAATATTTATTTTGTTTATACGGTAAACTTGAAAACTGTTTTCAAGATAGGTGCCGCAATTAAACTTTTACCACTCGCACACTTACATATTGTTTTTACTGTTTCCAGTGTATAAAATTATAGCATATTTTTTTTAAAAATGCTAGAATATAACTATATGAATATATTAGAAACCTTAAAAGGATTATTCGGTGAAAAGAAAATTACAAATGTTAGTGATGTAACTAACGCAGTTACAGTAAAAGTGAGTGACATGGCATCAAAGGCCGTAGAGAGTGTTATTAATTTTGATGATATTAATGTATCAACTATCACATCTGTAGCTGAGAAATTCGGCATCATGGATAAATTACCAGAAGCAGTAAAAGCAAAATTAGCTGATGGTACACTTTCTAACGAAGACTTAAAATCTTTTATACCAGAAATCAAAGAGTTACTAATGGCAAAAGCAGGATCAGCACCTGAGGCTCATGTGTGCGAAGAAAATTGCGCTCATTAAAAGAAAATAAAAGACGCGGCGCTTTGCGCCGCGTCTTTTATTTGATATAATATTAAGTATATGAAATATTTAGGTATAGACTACGGAACAAAAAAAGTCGGCTTTGCCGAGAGTGATGGCGAAGGCAAATTAGCCTTCCCAATGATGATTAGTGAAAATAATAAAGACTTAATCACTGACACATTAGAAATAGTAAAAGGTTGTAGCATAGACGCTATTGTTATGGGACTATCTTTAGATCAAGACGGTAAAGAAAATCCGGTAGCTAAAAAAGCAAAAGCATTTGGTGATGAGTTGTCAGAAAAACTAATAGAGAAAAATCTAAAGATAAAAATAATATATGAAAAAGAATGGTTCACAACAGTAGAAGCAAGACGCCAACCACAAGCAAAAGAGAATGTTGACGATGCTGCGGCTGCACTTATATTACAAAGGTATTTAGATAAAGTAAAACCAAAAGAATATGCCGAAGAGAGTGAAGATGAAGAGAGTGAAGAGTAATTTTTAATAAAAATAAAAAATAAAAATATGCAAGAAGAAATAAAACAAAACATAAATCCAGAAGAAAAATCTGTAGAGACAAATAAATATATTAGTATATATGATTTTATAAAAATAGAAATCAAGCTAGGAACTGTAATATCTGCAGAGATTGTTGAAGGTAGCGATAAGTTATTAAAATTAAAAGTAGATTTTAATGAGTCAAAAGAAATAGAAAGCGAAGGTGGATTAACAGAGAGAGAGGCACATACACGCACAGTATTTTCTGGTATTAGAAAATTTGTTAGCGCAGAAGAGATAACAGGAAAGCAATTCCCTTTTGTAACTAATTTACAACCAAGAAAGATAATGGGGCAGTATAGCGAGGCCATGATAATGGCAGCCAGTGAAAAAGTAATAGTAGGGGACACAGAAATAGAAAGATTCGCACTACTCAGTCCGACACAAACATTAACTAATGGTGTAATACTAAAATAATATTTTTAGATTATGGGTTATAATGTATCTAAGTAAAATAAAAATATGAAGATAAATGTAAATCAAAATGATATAAAATATATTTTAGAAAACAAAGAAGAGAAGATTATAGAAGTAGGTTATGAAGAGATACATAATCACGGTTTTCAAGTTGTTGACCACATAATAGATATATTATTACCACAAATAAAAAATAGCGAAGACATAGAAGTCTTTGGAGAGAATATAGAATCTAATATGATTGCCAGAAAATTAGAAGACAAAATAAAAAGAGAGGTTAAACTCTCTTCTTATGCTGGAAATATAATTTAAAAGTTTAAGCATTTAAATCACTATCTGTGTGATGATGATCTGTATGATGAGTCGCGTGATGTATTGCTAGTTTTCTATACACGTATATATTTGCGAACATTACTATGATATAAG
Organism: bacterium; assembly: GCA_043771335.1. Classification (GTDB taxonomy): domain Bacteria; phylum Patescibacteriota; class Minisyncoccia; order Phycocordibacterales; family UBA5272; genus JAUPVO01. Next base: position 25,037 of record JAYVHM010000004.1, on the reverse strand, counting down.
CGGGTATAAGACCAACCACTAGCAATAATAGTCCTAAAACAATAGCAAAGAATGAAGCTATACCAAAGCCTATAATATGCCAGATCTGTCCCTTTGTCATTTTAGCTGACTCATGAAAAGATTCTTTTATACCCATATCCTTATCAATCATGAGGTATAGAGCAAAACCATACCTAATAGCAAGATAAATACCAGGTATTATTAGACAGATGAGACCCAAGAATACTACAGCTCCATAAAGTAATGAAGCTAAGAACCAGTAACCTATTTTCTTCAAGTCTTTTTTATTGTAATGAAAAACATCCATAACTTTTGCTGCAGTTCCATCATGCATTTTAAATAACATTTTCATCATGTTATAACTTGTTAAAATAGAAAATGCAGCGGAAGCCAAAGACACTACAAGAGATAGTAGAACAGCTAATATTGATGGTTCTGAATACTTGCCACCAGTTAATACATTATTAACTATTTCAAATAACATAGAAACAGCGACTGTTAATGCGCCAGCTCCTAAAACAATAAACCAGTATTTTTTCATCTTATCGAAACCGTCAAAGAAGGCTTCTTTTATTGTAAATTTTTTTGTCATAATTTTGTATTTTTATATAGCTAATTATAACATACCCATCTTATATTTTCCTAGCAAAATTACTAGTATTATGTTATAAATAATATAGATAATAAAAATAATATGAACACTGATAATAACGTTACAAATTACAGAATTACAAATGGTTCAATAGTTAGAATCATGCTTTGGCTCGCTCTTGCTTATTCTATTTTCTTTTTTAGAGAGCTATTACTTACTCTTTTGGTGGGATTAGTGATAGCTTCTACTATTGACCCTATTGCAAAGTTCTTCCAAAAATATTCCGTACCACGTATTGTAACTGTGTCTGCTGTGTTTATTATTTTATTTGGCAGTGTGGCTGCTTTTGCTGCTTTTGCTTTACCAGCACTTGCTGATGATTTGGCGAGATTCATAGCTAAGTTACCTAGCATATTAGAACAATTTAGAATATTTGGTCGTGACTTAGGATTCAAAGATGTTTCAACCTCAATAGGCGAGCTCTCAAAGACAATATCAAAAGGTCAGATTTTAACTGTAATCAAAAATGGTGTAGTGGGTGCCAGCTCAGTAGCTGCAACTACTGGAGTTCTGATTAGTAACCTCATTAATTTCTTATTAACACTTATCTTTTCTTTTTACTTAGCAGTCCAAGATGATGGTATAAAAAACTTTCTGAGATTAATCACTCCGAGATTTTATGAGAAATATATTATTGATCTATGGATGCGTAGCGAAAAGAAAATAGGTTCTTGGGCAAAAGGTCAAGTGATTGTAGCTCTGATTGTTTCCGTTTTGGTCTTTATACCATTACTAGTATTACATGTCCCTTATGCTTCTCTATTTGCTTTGCTTGCTTTTTTTGGACAGATGATACCTGTGGTCGGTCTTATTGCTACTTCTGTGCCGGCGATAATAACTACTTATTTTACTTTTGATCTTAGTACATCGTTAATGGTTTTGGCTGTTTACCTTGTTGTATTACAGCTTGAGAATTATATTATAACTCCAAAGATAATGAATAGCGTCATAGGTGTACCAGCTATCATTATTCTTATCTCGGTGATAGTAGGGGCTCAGGTGGCAGGATTTTGGGGTATAGTAATCGCCGTACCGATGGCCGCAATTATGATGGAGCTCGTCAATGATATTTTAAATGATAAAATCCCAAGCGAAGACAGAGGGGAAATAATAAGATATGAATAATGTCGCATTAAATAAAAAATAAAAAAACATGACAGAGGAAAATAAAATAAAAGAAAAGTTTTATATCACTACCACACTCCCATATGTGAATGCTGAGCCACACATAGGATTTGCGATGGAGATAATCAGGGCTGATGTTATTGCGCGCGCGAAGCGCGCGCAAGGGTACGACGTATTTTTTAATACAGGTACTGACGAGCACGGTCAAAAACTTTATGAAGGAGCTCTAAAAGAGAATTTGACTCCACAAGAATATGTAGATAAAAACGCAGAAGAATTTCAAAAATTAATCAAAGCTTTCAATATTACTAATGATGGATTTATAAGAACAACAGATGAAAAACATATTAAGACTGCAGAAAAGTTTTGGAATATTTGTAACCAAAATGGATTCATCTATAAAAAGAATTATCAAGTAAAATATTGTGTTGGTTGCGAACTAGAAAAGCAAGACAGTGAGTTAGTAGATGAAAAGTGTCCGCTACATAGTAACAGAGAATTAGAATTAATAGACGAAGAGAATTATTTTTTTGCTTGGAGTAAGTTTGAAGAAAAATTAAAAGATCTCTATAAAGAGAATAACACTTTTGTAACTCCTGATTTTAGATTCAATGAGATAAAATCTTTTGTTAATTCCGGACTACAAGACTTTTCTATATCTCGCTTAAAATCAAAAATGTCTTGGGGTGTTCCTGTTCCAGACGACGATAACCATGTCATGTATGTATGGTTCGATGCGTTAACTAGTTATATCTCTACTTTAGATTTTGATATTTTTAAAGATAATGATGTTAATGCAGAAGAAAATAATTTTGCAAAATACTGGCTACAGGGTGATAACATAAAAAGAGAAGTAGTGCAGTATTGTGGAAAAGATAATCTACGTCAACAGTCAGCTATGTGGCAGGGCATGCTAATGGCAGCAAATATTCCAGCTAGCACAAAGATAGTCATTAATGGATTTATAATTAGTGGTGGAGTAAAGATGAGTAAGAGTCTAGGCAATGTTATTAATCCTTTTGAGATCATAGAAAAGTATAAGAATCATACAGACTATGCAGAAGAGGTGCTCAGATTCGTCTTGTGTCACGAAGTTTCTAGTCATGAAGATAGTGATGTTACTATGGACAGCATACAAAATGCTTACACGGCCTACCTTCAAAATGGTATAGGTAATCAGGCTAATAGAATATTAAAGTTGTCTTCTGCGTATTTATCTTCTGATGATATTAAAAATATTTTAGAAAAAGCAGAACAGGAAAAGATGAATGAAAAGTATTTGAAATATTTAAATGACTTTAAGATAAATGAAGCAATAAAAATAGTAACTGAAAAAGTTAAAAAGTTAGATGAGTATATACAAAGCACTGAGCCTTTTAAATTAATAAAAGTAGAAGACAAAAAAGAAGAAGCAAAAGAAATACTTAGGAATTGTGTTTTAGATTTGCTAAGCATTGGACATCATTTGTATTTCTTTATGCCACGCACATCCATGGATATGTATAATTATATAAGAGAAAATAAAATGCCAGAAAAGCCACTCTTTAATAGAATTGTAGAACTTAACTAATCAACTAAAAATAAAACCCTTTACGATATTCTCACAAAGGGTTTTTTATTAAATTCGTTACGGAGTGAACCAGATATTTACAGTCGGAGCTGGATAAACTATTTTCCATTCCTGACAAAGCACATCTGTATTAGGTATTGGCCCAGTACACCACCAATTGTATACATTAGAATATTCCTCATAAGCTCCTAAGTTTCCAGCAGCACAACTGTAATGAGTCGAACTACATGCTGGCGTACCACAACCGCCATAATTACCATCACCATTCGCAGTCCAAGGGTCACTTTCACAGCTAGCGGGTAATACAGATCCTATTATCTTTTTATCACTAGAAACTTCTGAAAAGCGAAGCTCTGCTTCTGGAACTATATTGTTTTTTTTATTCACACTCACGGTATATATTAAAAATAATACAGAAAGTATGAAAACAAAAATCAAAGTATTATTATAATTTATCTTATTTTTAATTTTGTGTAAACTTTTCTTCATATACTTATTATACTATTAAAATAATTTATAAAAATAAGAATTGATAAAAACCTGTGCATAGCTTTTTGGCTATATTTTTTTCTAATTATTTTTTTATTTGCGATTCTAAAACTTCTAAGGCTTTTAGATTTTTTTCTATAGACTCACGCATCGCTGACAATCCTTTTCCATAGACTTTTGGATTATTACCAGGGTAGGCAACCCCCCAGGACTCCTTAGTCATAAGGTCCGCAGACTTTTTTGCCGCTTCAAAGGCCTCTCTTGCTTTTTTGTACTCACCTACATTCATGAGGGCAGTACCATAAGTATTTTCTAGCCACGGATTTTTTTTATTCTTCTCTATTACTACTTCTACGACTTCTATTACTTTTTTCATATTACCTTTTCTGAACCAGAACCAGGCCAAATCATTATGTCCAGCCCAAGTATTAGGAAAGCATACGTTAAACTTTTCAAAATCCGAGATGGCATTATCGAGTGACTGCACAGTGTCTATGTAACCATAAGTGAGGCCACGTATGTAGTGGGTACGACAATTATCAGGGTATAAGACTAATTCTCTATCAGCAAAGTGTAGGGCAGTATCTAGGTCACCACGAATAAAGCTGATACGACTGAGTTGATAATTAACCCATTGTTTTGGATTTTTGTTTTCATTTGCTTTAGTAAAAAAATATTCAGCGAGGTCTAAGTTATAAAAAGTGTGACTGTAGTCTTTATTCAAAATCTTTACACTCACTTTTCCACCAAAGGCTTTAGTTGCAAGATAAAAGTAAATGTTCTCTCTAAATAAGAAAATAGAAGAAGTTACGATAAGAAGAGAGAGTAGGGATAATATAACCCACACCTTTTGATTAAGGTATTTTTTATTTAAAATTGCTTTTATCTTCCTATTCATTTTCTTATTTTAGCATTATTTTACTTAGCTTATTTACTAGCTGTCCACAGTGGGTGAATATTATAAAGGCATTGCTATTGACAAATATATAGATTAGTGATACACTTAATAAGTAATTAAATAAAGAGAAATGCATGTCGCAAATCCTTATTTTAATGAATATTTTAGAGAGTAATCCTCTCAGAAAGATTGAAAATGAAAAACTCACTTCAAAAAATGCTCTTTGTCGCAATCGTCCTTGCTTCTACTTTTGTCTCTATTGAGTCAAAAGCCTGCACTATTAATGTCCAAGCAGCTGTGAACACTGTTTCCATCGGTGATTGTGCTGGCAAGATTGTCTTTGTGCACAAGTTTGCACAAGTTTCTCAGTACGGGGCTACTTTTGTAGCCTACGAAGTAGACGGCAAAACTTTCTGGAAGATAATTTATCAACCAGGAACAAATGACAACATCGGGTAGGTAATACCCACACAAAAGCCCTTTCAATTACATTGATTGGGCTTTTTTATATGTTATAATTAATTTATATAAAATACATGAAGGATAATTTTGATTCACCGAGAATAGGTATAGTAAAGAAAATTTTAAATAGATTTACCAGCTTCCCTTTTCTAAAGATTCACACTGAAATAGATAATGATAAAGATTTTACGTCATCAATCGCAGAGCTGACAGACATGTATGTAAAGGTAAGGAAAAATGAGATAAATAATAATTTTCCTCAGTTCACTAGCACCTCAGTCCATGTAAAGTTCCGAGAACTTAGTGTAAATTCTATGTCTTTAGAATATGAAAAATATATTAATAAAGGAATTTCAAATATAAAAGCAAAAGGAGAGTTCTTAGAAAGATTATCAGCTATGTTACCTGTAGATTTTTTTTTAAAAAGACCTGATCTGATAAAAAATATAGATTTATTAATTTCTAGGAAAGTTTTCTTTAAAAATGTTTTTAATTTTGGCTATAAGAGAATAGATATAAAGTATCTTTATTATGGTTTACGGCACGGCTCAGTCCTTGCCAGATCTTATCTTTGGCAAGTCACAACTAATGGTTGTGCTGGACATTTTTCTAAAGAAAAAGCTCTTGTCTCAGCAATCCTTGAGTTAATACAGAGGGACTCTTTTCTTGTCTATTGGCTGAATACTATAGCTCCAAAAATAATTGACATAGAATCTTTTAAAGAAAATAATAAAGATTTAGAAAAAGATTCTCCAGTATATTCCCTTTTAAAAATATTAGAAGATTTAGATATGTATAATATAAAATATTATTTTCTAGATATTACTTCAGATATAGAAGTACCTGCTGTCTGTTGCGTTTTAATTTCAGAGACAGATAGCGGAGAAAAGAAGATTAGTCTAGGTAACAGTTGTGGCTTTGGGGGAGTTAGAGACTTAACTTCTGCACTTCTGGAAGGCTTAGCCATGCTCCCATACGCCTTTTATAATCGTGATAATATAAATATTCAAAAAGATAGTTACATACCATTTAAAGATGGCAATATAGACAAAGATCAAAGATTATTAATATATCAAAAACCTGAAATGTATAAAGAGTTTGAGTTTTTTATAGCAAGTAAATCTGTTATAAGCTTAGAAGACTGGACAACAGTTAATGGTTATATGTCAGAGAAAAGTTTTGATATTTTTAGATTAGAAAATGATACAAAATATCAATTGAAATATTTAAAAGACATATTTAAAAAGAGATCAGCTTTTAATCCTGATTATAATGTATATTTTTATAATATAAAAAATAAAATACTTTCTAATTTTGAATACTATGTCGTCCGCGTTATTTGTCTTGCTCTATATCAGATCTATCTTAATGAAAATCATGCAAAACCAGATCATCCTAGAATAAAAGAATTTATCAAAAATAAAGGATTGGAAAAAGAAGCAAAGTTAAATATTTGGCCACACCCATTTCCTTAAGCTTAGACATGTTAATGTGTGTTATAATATGATATAAATATATGAGATTCAATTTTGGTAAAGTGTTTCAAGAAAAATCAAAAGATCAGACAATGGAGGGTATAGTTAATATACCATCAGACACTAATTTATGGCCAAAAATGTGGAGGGAAATAAATTACAAAACTTACAAAAGATTTAAAAGTATTCCTTTACCGAAGCCAATACCAAAACTTTTTGGTCATGAAGAACTTTTCAAAAGAAGCTCTGCTCATGATTTTGCTTCAAAGCCAATGTCTTTACAAGAAATTTCTAACATAATATATTATTCTTGTGGAGAATTGCCAGAAGAAAATACTGAAGGTAATATTGCGAAAAATAGAAGAATGCAAGCTAGTGCAGGAAGTAGATATCCATTAGAAATATATTTGATTAATTTTATAAAAGGTGAATTAGTAAATAAATGTTATCATTACAATGTAAAAGATCACTCTCTGGAAGAGTTGTGGTCCACTGAAATCATAGACAAAAAAGAGATAAATAAATATTTTAATTATGAATGGGCAAGAGATGCATCGCTTGCACTTGTGGTTACTGGCGTACCCAGTAGATCAGTTATGAAGTACGGGGAGAGGGGGTATAAATATATGTACTTAGAATCTGGTGCTGTATTACATAATATACAAATAAACTCTATGTTAGAAAACAGAAGAAGTGTCATAATGGGTGGTATAAATGAGAAAAATGTAGAGGATTTACTTGACCTTGATGGCGAAAATGAGACAGTAATATTGGGGGTTTTGGTAGGTTAATATTTTTATATTGACAGAAAATTATATTTATGATACTCTTAAGAAGTAATAAAAATATTCATTTTTATCGTAAACCATACAGGAGTATTCATGAATAAGTTCATTAAAATAATATCAGTAGTTTTTTTTGCATTATTTTCTATCCAGTCAATAGCTCAAACTGACTTGCTTAGCAAGGAGACAAGCGTTTTAGAAAAGTTTCTTAAAGGTAAAACAATTTTAAGTTATCCTCACCCTCGTGACCCAGTAAAATTTGGTGACATCTTTTTTGATTTTAATTTTAAAGAAGGTACATTAAAAGCTGGAAATACCATGGGTATACATGAAGGAATTTTTTTATCCTCAAAAGATATATTTTGTGTTGCTGTAAAAGATTTTTCTGGTACATGTTTTGTTATAAAAGGGGAAGATTTGTTTTATGTTAATGACAGTAGAAACAAAATAAAACTTACTTCAAATTAAAAATTAATGTAAACAAAAAGCTCTTATAAAAGAGCTTTTATTTTTTTCAGTATAAAAATATATTTATCTATTTACTCATATTCTTCAAATATTCATTATAAGAAAATATTTCTACTCTTTTGGAATTTTTTTTGAAGTCATTAACTACATAATCTTTAAAATAAATATCAGTTCCAGCTTTTAGATAATCAACTAACTCATTAGTTCTTTCTATAATTATTTTTGAGCTGCTAGACTTTATACCTTCTGACTCATTGAGAAATAATATATAGTTGTATTTTACATAAGCCAACCTAGTGTATTCTTTTTTACTACTAGTTTCTTTTATGGCTTCCTCAAAGTAATATTTAACATTATTACCAGACTCTAAGTTTTTATTGTAAGCAGCCCAAGACATAGTTGCCTTATCTACTAAAATCAGACTTTCGTGACTTCTGAGACCCTCACTTACATTAGAAAGAATGGATAGTTCTGCATCTATAGCATCTTTACAACTTTTATAGTAAGTCTCATCTCCTTTTCTGTTTCGAATATTTTCTTTACATACGTTGGCTAACAATATAGCAGAAGGGTATAAATCTTCAGTTGCGTATCTTGCCATATTTAAAAGGGACTCATCTTTATTTTTTGTATTTGTTGCAAATCTAGAAAAAGAATCTCCTTTGTTAAAAATTTCATTAAAAGTAGTGTCATTAGGATTGTAATAGTATGCTAAGTATATATTCTCTATTGCTTTTGATCTTATTTGTAGTAAAATTCCTTCTTTTTCTGATATATTCTTCAGTGCTTCTATGGCTTCTGGGAGCTTGTTCTCAGACAGTAGTAATTGAGACTTTTTAAATTCAATAGTGTTCATTATGTTCATGTTTTCAGTTTTTATATTATCATATATTGCACGAGCTTCCTCATATTTTTTTTGGCTTATTAATTGAAAAGCGTTATCTATTTCTTTTGTATAGGTGTAGTTATATCTCTCTTTTTTTTGATTAAGGTTATAATAAAACACAGCTAACCCTAAAGTTATTATTGTAAGTATTGTAATAATTATTTTTTTCATGGGATTAATTTAAATTATATTAGTAAAAATACTAACCAGTACAAGAAGATGCACCAGGACCACCATCAGTACATGCAGCGCCGTCAGTGCACCCTACACCACATGCACCACAAGATCCGTCTGTACAGCCGTCTGTACCGCCACCACCGCCACCACCACCTAAATAAGCATCAGCATGAGCTTTTTCTATATCCAGGCTTATATTCTTTTTATCTACATTTTCAGGAGTTAAAAAAGAGAGTATAAAAAGCACAGAGTATAATGATGTTAGTTTTAAGATTTTATAATATTTTCTCATATACTTAATTATATATCTTTTTTGATATCTTTAAAATTAGTTATTAACAGATAAATTTAATTTATATTTAGTGCTATTTTTTTGTATAAAAAGTCTACTGTTTTTTTTATCAAGCTTCTCCTTTTTGGTAATATATCGAATATTATGTGTATTCTCTCTTCGTGACTGTCGTTATAGGCTTCATGGGTTTTTTTATTGTTGAACCACCACATTTCTCCTTCTTTATATTCCTGAACTTCTCCGTCACAAATATTTATGCTACCTTTTGTTTTTATAGGTATGTGATACCTGTCTCTTTTTTTATAATAATCACCAAAGTCAATATGTGGATACACTTTTTCTTTCGCATCAAGAGACACAATCATAACAGTGCTTAGTTGTGATTTTTTTTCATCAGCAAAATCTTCAAGATACTTATAAGTTTTTTGAAAATGTTTATAATTATATTTTTCTAATACATTATTTTCAGAATTAGCGAGTGCTATCGTTAATTCTTCCTTGGTGGAGTAAGCTTCAGGGTTTTTTAGAAAATTATTACGAAGCATTATGTTTTTTGTGTTTCTTTGCACTGAAACTCTTTCTGCGCGAGTCCCACCCCATCTATTATTTTCTAAGTATTTATTTAATTCAGTATTAAAGATAGATATATCTATATCTTTTTTAATTAGTTTAAAATTACTCATCTATATAGTATAATATATAAATGGAAAAAATGAAACAAATCATCATTCAAGAAGTTTTTGAAAATAAAAAAGTAAAAGAAATAAGTAAAAGTTCTGATGCGAATGGTTTTGTAACTCAATGGGTCATGAATTTTAAATCTGTTTCTACTAAAAGAGAATTCTTGAATACATACACAGATATTTTTAATGAAAAATACAAAGATAAAAAAGTTCAAATAGGTGGCATGGAAAGTGGAGCAATACCACTAATCACGGCACTCGCTTTAGGGTCAGAGTCAGTTAGTGGTTGTTTTTATGTTAGAAAAGCTAGAAAAAAACATGACTTATCAAATATTTATGAAGGAAATATAGATGCTAATATACCCATAGTTTTAGTTGATGATATATTAAATGGTGGCTCTACTTTTCTAAAGCAGATTATCATATTAGAGGAGGAAGGATTCAAAGTCAAAGAAGTTTTTGCTATAGTAAAGTTTAGAGATGATTCCTTTTACAAAGAGCTGGAAGACAAGGGCATTAAGATAAATTACATATTTGAATTAGACGATTTTAAAAAAGAGATAGGTCTTGTGAATCTTGATAATATAAAGAAAGAAGCTAGGGTGCCTTTTGATAAGTATCAAAATATTTGGGGTATAAAATTAAATAATTTTTCTGAAAATAATATGTATTCTATATTACCAAAGTCTGGACTGTGTGATGATGAAAAATATATTTACACCGGGTCAGATGATGGTTCTTTTTATTGTATAGAAAAAGAAACAGGAGATACGAAATGGAAATACAAAATATCTTTTGGGGTGCCAGGTAAAAATATTTTTAGCACACCAACCACTTCTTCTAAATTTGTATTTTTTGGGGCATATGATGGGAATCTTTATTGTTTGAGTAAGGATACGGGTAAGGTTGTTTGGATTTTTTATGATGCTGATTATATAGGGTCCAGTCCTAATGTGGAAAATAATAAATATGTTTATATTGCTTTAGAATTTGGCTGGATAAAAAAGAAAGGAGGAGTAGCTAAGATAGATATTAAGACTGGTAAAGCCATTTGGACTAATTATAATATGAGTGCTCTCACACATGCTTCGCCAGTTTCAAATACTAAATTAGGTGTCGTGGTGTGTGGTTGTAACGACAGTTATGTATATTGTTTTGATAAAAAAAATGGAAACATAAAATGGAAATACAAAACGAATGGAGAGGTAAAATATGGCTGTGTATTTGACGAGAAGAAAAATCTCGTTATAATCGCTAGTGTGGATGGTGGAGTGTATTGTATTAAGATAAAAGATGGAACTCTGTATCACAGATTCGAAGGGATATTTGGATTTTACTCTACACCTGCTTTGGATAAAGATACTATATACATAGGTGGTTTGGATAAGAGAGTATATTGTTTTGATTTAAAAACTAAAAATAAAAAATGGGAAGTAGTGACTGCCGGTAGAATATTTGCCTCCCCAGCTTTACATAAAGAGTGTGTATATATAGGTTCTAATGATGGTAATCTTTATGAGATAGAAAAAGAAAAAGGAAAAATTCTATCTAGGACAATGATAAGTGAGAGAATAGTTAACAAAATAATAATTAAGGAAGAGATTACTAGTAATAATATTTCTAAAAAAGTAATGTATATAAAATCATTTACTAATGATATATATAAGTTTGTAGAAAAATAAAAATGACTTTACCAAAATAAAATCCCTCACGACTAATGTCATGAGGGATATGTTTTTTAACTGATTCGTGTCTTAGATCTGAATGTAAGGACCTTCTTCTTGACGCAGCATGTTATCGCAGCGCAAAGGAGTGAGAGTCTTTCCATCTTCCATCCTTCTGATGTTGTTAAAGGTTGGCTGACCAACGCAATCACAATTCATTTTACCTGAGCATTGTTCACATTTTTGATGTGAAGTGCTTGCCTGGTTTTCACTTGTTTTCAGCATGCCATCTCCATTTCTTCTTTGGTTAAAGTTCCCATCGCAGCTTTTGCTTGCTGTACCAGTTTTAGTGACTCTTTGTCAAAGTTTTCTGGGGTGATAGCAGCTTTGTCTGCGATTTTCATTTGTGCCAATTTATATTGTAAGGAATTCATTATTATCTCTATCTTTCGCCAGCATTGGTTATTTCTTTTGGCCCTGCGCCTAAGATTTATAATTTACTCAGCGAAGTTATGATTATAACACAGAAAGATAATAAAAGTCAATGCACGAGCTGGGCTAATATTAAAATATATGTTAATATATAAATTAAGTATAATATAGTATATTTTTACATGATCAAGGAAAATTACAAGAAAATCATAGATAAAATAGAAATGCCAGACACACCAGGCGTATATGTTTTTCGTGATGGACAAATAAATGAAGAATGGGATAAGAATAAAAGTCTAAAAATAAATGAAAATGAAATAGGGGAAATAAAAGGGGATGTAATATACATAGGAAAAGCAACGAGCTTAAAAGATAGAACAAAGAGTTATTTTTCACCTGACTTAAAAAATACCAGAGGGTTAAAAATAGTTAACATGGTGTTGGCAGCTGAGGACATTACTTTTATAAAAACTGGCAGCGTGCTGGAAGCATTACTTCTCGAGAATGCTTTGATTAAAAAGTATCAGCCGATGTTCAACACAAAAGAAAAAGATGATAAGAGTTATAACTGCGTAGTCATAACTAAGGAAGAATATCCAAGAGTGCTCATCATGCGTACTCGTGATTATGAAAAGAGGTTTTTAACTGACAGCAGTCTAGAAAAAATAGATAAAGTCTATGGTCCATTCACTAATGGAAATCAGATAAAAGACGCGGTAAAAATCATAAGAAAGATATTCCCTTTCAGGGATAGATGTGAGGTTGGTGTTGATGTGTTACGTGACAAGCCGTGTTTTAACGCGCAGATAAAGCTCTGTCCTGGAGTCTGCTGTGGACGTATCAGCCCTCTTGAATATAAAAATAATATAAAGCATATAAAAGACATGTTCGAAGGTAAGCGTGAGACTATAAAAAAAGACCTCGAAAAAGAGATGAAGTTAGCAGCGAGCGAGGAGAGATTCGAGAGGGCTGGAATAATCAGAAACACCATCTGGGCGCTAGATCACATACGTGACGTGTCACTAATAAAAGACGACAACAGTGAGGATATGGATGAGGAAAATAATAATGAATTAAAATCAAAATTAAAAATAGACAAAGATAAAAACTTTCGTATAGAGGCCTATGATGTGGCACATATTAGTGGCACAAGCAGAGTGGGGGTGATGACGGTGGTAATAGATGGAAAAAAAGCGATTAGCGAATACAAAAAGTTCAAGCTAATAGAATCTGTAAATGACGACTACATGGGTATAGTTGAGATGTTAAGGAGGAGACTAAAACACGCAGAGTGGGGCATGCCTGACATCATAGTCATTGATGGTGGTATGGGACAGAAAAATATAGCAGAAAAAGTAATAGCGGAGAGGAATATGAATATAAGAGTAGTCAGTGTAGTAAAAGATGATAAGCACAAAGCGCGTGATATACTGGGTATAGAAAATATTATAGGTATTAAAGTTGATTTGAAAAAAAAGGAAAGTAAGACAGAATTTGAGAACTTTAAAAACAGTATTATCCTCGCTAATTATGAAGCTCACAGATTTTCTATCAAATATCATAAGGAATTAAGAGAGAAAATAGTCTAGTCACATATGACATTGGGGATAACTTTTTATTTAACTTTTTACTGCTTGTAGTTATTGTTTTTCTGTGCTTTTGTTTTGATTTATTTTTAAAGATTTTTAAAAGCTTGTATCTATTTGCTTATTTTCATTATTTTAGCTAGTTTTTGTTTTGATTCGTAATTATTTTATTTTACTATTTACTTATTTTTAATATGTTTTATTATTATTTTTATTCAATCTTTACAAAAGTTATTAACATTGTGACGTCTTGGTTTAAATATACTATTATATAGTTCTTATTAATCCCAAAAAATAAAATATATGAATCCAATAATCTCTGGCCTTAAAAAAAGAAACAATGAAATAGTTCCTTTTGAAGTTACAAAAATAGAAAATGCAATTAAAAAAGCATTTATAAAAATCACTCGTGATGAACACGCTAATGTCGCAAAGCATATCTCAGAACTGGTGAGCAAAGAATTAGAATTAGAAGCGATGACTCGCGAGGAGTACATACCAACAGTTGAGCATGTTCAGGACCTCGTAGAAAAATACATTATGAGTTCTGGATTCTTTGACGTTGCTAAGGAGTATATCATATACAGATTCGAGCATCAAAAGATTCGCGATGAGAAGAAAATGGAGGACTTGGAAAAATTAGAAGAGAGTGCATTAAAAGTGGTCAAGAAAAATAAAACTGAGCAGGGATTCTCAGAAAAGAAATTAAGAAAATCTATTAATTATGTTATCACTGGTTATGAAAAAGAAATAGACGTAGAGAAAATCATAAATCAAATAAAATTAGAAATACATGATGGCATAACTACTAAGGAATTGGCAAAGTTATTAGTGATGATAGTGAGAAGTATGATAGAGCTGGACCCAGCTTATGGTTACGTAGCTGCGCGCCTACTAATGCGTGACGTGTATGAGGAGAATATTAATGGCGAGGTTAAGAACTGGGCGAATATTGACTCAGAGCTGCGCAGTGCATTTAAAACAAATATAAAGTTCGGAGTAGACAAGGGGTACTTAGACCCTCGCATGGGTGATTTTGATTTGAATAAAATAGTAGACAAGATAGACTACAAGCGTGACAGCATAATAGAGTATATGGGTACACAGACACTATATGAGAGATACTTTGTGCGTGATACTCACGAGACAGGTAGAATACTCGAGGATATGCAGGGCTTTTGGATGCGTGTGGCCATGGGGCTGGCATTAGGGGAGGAGGCTGGTGTGCGCGAAGCGCGCACCATAGAGTTCTACAACATCATGTCACTGACTCGCTTTGTACCTTCATCACCTACATTATTTCACGCTGGGACTCATCATCCACAATTGTCTTCATGTTACCTGAACAGCGTTGGTGATGACCTCGTTAATATCTTTAAGGTATACGGTGATAATGCTCAGCTAAGTAAGTGGGCCGGAGGTATAGGAACTAACTGGACTAATGTAAGAGCTAGTGGATCACTAGTTAAGGGGTCTGGTATTAAGAGTAATGGTATAGTGCCATTCCTAAAAATAGCGAACGACGTAACAGTTGCTATCAATAGATCAGGAAGAAGAAGAGGAGCGACATGTGTATACCTCGAGAATTGGCATTATGATGTAGAGGAGTTTTTGGAACTTCGAAAAAACACAGGTGACGAAAGACGTAGGACACATGATATGAATACTGCCCTTTGGATATCAGATACATTTATGAAGCGCGTGCGTGCTGACGGTGACTGGACCTTGTTCTCTCCAGAGGAAGTGCCTATGCTAACTGAGACTTTTGGATCAGAATTTGAAAAGAATTATTTATCTTACGAGGCAGCGGCAAAAGCAGGTGATATAAAACTATTTAAAACATTAAAAGCTCGTGACATGTGGAGAAAGATGATAACTAGCCTATTTGAAACAGGACACCCTTGGATTACTTTTAAGGACCCATCTAATGTTAGATCACCACAAGATCATGCGGGCATAGTTCGTAATTCTAATTTATGTACTGAGATAACTTTAAACAACAACTTAGAAGAGACAGCAGTATGTAATTTGGGTTCATTTAATTATGAAGTACACATCGTTGATGGTAAGTTCGATCAGGTTATGGTTGCCGAGACCATTAAGACTGCTATGCGCATGCTTGATAATGTTATTGACATTAATTACTATCCGACTATCGAGGCGAAAACTAGTAACATGAGACATCGTCCAGTAGGTCTTGGGGTTATGGGCTTCCACGATGCATTGTATAAGCTTAACATTAACTTTGACACTGAGGAGGCAGTAATATTCTCGGATGAGTCTATGGAGGTTATATCTTACAACGCCATACTTGCGAGCTCAGAGCTTGCCGATGAGCGTGGCGCCTACTCATCGTTCAAGGGTAGCAAATGGGACAGAAACTTGTTACCTCAGGATACTATCAAGCTCTTAGAAGAAAATCGTGGTGAGAACATTGATGTTACCAAGGAGGGTAAGTTAGACTGGGCACCAGTGCGCGAAGCCATCAAGAGAAATGGTATGCGTAACAGTAACTGTATGGCTATCGCTCCAACTGCAACCATATCTAACATTGTGGGATCTATACCATGTATCGAGCCAATATACAAAAACATATATGTAAAAGCAAATATGAATGGTGACTTTATAGTCATGAATCCATACTTGACCAAGGACTTAAAAGACAGAGGTCTGTGGGATTATGAGATGATAGGTCAGCTAAAGTATAATGACGGTTCAGTTCGAAATATCACCAGTGTCCCTCAGGACTTAAAAGATAAATACAAAGAAGTATTTGAAATAGATCCAAAATGGTTAATCAGAACGGCAGCCTATCGTGGCAAGTGGATAGATCAGTCACAATCATTAAATATTTATTATTCTGGAACCAGTGGTAAGGACTTAGCCAGTATCTACGAGTATGCTTGGAAGATGGGACTCAAGACTACTTATTACCTCCGTACTCTCGGCGCATCTCAAGTTGAAAAGTCTACAGTTAATACTGCTGATTTCGGCTCGACTCATAAGCGTGACGCTAAGGGCATCTCAGGATCGCCGATCACCGGCATCACCGAGCCGTCTAGTATCACTAGCAACCTCGTGTCTCCGATATCAGTATTAAATCCAATACAAAAAGTTGCAACACAATTAGAAAATGTACAAAGTGTAAACATGCAAAGTGAGAGTACCTTCACGCCGATAAGTGAGATAGCGAGCAAGTATATGCAGAATAATATGACTTCAAGCATCGCCTCAAATGTCCAAGCAAATGAAGCTAACAATCCCGCTCCCACAAATAAAGTAGTGTATAACATCACAAAAGCTCCGGAGGCTACGTGTGATGGGTGTCAATAATCTTTCTAACTCTATTATGGATATAAAAAACTTAACAGGTTTAGAAAAGCCTTTAGAAAAATTAATAGAAAATGTTTCTGAAGGGTTGGTGTAGCAGGAAATCACTTCTTTGAATTTGATTCAAAGAGAATAAAAACAAAAACGCAAATAATTGCGTTTTGTTTATGTATTACTTATCTAATTTACCAATCTAAATTAACCAACACAAAGCACTCACAAATGCGAGTGCTTTGTTTTTTTAAAAAATTACTTTTGGAACATTTTGACAATAGCGATCAGTATAACAGCCCCTATTACTGAGACTAGTAAACTGTAAAGATTGAATCCTGTGACGCCAGCATTTCCAAATGTATTCATCACGTATCCACCCAATACAGCACCGATGATTCCGACTATGATGTTCATTATGGCTCCTTGCTGTGCATCTGTTTTCATTATTAGACTTGCTATCCAGCCAGCAACTGCACCAAAAACAACCCAGAGGATTATATTTATCATTTTTTTATTTTAGCTGGCCCATTAGATTAATACCAGCTTTAACTTAACTTTAGCACAAAATTGACCTTTTTAATACTACTTCTTAGTGACTTTCTTTGTGACTACCTTTGTTGTAACTTTTTTAGCTACAACTTTTTTTGAAGCGGGTACTGATTTAGCTATTACTTTTGTAACGGCTTTTGTCGCAACTGTTTTTGTCACCACCTTCTTAGCAGCAGGAGACACTTTTGCAGCGGCCTTGGTTACTGTTTTTGTTGTCGTTTTAGCTGCTACTTTTTTAGCTGGAGCAGGAGTAGAAGTTTTTGTCTCAGATTTTTTTGCTTCAGCTTTTACTACTGGTGCTACTTCTTTTTTCTCACTTGCTTTTGCGGCGTTTAGGTTAGCAACTGCTGTTACCAGGTTACCTATCATGGCGTTCATATCACTGATTTGCTTTTTCATGTCATTGATAGCAAAAGTATAATCAGTTACTGGTTTTTGATAAGAGCTTGTTTTTGTCTCGTAACCTGAGCTTCTCTTTTCATCTCTTCTAGCATTTTCTCTTACATTATTTTCTTCTCTTTTTGGAGAGAACTTTTCAACGTGTACTCTTTCTTCTCTTACATTTTTCTTGTCACCAAAGCAATCAGAACAAAATACTGGCTTATCAGTAGAAGGGCGGAATGGCACTTGGCAATTCTTGCCACAGTCCGAGCATACAGCTGAGTGCATTGTTATTTCACCTCTTTCTGTATCGCTTCTGTTACCATATTTACTTGATGAGCGACTATCAAAGCTAGAGTACCTGTCTCCACCTTTTCTGTCACTACCAAAACTTTTCTTTGGAAAAGAAGAACCTTCTCTTTTACCAAAAGACCCTCTATCTCTGCCTCCACGGCTACTGCCTTCACTACCTGATTTAAAATTTCCCATACTGTTGTTTATTAGTTATTGTTTATTATGTTTACAGCATAACATATATTTACAAAATATGATAGCTGTGGTTAATTTTAAAATAGTTTTTATAAGCATGCTATAATTAAGATATAATAAAATAATTATGACACCAACAAATACACAATCATGGTACGCAGAATTAATAAAGCCAACATGGGCGCCAGATCCATCTCTTTTTGGAAAAGTTTGGAGCGTGCTTTATGTTATGATTATAATTGCATTTATCTACACATGTATGAAAACTTTTGGGTGGGGTGCGAGTACCACTCCGGGCATCTTCGACGTAGCGAGCACCAAAGCTTTGTGGCCAAAATATATATTTTATATTTTTGCTTTCAACATAGTCGTTAATTTATTATTTACACCGATACAGTTCGTATTACGTAATCTACCACTTGCTATGGCGGACATTGTTCTCATTTTGATTTCTTGTCTTGCTCTCGTATTTTATATTTTCCCATATTCAAAAGTTATAAGTTTTTTACTAATTCCATACACTATTTGGGTGTGTATAGCTACAGTGTTGCAGGGGACCATAACTTATTTGAATAGGTAAAATCTTGTCAAGAAAAATCTAAAAATACCTTTATTCTATAAAGGTATTTTTATTTATTATTTGTCCCCATGTTGACATATTTTTTGATATTTTTAGCTTGATTATTTTGCTATAATTATATTAACAGAGAAGAAGTGCATTTTCAACTTCTTTGAATAAATTTTAAAAAATAAATTATAAACATGAACAACACAACAATTACACATACAGAAAATGTTTTAGAAAAGCCAATACTAGTAGGGGAGATAGCAGAAAGTCTAAATCGCGATGCAGGACGCGTGAGCATCAATGACAGACGTGTCATCAATGGTAAAAATGCTGACGTGATACAGTTGCACCCACTAAAGCATATGTTCGCCTGGGATGCGTATAATGCCGGTAATGCCAATCACTGGTTGCCAACAGAAATATCTATGCAGTTAGATATAGAGCAATGGAGGAGTCAGACACTATTAACCGCAGATGAGAGGCATGCTCTTAAGATGGTGCTAGGATTCTTTTCAACTGCAGACAGTATCGCTGCTAATAACCTAGTTCTCGCTACTTATAAGCACATTACCAGCCCTGAGATTAGAATGTATTTACTTCGCCAGGGTTATGAAGAGGCGATACACACTCAGGCTTATCAATACATAGTAGAGAGTCTAGGACTAGACGGTGCCGAGATATTCAACATGTATCGTGAAGTAGATGCAATATATAATAAAGACAAATTCGTTCTCAGTTTTAACGATGGTATACTGAATCCTGATTTTAAAACAGGAACATTTGAAGCTGATCAAAAGTTCTTAGAAAATATCTGTGTATTCTCATTAATTTTAGAGGGTATATTCTTTTACTCATCATTTGCAGTTATGTTCGGATTCCAAAGACAAAATAAAATGCCAGGAAGTGCAGAGCAAATACAATACATCATGCGTGATGAGTCTATGCATCTTAATTTCGGTATAGATATGATTAACGCCATAAAGGAAGAGCAGCCAGAATTATGGACGGCAGAATTCCAACAAAGAATAGTTGATTTGGTGCGTGAAGCAGTACAGTTAGAATATACTTTTGCGCAGGACGTATTTCCAAAAGGAATATTTGGACTGAATGCTGAAGGTTTCAAGCAATATATCGAGCACATCGCCGATCGCAGATTACAACGCGTGGGATTACCAATACAGTATGGCTCACATAATCCATTCACTTGGATGAGTGAGGCAGTTGACCTCTCAAAAGAGAAAAACTTTTTTGAGACACGTGTTACTGAGTATAAGGTCGGAGGAACTCTTGATTGGTAAAAATTAATATTTGTATTTTTTATAAAAAGTGGAAAGCGGCGCCGAAGGCGCCGCTTTTGATGTTATAATGTAAACATGAGAATAGCTATTATTAGTGGTGGTAAAAATAAAAGCAAAATTAGTTCTGAATCAGCAGATAATATTTTTCTGGACCTCCAGCCACATGCAGACAAAGTCCTAAGCATAAAAATAAATGACAAAGGAGAATGGTCACAAAATGGAATCAAAATAACTCCGCACAGCAGTCTCATACATGTGGATCACATCCTGGACATTACTCATGACACTCACAATCAGTCTACTAAGGACTTTATAAAAAAGCTCGGAGTGAGGCATGTATTATCCGAAGAGCATAATCATGAATTTTTGCGGGGTCTCGCCCGCCAACTTGGTATTGATTTTCCAAAATATCACGTGATCAAAAATAAGACAGACATAATCTCTGAAGTGCACAAAAAGTGGCGAGAAATGCACATGCCTATATACGTGCGCGGAGCTAGTAATAAAGTTCTGACCATAGACACGCATAATCCAGAAGAGTTATACAGACACATACTGCATATACATGACAAAAATCACGACGTTATCATAGACGAAAAAGTAAAAGGTAAAAAGTATAGCTTAGTATCAATCGCTAATTTTAGAGGGCAGGACATATATACGACACCGATAATAGAAAAAATGACAACAAATAGAAAGCTTTTCCTCTCAGCAAAGTCGCTGAGCGAAGACCAGAAGACAGAGATAAATAACTTAGCAAAGAAAATACATATGACTACTGGTGGATTATTATTAAAGCATGATTTTGTTATGGCTAAGAATGGTCCAGTGCTAGTGAATGTAGAGACGAGGCCTGCCTACACAAAATCTTCTTCTTTTTATGACATGTTAAGTAGCTCAGGTATTAACTTTATGGAGATATTAAAATCTTTTAAATAGAGTAACAAAAATAGAGTCAAAATATAATTATCAAAAATAAAAAGCGCGACCGAAGGTCGCGCTTTTTATTTTAACCATTCCCTATAAAACAGTAGGAGTAGATTTTACTTCTACTTTTGCAGTAGCTTTTGATGCTGGTTTTTTAGCAGGAGCAGCTTTCTTAGCTGGCATTGCTTTTTTAGCAGGAGCAGCAGCTTTTTTTGCTACCACTTTTTTAGTGCCAACCTTTTTTGCCGGCATTGCTGATTTAGCTTTTGCTTTTGCAGCCTCTTCTTTCATTTTCTCGATGTCTAATATATTTTCTGTATTAGCCCAATCTTTTAATTTCTTTACAGCATTCATAGCTGTTCTCTTTTCTGAAAAACCTTCACCACTGCTGGCTACTGGCTCACCATTTTGAGCGAGCAGTCTCCATCTGTAATTACCTTTATTGTCTTTGTAGATTTCAAATTTTGTTTTTGCCATATTTTTGTTTTTTTATATCAGCTCTATTTTTAAAGTAGAGCAAAGTATTTTTCTAATTACTATAGTAAGAGCATTACTACTAATATAATTATAACTTTATATTTTAATTTATTTTTAATCTTATCCACAAAACTGTAAGTATATTTACTTTTTAGAATACTATGTTTTTCTTTATAAGAAAAAGTTAGGAAAAAAAGCAGGCGTTGCAGATTTATATCTTTCAAAGTCTTTATTGTCTTCGTATTTCTTTTCAAGCATGGGTATGCCTGAAACATATAATATAAGGTAAGTAATAGTTAGGGGCGATATTAAAAGTATTGAGAACGTTAGTATGGAGAAGGGGTTAGAAGAATTGGCAAAAATCAAAGACAAAAATATACACCACCAGAAACTAACCTCACCAAAATAATTAGGATGCCTAGAATATTTCCAAAGTCCACTAGTTAATATTGTATTTTTGTCAGTGTTGTTCTTGTTTTCTTTTATAAACTTTTTGAGTTGTAGGTCGGCCACTGCTTCATAAAGCATAGATGTGATAGCGAGTACAGAAAAAGCTAAAAACAAAAATCCAGAAGCTTTCAAATTATTAAGATTAAAGTATACACTAGAACTAGCCACCATAAACATCAGAAACCCTTGTAATAAAAATACTTGGAAGAAGCTCCTCATGTAAAAATATTTCCAAGTTACTCTCCATGATTTATATCTAAAATCTTCCTCTTTTTTATTTAAAAATCTGATACCAATATGCATAAATATTCTTACGGCCCAGAGACTAATTATAAAAAGAGTTAGAATATTATTCTCTTCACTTATAATGTATGAAGTGAGTGCGGCTAGTAAGATACCAGGTCCCCACATAACATCAGTCACATCATTTCTTTTTAACATTATTGATAAGAAAAAACCAAAAGTAATATAGATAAATATTACACCTAATATTATGAATATATTTTCTAGCATACTATTTTAACCAAAAATATATATTATAAGCTACATAAGCCGTAAAGGTAGAAAGTGCGACTCCCCAAAGAGTGTCTACTATTACTAATTTTAATGGCCAGTCCTTAACAGTTGCTAAGTTAGTCAGGTCATAAGTCATATAGCAGAAGAATCCAAACAGGGCAGCCGAAATCAAAACTTTTTTCATATTGTATACTTCTACATTTGGATATATGGCAAAGATAAATATCCCAACTATATATAGAAGATAAAAAGCAATTACTGCTGGCCAGTAGAACTTGATAGTAACTATCGGACTCATGAGTCTGGCATAAAAGTCCTTTGCAAAGACCCCAAGCCAGAGCATATCAAAAGCAAGTATAACAGGAAGTGATAATAAGTAAGTATAAATTATTTTTAACATACTTACATTATAGCATAATAAAAAGTGCTATTACCTTTATTTATTCTTGTAAGATGTTATAATATATTTATATGAAAAAACAAATCTACATTAATTTAATAGTTAAAGACTTAGAAAAAGCTACAAGATTCTACGAAGAGATTGGCTTTGTAAAAAATCCCATGTTCTCAAATGAGGAGGCATCAGGCCTTGCCTGGAGTGAAGAGATTATTATAATGCTATTAAGTCAGGACTTTGCAAAAAAGTTCACCGATGGAAAAGAAATATCAGATCCAAAGAAAAGTGTCTCAGCTATGTATTGTATTAGTTTTGATTCAAAAGAAGGGGTAGATGATTTTGTGAAGAAGGTGGAAACAGCAGGAGGTAGAGTCTATAAAAATGAATACAACGAGCAATATGATTTTATGTACACTTTTGAAGTAGAAGATCCAGACGGCTACATATGGGAGCCTGCTTTTATGGACCTGAGTAAGTTCCCGCAGGGGCAGGCTTAGTATAAAATAATAATAAACATATTATTAAAATAAAAATATGCAAAACATAACAAAAAATCAATTAGAAAACAAGCTTGTTCCATTTTTATGGTTTGAAAAAGATTTAGATAAAGTTGTAGAATATTATCAAAACATCTTTAAAGATAATTTTAAGCTATTAACTTTAAATGAAAAACAAGAGGCTGGTCGTGGAGAATTCCAAACTGGCAGTATCGAAATATTTGGAAATAAATTAGATATTATGGCTGCAGGACCAATGTTCAAATTCACAGAAGCAATTTCATTTGTAATAAACACGGAAGGACAAGAAGAGACTGATTTTTACTGGAATGCAATAACTACCAATGGTGGACAGGAGAGTAGGTGTGGCTGGTGTAAAGATGTGTATGGTCTAAGCTGGCAAATAATCCCAAAAGAGTTAATGAGTGCAATGTCAGACCCTGATGCAGAAAAAAGGAATTATGCACTGAGCCAAATGATGCAAATGGGAAAGATAATAATCGCTGATTTGGTGAAATAAAGAGAATTTTTGAAAAGTGTGATCTCACAGAGAATCGAACTCTGATTACTGCCTTGAGAAGGCAATGTCCTAACCGTTAGACGATGAGACCAGTTGTATAATAAGTTAATCTTATTAAAATATATTATAACATAAGTCAGACTTTGTTGCAAATACCCTATATAAATAAGGCTTTTTAAGCCTAGTTTTAAAAGTCTTTGAAAGTCTTCTATTGACATCTATTATATATAGTGTTAAAATGGTTGACATAGATAGGTTAATTTGCTAGGATAGACACTATTCGGTAAATATAACAGTAATGATAGAGAAGATTCGTTTAGGAGAGCGTAACTCCAACATTATGACAAACACAATAAAAAAATTAGGTTACAAATTAAGTATGTCCCTCGCATTTATGCCATTGTTCGCAATACCAACTGCAGATATGGATATAATACCAGGAGCAATACTAAATGCAACTAACACGGAAGAGGTATCAATATCAATTGAAGACCTTAGACAAGAAAAAGCTGACAAGATAGACGCTTATTATGGGAGACATAATTTACCACTTACTGGTTATGGAATGAAGATGGTTTTAGCAGCTGAAAAGTATGGCGTAGATTGGAACTTGATTCCAGCTATCGGTATGCGTGAGACTACTGGTGGAAAGTTTGCATGTTACAATAACCCATTTGGTTGGGGGTCATGTAAAATAAAATATTCATCATTTGATGAGTCTATCGAAGCTCTTGCTAAAAACCTAGGTGGTGCAAATCCAAGAACTGCATCATATTATGGTGGCAAGACTACAGCTCAGAAATTATATTATTATAATGGAACAGTAGTTGCTAGCTATCCAAGAGAAGTTATGAAAATAATGACAAAGATAGATAGTATGAAAGTAGAAAAAACTGTAGAATTAGCTGTTAAGTAATTATTATTTATTAATTAAGTAATGGATGGTTAGACCAAGATCAAAAATCTAAATACAAAAGGCCGCGCTTCGCGCGGCCTTTTG
>JAYVHM010000003.1:0-112597 GCA_043771335.1 bacterium | reverse complement strand
CGTCCACCCACTAGTCCCTGTAGCAAAGTCACCATTAACTATTAACTCTGGACCTACTATAGTAGGAGCTTGACCTGTAATAGATAGATTACTTATAGTAGTATTAGTTACATAACAATTACTATCTGTAGGGAGACAGTTAGGGTCTAACACTTTATCTGCTGGGGTGAAGGGAGATGATGGGTTTATGGCGTAAGCAGATGAAAGTATAGAGAGGGAGAGAGTTAATAATATAAAAGATTTAAATATGTTGAGAGGAGAGGTTTTTGTCATTAAATACATTATACTCTATTAAAATAGTTCTAAGTATGCCCTTGTCCACAAAAACATTAATACTCCTAGTTCTCGTCTGGAATCGCAAACTACATCTGATACTTACCAATGATTTCTTCTTCTACTTCTGCTTTTAGTCTACCGTATTTTAAGAAACTAAGCTTTGCAAGTTCTTCTGCTACCTCCTTATCTCCTCTGCTGTTATATGGTATATGCACAGAGAATGGTTTTTGTGGGCTACCTTTTGAAAGTATTTTAGCATAGCAGTTTAGATTTTCTATTTTCATAATATCTGAGGCAGTGAATGTCGGAGAGAACTGCTTCTCTAAAAAGTTAGCGTCATCTGGACCTACGCGACTGATACACATATTACCCACATTACCAAAAACTGCATTTTTAATATCGTCTGGTAACTGCCCTAGAAATTGATGAGCGATATTAAGAGACAATCTATACTTTCTGGCTTCTGAGAGTATTGATGATATTGACGGAGTCACTACATTTTGAAACTCATCGAGATACAGATAAAAATCTGGCCTCTCTGTACTGTTAGCTCTTGCGAGTGCAGCCTGTGCGAACTTACCGATAAGTATAAGTCCTATCAAGTTAGCGTTTATCTCTCCGAGACGCCCCTTACTAAGATTAACTAATAATATTTTTTTGTTATCCATGATATTGCGTATATCAAAAGAAGATTTTTCCTGGGCAACTATTGGCCTCATAATGTCATTGGTTAGGAATGGATCTATTTTACTATTTATAAATGGAACCCAGTTAGACAATCCTTGCTCACCTGTTGTTGCTTCGGCATTTTTCCAGTATTGATGTATCATCGGATTTTTACATTTTGATAATTTATAATCACGGAAATCTTTATCAGAAAGCACGCGAGATATTTCAAGTAAGGTATTACCACTCTCTGGGTGCTCCATCACTAACTGTGTCGCATTACGGAACATCGCCTCAAATCCTGCTCCACCACTAGTCTTCATATCAAAAAGTTTATTAAAAATACCAAGCAATTCGTTAATAACTAATGTCTTTAGCTCTGGAAATTCTCTGTCATACTCGAGCATATTTAACCCCATCGGTCTGTCGGTATTTGCTGGATCAAAATATATAACATCATCATATCTCTCTGGTGGTATATTTGCCAGTATTTCTTTTACATCATCACCATGAGGATCTATCATGCAACAACCATCGCCATTTTTAATATCTTGTATTATTAAGTTTTTAAGCGTTACTGTTTTTCCTGTACCTGTCTGACCTAGCACATACAAGTGACGCATCCTGTCTTCTCTGTCCAAGTGTATTGGAGTTTTAACTTCTCTGAACTCATTATACCCAAGTAACACACCTTCTAAGCTAAGGTCTAGTGGCGCAGCCCCTGTTGTCATCTTTGCTGTTTTTACCTGAGCAAAATCTTTTACATACCCAGGCACATGATATATAGTTGCGAGTTCAGATATGTTCAGAGGCATAGACTCATCATCATTCCAAGTCCTGTAAGTGAATTCATGAGTTCTGTCTATGACATTTTTTAATTCATAATCTTTGAAGGTTATGTAATTACCATTATTCTCGGTATACTGTTTAAAGCTAGCTCTCATATCACTGATAATGCTCTTAGCTCTATCTAAAGTGTTAGCACTGGCATATAGTCTGACATTTGTATCGACTATGGTGCTACTCAATTTTTCATTTATGAGTTTTGACCTCTCAGCATCGGTATATGAACCTTCTTTTTTAGGATGATCTTTTTCATCACTACTCATAGCTTTTTTTATTCCTATAACCGCGCCACCAAAAAATGTCTCACGACTAAGAGCTTTTTTAAAAGTGTCTCCTTCTTTTTGCATATTATCTAAAACTTTTACATACTCAGTTTTAAATCTATCTCCAACAGGCTTGACCAGTATCTGCATTGCTGCTCCCTCCCCTTGTTTTGATAATTTTGCAAATGAGTTAATCAAAACTGTTATCGGGTCACCCTCTATATTCTTATAACTTTTTATAGGTAACGCTGGATTCTCATGCTGGCTGGCAATGGATGCTACCTGATATCCGTTATCGTGGAAAATATTGTAGTCATCTTGTTTTGGTTTTACTTCTATACCAGGGAAATATCCTTGCAGAGTTTTTTCTAATATTGCTTCTATTTCAAATGGCACAGCAACATAAAAAACAACTTCATTTGAACCATTTGAAACTGCTATCTCTAAACTGTAATAATTATTAGCTTTGTTGTTTTCGTCACTAGCTATACTCTGCAATGCCGAGTATAGCTGCTCCATTAATTGTATATATTGCTTTGGGTCTTTTTTATCCGTAGCTGGATCATGAGGTGGTGGCACTATTTCAAATAATTTTAAATGCATCGCTTTCCATTCTTTTTTTTCTATATTTTTAAAATCCTCAACATGACCACTAATAAGATAATTAACTAAGAATCTATGAAAATCATCTTCTATTTCTGGGTGATTTAATTTTTCAGCTATTTCCATAGCAAATCTGACACCATTGTCTTGCATTATTGCTGCCAGTTCTACAACTTGTTTATCTGTCTTTTTAGCCGAGAGATGCTTTAAAATATTTTCTATATCATGATTTAGGTTCTTATGATTATTATCATAATCATAACTAATGTTTTGATTTTTGTGTTCTGATAATGTAGAAGCAGCGTGATTCTCTATGTTTAACTTTCTCGGCATATTCTCCATAGCTTTTTCTTTTTCTTCTATCTTAGCTCTCAAATACTTTATCTCTTCTTCTGGATTAGAAAACTTTAAGAGTAATTCATTATTCGAATCACTTACACTTTCTATATTTATTTTCTCTGTATTAAAGTTAGGATTCATAATAAAATTATATCACGAATGACTATAATTTATTGTCTTGTAATACCCATTTATTTTCTGTATTAAATAGAAATTTGAATACAGCTATAAAAATAAACACAGGAGCAACAAATGGATAGGCTAGAAAATATATTGCAAAGTTTGGCATGATATTACTCTTATCTTCAGATATGGTTCTAGATACCAAGAGTACAAAAGCAAGCACTGTAAATAAAAATATACTTTGAAATAAAAACACATCAGCTGTTATGTAAAAAGGGTCGAGATTAAGCTTTGGAAAATGCATACCTATAACTAAAAAGTTTTCAAATTTTAAATACCAAAGTTGAAAAAGTTTTATATAGGTATATGACACGGCATATAAAACATAAAAGATAAACACAGCAGCAACAGGCAAAGTAAACAATCCAAAATGTCCGTATTTCTTTTTGAAAAACATCTCTCTGTAATCCCAGGCATTTTCAAGGAATCCTCTTATCCATCTGACACGTTGCTTGATAAGGCCACGTAGCGTAGATGGACCAACTGTGTATACATAGGCCTTGTGGGCGTTGGCTATTTTATAATGATTCTTATGAAGACGCAAAGTCATCTCAAAGTCTTCTGCATTATGTGCTGCCTTATAATCTCCAAGCTCAACAAAAACTTTTTTTCTAAATACTGAAAATGGGCCAGGCATAACCTGTATAGCATCTATGGATGAGTATGCTTTTCTCCAAAAAATAGAAAGCATATACTCTACAGACTGAGCACGTTGCCAGAAAGTCCTAACGTCGCGTAATTGCATACATGTGGCTAAGGCCATTATTTTCTCTTCTTTAAAATATTGTGCCGCTATTTTCATCGCATCAACATGTAATGTAGAATCTACGTCAAGACAAGCGACGAGATCAGTCTCGACATATTTTAATCCTGTGTTCATAGCATTATGCTTACCTTGATTTACTTCAAAAATATATTTTATTCTATTGTCATTTTTAACTTCTTCTTCTAAAATATCTTTTGTATTGTCTGTGCTGTTATTATCTAAGTAAAATATTTCTATGTTATCTTTTGGATAGTCCAGTGTTTGTATCGACCTTATTGTAGTTATTATATTTTTACCTTCATTCCAGCCTGGTAATAAAAAAGTAACAGTAGGAAAATAATCTACCTCAACACTTTCCTCTTCTTTCATTTTTTTTCTATTGGAAAGAAAATTATAAAGCATAAACACCTGAAAATAAAGTGATATAAAAATAAATGGATAAAGTATAAATTCAAAAATCTTTGTAGAAAAAATAAATGCTGGCATGTTTTATTTTTTGGTATTAGTCGCTGCTGCTTTTATTTTATTGATAACAGTCTCTGTATTATTTTTTTCTAACTCTAATGTGCTTGTGGCTTGTTTTAAAGTGTCCGGTAATAAAGATTTTATCTCAGCTACTTTTTTTAATCCGTAATAAGCCTTGTCTTCTATTACAAGTATTGGAAAGTTTTTATCTTCTTGGATTTTGTATATTTTCTTCATGGTGTCTATTGGTGCCAAGTCCAAATCATAATCAAAAGTGTAAACACGTAATTCTGGATACATGTCACGAAGTTCTGATAAGACTTCTGCTTGCTTTCCGCAATCATCACACATACCTTTTTTATTAGAATACATGTATATTAGAAAAATTGGCTTTTTGCTTTTACCACATTTATCAGCTATTTTCTTACCGACTAAATAATCTTTTATTTGGAGCAGAGAATAATATTTTTTTAAATACTTTACTGTCTCATTATTGGTTCCAAGCTCGACCTCTGCATAGGTTAACTTATCTCCTAATTCATTTATCTGTGTAGAGACTGGGTTAAAATTATCTTCGCTACATGATATCTCTTTTAATAGGAATTGAGTTTCATTTGAAAGTATGTCTACTGCTATATTATTCTGTATACTACTAAGAGAGTCTATCTTTTTATTAGAAAAATATGAAGACAAGTAAAAAGCACTAGCAAATATAGAAACGGTTATAATCAAAGAGATTATGTATTTTGAGTAGTCTAATTTCATATTTTATATTAAGACTCTTTAGCTAAAGAATAGCATCTTAGAGCCACCTGTCAGAATCGAACTGACGACCGACGGTTTACAAAACCGTTGCTCTACCAACTGAGCTAAGGTGGCTATTACTTTTTATAAGTAAGTAACAACATATTAACATAATTTTCTCTTAAAATCAAATAACTACTAACATAAAAAAATATATAGAAAGTAAAATAAAATAATGTCAATATATTAATTATTTTTACAATGTGTATAATATATACACATTAATAAATATAAAAATATGGTAAAAATATGGTAAAAGAATTTGCTCACTTTATACGTGAAAAAGGTGTACTAGGATTAGCAGTAGGACTTGTGGTTGGAGGTGCTGTAACAAAAATAGTAGGATCACTAGTTGAGAGTTTTGTAACTCCACTTGTTGGCTTATTAATTGGTGCAGCTGGAAGCCTTAGCTCAGCTGAGTTCATGGTTGCTGGTGCTACATTCAAATACGGATCATTCATCTCTAACTTAATAGACTTCCTAGCTGTTATGCTTGTTGTTTATCTTGTGTTTGTAAAATCTCCACTAAATAAAATAGACAAAAAGTCTGAATAGTTAAAAACTATTTAATTTTTTAAATCTCTTACAATCCTCGCTATGCGGGGATTTGTAATATCCAAGACTCATGAGGAATTCACCCACTATCTCACCCCCAACAAATTTAAATCTACTCTTAAATACTTTTACCCAGGATTTTTTTATTTCTAATAATTTTTTATCAGAAGAAATCTTTCCATCTTTTATGTTTTCATTAATCGTTTTATTTATAATTTTATTTTGTGTATCTATCCACTTTAAAAAGCTTTCACTCTCTTTTTGTATTTTCAATACCTCTTTTGCATTATATATCGCTGCCGCTATTTTTAATTTATTTCTGATTATACCTGCATCAGACATTAGTCTATCTGTTTCTTTTTCTTCATATTTTGATATTTTTTTAATATCAAAATTATTATAAGCTAATCTAAAATTATTTTCTTTTTTTAATATAGTATTCCAGGACAGACCAGCCTGATTTATTTCCATGATTAACCTTCCAAAAATCTCACTATCCTCTTTTATGTTTACACCGTAAAAATTATCATGATACACTTTGTGCACATTTTCTTTTTCTAAATCTTTTACATATTTACAGTAGGACATATGTTAAAATATTTTCTAATTATTTATATTTTAACATAAAAAATAATTGAATTGTTAAAATTTTCTCTCCTTGCTAAAATACTTAAAATAATGTATTATGAATTTGTGGCAAAATCGCCATTTGAATATTTCAATTTTTAATTAGGAGAAATACAATGCTAAGACTTACCGAAAAAAGTTCTTTGACTCATATAGATGCGGCCACCCTGGCTGCGATAGCGAAAATTAAAAATGGCACCCTACCAAACATGCGAGTACGGCAAGCAAATCAAGCTTCTGTAGTCTATGTTTCTGGTATGCCAGTAAAAGATAAACAAGCTGAGATTTTGGCAAAAGATAAATCTCTACAAGAATTGACCGCTGACACGGAAGCTTATGAAAATGATCAAGCATTGCTGTCTGAAAAGTTAGCAAAAGCCAGTGTCAAAGCCCTTGCTTTTCTACCTACAGAATCTTGGTGGAAGATTCAAAGAGACTCTGGACTTTATACGTTCCACAATGAAAATGGCAATGGGACAGTTAACACTTCCCTACGTGCAGACACTTTTGCAGATGACGTGGCGAGAAAAGTGGCAAGAAAAGTTGAAAGTTCTTATGAAAGTGGCTGGCCCATAACTATTAGTCTAATAATTGCTGTGGTTTCGCAATATTTTATTATGGATAAGGTCTTCCCAGTTTTGGGTTGGGGGTTTATTTTTTCTTGGGTTGCTGGTACAGTGGCATCCTTCTTCACATTGTCTTATCTATTTGATATTACTATAAACAGTCTGAGACTGGCCCTGTGGAAAGAAATCAGGTCTGAAGGTGGCATACTAAATATGCTTTGGCCAAATAAAACAGAGCCAAGCAATAAAGATAGATCTGGATTAAAAGTTAAAGTAAAATTCCCAGAAGCTCCAGAGGACGTGAATCAAACCCTGCTCGCAATATATAGGGCTGGCATAAAAACTATGCTAACCACTGACAAGTCGGCAATATGTCTCGAGACCGATGTCTTTGCATTGCTACTCTCTAAAACAAATAGTGAGTATAAAAATATTAAAGACTTTGAAAGAGAGTTAGCAGCGAGAATAAAAGCAGATCCGATCATCTGGACACAAGAAGGGAAATGCGTAGCCATCATCGCTCAGTACGGAGACTTCCCTATTGAAAAACAAGTGATAGATAAAGTTTTAAAAGAAAACTTTATGATTTAAGTAATTTAAAATAAAGTTAGACAAAAAAATAAGCCGTCACAAATTTGTGACGGCTTTTATTATTTCTTACATTGTCAACACATAAGAAATATGTTATAATATAGGCACTTTTAAAATATATAAAAATAATTTATATATTAGTAACTTTTTAATAAACAAATACAATACAAAAATATGGCAATAGAAAAACAAATTCCGATACACGGTGAGACACTACTTCGTTTTGAAGATATAAATTTTGGTTATGACGAAAATAGACCCCTATTAGAGGAGGTGACTTTTTCTTTGCGTCGTGGAGCCAAGTTAGTTCTAATGGGACCAAATGGTGCTGGTAAATCTACCATTTTCAAATTAATAAAGGGAACATTAAAGCCATGGGAAGGTCGTGTAGTCACTGACAAGAAATTAAATATTTCCATCGCTGAACAGTTTATCCCTCATGAAGAGTGGCACCTACCTGTTCTAGAATATTTTCAAAAGGCATTTGATGAGAAAGTGTATGATATAGAACCTCGTGCCATAAAAATGTTAAAGGACCTTGGATGGATGATACCGCTAGACAAAGAGATCAAAGATCTTAGTGGTGGACAAAAAGGAAGGCTACTAATAGCAAAATCACTAATCTCAAATCCTGACATAGTGTTAATGGATGAGCCGACGAATAATCTAGACAAGCAAGGAGTAAAAGAGTTAACTGACTATATGAAGAATTACCCAGGCACTGCTATCGTCATCTCCCATGATGAAAAGTTTTTAAATGATTTTTCACACGGTATAATCTATGTTAATACTCAGTTCTTAAAATTAGAACAGTATGTAGGTAACTATTTTAAAGCCATAGAAGAAATAGAAAAGAAAAAAGAAGCAGAAAGAAAAGTAAATGCTCAGCTAGACAAAGAAATACAAGAAAATAAAGACAAAGTAAATTACTTTGCATTAAAAGGAGGTAAGATGAGGAAGCTCGCAAGTAAGCTACGTGATGAGATAGATGAGATGGAAGATAGTAAAGTAGATGAGAGAAAAGATGATAGGACGATCAAAAAATTCATAATTAAAAATAGTGATGAGCTAAGTGGTAACGTAGTAGAAATCAGAAATATAGAGCTAATGGTAGGAGGTGACAAAAAAGACTTTGCCGTTGAGATTAATTTACGTAAAGGTGACAAGTTGCAACTAGTAGGACCAAATGGTATAGGTAAAACTACTTTCTTCAACCTTTTTAACAAGCCTAATGCAAAAGGAATAAAATTAGCTAACAACATAAAAGTAGGATATTACAGACAAGACTTCTCTACCCTTGATTTTAATAAAACAGCTTATGAAGAGTTAGCAAAAATATTCAAAAGGCTTGATGATCAGAACTTGCGTGCTATCGCTTCTGGATTTTTAATTGGCGGCAAAGAATTAGCTACAAAAATAGGTGCACTAAGTGAAGGTCAAAAAGCATTGCTAATGTGGGCCTACATAACCATGAGTGAGCCAGGAGTGCTGATGATTGATGAGCCAACTAATCACGTGAACTTCAGACACATTCCGATCATCGCTGAAGCCATTAAGAATTACACTGGTGTCATAATCTTAGTATCGCATGTGAATGACTTTGTAAGACAAGTAGGATGTAATCAGACATTAGACCTGGGTAAACTAGTAGAAAAATCAAAGTAGCTCAAGCTATTGACAAAATATTATAAATGTGTAATAATATACACATCATCAACCGAGCCAAAATTTTGGTCAGTTGGTCAAATAACTCATTAAAGGAGATAACTATGAATAGAGGATTAATTGCAGTAGGTATGTTTATAGGGTCTATTACTGCGTTCGTTATACCAGTAGCTTTAATTTCTAAGTCATTGTGGCTTGGAATGTCAGCTGGGATAGGAATAATACTAATCTCTTATGGAATAATCCACTCAGTAAAGATTATTATAAAAGAAAATAGATAAATCTTTAAACAAACAGGTCCGTATATACTCAAAATGTATTACGGGCTTTTTTATTGCTAAATTATTTTTCTATCTAATATATTTATATTTGTTATTTTTGTATATGCATCAAAAACTCTTTGTTTCCGTCACCTCCTAGTATTGGTGAATCTACTACATTTATCACTTTTAAATTATTCTTTTCGAATTCTATTTTTATGTTACTGGTTGTAATATTTATTAACTCTTCGTAACTAAGCTTCTCACTTTTTACGAGTCCTCCCTTACCAATATTTCCCTTACCCACTTCAAACTGAGGCTTGATAAGTATCACTCCTACGCCACCCTCTTTTAGTAATTCAAAAATATTCTCTGCTATCTTTGTAATAGAAATAAAAGATATGTCGCACACGACAATATCAAAAAAGTTTTTATAAATATTCTCTAAGTCACCTTCTTCTTTTCCAAAGTTTCTAATGTCTGTCTTCTCAAAAAGCCTTATCCTGTCTTTGTATTTTTCTAATAAATTTTTATCAAACTGGTCAGTGCCTACGTCTACACTAAAAACTTTTTTTACATTATTTTCAAGTAACACCTGAGTAAAGCCTCCAGTTGATGAACCAATATCCAGACACACTTTATCTTCTACTTTTATATCAAAACATTCTAAGCCTACTTTTAATTTCTTATATGACCTACTCACATAATTCATCTCTTCATTTTCTGTGATTTTTATTCTACTTTTGTCAAAAGTTTCTCCAATCTCTTTTTTTACATCAACACAAATCACGTCATCTAATAATAGATTATTACCATTAATTAGCTCTTGAGCCTTTGTCCTACTGCTTACAAATCCATTTTCTTTTAGAAATATATCTAATCTCATATGAGCTACTTGGGTTTAAGATTAGTTGCCCCAACCCATTTTTACAATAGCATTCTTGGCGGCATCTACTTCTCCTAATTGTTTACTCTTACCTTCACCTTTTGCTATTTCTTTTTCATTAAAATATATGCCAACAACAAAAAATTTATCATGATCTGGCCCTGATTCATTTATTATTTTATATATTGGTGTTACTTGTAACTTCTCTTGGGACCTTTCTTGAACATGAGACTTACTATCTTTGTAAGAGCCAGCAATCACTATCTGGTCTGTATTAATAAGTAATGTCTTTGTAACCCACACACGACATGCATCATAACCAAGATCTATATACATAGCACCGAGCAGTGCCTCATAAGTATCTGCAAGTATAGACATACGAGCCCGAGTTATTTCTATTTCTTTTGCTTCACCTTTGGATAATTTCAAATAACTATTAAGATTAAGGTGTAGAGCCACTTCTGACAAAGTATTAGCATTCACAAGGGCTGACCTGTAACTAGTCATATCACCTTCTGCGTGGTGTGGGTATTTTACATATAAAAAATCAGTGACTATCAGCTCCAGTACTGCATCACCTAAAAACTCTAACCTCTCATTGTGGCCAAGTTCAAATTTTGGGTTTTCATTTATAAAGCTCCTATGCACTACTGACTGCTCATATAAATTAATGTTCTTATACTGTATTTTGTTTTTGATTAAAAAGTCTTCCATTTCTTGCTTTATTATACTACTTTGAGACCATTTCGTCTATAGCACGCATTAGCATTGGTTTTAAGTCTTTGTAGATTTTTACTTTCTCTATTTCATTTATATTTATCCACATGTAATTACTTTTGGTATTTTTGGCTGAGACATCTTTTTCTACTGGCTTAAAATCACAAACAGCAACATAATAATCAACTATTTTGTGTATATTTCCCTTTTCTGGATGATGAGAAATATAAGCATTGTGATCAAAATGCTTTATATCTTTTATTTCTAAGTTAACAGCTTCTTTGGAGTAAGTAGTTAGAAAATCTTCATCACTTTCCTCTTCTAACTTTTCACCTTTTACAAAAGTATAAGATCCGAATCGGTCACTGTCTAATAATACATAATTTTCCGCACTACCCTTTTCTTCTAATTTAGAAAAAATCATAACCCCGACCCTCCTCTCTTCTTTTCTATTCTGATTTAGGTTTTTTTTTGGCTGAGCCTCATCACTGTTATCATAACCTTTTAATTCTTTATATACGGCACCTAGAACACCGTTGACGAATTTACTACTACTCTCTCCTCCAAACTCTTTTGCGACTTCTATAGCCTCATCTATGGCTACTTTTGGTGGGACATTATTCTTGTCACCAAAAACCATCTCGGACAACCCTATGCGTAAGACATTCCTATCTACAAGATTTATCTTTTCCATTGGCCACTCTGGAGCTGCCTTTGTTATTATCTCGTCTAATGTCGTCACCCTCTCCATTACTGTTGTAAAGAGATTACCCACAAATTCATTTTCTTTACTGTCTGGAAGGAACTCTTTTATATTTCTATTTAAAATATTTCTGGCATCTAAAATATTAATATCCATAGAAAAGTTAGTATCTATCTCATAGAGGGTCTGCATTACTACTTTTCTATATTCTCGGCGGGTATACATATTTTTAATTTGAATTATTTATTTTTATAAAGAGTTTCTTATTCATAATAATAACATAAAAACGTAAATTAAAAAAACAGTTTTTAACTGTTTTTTTAATTGGTAATTATTTTTTAATTACGCAGCTTTTTCTGTTGGCTTTACAGTGATAGCTTTTTTACCTTTGTAAAAACCACAAGCGTCACACACTGTGTGTGGGCGAAGCACTGCCTTACACTCTTGGCATGATACCAGGTTAAGCTCTTTTAAAGCGTGAT
The DNA here is from genome assembly GCA_043771335.1 of bacterium. Classification (GTDB taxonomy): domain Bacteria; phylum Patescibacteriota; class Minisyncoccia; order Phycocordibacterales; family UBA5272; genus JAUPVO01. The sequence continues at coordinate 100,334 of JAYVHM010000003.1, read as the reverse complement.
GTGAGCGACGATTTGCTGTGTGCGCTCTTGTATGTCTCATTCTTACTACCATATTTGTATATATTATTATGTTTTATTACTTAGCATTATACTATAAAAATGATTATTTTGCAATACTCTAAAAAGCTATAAAATACTGAGTAGCGCTCGGCCATTTTACTTATGATGATACGGCAAGCTGTTTAGAATGCTATAAGCTCTGTATATTTGCTCTATCAGTAGCAGCCTAGCTACTTCGTGAGGGAAAACCATCTTACTTAAGGAGAGTGTGTAATTAGCCCTTTCTTTTAAATCATCAGTAACTCCATAAGCCCCTCCAATTACAAAGATTAATTTTTTAATACTATCATTTTGTTTTATTTCTATGGTCTCAGCAAAATCTAGACTACTCATCTGACTCCCTCTCTCGTCTAATAATATTAAAAAATCTTTTATGTCTATTTTACTTAGAATATTAATAGACTCTGTTTTTATGTCACTGTGCTCTATTCTTGTCTCGTCAAAATCCGCGTATCTACTTAATCTTTTTTTATATTCATCTACAGCTTCATCGTGAGCGCTTTTTTTATTGTTAACATATATTAGAACTATTTTCATACTCCTAATAATAACATAAAAAATACTTATACAAAATATAAAAAGTTTATGTTATAATAATGAAAATATATGCGCATACTGGCAATAGAAACAAGTTGTGACGAGACAGCGATATGCATGGTTAACTTTCGTAAGGGAGGTAACGCTTTTACTGTAGAAAAAAATATCTTAGTCTCTCAAATAGAAATACATCGTGAATTTGGTGGGGTGTATCCACATATTGCAAAGCGTGAACATATAAAAAACTTGCCAATACTACTAGAGCAAGTAATAGGTGACGAGAAGAACTTTAAAAATATAGATGGTATAGCTGTCACTTATGGGCCAGGCCTGTCTCCTGCACTCTGGACTGGCATAGAAATATCAAAACAAATAAGCCTAGAATATAACATACCCATATATCCTATAAATCACATGGAAGGACATATATACGCTTCAACACTAGCTCCAAGTGTTAGCAATTCAAAAAAAACAAATACTAAAAATAATAATACTAGCTTAGAATTCTCTTTTGGAGAAGTGGCTTATCCGGCTGTTGCTTTACTTATTTCTGGTGGGCATACAGAATTAGTTTTTATAAATAGTGAAATGAATTACAAAAAAATAGGATATACTCTAGACGATGCTGTGGGTGAAGCTTTTGATAAAGTTGCTCGAACTCTTGGTTATAATTATCCCGGTGGGCCAGAAATAAGCAAGAGAGCTGAAATAGGTAGAAAAATGACTGGTGCAATAAGAGAAGATTTACGCCTACCTCGCCCTATGCTACACAGTAATGATTTAAACTTTTCTTTCTCAGGACTTAAAACTAGCGTCATGACAAAAGTAGAAAGATATAACCTAGAAGAAAGCGAAAAAGAGCTATTTTGTATGGAATTTGAAAATGCTGTGACTGATGTCTTGCTCAAAAAAACTCGCGAAGCATTGTATCTTTACAATGCAAAGACATTAATAATCGGTGGTGGCGTATCTGCCAATAATCACATTAGAAGCATAATGAAAAAAATGTGCGAAGAGGATGATATTAAACTTTTTATGCCAGCGAGTGCGCTCTCAACTGACAATGCCCTGATGATAGCTGCGACTGCTGTGGCTAAGATAAACAAAAACGCATCTCCTTTATTAGCTAAAGAAGATGCGTTAGTGGGACTCAGAGCAGAGCCAAATCTAAGTTTTTAATTCTTATTTCTTTTTAAGTACTGGTTTTGTTGTTGTAGCTTTTGTAGAGTTTATAAAATTATTTATATTATCGTACAATGTCTTAGCATTAGCAAATGTTGTCTCATTCTCATATGTCTGCTTAGCAACTTCTAAGGCTTCAGCATTTCTATTATTAGCTGCAAGCATAGCTGCATATTCAAAACTAATTAATTGTTTACGTTCTGCTAAGTTGTGTGCAATAGTAAAGTAGCTAAGAGATTTTGCATACTGATTAGTCATTCTAAGATAAGATCCATAATAAGAAGCATTTCTGGCTGTAGGATTTTCTTTTATTACATTCTCAAAAGAAGTTTCAGCAAAAGTTTTAAAATTATTTACAGCAGCTGCTGCTTTTAATTTTTCTTCACCTTGCATCTGATTTAAATCTATACCTACGAGACGAGAAGCTTGCTGTATCATCTGTTCATTAGCCTCTACCGTTCCAAAACTATTTCTCTCTATCGCTGATCTAAAAGTAGATAAGTTTTTATCAGTAGTACTGGCTATCTCTGGATAAGAATTAGGAGAATTACGTAATGTAGAGATAATATCTAGGTTAGTCATCAATGGAAAAAGCACAGTCTTTAAGAATAAAGTAACCGCAATTAATGTTCCGATAGTCACTCCCCCGTAAATAATATATTTATTATTTTCAAGCTTATTAGAGTTCTCAATCTTATTGTCATGAACTCTTGTTAATGATGCTACATAAGCTAATATGGCGATAAATATAATGTAAGAGATAAGGTTATCAAACACGAATATATTGTGTATAAAGTAAGCCGCGAGAGCTCCAGTAATAAGGGCTTTCTCCCCTATTTGTATGTTCTTTTTACCACTACCAAACCACATCATGTATAGAGGTGTTAAGTACAATGCCAAATAAGCAAGAAGACCGAGGACACCGCCAGCAACGAGCCAGTCCATGAACACGTTATGAGCGCGGTCGAACCACACCTCCTGCTCATACATTCTAGGGTCATAATTAGCTGCGAACACTACTCCATAATTCTCTTGACCATAACCTAGGAATAAAGTTTTAAATGACTTACTAACACCCTCTATACTCATCTTTGCATTTAGAAAACGAGATACGATTGTCGCCTCTCCAAAATAATTTACAAGATCTTTGTAATTATTTTTCTCGTCACGAATCATGTTATATGAATTGATTGGATGTAAGGCAATATTCGTTAATTTTATGGTCTGTATACGTTTTAATATTACTGAGTTCTTCATAGCGACAGTATCTTTTAAGGCAAATAAGATGCCCACTGCCACAAAAAAAGCAAGAAGAGTTCCCAGTAAATACTTTGTTACTTTTTTATATTTCTTACGAGCTTCATCACTTAAAACAAATACAAGTATAGCTACAAATACTCCTCCTATGAATCCAATATACGATCCACGTTGTTGAGTAAATAAAAGCAATATTACATTTAATCCCGCAAAAATACTAAGTGCCACGCTACCTATCTCTCCTGCTGCTAATTTCTTTACAAAATTATATCCAAAATATACTAGCATAATAACACCAGAATACCAGGCGACTTGTGATACTAAGGCTAAGCTTTTTGCAACACTTGGATTAGTAGCCAATAATGAATTAGCTACGACCAACATAAACCTCTCTAGTAAAATAACAAAAGCAGAAACGAGAACCATAACTGTTGCAAAATAGTTTTGCTTACTAGTTTTTTTCCAGAACTTAAAGTCCCATTTGTTAGCCTTCACGGCTAGCATAAGTGAGATAAAAATAAAAAACAAAGTATAAATACCATAATACTCTGAATTACCAAGTGTAGAGTCGATACGAAGAGCATTACCCATATTAGTTGGATATACTTGATTTATAAAATTAGCCAAAGTCTCACCTTTTGATCCAAGTAACTTTATCAAATAAAATTCTTTTTGTCCGAATAGCTGCATAATAGCCTGAGAAGAAACAGCGATAGCACCAACCATAAACCAGCCCCACATACGAGCCCAGTCATCGGACGTTTTATATACAGAATATAATATAGTAAAGTAAACAAAAAGGTGAAGATGAGTGAACCATCCCTCCATACGCTCATAATTACCAAAGAAAGAAAAATACGCATTAGTACCAAATATATTAGCTAGACATATAACCGCCAGAAATGCTGTATATGAATAGAAAACTAGAGACTTTTTGGGCCTAAATGTTGGCTCATGCACTGCTAATATAATCCAAGCAATAAAAGAAATTTCTATTAAAAATCTAAAAGCAAAGTTCTTACCAGTAATAAATGGAAAGAAAGTTGAATCAGAGACATACCAAGCAAGAGCAGGTATGATGGCAAGTGAAAAGTAAATAATTGATTTTAAAAAGCTGGAAAGTGTCATATTCTTGTTTAGGTTTATCTTATTTTTTTGTATTATAATTAATATATATTATAGCACTTTAAAAAAATATTTTTAATCTGGACACTAACTATTTTTAGTGTTACAAATTAAAGCAAGGCCTCAGCTAATGCTTTTTGATTTATCTTTCTATCTAAAAAGACTTCTGTACTTTCTATCTCCTCTCTACTGCTACCCTGTTCTAATATTTCTTTTCTGTACTTAACACCCAACTTTTTATCAAAAATATTTTTATTTTTAAAAACACTGTATATGTCTTTACTTATATTCTCAGCCCACATGTAACTGTAATACCCAGCATCATAACCACGTGCAATGTGTGCAAATTTACTTACAAATAAAATATTCTTATCCTGAGCATGTAAATGTTTTTTACTTAAGTCGTGATAATGTGACACAGGGTTATCTTTTTTATTTGTATACAAATCAATATCAAGCAATGACTGCACTGACTGTCTCGTATAGTGCATGGCTTGCATAAACTTTTTGAGATTTTTAATTTTATTGATTATGCTTTTAGGTAAAGGCTTTCCTGTGACATGATGTTTTGATATTTTATTTAAGACTTTTTCCTCACTCACCCACTCTTCTAGTAGCTGACTTGGAACTTCAACAAAATCCCAGACAACATTAGTCCCAGCATGACTGTTATGTCTTGCTTTTGTGAGCGTGCAGTGTAATGAGTGGCCGAATTCATGATACAAAGTCTCAACCTCACCAAGAGTTAGGAGGCTGGGTACTGCTTTTTGGGCTGGGTGATTTTTTGTAGCACTCATGGCTTTTTGTGGCTTTGAAAAATTACAAATAATAGCAGCAACTGGCGCTCTGTACACTAACTCTTCTACTTTATTTTTATTTTTTATCTCTATACCCTCAACTATTGGCATCATACAAGCATGGCCGAACTTCCCCTCTCTTGGAAATAAGTCCATGCAAATATAGGCTATTGGAGTATTATTTTCTTCTGAACTTTTTTTAGACTTATTTTTATTATGTATCTCATATAATACCGCATCTTTGTGCCATAATTTTATATCACTCTCTCTTACCTCAAAACCAAATAGATTTCCGAACAAATCAAACATACTATTCATAACGTGATCAAGAGGAAAATACTGCCTTACTTCTTGTTGGTCAAAAGCGTATTTTTCTTCTAATATTTTATTAGTAATGTATTCACTGTCACTTAATTTGAAATCTTTTATACCTAATTCTTTTCCTTTATTTATCAACTCTTTGAAGTCTACATCTTTGTTTTTCTCCAAAGCCTTTAACATAGAATTAATCATGTTGTAAACATTTTTACTATTTTTAGCCATTCTATTTTCTGTTACATAATCAGCGTGATGTGCATAGTCTAAAATCTTTGCCTTTTCAGTGCGAAGCATTATTAACTTTTCTAATATTTCTACATTCCTCTTTCCTCCTTGATTTAGAAAAAGTTTATATATCTCTTCTCTCTTTTCTCTGTTGTCTGCGTATTTTATATATGGTCCATATTCTGGATATTCCAGAGTTACTTTGTATACGTCTTTTACTTCTTTTGTCTTCTTATTCTCTATTTTTATTTTCGTAAAAGAATTCTTAACATTTTGTGGTATGCCCAACATCTCATCCTCATCACATAGTATATGATCTGTATTTTCCGCCAACCTTTTATCGTATTCATTAGCTAATTTACTTATTTCTTTTTCTATTTTTTTTATTCTGCTTTGTTTTTCTTTGGGTAAATCAAAGCCCATGCGCTTAAAACCACGCATAACGTCCTCGACTAACTTTATATCTTGCTCGTCTAATTTACCTTCCTTTTTTTCTAATGTGTAATTACCTTCATAATAATCCTTGAAGGCTTTATAATTTTTAACATCATAACTAATATCAACACAAAGACCAGAAAACTCTACTTCTGCAAGACTAACTACATCCCGAATACTTTTCTTCTCACTGACCATACCAAGGGTTGATATCTTGTGAAATATTAAACTCTCGGCGTCATTAGCATTTTCATAAGCCAGCACCGTGTTTTCAAAAGTCCTATTTTCTTTTTTAATACTTTTAAAGACTTCTAACTTTTCTTTTATACTACTCGCTGCTATTTTTGGGAAGGTTTTTATCTCAGACTCCTTCATATTCATCCATTGCCAGTCTTTTTTTGTGTATGTTGTGTATTTCATTTTCTAAATTATAACATTAAAATAACTAAAAATAAAACGCCAAATATTATCTCTGACGTCTTGTGTTTTGTTTACATTTATATTTCTAATTCTATTTTAAAAATAAAAAACTAAACAAGATCTTTTACTATAACCTCTAGACTTTCTCCATCTAAAACTATTTTATCAAAAGCTTTTTGAAAAAGCTCTATATTTTTTTCAGTCATCTCATTTATCACTCCGTAAGTAATTACTTTTTCAAAGTCTACACCTTCGGACATTTTTGCATCATGAGTGTTGTCACCTACAACAATAGCATATTTTTTATTTTCTATCTCTGTATAAGCCTTTTCACTTTGAAGATTGAGAACAGATATGTTTTTATTCATGCTGTGAACCAGTGGCTCTACTCTACCTGTTGCTATACCGTTGTCGTTCCAGATGAATTGATTAGAAACTATGTGCACATTAATAGTTAAGAGATTCACTCTTTCTAAGAAAAATTTTATAGGTTCAAAACCAATACCTGACGCAGAAAATATTATTACTGGTATTTTGTTTTCATTTGCGAAGTTAAAAACTTCTCTCGCACCCTCACGCAATATCATCTTTTCTGAATTAGCTGCTAATTTTAAATGGTCAATGTGTAATCCTGAACTTAAGAGTAAATCCAAATGTTTTTCCCACCATTCATTCATAGCAGAAAACTTTTCTGAAAAAGATAAGTCTTCGCTAATCTCCATCGGTCTATACTTTGCCTCGAGAGCATAAGCAGCCTCACTGTAAGCAGAACCAAGATGTCCTTCGCTTCGAAGTGTAGAGATTATCGAAGGCACTACCCCCCCCATCACATTTTTCTTAGTGATGGTACCATCAAAATCTATGATAATACAAGAGTCTTTTTTGTTCATAATGTTTTAAGCCTTTATCTGTTTGGATATTTTAATACTAACACAGATGTTTTTTAAAGACAAATAAAAATATCCAGCGCAAGCGCTGGCTATGAATTAAAATTATTCAACCTTCTCAAAAAGACTCAGAGGGATACATATCTTGTTTAGTCCAAGATAAGTTTTTTCTGGCCACAAGATCTTAGATTCATCTAGTGGGCGTATTACTGCAGAACCAGGTATACTATTACTATACCCACGCACAACCTTACCATGCATCCAGTTTTTAAAATTCAAATCGGTAAAAGATTCGATGACCCACGGGTCCCTATCTTCAAAAAAAGAATGCACAAGTGTACCTTTTTGCGATGTAGGTAATTCCATTTCTACTGAATTTCCTTCATCTTGTTTATGTTCTGGAACACCAAGAGTCTCTTGTACTGCTGGGGCTAACATAATTTTTACTTTACCTTTTGCTGGTATGTCTTTTAAAATAACCACATCCCCAACACTGAACTTTGCTGCTGTTTTTCTATAAGCATCAATATACTTTTTACAAATTAATACCCTGTATGGTAAACCAAATAAATTATAAGCTTTATTGTAAAGACTGCCTAGTAAAGGGTGCTTTATATATAGAAACTGAAACTGTTTTTCATTCACAAGGAACTCCTTTTTAATTAAAGACACTCTAATACTAGCATACTATCTAACGTTAGTATAGTTCTGCTTTTATACGGCGGACACCAGCTGATACTGCTTCTTCTTTTAATATTTTAAAAGTTCCCATGTCACCTGTATGCTCCACATGCGGACCACCACAGAACTCGAGAGAAAAGTCTCCGACATGATACACGCTCACCATCTCACCGTATTTATTATCAAATACTCCTATAGCCCCCATCTCACGTGCTTTGTCATAACTCACCTCTTCGCGAGTTACTTTTAGATTTGCTTTTATCTCTGCATTCACTATGTCTTCTACTTTTTTCTTTTCTTCATCAGTCATTTTGTTATCGTGAGAAAAGTCAAAGCGCAGTCTCTCGCTCGTGATGTTACTCCCTTTTTGAGACACATGCTCACCGAGCGTTTGGCGTAGTGCCTCGTGCAGCATATGTGTTGCTGTGTGATACTTGGTCTCTATCTCGCCGTCACCACCCATACCACCTTTGAACTTACCAGCTGACGCTGTACGACTAGCTTCACTATGCGCATCTTTTAAGATTTTAAAACTCTCCATATCGACTGCTAAACCTTTTTCTTTTGCCAATTCTTCAGTAAGCTCTATTGGAAATCCAAAACTTTGCGCTAAGTTAAAAGCTTCTTCCCCAGATATAAAATTTTTGTCCTGTACTCCATTTACTTCCCAATTAGTATTTTTTGAAATCTTTTCAAATTCTTTCAAACCATTCTCGAGAGTCTTTCTAAATTTCACTTCCTCATCTTCCATTATTTTTAATATATCTGTTTCTTTTTCACTGAGATTGGTATATTCGTTTTTATAATAATCTATAAAAGTCTTTGAGACTTCTCTGGTGAAGTTATCATTGATATTTAACTTCTTCGCAAATCTTACCGCACGCCTGATGAGTCTCCTCACAAAGTATTGTTGATCTTTGTTGCCAGGATATACTCCATCGCCGATGAGAAATGTCGCTGCACGCAAATGGTCTAGCATCACTCTATAGGCATATACATTTTCACCTTCGTAGTTTTGATTTGAGATATTTTTGATTATACTTTTTGCATTTTCAAATACATCCAGATTAAAAACATCACTGTCATCACGCACTGCTGCTGCCATACGCTCTAGACCTCCACCAAAGTCAACATTTTTCTGGGCGAGTTCTTCTACTCCAGTCTCTGTTTTTTTGTACTGCATGAACACATTGTTTCCTATCTCTACATATCTACCACAATCGCAGTTGATATGACATTCTTCTTCCATCCATACACTCTTCTCATGTATCTTGTTTTCATTTTTTGGATCAAAATCATAAAACATCTCAGTGTCTGGACCTCCTGGCTCACCTACTGGCATGTTCTCTGGGACACCAGATCTGCTCCACCAATTTTTCTTATCAGGGTATTCAAATATTTTATCTTTTGCATCCATGCCAAGGCTCGCGAACTTTTCTGTCCACTTACTTATCGCCACCTCATCGCGAGTGATACCTAGCGACTCATTGCCAGCATATACAGAGATATATAGTCTCGCAGGGTCGAGTTCGAGCTTGTTTATGAGGAAGTCCCACATGATGTCTATCTGCTCCTCTTTGAAATAGTCGCCAAGTGACCAATTGCCGAGCATCTCAAAAAATGTCGTATGTCTGTTGTCCCCCACCTCCTCTATATCTTGCGAGCGGAAACATTTTTGACTGTCTGCGATACGCACGCCGAGCGGATGCTTTTGACCTAGCAAGTATGGCAACATCGGCTGCATACCTGAGCCAGTAAAAAGAGTAGTAGGGTCATTGTCCGGCACTAGCGCACTACTACCTATCACCACGTGCGGATATATCGCATGGTTTTTCATGTGGTCTAGGTATATTTTTCTTACTTCGTTTAAGGTTTTCATATTTGTATTATAGCAAAAATAATAGTAAATTAAAAACTCTAATTAATTAGAGTTTTTAATTTATTTAAAAAATAACTAATCTATAGCAACCACAACATAAGTAACCTCGTCTCCTTTTGGATTATTAAAAGTTGCTTCATCTTTTTCTTTTTTACCTAGTAATGCTTTTCCTAGTGGTGATTCATTTGATATTTTACCGTCTTGAACATCGGCCTCTTCGCTACCTACTATAAAAAACTTTTTGACTTCTTTGTCTCCTTTTTTCTTTACTGATACTGTAGCACCTAACTCGACAATGTCAGCATGATGACGTTCTGATATCTCAGCATTTCTGAGTATGTGCTCTATTTCCTTTATTCTGTCTTCTAGGTGAGCTTGATCCTCTCTTGATTGGTGATATTCTGCATTTTCAGAGAGGTCACCGAGAGATTTTGCATACTCGAGAGCTGCTGCTATCTCAGGTCTTTTAAGAGTTACTAATTCATTAAGCTCAGCCTCGAGTGAAGCTTTTTTTTCTAAAGTAATATATTCTTTTTCTTGCATATTTTTATTAATGACATTATACCATTTTTTGTAATTTTTATCACTATTGACTAATTCTTAAAAATACTTTTTATTTCCAAAAGTCTGGTTCTTTTTCTAATATATCTGAAAAGACTTTTCTCATCATCTTACTCGCCCCCACCTTATTAGTAGCTGGACCACCCTCCATCATAAAAACAAAGACATATTTTGGATTCTCTCTTGGAAAATATCCAGCGCTCCATGAATTAACCCTCTCATTATGTAATCCCAGCTGAGCCGTACCTGTCTTTGCAGCTACAGTAAATGGCAAATCATTAAAATAATGCGCTGTACCTATCTCACTTGCAGATAGGGCCATGCCTTCACGTGAGACTTTTAAGAAATCTTTATTTAATTTTAAATCTACATAGTCTTTTACTTTGTTATTCTCAGTGGTGCTGGCTATTTTTGGAATTATAATCTTACCACCATTAGCTATTATGGCCACAGAGCGAGCGAGAGATATGGGTGAAGTCTGAAAACCGTATTGACCTATAGCAGTATGATAAGTATTACCGAGCAGCCATGTCCCTTCTTCAAAGCTCTTCTCTTTCCAAGCTTTACTCGGCACTACTCCTATTTTTTCTAATGGTAAATCAATACCAGTTGAAGATGCGAATCCAAATCCTTTCATATACTTTTCTATTCTGTCTATTCCTAATCCTTTTTGATCCCCATAACCACCACCGACTTGATAAAAATATTCATCACTACTAACTGCTATGGCGTGCCTCGCATCAACATAACCATGAGCCTTCCAGTCGCGAAAAATAGTATCTGGTCCATCATATTTATTTTTAATTACTAATTTACCGCTTGAGAAAATATTCTGATACTGATCTATTACCCCTTCGTTCAGTGCGGCATAGGCCATAAAGGGCTTAACCACTGAGCCTGGCACATACACTCCGCTAACTGCCCTGTTAAGCATTGGAGTTTTTTTACTAGTTAAGTAATTATTTTTCTTATCCTTCTCTTCTTCTGTCTCGGCATTAGAAAAAAGATTATTGTCATAATCAGGGTATGACGCGAGAGCCAGAACCTGACCACTGTTAACGTCCATCATAATACCCGCTCCCCCAGAAAAACTCTGAGCGTCGACAACTTCTTTTAAATATTTATAAAAAGCTTTTTGTATATTAATATCTATATATGTCTCTAGATCTGCTCCATCTTTTGCTTCTTTTGCTATATTGTCATTTGTAATTTTTCCATTTACAGACACTTCATAAATCTTTTCCCCACGCACTCCAGAGAGCAAATCATTGTATTGCTTTTCTAATCCTGATTGACCTTTATAAGTATCTTGCCAGAAAACTCCTGACTTATCTTTTTTAGGATAAGACATATATCCGAGAGTGGATGACAGTCCTGCACTTGTTATGTAAAATCTTTTTGGTATACTACTTGTTGCCATCTCAGGGTCCTCATTCCAGGCTATAGTCTCACCATTTCTATCTTTTATTATACCTCGTGCTGGAAAAATGGGACTCTTTTTTATGTAATTATTCATAGCAAAATTATTCCAATAATCATACTTATAAACCTGATGCATATATAACTTGTAAATAAAAAAAGAAAAAAGGAAGGCAGATATGACACCAAAAATTATAAATATAATCACATTTATATTTTTCTCAAATCTACCTTCAAAGCTATCGCTATCTAGATTTGAAATATTTGTAGAATCTATAAATATCTCTTCTGGATGTATCTCGTGGCTATTTTTTTTACCTGACTTTAGAAGAAATAACATAATATATAGATAATAACATTAATATGAGCAGACTGTAAACCGGTATGTTTTTTGTATATATGATATCTAACAACAAGCTAACGCTTGGAACAAAAATCAATAGAAACTTTATCAAAATATCTTTCATATTTATTTTAATATATAAAAACTAGAACCTTCACCTTTTGAATAATTAGTTTTTATAAAAAGTAATTTTTCTTTTTGACTAGTGATGTTTTTTATCTCTTGCACTGTTCCTATGCTGTGAGAAGTATCACCCCTTAGAAATACGGCTTCTCCGACTTTTACACTAAGCTTTTCTGGAACTTTTACTTGTATGCCAAATGCCCCATCACCAAAACCAGAAAAAGCGTAATCTTTTAAATTCTTAAAATCTAGACTTGTACCTTCTTCTATTTTTGCAGATGAGGACTCTGTATTTATTTCTATATCTCCAACACTTTGCAAAGAGTTTTTGATTATTAATTCTGTCTCTAGATTATCAGAAGAAAAGAGACGTAACTTAGAAGTGTTTTCAAAAACTTCCACAACTTCGCCGACAAGTCTCATCCCAGACAAATATACTTTACTTCCCAAACTAACTCCATTGTTACTGCCTTTACTTAAAATAATATCAGAATAAATTATATCTGTATTTAAAATATCAAAACTTATTTTTTCAGCTTTTATCATATCAGTTAAGCCACTACCTATCTCTTCTTCTTTTATGTCTTTTTCTGTTATTATTATACGTAATCTGTCTATTTCATTTTTCAAGGTCTCATTTTCATTTTTGGCTATACTAAGCTCTTCATCATTTGGTGACAAGAATATTATTGTATTTGAAAAAATATTTACAAAAAAGTTTTTATAAAATCTAGAAACAGTAAAAGTAATACCAAGAATAATCAAAAAGGATATTATAAGCAAACCTATTTTATTATTATCTGTATGAGATCTCTTCATGGTCTTTTATTAATACATCTTTGTATTTACTTACGTCTTCTAAGATTATACCACAACCACGCGCCACAGCTGTTAATGGGTCATCACAAATATTAACTGGCACTTTTAATTGTATGCGCATCAACTCGTCCAGTCCACGAATCAAAGCTCCACCACCCGACAAAGTGATACCCTTTCTCATAATATCTGTTAGAACCTCTGGAGGTGTCATCTCTATAACTTCACGTACACAGTCTATGATTTGAGATATAGATGAATACATACTTTTTCTAATATCACTATCGCTCACAAATATTTCTTTTGGTAATCCGCTTACCATGTCACGACCTTTGATACTGACTTCTACCGGTTCTCCTATTGGCATGGCTGAACCTATTTGCTCTTTTATCTCTTCAGCTGTTTTTTCTCCTATTTGTATTTTGTATTCATCTTTTAAATAAGAGATAATATCACTACTTATTTTATCTCCTGCTATTTTAAGTGATTTAGCCTTAACTATACCAGAAAGAGATATGACGGCAACGTCTGTTGTCCCTCCTCCTATATCTACTATCATTGACCCTTCTGCATCATGCACTGGCATCTTTATACCAATAGCTGCTGCCATAGGTTCCTCTATAATGTATACTTCGCGCGCGCCTGCGGCGCGCGCAGCATCATACACCGCGCGTGTCTCAACGTTCGTAATACCAACTGGGACACCTACTACTACTCTTGGTCTTAATATTTTCTTGTGTATGCTGTTGGCTTTGTTAATCAAATAGCTAAGCATCTCCTCTGTTACCTCATAATCACTAATCACGCCATCAACTAATGGACGTACACATTTTATATGTGTTGGTGTGCGTCCCATCATTTGTTTTGCTGCTTCTCCTATGGCCACTATTCTGTCTGTCTTTACATTCACTGCAACTACCGATGGCTCGTTTATAACTATACCTACACCACGAACATATACGAGAGTGTTCGCAGTACCTAGGTCTATGCCTATTTCATTTGAGAATTTATTTTTAAGATTGTCGAAAAAAATCATATAAATATTTTTAATTATTACCATTATAACACAAAGAAAATATGTTGCTAAATCACATATTATATGTTAGTATAAAGCATATTTTCAACAACAGGAGAAAACAAAATGTTAGAATTTCTTTACGGTATAAATGAATACCTGTTCGAGTTTTTTGGATATAAATATCACAATCTATTCGCTCTATGCTTTATCCTCATGACTATTTGTTTTATAGCATTCTTAAAAATAGAAAACTCATACCATAAAATAACTTATAAAAAAAGTCCTAATGGAGACAATAATGGCCACACTATGAAGTGGGTCAGCTTGATACCTCTTAAGATAATCTTATTTAGTGTTGCGACTATACTATTTTTAGTGTTCCCTTTCTCTTGCTCTAAGCATGAAGATAACAAGGATAGTACAAAGTTAATAGAAAATGAGACGAGGAAATTTAAAGTAGGAGATGTCGTAACAGTACCAAATCAAAAGACTCTGTATACATGCATAAAAGATTCTTCTAAAAATGCTGCAGTTTTTGGATACTTAGCATATCGTGGAGCATCAGAAGCAAAAGCTGAAATAAATTATAGAGAATATATAACTGGACCCATAGCTAAAAAACATTGGTGGGGTTCTGAAGAAATAGGAAGCTATAAAGTAATAACCTATATTTGCACACTTTGATAAAAAATATTATTAAAACAAAAGCCATGAACTATGTTCATGGCTTTTTTACTATTTAATTTTATTTTTCTAATTATTTTTTAAATATTAAAAATTTCTTAGCCTATCTGCTTTTGGATGATTGCGGATTTTTTCATGGACCTTTGCTTCAATCTGTCTGATACGCTCACGAGTAACTCCGAATCTCGCCCCTACCTCTTCTAATGTATGCTGATATCCATCATGAGGACCGAGACCATTACGCATCTCGACTATCTCACGCTCCTTGTCTGAGAGAGCTGCAAGTATCTCTTCTATTTGATCTCTTAAGATTCTTCTCGACGATTCTTGATCTGGGGAAAGTATCTTATCATCAGCTACGAACTCACCAAGAGTAGACTTATCATCATCATCACCTATCGGTTTTTCTAATGAGACAGTATCTTGATTTATGCTTTCTATCATGTGAACTTTTTCAATATCGAGATCCATCTCTACTGCTATCTCTTCTGATAATGGCTCACGACCGAGGTCCTGAGATAATCTTCTAAATACCTGCTTATACTTAGCGATAGTCTCCACCATATGCACCGGTATACGGATAGTGCGTGACTGATCTGCGAGAGCGCGAGTGATGGCCTGTCTTATCCACCATGTGGCATATGTCGAGAACTTGAAACCTTTTGTAAAGTCGAACTTTTCTACAGCCTTAAAGAGTCCAATATTACCCTCTTGTACTAAGTCTAGCAGTGACAAATCAGCTGATCTACCTGTATACTTTTTGGCTATAGAAACCACCAGACGGAGATTAGACTTTGCTAAAATATTTTTAGCTTCAGCATCTCCTTCTAAGATTTTCTTAGCGAGCATCATCTCTTCTTCACTATCTATAAGTGGGTAACGACCTATTTCTTTTAAGTATATCTGTATACTATCACCACCGTCATTCTCTTTTACCATTTTACTTACATCGCTGTTATCTAGATCTAAAATATTTCCACTTTCTAATATGTCTATCCTTGCTTCTGCGAACTTTTCATATATTTCTTCTAGAAGTTCTAAATGTTGCTCTATGTTTGGAAAAGACTTAATTAGCTCGTCATAAGTTATGAACCCTCTCTCACGCCCCTTGGTAAAAAGCTCATTATAAGCATGCTCATGCGCACTTTTTTTTCTATGCTCTACTAATTCTTCTTTTGTTTTTTTTGTAGAAGGTTTTTTGATTACAGTTTTAGATGTTTTATTTTTAACAGCTTTCTCTTTTATAGCTTTTTTAGGTGAAACTTTTTTAACTGCTTTTACAGCTTTTTTGGGCGCAACTTTTTTACTAACAACTTTATTGGTTTTGTTAGTTTTGCTTTTATTTACTTTTTCTTTTAAAACTTTTTTAGAAATTACTTTTTTGGCTGGTTTTTTTTCTACTGATTTTTTTGTAGAAGTTTTTTTAACTGTCTTATTATTTAAAATTTTTGTCTTTGCATTTTTTGATGCAGTGGTTTTTTTATTTGATTGTACTGATTTTTTTGAAAGATTTTTAACAGCTTTTTTAGAAACTGTTTTACTAACTACTTTTTTTGCCGCCATAGACTGATATAATAACATTATTAATATTTTTTAGCAAATAAAAAAAGTGCAATACACATTATACACATATTACACTTTTGAAAAAATTATCCAAATCTTGGCTTTATTACTTTTTTATACACCTGATAAACAACATCAGCAAAGAGAAATACACAGCCAGTAGCAAAGGCCATCTTTGAGTATCCATGGTCCCAAGAGACGGCATAAGACAGTCCAAATAAGATGACCCAGACTAGTTTTGGTATATAACTAGTGCCAAAAAATAAATCACTCACTGTCTGCACTGCCACATAAGACAATATCAAATAAGGAATGAGGAACATCCAACTCTTCACTCCAAGTGAAGCTATAAAAGCAGAGATGGTTGCCATCAAGATACAAACAATCAAAGATGTCTTGTGTGGGAAACTCATAATGATACTCCTTGATTTGAAATTAAAATTAAAAGAAAGAACGTCGAAACATCATAGTAACATTATTTCTTTTTCTTTACAAGGTTCTGTAACTCTTGCAATGCATTAGCGTCTCCCATGTTTATCTTCTCTATTATTTTTCTGTGTTCCTCATCATAAACTACTTTTTCATATTCTTTTTTCAAATCATTGTAATAATCCAAAGTCAGTAAGTGTTCTCGCTCTAATTCATGTAATCTCTTTATTATTATATCATCTGGAATGTCTTGATTTAATATTTCTTCACTTATATTTTCGGGTGTTATGTCTAATTCTTTTTTAAGTACAAACAAGTCTAATATTACTTTTTCTTTTTTACTAACTTTTATTTTAACTTCAACACCGTCACCATATTCAGCATTTACAACATTAACATTTTCAGGATTAACATTCTTAAAGTTATCTATTTGTAAGTTTTTGTCTACTTCACTTTTTATAGCCTCATTACTAATCCCAGTTATTCTACAAAAATTAGTAATAGCAAAGTCACGCTCAAGGGGTGAAGATATGGCCTTTAAATATGTAACCACTTTTTCTTTTGTATAATTTATCTTTTCTCTTTCTTCTTTTAAGTCTAAAAAGTTTTTAGCTAAAAACTCTATGTATGGTGTCTTTTTCTCATAGACCTTTTTCCATTCATTTGTATCATTTTGCACCATGTCAGCTATGTCTTTTTCTTTTATGTCTACAGTCATAATTACTAGTCCACCATATGCGCACATGATGGCTGCTCTCTCAGATGCTTTCTTACCTGCTGAGTCATTATCAAAAGCAAGCACTACATTATCAGCTAATCTTTTTATAATATTTACCTGCTCCTCAGTAAATGCCGTACCGCTCACAGCGATAACATTTTTAATGCCAGCTTGATTACTCATAATCACATCCATCTGCCCCTCGACAAGTATCACCTCCCTCGTGTCTGCAATATACTTTCTGGCGTAATCATAATTGAAAAGTATTTTAGATTTGTGATACAGCTTTGTCTCGGGAGTATTCACGTACTTACCACTTTTCCCATCATCATACTCAGGCATAATGCGACCAGTGAACCCGACAGTAGCACCTGAAATATTCCTAATCGGAAACATGATACGACCCCTAAATCTATCGTAGTATTTATTATCATCAGTTTTGATTATGAGACCACTCTCGACACATTCATCATCCGTAAAACCTAACATCATAAGGTTCACAAAAAGTAATCGCCAATCCTTTTTGGTATAACCTATTTTAAAAGTGTTAATGCTTTCATCTGTTAATCCTCGGCCGTGTAAATACTTTTTAGCTTCTATGCTTTCTGTTAAGCTGATTTCAAAAAACTGCCTTGCTGATTCCATAAGTGATAGCATTCTACTGTCATCTTCTTTTCTCATTTTACTTAATGTCACTCCTGCCCTGTCGGCTAGTATTTTTAGAGCGTCTTTGAATTCTAAGCTTTCCATCTTTTCTACGAATTTGAATATGTCACCACTCTCACCACAACCAAAACAATGATATGACGAGCGAGCGGGTGAGACATAAAAACTCGGTGTCTTTTCATTATGGAATGGACATCTAGCTTTGTATTGACTACCAGACTTTTCAACACGAACATAACCACTCACAACTTCGAGTATACTTATTTTTGATTTTATTTCTTGTATATTGTCCATAAAAATCTATCCCTTCTTTATATTATAACATAATAACAAATAACAAAAAACACTTTATAAATAAAGTGTTTTTTGTTATTTGTTTTCGTTTTTTATTAACTTTTTAAGAGAAATAATTAAGAAACTTTTCCTGTACCAGCTGGTATTAACTTACCAATGATTACATTTTCTTTTAATCCCATCAGATTATCTATCTGTCCACGAGTAGACGCTGCGATAAGCACGCGAGTAGTGTTTTGGAATGATGCAGATGATAACCATGATGTAGTCGTTAAGGCTACGTCTGATATACCCATCATCACACTGTTATACTCGGCTGCTGTGCCTGCATTATCAAGAGCGATAGTGTTCTCATTACGAAGAGTTGATATCTCAACCGTATCTCCTTGAGAGAATCTTGTTGAGCCACCCTTTGTGATTTTAACACGTCCCATCATTTGCTTGATGATGATCTCAATATGCTTTCTAGAAATAGCCGCACCTTGGAGCTCATACACTTTTAAGATTTCTGATACTACATAATCCTCAGCAGCTTCACGTCCAGCATTTTTAAACACCTCCTCAATATCACACGATCCGTCAGTCATGATCTGACCCTTCACAATCTTGTCTCCTTTTTTAACTAAAACAGAACGACGAGGCAATACTGTATATTCTACCATCTTACCTTTTTTATTACCCTTAGATTCATTCTCGTCCATTAGGATTACAATAGTCTTCTCTCCATTTTCATTTCTAACATCAAAAACTTCTCCATTTTCATGTGCGATATTCGCTGGTGATTTTGGAGCTCTTCTCTCAAAGATCTCATCGATACGAGGGAGACCCTGAGTGATGTCAGTACCTGCCACACCTCCAGAGTGGAATGTACGCATAGTTAGCTGAGTTCCTGGCTCACCGATAGCCTGCGCTGCGACGATACCTACTGCCTCACCCATCTTCACCATGTTGTTACGGCCCATGTCTAGTCCATAACATTTTTTACATACACCGTGCACAGAATTACAGTACATAGGGGTGAATACAGATACTTCTGTGATACTTGAAGCTTCCATCTGCTCTCCTTCTTTTGTTGTTATTAACTGTCCTTTTTTATAAGACACGTCACCACAAGTTACATCTTTTGCTAAGATTCTACCTCTCACACCTTTTGATATAGAAGCATTTTGACCTAGAACATTTTGTCTTCTGAATGTTTTAAAGTTTTCAGTCTTACAATCATCCTCAGTAATAATAGCATCTTGGGCTACGTCAACTAGACGACGAGTAAGGTATCCTGCCTGAGCAGTTTTAAGTGCCGTGTCCGAGTTACCTTTACGAGCACCGTAAGTTGTAATAAAGTATTCAACTGGAGACAAGCCCTCAATGTTAGAGGCGATAACTGGGAAGTCTGATTGACCTCCTGAATTATTCACGATTATACCCTTCATACCCGCTAACTGAATTAACTGTGACATTGATCCACGAGCACCAGAAGTTATAAGGTCATTAACCGAAGAAGATTTGTTAGTATCCAAATCTTTTTGTAAGACAACCTCAATCTCCTTTCTAATTACTTGCCAATTATCTATAGTTTTACCATATCTCTCATCGTTAGAAAGTAGACCTTCGTTAAAGTCATCATTGATTTGACTTACTTTATCCCATCCTTTTTGTATCAAAGCATCTTTTTCTACTGGCACCTCAACAGCTGTTAAGTTCCAAGTTGTTCCTGATACTCCAGCGTACTTGAATCCAAAAGCTTTCATCTTGTCGATTATCTTTGGAGCTTCTTCTACACCATATTTTGCAAATATATCCTCCATGATAGTGTTGATTTTCTTCTTATCAACAACTTCATTGATGTATGGGTAACTTGCTGGGAATATAGAGTTGAATAATAGTCTACCTACTGTAGTGTCAAATATTTTTCCTTCAAAGGCTACATATTTCTCCTTGTCACTTGGCATTATTTTTATGCTGGCACGAAGTGATACAGCATCAAAATCACGCGCAGTAATAGCCTCATTAGCACTAGCAAAGAATTTACCTTCACCTTTTTCACCTGCTACCATCTTAGTCATCCAGTACATACCTAGAACCATATCCATACGAGGATTTACAATTGGTTGTCCTGATCCTGGTTTTAATAAGTTTCTGTGCGCCGCCATCAATTCACGAGCCTCCTTTTGAGCGAGAGGAGAAAGCGGTAAATGTACTGCCATCTGGTCTCCGTCAAAATCAGCGTTGAATGCCTCACACACAAGTGGATGAAGTTGTATGGCACGTCCCTCTATTAGTCTTGGCTTAAAAGCTTGTATACCTAATCTGTGTAGTGTTGGCGCACGGTTGAGTAATACATACTTATCTTGTATCACCTCTTCTAATATTGCCCACACTTCTGGTATACTATCTTCTATTAATTTGTTTGCTCCACGAATATTATAAGTAAACTCTCTAGCTATTAATTTTGAAATTACGAATGGCTTGAATAATTCAAGGGCCATGAACTTTGGAAGTCCACACTCCTCAAGAGTTAGCTCTGGACCAACCACAATAACCGAACGAGCAGAATAATCAACACGTTTACCCAAAAGGTTACCACGAAGAAGTCCTGACTTTCCTTTTAGTGAGTCAGAAAGTGATTTTAAAACTCTCTTTTGTCCTGTTAAGGCAACAGCAGCATCACCATGGCGAGCACTGTTATCAATCAATGCATCTATAGCCTCTTGTAATATACGTTTTTCATTTCTAAGAATAACATCTGGCGCATCTATTTCCATTAATTTTTTAAGACGAGTGTTTCTGTTGATGACCCTTCTGTATAAATCATTAACGTCAGACGTTGCGTGGCGTCCACCTTCAAGCGCAACCATAGGTCTAATGCCAGGAGGAGTTACAGGCAATGCCTTGATGAACATCCACTCTGGTCTGATTCCTGCATTACGAAAAGCTTTTACTAGTGACAATCTCTT
Source organism: bacterium (assembly GCA_043771335.1). GTDB lineage: Bacteria > Patescibacteriota > Minisyncoccia > Phycocordibacterales > UBA5272 > JAUPVO01. The sequence goes on along the minus strand of JAYVHM010000003.1, from coordinate 78,943 downwards.
TTCTAATTTCTCACGCTCTGTAGCTCCACTATTTGCCAGTCTTTCCACTAGCTCAGCTTCTAATACCGCAAGGTCTATTTTTGAAAATACTTCATGCACTGCCTCAGCACCTATCTTTGCATCAAAACATGATCCATACTTCATAGCATATCTGTGATACACCATCTCATCTAGGATTTTCCAAGGCTTGATATTGTCTATCTCGTCTTTTGCTTCTTTCATTAATTCATTCAGTCTGTCTTTTGTCTTATCGTCTTGTGCTGATTTTATTTTTGATTTGAACTCTGATTCTAAACTACTAATTACATTTTTCTTTTCCTCTTGATTAACATGAGTAATAATGTAACCTGCAAAGTATACAACTTTTTCTACATCAGAAAGAGTTGAACCGAGTATCATAGCGATACGTGATGGTACATTACGAAGGAACCATATATGTGACACAGGAACAGCAAGTTCAATGTGACCCATACGCTCACGACGAACTATACTTTTACATACTTCTACTCCACATTTTTCACAGATAATACCTTTATAACGAATACGACGGTATTTACCGCAATAACATTCATAGTCCTTTTCTGGACCAAAGATTTTCTCATCAAAAAGTCCATAACGTTCACTGCGTCCTGTTCTATAATTTATAGTTTCTGGCTTTGTTACTTCACCAAAACTCCAAGATCTAATAGCTTCTGGAGAAGCGATTTTTATTGAGAGAGAATCGAAATTTTTTGTATCTATTGTTTTCATATTTTTTATGTTTTTGTTTTTAGAGCTTTAAAGGATCTGAGTTTATAATTTATCTTCTATCTTCTCTTACTTGCTCATTTATAATTCCATCTCCGATTAACTCTTCTCCTTCTTCTCCGGCTTTACTATTAATAGGAGTAACATCAAGACCAAGACCACGAAGATTGTTTAACATCACCACAAATGATGCTGGTGTACCTGGCTCTTCCATTTCTGTGCCTTTTATAATTGCATCATATGTTGCAGAGCGTCCTTCTATATCGTCTGATTTTACAGTTAACATCTCGCGCAGGGTGTGAGCAGCTCCGTAACCCTCGAGTGCCCAGACCTCCATCTCTCCAAATCTCTGTCCTCCACCCTGAGCCTTACCTCCTAGTGGTTGCTGAGTGATTAATGAGTATGGACCTATAGAGCGTTGATGAAGTTTATCTTCTACCATGTGATGGAGTTTTAACATGTACATTTGTCCGACTGCAATAGGATTTTCAAAAGCCTCACCAGTACGACCGTCAAATAATGTAGTCGTTCCCGATTTATCCATTCCTGCTTTTACTAATTCTTCTTGTATCTCCTCTACGCTCGCACCTTGGAATGCTGGCACCACTGCTTGATAGCCAAGCTTGTCAGCAGCATAACCTAAATGCATTTCAAGTATCTGCCCTAGATTCATACGAGAAGGAATACCAAGTGGAGTAAGTAATATGTCTACCGGTGTACCATCAGCCATGTATGGCATCTCCTCTACTGGCAATACGCGACTGATAACACCTTTGTTACCGTGGCGACCAGCGAGCTTATCACCTACTGTAATGTTTCTGATTTGTGCTACTTCTATGTGTATTCTCTTTATGATACCAGACTCAAGATTATCACCTCTCTCACGACTAAATATTTTGATACCTATAATACGTCCACGTTTTCCATTATCTAATCTTAATGATGAATCTTTTACATCACGAACTTTTTCTCCAAAAATACTTCTAAGTAATCTTTCTTCTGGTGAAAGCTCTGTCTCACCCTTTGGTGTGATTTTACCTACCAATATATCACCTGGCAATACTTCAGCACCGATTCTAATTACTCCATCTTCATCAAGATTACGTAATTTATTCTCGCTTACATTAGGTATGTCATGTGTTGTTACTTCGGCACCTAGCTTTGTATCGCGTACATTACATATGAACTCTTCTATGTGTATAGATGAAAACTTTGAGTCTTTTACTAATCTCTCAGAGAGTATAATAGCGTCCTCATAGTTACTGCCATTCCACGCCATGAAGGCAACAAGAGCATTTTGACCAAGAGCTATTTGTCCATCTATTGATGTTGACGCATCAGCTAATAGGTCACCAACTTTTACAACATCGCCAACATTAACTACTGGTCTGTGATGGAACATGTTAAATACATTTGTTTTTGAAAAAGTAATAAGTGGATACTCTTCATCTTTCTTTCCGACTCTTATAATAACTTTTTTAGCATCAACGTATTTTACCTCTCCTTCATTTTTAGCGTACACTAGACGTCCTAAAAACTTTGCAGCTTCTGCCTCCATGCCAGTTGATACTAGTGGAGCATCTGGACACATTAGTGGCACAGCCTGTCTCTGCATGTTACTACCCATCAGCGCACGGTTGGCGTCATTATGCTCTAAAAATGGAATCATAGATGTTGCTATACTGTATGCTTGATTGGTAGAAACTTCTACGAACTCTATTTCATCTATTCCCACTATTGCTGGTTGCGCATATTTTCTAGCAGCTATACGCTCACCGGTTATCTTCATATCTTTTCCGTAATTTACAGAAAGAGGAGCTATAACATGTCTCTCTTCTTCAAAAGCGTTCATGTATACTACTTCAGTAGTAATCTTACCATTTTTAACTTTGGCGTACGGTGTCTCGATAATACCAAACTCGTTGATACGAGCATAATTAGCCTGTCTCAAAATAAGACCAATATTTGGACCTTCTGGTGTCTGAATAGGACATACACGACCATAATGTGATGTGTGCACGTCACGCACTTCAAAACCTGCACGCTCACGAGTTAAACCTCCGGGACCTAAGGCTGAGAGAGTTCTTAAGTTCTCGATTTCAGAAAGAAGATTCTCCTGATCCATGAATTGTGAAAGTTGATTTACTGTAAAGAACTCCTTAATACGAGCTTGTAATGGGCGTTGATTTACAACAGTAATAGGTAAAGTAGTTTCAATGTCAATAACAGACATCTTGTCTTGTATATTTCTCTTCATTTGTAACATACCCTTACGAACTTGTTGTGCCATCATCTCTCCCACAAAACGAACACGTCTAGAGCCTAAATGGTCTATATCATCAGCTTTACTTTCTGGATTTCTGTTTAATCTAATTATCTCTTCTACTATTTTTACAACATCCTCCTTAGTTAAGTTCTTTGAAGCATTCTTAGCATCATTTGGAAGATTGAATCTCTTATTAAAACGAAAACGACCAACGGGAGAAATGTCATATCTCTCTTTTGAAAAAAGTCCATCAAAATACTCTTTTGCATTTTCAGGAGTTGCCATATCACCATCACGAAGTTTTTTGTAGATTTCTACATAAGCTTCAGTCACAGTTTTTACATGCTCACGATCAATCATTGCTTTTACAAAATCTCTTGTCTCTTCTGAAAAAGCTTTTAATATTGCCTCATCTGTAGAAAATCCAAAAGCACGTAACAGAGTTATCATTCCGAACTTTCTTTTCTTGTCTATTCTGACACTGATATTATCTTCTGGTTCTGACAGAACTTCTGACCATGAACCACGACTTGGTATAACCTTTGCGATAAAATATCTTTTACCTTTTACTTCTTCTGTATCAAAAAACACACCAAATGAACGAGCGAGCTGAGGCACCACTACACGCTCTACACCATTCACGATAAACGTTCCATGCACAGTCATTACAGGGAAATCAGCCAAGAATATTTCTTGTTCTTTTTTGGTATTTAAAGTTTTGTTAGTAAGCCTAATCTTTCCACGCATAGGAGCTTCATAAGAAAGCTTGTTTTCTTTTGCGTACACTTCATCGTATTTTGGAGCCCCTATATCAAAAGATAGGAACTCAAGGTCGAATTTCTTTGCAGAATAGTCTGATATAGGACTGAACTCTTTGAAGATTTCAGGCATCTCTTTGTCAACTAAAGATCTGTATGAAGCTAGTTGATTCTCGACAAGATTTGGTAAATCTATAAGTGGCTTTCTATATTTTTTGAAAGTCTTTTTTGGTAAAAGTGCTACAGAAATGTTAGCACTTTTATTATTTTTGGCCTGTGACATATTTGAAGTTTAAAAAGTATTGGTATAAAAAATAATTATTATCTCTTTTAAAGATAATAATTATTAAAGATTGTTAATCGCTAGGTCAGTACACAATCTTTTAGCGTTCCCGTATTATATCACAAATAGAAACTTTTGCAAGCTAAAAATCCACAAAAGCTCTTTTATTCCTTAATTCTTTTTTGAATTTACTTTTTTATAATGCTCTCTGCTTCAGATTCTCCAATACCGCTTCTCAGATCTTTCATCTCTTTACTATTTGGGTCCACTCTTTTGTCTAGCTCTGCTATGACTAATTTTAGATTAGCTATGTCTCCTTTTGCTTTATAAGCTGCACCAAGATAATACATTGCTCCTAGATTTTCACCCTTAGTTAACTGTAATACTGAGCCAAACATCTGTATTGCAGCATCATATCTCTTGTCTTGTAGATATAAAAGACCAAGTGAAAGGCGTGCATCTGTTGCTTGTGGTGATGTCATTACTGCTTTTTCTCCATACTCTATAGCTGATTTAAAATTATTCTTAGAAGCATAATACTGAGAAGATATGAAGAGTGCCGGTGAAGACGATGAATTATATTTTAATGCATTATCTATATATTTCAATGCTTCAGATTCTTTTTCTACTCCAAAAGAAAGTTTTGCTTTTACAACATCCACATAATCCTTATCACTGGCAAGCTCTCTTGCTTTTTCATAAGCCTCGATAGATTTTGTATAACCATCTTCTTTTGATAGCAACATAGAGCGCTCATAAGCGAGACCTAGGGCCATATAATTTCTAGGATTTTTATTATCATAAGCTATCGCTTTTTGAGCATCATTTATTTGAGACTCTACTAATGTCTTGTAATTATTTTGTAATTCAGCTGTGTTAGTAGATTTACTAGCGAGTAAATTATTTATTTCTGATGTTGTTATTTCTATTCTACCCAGATAATACTCGTCAAAAGGCGCTATACTTATCGCCCTGTTGAGGCTTGTCTTAGCTTCAGAAACTTTATTTTCTGAAAAAGCTTGAGATGCATTTAGATAATTATTTGCTGCCACATATCTCAAAACATTCCTAATCAAAAGACAAGAAGTTAGTAATAATATCAAAAGCAGAATAACTGTATACCATTTTTTATTTTCTATTTTAGTAAAAATTAAGCTTTTCTTTTCTATGTAAAAAGAAATAAGTGAAAAAAGCAAAGTAACTATTGTAAAAACAAAAGGTAAGTTAATTAACTTTGCAAAAGAAAGCATTGGTATATTTATATAAGCTGTATAATTCGCAATACTTACACCATTTTTAACAAGTATGTAATTAATTACAGTATAGGTTAGGACAGATAGAGAAGCTATTATGGCTATTTTGTTTAATTTGCCTTTTAGAGAAATGAAGAAGGCAGCCGCTAAAAATAGAACCAAAATAGAAGAAGCGCTCCACTCCTGTATCCCCTTTCCAAATAAATTAAAGACAAAAGATGAGGAGCTAGAAAAAGTAAATACAATAGCAGAAAGTAAAGACAATACAAGTAATGATACCTCTAATAAAGTGGCTTCTTTTTTGTTTTTGTAATTAGTGTAAAATAAAAATGAAAACAATACTGCAAATAAGCTTATTAAAAGTAAAGTATTAGCCCAGGCTGGATATTTTGAAGCATATGCAAAAAAAGATGAGACGAGTATTGGTGAAGCCAGCAACATGTAATTAGTAATTCTACGTAAGATTTGTAAGTTTTTCATATTTATTTTTATATACTTAATTATAACATAATAATATGTCTAATCTCATAACTTTTTAACAGATTTGATATTCTTTACGGAGTAATTAACACTTGGTCAGAGACTGAAGCAATACACATATTTGGAATAACTGTAATGTCTAATATTTGATTAGTTAGAGCACAACTTTCAATAGTTGATATTGTGGTGGTACTTGAGGTTGTTGTTGCTGTACTTGTGCTGATGACTACATTCACAACATTATCTATACTTGTCCCCATACTTTTCTGACGTAAGTCACTAGCGTTCACACACACTGTGCCGATGTCATCAGTCAGACACACTTCCCTCGCCACTATCCTCCCCTCCTCACTAATACTCCACTTTCCATTTGAGTTACTTATAGCCTTAACATTTAATATAGAATAATTTTGCATATCAATGTCTGTAGCATAAGCCACATTACCTCCTATTAAGTTGGTGGTAGAAGCAAGAGCTAATAAGTTAGTAATGGTGGTGGTGGATAAAGTATTATTAGTTACTTTTGCATCTAGTTCTTGTATAGCTTTTACTATAGGTGAGAATAAATCATTGTATCTTACTGATTTCATGCCATTACTATCGGTGTTAACTAATCCTGATCCTGAGAAAGAAGATGAGGCTAGTGACTGCTCTAGTTCTTGGGCTATGAAGCCGAATTCTTTCTCTGGGTTTATGTTATTTATTCTGTGATATTCTACTGGACGAAGTGTATTAAGGAATGAAAGGCCCAGTGGTATAGTATTGATATTTTCTTTTAATCTAGAGTCTGAGGTTATAGTCCAAGCTACTTGTATTCCAGCATAGGTGATGGCGGTATCTCCGAGACGGATTTGGTTAGAAGCAGTAGAGGTCGGGACTTGGGCGTTGTTACCAAGGGTTAGGTTGTTAGATCCTGTTGTAATGACATTACCTGCTTGGTATCCAATAGCAACATTATTACTTCCCGATGTATTATCAAATGATGAAAGTCTCCCAATAGCAACATTATTAGTTCCCGTATTCGAAACTGTTGTAGTTCCAAATGCTTGATAACCAATACCTACATTGTATTTACTTGCAGTAGTAGAGGCTAGTGAGCGGCCAGCACTTTCTCCAAAGAGTGTGTTTTTACTTACGCCTTGTAGTGATCCGTTAGATATATTATTCACTCTGAAGTTGAGGTCAATAGCATCTGTAGTTCCTATAAAGCTAGTGTTAGCATTAGTTCCACTATTCCCTGTTAATGTCCATGAGGAACCATTGAGACTGGTTAAAACTACGTCACCGTTAGTGTCTACTGTTAACATTTTAGTAGCTGTAGTTGTAGCTACGGCTGATGAAGGTTTTAATCTCTCTAACCTAAGTCCTGAAGTGTCTGCTGAAGCAGCATAAATAGTTAATCTATTTGTAGGAGTTGTTGTTCCTATACCCATGAAGCCAGAAGAAAGTATGGTTAACTTTGCAGTGTTAGACGGTCCTATCATTGTTGAGTTTGTGATATTGTTTGTTATATTAGACCCAAAAGCTGATGCCCCTGAGGCAGATGCTGTGTTTGTGAATCCAAAGGCAGAAGAATTTGTAGCTGCAGCAGAATTAAAATATCCAAAAGCAGAAGAATGATATGCTGTAGCAAAATTTTGTGCCCCAAAAGCAGAAGAGACTTCTCCAGAAGAATTGTTAACGTACCCAAAAGCAATAGAACTATCACCTGTTGCTACATTTAAATATCCAAAAGACATGGAAGCCGTCCCTGAAGCAGTGTTACTAAGACCAAAAGCATTAGAGTAAAGTCCTGAAGAGATATTGCTTCTTCCAAAAGAAGAAGAGTACATCCCTAAAGTATCATTGCTGTAACCAAAAGACATTGAGTAATAACCTGAAGAGTCATTGTCATACCCAAAAGCAGACGAATTTATGGCTGATGCAGTATTGAAGTTACCAAAAGCAAATGAGTCCGTACCTAAAGCATAATTGTAAGCACCAACTGCCATAGCATACCACGAAGCCTCATTGTTACGTCCAAAAACATAAGATTCTTCTTCTCTTGCAATGTTCATATATCCTATTGCGAGAGAATTTGTCCCTGAGGCAATACTTCCATATCCAAAAGCAGAAGAACTTTGTCCTGATGCTTGTGCCCCGTCACCAATAGCCACTGCCTTAACTCCTGTTGCTGTTGGTGCTGTAGTTGGCGCAACTGTTGACTCTTTGTAATACAGGCCCCCAGACGATGATGTGGGAACTGAAAAAGAGAGAGATGTTGTAGAAATTATGCCATTTATACTTGAAGTTAGAATACTTGTAGCCGTAGCAAAACTTATTGTATTTGCGTTAATGATGTTTGTTGATGTTGCTACTCCATTTACTGTAGAGTATATAGTGTTCGTTGCAGAAGAGAATAAGTTTGTTGTAAAGTTTTGTAATAATTGATAGAAGTTACCAATAGAAGCAGTGGCAATAGTAGTAGTACCATTAAGTGTTGATGAAGCTGAGATTAAATTATTAGTTATGGTGTTAGAGGCATTCAAATTTATAGTAAAGATATCTGTAAAATAAGAAGTCAAAGCGCGAAAAATATATGTAAATAAATTACTAGAAGTAGCATTAACAAAGTTAGATGAAGTGGCAAAAAGTATATCACTGGTAGCATTTTGATTTGTGAAGTTAGTAATATTTGCATTAGATGATATAAAATTAGTTGCAGTAGCATAAATAAAATCACTAGAAGTTGCCCCCTCTAAGCTAGAAACAAGAGTAGTGGATCCATTTGTCAAAGTAAATATTGTTGAAGTAGAAGTTGTTGCGATGCTGGCAATGCCAACTCCATCAGCTCCTGATGCTCCTGTGGCACCAGTTGCTCCCCCTACTGAGGATCCGTTACTTACTGGTATATACTGATAAGTTATTTTACTACTTGAAACATCAAACAAAGGAGGAGGAACATTAGACACACTACTTAGTAATGTATTAGAATTAATGTCTCTATTAAGGCCAGTTAATACATTTTGAGATGTATCTTTTTGTATATACTGAGCCTGTGTCTCTTTGATTATTACAGTAGTAGTGGTGGTGGTAGCGTTGTTAATTATTTTCTCTGACATTTTTACATATTTTGTATTTAGATCTTGTATTTCTGTCTTAATACCGGTAATTGTCTTACTGATATTCTTGAGATCTTTGTTATATATAGCTTTAAAATTAGTAAAAACAAAAGGGATAAGCAAGATGAAAAAAAGTAAAAAAAGTAATCCATAAAGGTAGTGGGGAGTTTGGGACTCTGAAGGATTCTTTTCTTCTTTAACTTCTTCTGTTGTCATGTTTAATTTATCTTCCATACTTAATATAAAGTATAACATGGTACTAACACTTAAATGTATAGAAATACACTTTTTGCAAGTCGAAATAAAAGAGAGGCACCCGTAGGGCGCCTCTCTTTTATTTTTGTTTTTTATGTAAAAACTTTGACTTAGAGACTAAATCTTTTTTACATTACTTGCATCTATTGGCACATTTACCTCTATTACACTCCCTTTTTGACCTGGGCGTGTAGCTTTGATATTTTTTTTCATAAGATTAACCCCTTCTATAGCTACTCTGTTAGTAGCTGGAAAAGCTTTTAATATTACTCCTTCTGTACCTTTATTTTTACCAGTGATTACTTTTACTTTATCACCTTTTTTTACATGCATACTTCCAATTTTTTTTGTTGTCATATTTTTGTTTTTGGTTATTAAGTTTAAATAATTTCTGGTGCTAGTGATGCTATCTTTTTATAGCCGTCGATACCCATCTCGGACATCTCTCTTGGGATTGGCCCAAAGACACGTCCTGCTTTTGGTTCTAATTTGACCTTGTCAACTATTACCACAGCATTATCGTCAAAGCGTATATAAGAACCATCAGCGCGACGCATTGGTTGCACTTGTCTAACAACAACTCCGTATACAACGTCTTTCTTTTTGACTTGTTTACGAGGTTCTGCGACTTTTACAGACAACACAACAAGATCTCCGATGCGAGCATATCTTCGTTTTGATCCTTTTAAAACCTTGAAGACACGTCCCATCTTAGCTCCTGAATTGTCTGTTATTTTTACATTAGTTCCTGCTTGTATCATATATTTATTGTATTAAATATTTTTTAATAATTATTGTTTTCCTTCACCAACCTTTTCGATAACCACATGTGATTTATCTTTTGATATTGGTTTAGATTCTTCTATTATTAACACATCACCGATCTTAAAAGCGTTAGCTTCATCATGAGCTTTGTATTTTTTTGAAGTTGTATAGTATTTACCGTATTTTGGATGTTTAACGTATCTGTCTACTTTGACAGTTACTGTCTTGTCCATCTTATCACTAGTAACTACACCTTTTAATTGTCTTTTTACTGTTTGCATAATTTTATAATTTTGATTAGTTAGCACGTGCTACTATTTTTGTTTTAACTGGTAATTTTGTGCCAGCTTTGCGGAGAGCTTCTCTGGCTGTTGCCTCGTCTACTCCGTCTATTTCAAATAGTATACGTCCTGGTCTAACCTCGAAACAAAATGCTTCTGGATTACCCTTACCTTTACCCATCGGCACTTCGGCAGCTTTTTTAGTAATAGGACGATCAGGGAAAATACGTATCCATACCTGAGCAGTTTTACCTGCTTTTCTTTGCATAGCGCGTCTTGCTGATTCTATTTGATTAGAGAGAACTCTGGCTTGTGACATTGCCTTTAGAGCAAATGATCCGAAGTTAACGTCAACACCTTTTGTGTCTGCTCTATTTAGTCTGTCACCTTTTAGGCGAGCAGTCTGCCACTTTCTGAATTTTACTTTTTTTGGAAATAACATATATTTTTTTATTTATTATTTTATTAGTACTATTTAGCAGCACTGCTTGTTCTGTAATTACGACCTACTGTATCTACTGCTCCCTCGGCACGTGGTGCACGTGGAGTGTATGGTTTTGATGGATCACGTGGAGTATATGGTCTACGTGGTCTGTCAGACCCATCACGTCCTCCTGCTCTTTCGAATCTTGGAGCACGCTCTGATTTTTTGTCTGCTTCTATACCATCAAACTTCATACCCTTGTATATCCACACCTTGATACCAATAACACCGTATGTCATGTTGGCGCGCTCTTTTGCAAAGTCTACGTCAGCACGTAATGTCTGTAGTGGAACATTACCTTTACGAAGTTCCTCACGACGTGCCATTTCGGCACCACCGAGACGACCTCCGATACCGATACGCACACCTTGTACGTCACGGCAAGCCATAACTTTTTCAGCTGTTGATTTTAAAACTCTTCTAAATGGAAGACGTTTTTCAAGAGCTTCAGCTATCATATAGCCTACAATAGCAGCAGAAGATTCTGGACTAGCAACCTCAATAATATCTAATTTGAAATTAGTTGGGATTATAATCTTTTTTCTTTTTGCTTCTTTTAAAATATTCGCACGTAATTTTTCTATACCATCACCACCTTTCCCTATTAACATACCAGGACGTGATGTGTGTATAGCTATACGATACATATCTTTACTTCTCTCCATAATAACGTCAGCGATATACATACCACGAAGAGCTTTTTTAAAATACTCACGTAGTAAAACATCACCGCGAAGTGCATTTACATATTGTGTTCCTCCAGCATTACCTACATACCAGCGACTTCTCCAGTCACGGATGATACCTAAGCGCTGTGAAAATGGATTTGCGACGTGTGTCATATTTTTATTTGCTTGTTGTGGTTATATCTCCCAGCTCGACGATGATGTGAGAACATTTTTTTAATATCTGTGATGCACGACCAAATGCACGAGGCATTTGTCTCTTCATCACCATACCCTTATCTACTCTTGCTGATTTAATCATAAGAGTGTCTGGGTTTTTACCACTATTAGCAACCGCAGATGCTACCAATTTTTTCATTGGTAATGCGCCACGCTTGATATAGTGTTCTAGTTGATTCATCGCAACGTTTACGCTCTTCCCCTGTATGAGGCTAGCTATTAGACGTACCTTTCTTGGACTTTGGCGATAATTTTTTAATAAGGCTTTCATATAATTTTTGTTTTTGATTTTATAAGTTATTATAAATTATTTTATTTATAACTTATTTCTTTTTTGTATCAGCTGTAGCTTTTACAGATTTTGCAGCATCTATTTCAGATTGCTTCTTTTTCTGGTCTATCTCTTTTTGCATCTTACCTCCATGACGGGTGAATTTGCGAGTTAATGAAAACTCTCCGAGTTTATGACCAACCATGTCTTCTTCAATTAGGACTTCGGTGTGAGTTTTTCCATTGTGCACTCCAAAGGTGAATCCTATCATCTCAGGAGCGATATCACATGATCTTGACCATGTTTTTATAACACCTGTATCTTCTGGTTTTTTACCTATTACTTTTTTTAATACTCTCTCGTCCACATATGGACCTTTGTATGATGATCTTGACATATAATTCTAATGTTTATTTTTAGAGTTTAGAATCCCTGTTTCTAATACCATTCGACCTGCGAGCCACAATATGCACATTAGAATATTTCTTTCCTTTACGAGTCTTGTGTCCACCTGTTGTTTTACCCCACTTTGTCTTAGGTCTCTTAGTACCACGACGTTGTTTACCTTCACCTCCACCATAAGGATGGTCTACGGCGTTCATGGCAGAACCACGTGTTGTTGGTCTTACTCCCATCCATCTATTTCTACCAGCTTTACCTAGTACTTCTAGATGATGTTCATTGTTAGAAACTTCTCCGATAGATGCAAAAGCAGTATCTTGGATCTTTCTAATTTCTGTAGAAGGAAGCTTGATAGAAGCAAAGCCTCCATCATGAGCTACCACCTGAGCATAATTACCTGCAGAGCGAACTAGCTTAGCGCCACCGAGAGGTTTAACTTCGATATTGTAAACATTTGTTCCTACTGGAATATTTTTAAGCATCATTCTGTTACCTGTTTGTATGTCAGCTTTTTCAGCAGTGATAATAGTATCACCAACCTTTAGCGAACCAGGTAGTAGTGTGTAAGCTTTGTGACCATCAGCATAAGCAAGAAGCGCTATGAATCCAGTTCTGTTTGGATCATACTCTACTGTTTGCAGTTTTGCTGGGATATTCATCTTGTCGAATTTCCAATCTATTTCACGGTAAGATCTTTTATGACCTCCACCTTTGTGTCTAGTTGTGATACGACCAAATGCATTACGTCCAGAACCTCTTCTAAATCCATTAGTAAGTGGTTTGTATGGTTCATTTGTTGTTAATACACCTCTGTAATCTACTGTAGTCATTGATCTACGCGAGTGTGTTGTTGGTTTATATGTTTTCATATGTTCTATTTTAGCTTAGCTTTATTGTGTCACCTTTTTTAAGAAACACAGTAGCTTTTTTGATTCCAGATTTTACTCCTTTTTTACCACGCACGAATACACGCTTTGATGGTAAATTAGAAATATTTACTTTTATAGGAGTAACATTGTGCTCTCTTTTTAACTCGCTTATTAAGTTAAGTTTAGTAGCGTCTGTAGTCACTACAAAAGTATAAGCATTTACATTTGACTGTAAACTAGCTTTCTCTGTAATTCTAGGCTTTACTATATATTTTTTAGCTTCTACCACTTTGGTTGTAGATTCTTCTTTTTTTATTTCTGTTTTTTTCATATTTTTATTTTAGAATATATAGTTTATGCCTTCTCAGATAAATATTCACTAATGATTGCAGGATTACTAACTACAACGTAGCGAGTATTAGCAATAGTTAGTGGATTCATCTGATCCATATTTTCAAATCTAACATTTGGAAGATTACGAAATGCTTGGTAAGTTTTCTTAGTAGCGTTACCAGAAAAGATTACTGCATTGTTATGTTTTCTCCAGTTGATAGTTTTGAATCCGTCGACCTTTTGTAGGTTAATCATAACGTTATTAGCGTCTTTGGTTTTTCCTTCTATCTCTACATTATCTACGAAGAGTAATTTTCCATCACGAAGTTTCTGAGAAAGTAGTGCAAATAATGCTCTATTTTTCATAACACGAGGGATAACCTCTTTATAGTTTCTGTCATTACGAGGACCGTGTGTAACTCCTCCGTGTCTCCAGATTGGAGAACGAGAAGATCCGTGACGAGCGCGTCCTGTACCTTTTTGGGCCCATGGCTTTGCTCCACCTCCACGCACTTCTGATCTATCTTTTGTGTGGGCGGTGTTCGCACGTTGATTACTCATCTGAGACTGTAATACTTGATGCACCAAATCTCCATTCCAAGCGTAATTAAATACTCCTTCATTTAATTCTACATCTCCGGCTTTTTCACCTGATTGATTGTATACATTTGTTTTCATATTTGTGCTTAATTAGATTTTGATATTATCTCTATTACTGTCCCGCGACGACCTGGCACGGCACCTTTGATTAATATAAATCCATTGACTGCGTCAACTGAAAATATACTAAGATTTTTAACGCTAACACGATTACCACCCATGCGTCCTGGCATGCGCTTACCCTTGTTAACTCTTTGTTGTCCTGTAGAACCGATAGAACCAACTTCTCTATGAGAGTGTTTCTGACCGTGTTGATTCCAGCCTCCGCTCATACCGTGGCGTTTTACTCCACCTTGGAAACCTTTACCTTTTGACAGACCAGCAACTTGCACTATATCACCAGCATTAAAGATGTCAGCTTTTATAGTAGCGCCTTTTTGTAAATCACCTGTTTCAGTTCTGAACTCACGCACAGTCTTGTAACCAGTTCCTTCAAAATGACCGAGTTCTGCTTTTGTAACTCTTTGTTTTTTTTGTTCATCCATACCAACCTGTATGGCTTGGTATCCGTCACGTTCATTGGTCTTGAGACTCGTGACTATTACTCCTGGCGCACGCAATATGGTGACAGCGTGTACATTACCCGCATCATCAAAAGCTTGCGACATTTGCAATTTCTCTGCTAATTGGAATTTCATATTTGTAGATTATTGTATCTTTACATCAACATCGACTCCAGAGGGAAGTGAGAGGTTGGTGAGAGCTTCGATAACTTTTTGACTAGGGCTTTCTATTTCGATAAGGCGCTTATGCACTCTCATCTCGAATTGCTCACGAGCGTTTTTATAAACAAAAGTAGAACGAAGTACTGTATACTTTGTAAATTCTGTTGGAAGTGGTACAGGCCCCATTACTGTTGCCTCTAACCTCTTTGCAGTATCCACAATTAATTTTGCAGACTGATCTAATGCTTTTGATTCATAAGCGCGAACGCGTATTCTAATCTTTGGTGTATCTACACTCTTTTTTGTTTGCTTTGTAGCCATGTTAATAATTATTTTAATGTGCAATAAGTTTTAAATCTATTAAATTTCTTTCGAAAACTAAGCGATTATTTTTGTTACAACTCCCGCACCTACAGTTTTACCTCCTTCACGGATAGCGAATCTGCCTTGTTCTTCAAGAGCGATAGGTTTGATAAGTTTTACTGTTAATTTAACTGTGTCTCCTGGCATTACCATTTCTGTTCCTGCAGGTAATACACAATCTCCTGTTACGTCAGTTGTACGCACATAGAATTGTGGTTTGTAACCATTAAAGAATGGAGAGTGGCGTCCACCTTCTTCTTTCTTTAAGATATAAACTTCACACTCAAAGTCTGTGTGTGGTTTTACTGTACCTACGGCACATAAAACTTGTCCACGCTCTATATCTTCTTTTTTAATACCACGAACTAAGATACCAGCATTATCTCCAGCAAGTCCTTCACTTAGGTTCTTGTTGAACATTTCAATACCAGTTACCGTTGTTTTTACTGTATCTTTTAGTCCAACTATTTCAATTTCTTGATTTAATTTTACTATACCACGCTCGATTTTACCTGTTACCACAGTACCACGTCCTTCGATTGTAAAGATATCCTCTACAGGCATTAGGAATGGTTTTGTTGTATCACGTTCTGGAGTTGGAATCCAAGTGTCTAATGCTGTCATTAGCTCTGTGATTTTAACAGCCCAAGGGTCGTTAATATCAGTAGCTTCTGAAGCCTTAAGTCCTGAACCACGGATGATTGGAGTGTTAACACCATCAAAACCATTTTTAGTTAAGATCTCACGGATCTCTTCTTCTACTAGCTCGATCATATCTGGATCATCAACCATATCACATTTGTTAAGGAACACTACCATCTTAGGCACACCTACTTGCTTAGCAAGAATAACGTGCTCACGAGTTTGTGGCATAGGACCATCTGTCGCTGCAATAACAAGTATCGCACCGTCCATCTGAGCTGCACCAGTGATCATGTTTTTAATGTAGTCCGCGTGACCAGGCGCATCGATATGCGCATAGTGACGAGCGTCTGTCTCATACTCTGAGTGAGAAAGTGAAATTGTGATTCCACGAGCTTTTTCCTCAGGAGCCTTGTCAATCTCATCTATTCCTTTTACTTTAATATTAGGATTAGTTAAGTGAAGAACGTTAAGGATACCAGCGGTAAGAGTTGTCTTTCCATGGTCTACGTGTCCGATTGTACCTACATTTATATGTGGTTTATTACGATTAAAAGCTTCTGCTGCCATATATTTTTATATTTTAGTTTTAGTTAATTTTGTTAAATAAGCGTTAATTTTAAAGACTATTCTGTCTTAATGTTTAGGTCTGATTTTGACCGGTCATTTACCCGTTACATCTATTCGTAACGTGATTAGAGGACCTTCGCATATACATAGAACATGTAAAGTCATAGTGCGTATGTAATGGATACACAGACACTAAGCGAATACTTCAGATTATAACACAAAACCTATAAAATATCAAATGAAATTACTTAAATACCCAGTAGGTGATTTTACTAAATCAAAAGCGCGCTCGGGACTTTGTCCCTCGCGCGCGCTTAACTATAACTTTTAACTAATTTTTAACACTTAATAATAATATGGGAACTTCCAATATCGTGGTGATTGTTTTGTGCACTCACTGGATTGTGAGCTGTATCTAACTGTTTTGCTTTTTCTGCCGGAAAGCTTGGGTCTATTTCGTGTTCAAATACACCATGCAGTCTTGCTTTTACATCTTCATAAGAAACTGGAAAAGAGTCTCTCATTCCGATTGCCCCTTTTAGAAAAAGGCAAAAGTTACGAGCATCTCTACTTTCATCTTTTTCATCCATGAGAGAAACCATATTTAGATGATTTTCTATCATGTCCACTTTTACATTTTCAGAAAAAGCTTTCTCGTCTAGTCCGCCAAGCTCAATAGCTCCCTGTAACCAGTAACAAAAATCTCTTGCGTACATAATCTTCTCCTTGTAAATTAAGACTCACGAACCGTTCGTGAGTTATGATGTAACACTAACATTTTTAAAATACTTTTGCAAATAAAAAGCGCGAACCTGCGGTTCACGCTACTTAACCTCACTGAGGATTACTTCGAGAGCATTTTTCTTAATTCAGTTTTTGATTTTGGTATGATTTTCCTTTTCATAAAAACAAAATCTCTTAAAGGCTGTTCTGAATGTTGAGAATAAAACTTTACAACATCTTTTAGGTTTCTGTTAGTTCTTATTAATTTAATAAGCTCTCTTTTGATTTGATAAGCTTTTACAACTTCGCCAGCAACAGTCTTAAGACCCTTTCGCATGTCTTGGTCATCGACATACTGTTGCAGTATTCCATTCGCCTGCACCGAGCCATTTGGGCTGACAAAATAGAGAATCTCCATTCTTACTTCATCCATTTTAACTTTTGTGATTTTTGTTTTTTGTGCAATCATCTAACTTTTCCCTCTTTTTTAAAAAAACTAAAACTTACAGATTAGATGTATCTAGCTGCCTGAAAGATCCTGGCTTAATATTTGTTTTTAAACATAATTTGCAGAAATCTTTTTGGAAAGCGAGGGGAACATTTCTCAAATTTAAATTAGCAACAAAAATCTTTGCTGTAAAATATGATTGTTTTCTGGTTAAATGCTTAAAAGCACCCCTCCTACCATTTGTCCTGATTAACTTAAAAGCTTTTTCTAAGTTAATATTAACAGTTGGTGTGTGTACATCGACAAAAGACACATGTATTCGGCTGTTTAATGTAGCCATTATCTTCTCCTGTTTAAAGAACTGAGCTTACTAAAACGGTAAGTTGAATACTTAGATTAACACAAAATAATTATTTTTGCAAAAAGACTAAACAGATATTTTTAGTAAAATAAAGCGCGACCTTTGGTCGCGCTTTGGAAATTGTTTTAACAACTTCCTTCTATGTTACTTATCTATATCCGAAAACAGAACCAAAACTAAACTTACTTTTTTCTTTTTTAATCTTTTTACCTTTTATTTTTGTAGGTACAAAAATCTCAATTGAAAACCCAAGTTTTTCCAAGGTGACATCCTTGTCAGGATTATCTACCATGTAGCCTATAAGGTCTCGATAAAAAAATTTCTTTACAGAAAAATTTGTATCTACATCTAAAACATATTCGCTGTAATCTACATAATTTATGTTAAAAGTTTTACCCTGTTCATATTTTTCATGAAAAATGAGCTTAAATACTTTACCTTTTTCAAAAGGAGTAGGCACATTATAGGTACGCACTGATCTTAATATTGTAAACTCTTCTAGTTCCTTGATTGAAATATCCTTAAAAAATTTCTCACTAACAGTGTATTTTATTTGTGCACCACTGTGTAGAAGAGAGTAATGGAGAACCATCTTAGTTTCCCATTTACTCAGATTCAAAAACTTTACAATATCTTTTAATTGCACCCAACCCTTATTAATAAAAAACATTTTTAGATTCTGCACCTTACCCCTTCCACTAAAAAGTAGCCAAGGAAGTAAGAAGAGAAAAGAAAATAGAATTATAAAAGAAAAAGTAAAAGTAGCTAATACAATTGCTAAAAATGCAATAATTATAAGTTTAATAGCTGACCAAAATCCACTTTTTCTACTTTCATTTTTTGTTAATTTACGAAGTAGTTCAAACAAATTATGCATACAAGACTCCTATTTAGAATACAAGGATTCGTATTGTTACGAATTACTATGTAAGACTAACATTTTTAGAAGACTTTTACAAATACCAACCTTACTTTACATACCTCCCTGCATACCTGCCTTCATTTTTTGTAAAAGCTTCAAGGCATGACATTTTATACGTGTGATTAAAAATACTGGCAATACGTGAACCATCTACTGCTATGGGGTATGAATACCCTTTCCAGCTACCGCGACTAGTTGGTATCTTACCATGAGTCAGGTGCCACATCCAGAAAAATACAAAACGTATAAATTGCGGGTTTAATTTTATAGCTTTTTTATTTACTGCTTTTGCCATGTCACTACCCATCACTGATTCTCCTGGGGGACATACATTAAAGGCTTCATAATTTTTAGGCATCTTAGTGGTCGCACTTTTTATCACAAGGTCAACGATATCGTCCTCATGAACAAATTGCCTTAGCCACTTCTCTGTAACTGGAGTGAACTTTGTCATTGCTGCGACAACAGTATAAGCAATACTTTTTTCTCCTTTAAGTGAGCCTGATAATGCTGACTGTAAGCCAAAACGAATACGACCAAGGCGGCCACGTGGTCCAGATATGGCTGCTGGTCTTATAACTACAACCTGACCGTCATATCCGTGACGCACTGCATCTGCGTATTTCTTTTCTAGATTCTCCTCAACCACCCTCTTCTCTTCAGCGTAAAGATAATCTGTCTTTCTAAACTTTTCATCTTCTTTAAAATAGTGAGAGATGCTATTACTCGCAAAAGCTCCATAACTAGCAACAGTAGAAAAATGCACTAGCTTCTTTATTTT
Organism: bacterium; assembly: GCA_043771335.1. Lineage (GTDB taxonomy): Bacteria > Patescibacteriota > Minisyncoccia > Phycocordibacterales > UBA5272 > JAUPVO01. Next base: position 59,355 of record JAYVHM010000003.1, on the reverse strand, counting down.
ATTATTAAAAACAAAATCAAAAACATTATCACTGCCATCTACGTTCCAGGCCCACTGAAGATTCTTCTTGCCATACATCTCACGTATTTGCCATGCAGTGTGTATTACTATGTCAAAGTTCTTATTATCAGCTTTTTTTGTAGATAATTTGTGTAAGGCTTCACCCATCCAGGCCTTATCGCTAAGATTTTTATTTATGAAAATTAATTTCTCTGATCTGAGTGCGGTATTCTTATCGTCCATTACGAGCTCTTCTAATGGCTCTTTATCTATTGCTACTATCGTTCCCACTTCGTCATTATGAAGAAATTGATCCACTAACATCGCCCCCACATAACCGCTACATCCTGTTATTAATATATTTTTTTTCATAATAATTTCTTTATTATATACATTATATCATAGAATACTTTTTCTAAGTGTTAATAAGTTTTACATCTTTTCAGGTGCGTATATTCCCAGCAGACTTAGTCCGTCTTTTAATATATCTTTTACTTTACTGGCCAGAAATATATTCTCGTCATTACCTTCTATTTTTTCTTTATTGTAAAAAGCGTTAAAAGAGTGAGCCAAGTTAATCAAATAAGTTGCCATTTTTTGTGGGGATTTTTCTCTTGCACTCTCCTGTAAAACTTTTTCGTATTTTAATACATTTAAAATTAGAGATTTCTTAACTTCATTCAAATCAGTATCTTTATTTCCAATTTCTTCATAATTTGGATTTACTTTTATTTCTTTTTTAAAAATACTTAATATTTTATTTACAAAACTTTTACTATTTATTTCATTTGTCTTCAAAAGTATTCCGTTGATGCGAGCATGCGTGTATTGCAAATATGGACCGCTATCACCTTCTACATTTATCGCCTTTTCCATATCGAAAATAATATCTTTTCCTATGGCTTGCTTTAATATGGAATATTTTATAGCTGCTATAGAAACTTTTTCTATCAGAAATTCTTTTTCCTCTTTGTCGCTAACTCTACTATTCTCAAATCTCGCTCGCAAGCTATCCATTACATTTTCTATTAACTCATCACCAGCTATAATATTTCCTTTTCTGCTACTCATCTTACCATCAGCAAAACGCATCATGCCATGACCCACATGCTTTAGATTATTTTTTAATTCTGGATAAAGTTTTCCTATTACACTGTACAGAACTTTAAAGTAGTCATTTTGCTCACTGGCTGTAATCACAAAGCTTTCAAAAAGGTTAGGAAAAGTTTCTTTTTTGATTTGCATATTACCTAGGTCTTTTGCTTCATATGTAGGCAGTCCATTCTTGTTTATAAATACTCTTTTGTGGAGCCCTTCTTTTTCTCCATCATAAATAATAGCTCCCTCTTCGCCAACCTCAAAAATAGGAGTACCACCTTCTTCACTTTTCATATTTTTCAGAACTGTATTTTTACCTATTTCTGCGCATTCACTTTCGAATATATACTTGTCGAACTTGGTACCAAGTAATGTGTAGAGACTTTCAAAATACTCAAGACTCCAAGCTCTACCAATATCATAAATAGCATTCACTTCCTCATCGCCCCTAACATATATTTTTTTATTTATTTCTTCTACTTTTTTTACTATTGCCTTTTCTTCTTTATTTATTGTCTCATCGCTATTTTCGGTATCAAAATCAGCAAAACCCTCTGCATACATTTGTCCCAGCCAAGTAACTTTCTCTTTTAGACTTTGTTTAGAATTTTTTAGCTCTTCAAAGTATTTTCTATTCTCTGATTTTAAAATAGCATATATATTAATCGCTATGTGGCGACCAACATCACCTTGATAATTCACCCTCTTCACATCTGCACCCTCCACTTCATAGGCGTTCGCCACAAACTCCCCTATAATATTTGTCATGAGGTGGCCAATATGAAAAACTTTAAATGGATTAGGGTCAGTATACTCTACTAAAACCAACTTATTAAAGTATTCACTTTCTTCTTTTATATCTTTCTTAACTTTTTCTAAATCTATTTTTAAATTTTCTAATAAAAAATTATCTGTAAAAGTAAAATTAATAAATCCAGGCCCAGCCACTTCCACTTTTTTGAAAATAGTTTTTAACTCTATGTCATTATTATAAATATCTACATACTTTTTAGCCAAAGCTACAGGGTTATCATTTTGAGATTTTGCATTTATCATGGCGAGACTAGTTGTAACATCGCCAAATCTAGTATCTTCTATAAAAGATAGATTGACCTCATTAACCCCAAAACAATTACATAGCTTTTTTTCTAAGTCTTTTAACATGTTTAGTTTTTGTTTTTTATATCTCTGTCTTTATAGAGTTTTGGCAACATGTCTGTTGGTTTCCAGTTTTTCTTTAATATTTTTATATCTGTACTAGATGCATACTTACTAGTTTTTATCTCTGAATAATCTATGCCGTTGATTTGTCCTGTTTCAAAAAATACTATTTGTGCTATGCGACGGCCGACGACTAGTGGTATAGAGTAATTCCTAGAATTATTTGTGATTTCCATGGTCCATCTATTCATGTATCCGACATCTCCCCAACCTGCACACTTACACACTTCTATAAAACTTCTTCCCATACTACTTCTTGCTTTCATCATTGTTGTGATGTGATTTTTACCTCCTATATATTCATTAGTGTGTGCTAATATTGTTTCTCCTGGTTTTAATAATATAACCTTATCATTAGGTTCAATACCTACAAAATCAAATTTATAATTTTTAAAAACTTCACTTGCCTTTTTTGCTTTTTTAAATTCTCCAGCCTTCCATACATGATTCATGTCTCTTTCAGAATAAATATTGAATATGTCATGATTGTATCTCTCTGGTCTTTGCTCTCTGTAATAATATTCACCAAGAGTCACATCGTAGCTACTAGTTGCCAAGTTATCAGCCTTAAAAGGCTCGATCATTATGTCTCCAACTTTTTTATATTCTAGTATTTTTTTATCTGATAATGCCATATATTTTTCTATATTATATCACAAAAGACAAAACCAGCATACTTACGTATGAGGGTTTATTTTATTTAGATTTTATAAAAATAAATCTAATTCGTAAGATAATATGCCCAAATACTTTTCATATCATCTCTTTTAAGATTATCCATCACCTCATCTTTGTCTATCCAAATAAAATCACAAATCAATTTCTCTTCTTCGCTCACCTCATTTTGTTCCAGATTTTCAAGCTCTATAAAAACCAAATTATAATGAGCTAATCTATTTTGTTTTTTTATTACTTGATAGAAAAGTCCGTGCGAAGCAAAGTTCATATCTTTTATATTCCTAATATTCTTAAAACCGCTTTCTTCTTTTAATTCTTTTCTCGCAGTGTCTTCCTTGCTTTCACCATCATCTATACCACCAGTTAAAAATCCTGACCAGTCTACTTGTTTCCATTTTGAAATAAGATACTTTTCTTCTGTGGGGTGTTTTATTATTAATGCTACGTTATTCCTCTCTACTATTTCTGCGCCGTCAACATAAGCATCTTCTCCAGGACCAGTATTAATATCTAATGGGGTAAAATTATTTTTTATATCTTCTATTTTCATTTGTATATTATATCACAAAATAAAAGCGACGCCGAAGGTGTCGCTTTTATTTTGCTAAAAATATTATAAATATTAAGCCACAATATCTAGACCCATTGATCTTGCTGATCCTTCTACTATTTTCATAGCTCCGGCGATATCATTTGCAGTCATGTCAGCCATCTTATGCTCAGCTATTGCTTTGATTTGAGCTTTTGTGATTTTACCAGCTTTGGTTATACCTGGTTTTGCACTTAAGCTTTTCATGCCAAGAACTTCTTTTATCATACTTGTTGTTGTCGCTGATTTAGCTACAAAGTCATAAGTTCTATCCTCGTAAGCATAGATCTTTACAGAAAGTAAACCTTTCATGTCTTTTGTAGCATCGTTGAACTTTTTAGTAAAGTCTGCGATGTTTACACCAGCCTGTCCGAGGGCGGGACCAAGTGGCGGAGCAGGAATTGCCTTACCTGCCATTATCTGCACCTTTACTTTCTTACTTACTTTTTTAGTTGGATTCATATTTTTATTTTAATTAGTTTTATAAAAACAAGTTCATATTTGTTTTTATATTTTGTTTAGAAGCTTGTATATAATACACTAAATCTTCCTAACTTGCAAGAAGTCTAATTCTACCGGAGTCTCACGTCCGAACATATTTACTAGTACATTTAACTTACCACGAACCTTATCAACATTATCTACTCTACCTTCAAAATCTTTAAATGGTCCTTCATTTACTATTACCATCTCACCTTGGGCCACCTCTAATTCATGAGTTACTGTCGCTGATTGCATTTTACCTAGTAAGTAGGATACTTCTTTTGGAGTTAATGGCACAGGCATATTACCAGCACCTACGAAGCCAGTAACACGTGGTGTGTTACGAACTATGTACCATGTATCATCATTAACTATCATGTCTACTAATACATATCCTGGATAAACTTTTTCTTCTACCTCTACACGCTTACCAGCTTTTACTTTTATTTTCTTTTCTATTGGCACTACCACATCAAAGATAGTATCTGACACATCAAGTGAGTCTATACGTTGTTTTAGATTTTTCTGAACAGCATTTTCATAACCACTGTATGTATGTACTGCATACCAAGCACGCTCGTTATTACCTATTTGTTTTAGATTTATATTCAAAGACTCAGAATCATTATTTAAATCAAAATCACCAAGCATATTAGTCATTGGTCTCGCTTCTGCTACCTCATTTTTTACTTCTTCTATTTTTGTATCTATAACAGACTCTATTATTTCTGGGACATTGTCTACCACAATATCTTCGTTAATTATTTCTTCTGACATATTATTTTACAAATTTGGTTAATAATTTTTGTAACAAAACATCTTCACCACCAAGGTAAATGGCAGTAAGGAATGATATAACAAGCACGGCGATAGTTGATCCTATTATCATCTTTCTTGTTGGCCATCTTACATGTGTCATTTCGTTTCTAACGTCTCTGATAAATTTTGTGATTTGCATATTTTTAAATTTTTATTTTATACTTTCTTAATAAGTTTCTTATGAACTAATTATACTCTTTTTTCCAAATTAAAACACCCCGCGGGGTATTAAAAATATAATAACATTATATACTCTTTTTTGCAAATCAGACAAATAAAAACCCATACAAATTATTGTATGGGTTGGCAGACTGTCTTGTTTTATTTTTTTCGAAGAGTCACTTTGCTTTTTTCTACAGAACTAGATAAGGCCACCTTGTCTGAGGACAGGAAATCAGGGAAGGTCATTTTTTGTGTTGATCCAAAACCGCCACCTTCTTTATTAATTAAAGCCTTGAACTTTTTGACAAGCTTAACATATCTCGGATCAACTTCTCCGTCTTTTAATTTCATAAAAAATTGAAAAACTGACATTGACTGCAGATCATTCTCAAGCTTGCCATCTTTTCTAATACCGTGAGATATATAGCTAACCACGTCGAGACGAATTATATTTTGTTCATGAAGAAAAGATACAGCATGAGAATCTCTCTCGCCAAATATTGCAAGCAAAACTTCTGCACCAGAAACCTCCTTTTTAATATCTTTAATCCACATAATTGCACGCTGCACACAACGCTGAAAACCAAGAGTGGGTTGAGTGTCGACTTCTATTCCATTTTCTACGACTGTTGGAGTATTATTTTTTATAAAATCTTCCAGAGATTTTCTAAGCACTTCTACACTATCTATGTTTTCACTGCAAGCTAAAAGAGTGGCTTTTGCGCTTGGATTATCCAGTAAGCAAAGTAATAAGTGCTCGACAGTTACAAATTCATGGCGCTTTTTACGAGCGTCAACAAAACATGCATGTAAGCTAACTTCTAATTCTCGTGATATCATACTTAACTCCTTAAAAAATGAGCACAAACACTATACAGGTAACATACTATACTAATTTTGTATTTTAGTCAAATAAAATAAAAATAAAGAAGAGTCTAGGCATTTGTGCTATAATTAGCATATATAAAAATTAAATTAAAAAAATATGAGTCTAATACAAAAATTAAATTGGAGATATGCTACAAAAAGTTTCGATAAAAAAAGAAAATTAAGCGAAGAGCAAGTAACAGATATTATAGAATCTTTTAGATTATCCCCTTCTTCTTATGGATTACAACCATGGAAATTGCTTTTAATAAAAAATGAAGTAACAAGAGAAAAACTAAAAGAAGCTTCTTGGGGTCAACCTCAAATAACCGAAGCCTCACACCTCTTTATACTTTGTAGGCAAAATAAAGTTGACGAAGAATATGTAACAAAATACATACAAGAAGTTGGTGCCGCAAAAGACATGACTGACCTGACTGCATTAGATGGATACAAAGGCATGATGATAGGTAATGTAGTGCCTCGTCCAGATCAAGAAGCTTGGATGGCAAAGCAAGTATACTTAGCTCTTGGATTCATGATGAGTACTTGTGCTGATATGGATGTAGACTGCTGTGCCATGGAGGGTTTCGATGCGACAAAATATGATGAGATACTTGGACTAACTGCGATGGGTATCACTGCCTCTGTAGTCTTACCAGTAGGATATAGAAGCGTTGATGATTTATCAGCTAACAGTAAAAAAGTAAGAAAATCAAAAGAAGATATTTTCGTAGAAATAAATTAATAACAAAGCAACTTAAATAAAAACTCTTATTTTTAAAAATAAGAGTTTTTATTTTGTTTTTAATTTATTATTGAACATTTAATTTTGGTCTGTATTGAAAAGCTTCTAATATGTGACCTTCATTTATTTTATCCATGCCCTCTAGGTCAGCAATAGTTCTCGCCACTCTCTGCACTCTATGATATGCGCGGGGTGATATGTTGAACTGATTAGCTAATCTATTAAGTGTTGCAACTTCTACTTCGCCTAGTCCAGCCACTGTATGCAACTCTTTTCCTGTGTAATTTTTATTTAATTTATTTTTAATTTTAAGATTTTGATTTCTATTCTCTGAAAAGTTGCGAGCTGAGACTATTGCATCGCGTAGTTTTGGTGATATTTTTATATCGTCACTCTTTTTAGATAATTCCTCATAGGCAATGTTCTGGACAAAAACCCAAAGATCAATACGGTCCATTATCGGACCTGAGATTTTCCTCTGATACCTCTCTATGTCATGAGACTTACATGTGCAGTCTTTTACTTTACTACCCATATATCCACATGGACAATGGTTCATGGCAGCGAGTAAAATGAACTCAGCTGGGAAGACCTCGCTACCCCTCGCTCTTGAGATTCTAACTATTCCATCTTCAAGTGGCTCACGCATGGCCTCCAGAGTCTTACTATCATGCTCGGGGAATTCGTCCAAGAATAATACACCACGATGAGCGAGTGTTATCTCACCGGGTTTTGGTACACTACCACCACCAATAATGGAAACGTAACTACTGGTGTGATGCGGAGCCCGCAGTGGCGGATGAGTTATAATATCTCTGTCAGCACCAGCTATAGAGTGTATGCCTGTAACTTCGAGACTCTCTTCAAATGAGAGAGTGGGCAATATCCCAGTGAAGGCCTTAGCAAGCATTGTCTTACCTGTGCCTGGTGGTCCATAGAGACATATGTTATGTCCGCCTGCGGCGGCTATAGTTAGCGCTCGCTTCGCGAGCGCCTGTCCCCTCACCTCACCAATATCCGGATAAAAGTTTTCTTTCTTTTTTATCTCTTGCATTGGCACCGCTTTTAATTCTAAATTATTTTTAAGATATTCTACTACTTCTTTTATATTATTAACTCCAAAAACTTCTATTTCTTTTATTAATGCTGCCTCAAAGGAATTCTCTTTTGGTAAAAATAATTTTATTTTCTTATTTTTCTTTTTTGATATTTCGGATACGGCGCGAGCGATAGCGAGTGCACCCTTCATCGGCTGTAATTCACCTACGAGGGACAACTCACCAACGAAAACAAAATCCTCAATATCTTCCCTCTTTATATCACCAACTGAAACTAAGTATGATATGGCGATAGCAAGGTCAAAGACTGGACCCTCTTTTCTAATATCAGCCGGAGCAAGAGAGACTGTTAACTTATGATTTCTACTTTTTGGACTGTCATAGTCACTATTCTTGAGCGCTGCATGCACACGTTCCTTACTCTCTGCTACTGACTGATCAGGCAGGCCAACAATAGTGAAGCTGTAAACCCCACTAGTCACATCAGTCTCAACGCTAATTGGCACACCGCTAAGGCCTGACACCTGAGCGCTATATACTCTAGACACTTTCATACTTATAATAATAACACTTATAATATTTTTATTTTCAATATAATTAACAAAATTAGAAACTTGCTTTTACTTAAAAAGTATTGTATTATCTGAAAGTGATAACAGATTCCTGTTATTTATTCTTTCAACCTATTAGGAGATAAAAATGGAAACAAAAAGTTCAGGCTTTTGGTCAAGTGCACTTATTTTTACAGTCAAAATAATTATTTTCTTTCTAAAACCTATTGCATTTGTCTGGAAAAAACTGGAACCAAAAAATATAAGTACTGAGAAATTAGCTTTTATGGCTTTCTCTCTGTACTTCATAATCTGGTTCTCTTATCCTGCTTTTCTGCTCTTAAATCATAATGGTAAGTACTGGTCTTATAGCTATACGACATTCTGGTCAACTGTGACAGTTTTTACTATTCAGCTATTTTTGTCATTCTTCATATTTAAGCGCATAAAAGAATCTACATTCAAGAAACTTGAGTTAGATCATTCTGCAAGGCTTATTATTGGGCTCGCTGTTTTTGTGTCTATTGTGTTCTCACTTTTCTCAAACTTTTCTTTTGATTTTGGGACATACAAAAATGATTACACGAAGGTCTTTGCTGAAAACAAATGTGAAAAATTATATTCTTCAGCATATGAAAACCATATCAAAAGATGTAAAAAAGTAAAAACAGAAGCCTTGAGTTTAACTGATAAAACTTTTGAAATAGAAGAAGTTTTGAGGATTGGGAACACTAATTTATGCACAGCTAAGCTGGTATATAGACCAGAAAAAATGCCAGCATTCTTTTATGAGATGGAAGCGGGTGAAAACTTATGCTCTTTATCAAAAAATAAGTTCAAATTAGAATCAGTTAATATTTATTATCATCCTAATAATGAATGTTTGGCTAATAAAAACCAGATCACCAAATATATAAGAGAGCTTCATGATGAACCAAATAACATGTACACCTGTTATATTTTTGAGAAAATAAATTAATCTAAAAAGATTAACATGGACCCTTAGGCTAGTTAAATAATTATTTAACTAGCCTATTTTTATTTTTACATAGATTTGACAATAAATATCTAATATGTTAGTGTTTACAAATGAACACAAGTTTTGTAAAAGTAAATATAGAACAAAACACTTTCGCTAGAAGTGTCTTAAGATTATCTGTAAGTTTATTTTTGATAATTACTCTACTCTTTTTAGTAGCAATAAGTCAATCTTTTGCGCAAACAAATACAAATTCTCTCAACTCATTTGATTTACCCAAAACTCCAAATGCTCCAAAATTATCAAAAATTCAAAAATACTCTTGGTCTAATAAAAACTTTTTAAAAGAGATAAATAAAGAACGTACAAAAAAGAAATTAAATACTTTAAAAGAAAATGTAGAATTAAACAGACTGGCCAAGCTCCGACTCGACGATATGGTAAAAAATAATTATTTTGCTCATGACTCACCAACAGGGAACGGCATAGATGAATTACTCATAACATCCTCTTACAACTATGAATGGCGTGGAGAAAATCTGGCTTATGGAGAATTTGAAAGTGAAGTAGATGTGACAAAGTCATGGATGGGAAGTAAGTGGCACAGATACAACATTCTTTACAGAGACTTTGAAGAAGTTGGAACTGCTTATGTAGTTACTGATTTTAAAGGTGGAAAATACTTAGTGGTAGCCCAAGTTTTTGGAAAGGAGATCAAGGGAGCTGTGTCAGGTGATTCTAAAATAATCATCTCCAAAAAATAAAACTCAGAAATTATTCTGAGTTTTATTTTAATTTTAAATTCTAAAAATTATTTTTAGGACTATTATTTCTGAGGCAAGGCTGTACACGCTACTCCATCCTTGTTTCCGTCTAATCTATTTGTATCCCCACTAACTCCACCAGCATTTATAAAAAACTTTTGTGCTTCTGGTTGAGTTTTAAAATCATCACAATTATACTCGTCGGTAGCTTTTCCTGTCTTTACTCCAGCTTTTACTTCTGCCTCACTTACAACATTACCCTCTCTATCACGTAGGACTTTTGAAGCGCTGAGACTTTTTGTTTCTATTAATTTACCTAGGTCTATGTCATTATTGCTAGCCTCAAGACCAGCCCCAACTCCAAGTAGTCCCATAATACCTATTAGAATTTTTTTCTCAAGAGTGTCAGGCTTCATCTGCCCTCCGAGCTCTGACTTTATTCCATCTGCAGTGGTTAGATTCTCTGTATTAACATTTCTAAAATAAAGCACAGCGACTACTAACATCAAAAAGATTATCATACCTAGGCGCATATTTTTATTATTTCTCAAGCTAACTTTGTTATTATCTGATTGCATATTTTTATTTTTTATTTTATCTATACTAATTATATCATTTATTTAAAATAAACAATACAAAAACATCACAGATTATGGATCATCTCGCAAGCCATTCAGAGCTTTGTCTTACTATGTCTTTTTTAATATCTACATTTTCAGAGACTAGCATTTTTACTGCTTTTTCTAATCTTATAGACTGAGAACCTTTTACATACACTATGTCACCTGTTTTTAAAATATTTAAAACCTCCTCACCTGCTGATTCTGAATCACCACACTCAAGTATCCAGCCTGCCCCCATACCAGAATCTCTAGCTCCCTCAGCTATGAACTTTGCTCTATTACCTACAGTAATTAAAATATTCCCAGAACTTGCTGCCTCTTTACCAATCTTTAAATGTTCTTCTTTTGTATATTTGCCGAGCTCTAACATATCACCTAAAATTATTATTTTCCTCATGTGACCAGTTAAAGATTTTAAAGTTTTAAGCCCACTACTGACGGCAACAGGCGAAGAGTTGTAGCTGTCGTCAATTACAGCAGAACTGTTCTTCCCTTCTAAGACCCTCATCCTGCCTGGACTCCTCTCCATTTCTTTTATATTCTTAATACTATTTTTCATGTCCAGAGCAAGCAAATTAGAAACTATCAGAGCCGGAAGAGCACAAGAGATGGCCGCTTCACCCACAACACCATCACACTCCAGAATAAACAGATTATTTTTTACAGACACCTGAGCTGTGACTTTTTTATTTCTAATGTCATTAGAAATTGCCTTAGCCTTGCACTCTGTGTTTTTTGTATTTTTAATAGTAAAAGCTAATTTTTCTTTTGTAGACTTTTCTTTTGTATGTCTGTCAGAAATATCACAAGCATCCTCACAGTCTTCATTATAAATTAAAACCCCTTTTTCTTTTAAAGACTTTACTAAGTACTCATCTTCTCTTATTAATTCATTTCTGTTCTTAAAGTTTTCTACATGCACTGGCACATTACCGTATGCGGTCACAATCACGACGTCACAGTGTAACCATTCAGAAATACTTTTTATATCTCCTTTCTGATCTGCGCCGACTTCTAATATTAGATATTTAGCATAGTCTTTTTTCAAATAAACTTTTATACCCTTAATTATTATTTTAAGCCAAGCTAAAATACTATCCCAGCCACTATCAGCACCTATTATAGTTAGTGGCACTCCGAATTCACTGTTGAGACTTTTTTTGGTGGCTATGTATTTTAGATTATGGCCATTTTCATCTTTTATGTTTTTAAAAATAGAAGCCACAGAATCTTTTGTTGTCGTTTTCCCTACAGCCCCAACCACCCCTATGATGTATGGATTAAACTTTCTAAGTATCATTTTTGATTCTAAAAATAGTATATAAACTATTATTTTCTTAAGTATTTTTCTCATGTTTTGTTTCTTTCTTTATTCTACTTTCTTGTATATATTATAGCATAAAAATAAGCGGTGCTAAAGGCACCGCTTATTTTTATTTATTGATATCTTTTACTCTAATTTCTAAGGTATGCGTATTCCTTACAGTCACACTTCTTAACTTTTTTTCCACTACCACATGGACAAGGATCATTACGTCCGATAGCCACGCCGCTAGTAACTAATTCTTTTTTATTCTCTTGGGTTTCTTTTACATTCATTTGCATGATTACGCTATCCATATGTATCATAAAGTTTACAAAGTCATTAGTTACCCTATTGTCTAGGTTCTTATACATCATCAATCCTTCACGCTTATACTCCACAAGAGGGTCTCGTTGTCCATAAGAGCGTAGTCTGACCGCCTCACGAAGATTCTCCATATGTTCTAGATGATCCATCCAAACTACATCGTATATTTGCAACAACACTGCACGTGTCATTTTTTTAAAATCATCACCGTATTTTTCTTGTTTATCTTTTACTAGATTTTTATTCTCTTCTGATTTGTTACTTATCTCTTTTAAAAAACCAGCAAAATAATCTTGATCATTTAATAAAATCTTTTTTCTCTTATCATAAACACTTGTGCGTTGCTGATTTAAAACATCGTCGTATTGTAATGTATGCTTACGTGAATCAAAGTGAAAACCTTCTATTTTCTCTTGAGCTGATTCTAAGGCACGAGATACTATTTTAGATTGTATTGGCTCGTCTTCTGGAATGCCGAATTTACCCATCATAGTCTTAATGCTATCATTAGCAAAAACACGCATGAGATCATCTTCGAGCGACACCATGAATTGTGTCTCACCTTTATCGCCTTGACGACCAGAACGGCCACGCAGCTGATTGTCTATACGTCTCGCCTCATGACGCTCTGTTCCTATCACAAATAATCCTCCAAGATTCTCAACTGCTTCATGTTCAGAATCAGTAGCATTTACTCCTCCAAGCTTAATGTCAACTCCACGCCCCGCCATGTTTGTAGCGATAGTAACAGCACTTTTCTTTCCCGCATCAGCGATTATCTCTCCTTCGCTTTCGTGATTTTTAGCATTTAGAACTTTATGACTTACTCCCTCGCGAGTCAAATATTCTGAAATCTTTTCATTCTTCTCAATAGAGATAGTTCCGATTAAGACTGGCTGACCTTTTTCATTTAACTCTTTTACTTTTCTGGCAAGAGCTTTAAACTTTCCTTTTTCTGTCTGGAAAATATTGTCAGTATGGTCAAGACGCTTAATGTCATTATGTGTTGGCACAGTAGTGACTATGAGTCCATACACTTTGTATAACTCTTCTGCGCTTGTCTTTGCGGTACCAGTCATACCTGCTAATTTTTTGTAGAATCTAAAATAATTCTGAAAAGTAATACTAGCTACAGTTCTTGATTCTTTATTTACTTCTACTCCTTCTTTTGCTTCTACTGCTTGATGCAATCCATCTGACCATCTGCGTCCTGGCTGCATGCGACCAGTGAACTCATCTACGATTATTACTTCACCATCCTTAACCACATATTCTTTTTCAATTGTGAATAGGGCTTTTGCACGCACTGCAGTCTCCAGATGATGTATTAACTTTACATTCTCTGCAGTGTAAAGAGAAGATACTCCGAGAGATCTCTCAGCTTTTGTTATACCATCTTCAGTAATCTGCACGGCACGTTGCTTTTCATCAACTTTATAATCAACATCTAATGTCATCTTTTCTGCAAGCTTTGCAAAAGTTGTATATAGCTGTTCACTCTCACGACTAGAATTAGAAATAATAAGTGGCGTGCGTGACTCATCAATTAAAATAGAGTCAACCTCATCAACAATAGCAAAGTGATGCCTGCGCTGATTGAGCTCTGTCTCTGAATAAATCAAATTATCACGTAGATAATCAAAACCAAATTCATTATTAGTACCGTACGTTATGTCGGCAGTATAAGCCTCGATGCGAGTACAAGCTTTTAAGTAATCATATTCTATTTTGTATTCACCTTTTTCATCACGAACTCTGTCTTCTTCTGCATTCATGACCTCATTATATAGAAAAGATTTTTCATGATTGATAACTGACACAGTTATACCGAGCATGTTATAAACCTGACCCATCCACACAGCATCACGACGAGAAAGATAATCATTCACTGTTACTACGTGCACTCCACAGCCAACAAGTGCATTAGCATATGCTGGAAGAGTTGCTACCAATGTCTTACCTTCACCAGTTCTCATCTCGGCGATGTGACCCTTATGTATTAGCATGCCTCCTATTACTTGCACTTTATAATGCATCATATGTAATGTGCGGCGAGATGCCTCACGACAAAGAGCAAAAGCTAGAGAAATATTCTCTTCTAATTTCTTCTCTCTTGCATCTACATTTATTTTGTTTGACCCTTCTATGTTTCCAGCAGCTCTAACTTCATCTCTTAATTTTAGAGATTTTTCTTTTAATTCTGCATCGGTTAGAGTTTTTAATTCATCTTCTAAGTCAAAAACTTTTTTAACTGTTGGTTCTAACTTTTTTATAAACTTTGAATCTTCTGATCCAAATACTTTTTCTAAATTATTTTGTAACTTTTCTATAATTGACATTTGTATATTATAGCATAATTTTTCAACTTTTTATCTTGACAGTAAAGCATGATTTGTTGTATTTGCTTTATTTTTAATAATATAGTAATATTAGCTTCTCATCTAAATAGACGTAAAGTCTTTTTACTTATACGCTCATTTTAAATTAAGGAGTTACCGTGGAAGTTAAAACTGTTAGATTAACCAATCATCAACTTGGCTTTAAGCCAAAAAGAAATCATGTTTATAATCTTATTATTCTCATGACTGCACTCTTTGCACATTTGTCATGGTACTTTTCCTTGAAATCAGATTACAAAGCTTTATTAGTTTGTTTTATTATTTTCACACTTTTATTCGCACTCTTTCTAACTTTTGAAATGGCGAGAATGATGTATCAAAACACCTACTCTCTTTCAATTTTTGAAAGCAAATATGACAAAGATGGGAAAACAAGAAAAGATAAAGTGTGCGAGTTCTGGGAAAATGTAAAAAGGACTGATGAGAATATTATTGTGACATTGACCAAAATAAGTGATCAAGCTTATAGAAAAACAATACGCAGTAAGGATACTCAACAAATTCAAAACGAATTAAAACTTGCTTGGGGAAATATAACTCTTTATTGTGTAGACTCTAATAAAAAAGAAATATCTTTAGAGGGACTGCCTTCATATTTCAAAAATACACGTTTTGAAGAGGGGCGATAAATATCAATAATAGCGCTCAAAAGCCAAGAATAAACTCTTGGCTTTTTTTATTTATAGAAAAGAAACAGTCCTTGACTTATTCTAATAAAAGTAGTATTATTAAGACTCTTAATTTATAAGTAAATAAAGTCTATAAATCGTTCTTTTTATTAAAATGAGGTAAAAACATGAGTGAAACTTTTCTGATAGCAGCACCAATAGGTCAAGTTACTTTCTTAACTAATGAAGGTGTCTTTTCTATTTTTTATAAAAAGTTAGACTTATCTAATTCTTTTTTTAAAAGAAGTAGAACACTTCTCACTGATGAGTCAGTAAAAATGAAGTATGACATCCTAGCAAAAGATGGATCAATACTGTTTTCAATTACCCTGCTCCGCACAGAAAGAAAGTCTGAGAGCTTTGCAGCTCCAGAAGAAATAGCAAAACATAAGATGCAGGGCCTCCATCATTTTCATCTAACATTCCGAAAGGGCGTTACTGCTGAATTTGTTATCAAGTGCCTAAAGGAAGAAGGTAAGGAAAAAAGTACTCATCTCACAAAAGAAATTATGTTGCTACTTTCTGAGACACCACTCGCATTTGATATAGATGAGAATAATCATGAGAAGGATTTAAAAACTTTTCTCGACAAAACTTTTAACGAAAATACTCGCTAATGTCTGTGAGTAAGGAGTAAAAAACAAAGCCAGGAAAACCCTGGCTTTTTTATTTTGTGATCTATGTTTAAAGCATACTTTTTATATGTGTTAAAATGTATCTATACACAAAAAGAAACATGAAAAATATTTTATATAGTAATTTTTATAAGTTTTTTAACTTTATTTCTAATTTAGTTTTTCCTGTAATGTGTATTTTATGCAAAAAGGATGGGGTTTATCTCTGTGGTGAATGTGAAAACAAATTAGAATTATCTAAAGATAAAATAAATGCTTGGATATATTCTAAATATAAATATAAAAATAAGAAGCTAAAGAAAATAGAATATGCCATAAAATACAATCATCATCCAGAACTAGGTGTCACTCTAGGAGAACACTCTTTTGAGATTATCTTTAATAATATAATAAGTAAAATAAAAATAGAAGATAAAACACAAGACATATTTTTAGTGCCGATACCAATATCAAAAGAGAGGCTAAAACAAAGAGGGTATAATCAAACCAAATACATAGCTGATGGCATTTTAAAAAGAAGCAAAAATAAAATGAATACAAAAATAAAAATAGTAACTATTTTAAGTAGGAAAGAGACGAGTAAATTAAAAGATATTTTTGGTATAGAAAATAGACTAGAAGAAATGAGATGCACAATGTCTGTGAGGGATGATTTTAAAATAAATAGAAATTCTATTTTTATTTTAATAGACGATATTACTACTACCGGTGCCACATTTTACGAGGCTCGCAGAGCATTAGTGGAATATGGTATAATAGAAAAAAATATTTATGCCTACTCTCTCGCTCATTGATGAAAAAGGATATAATGCACAGATAAACTGTCAGATTGTTTTGGGTGATGGAAACATTCTACTTGCAGGTGAAGATGGGATGATAAAAATAATAGAAATAAAAAGTGATAGTAAAAATAAAAATGAACCCAACGAGATTAGATTTGCAGAATTAAAATTAGAAAAAATGTTAGATAGTGATGGATACTTGGCCAACATAGAAGACGTAAAAGAATTAGAAAATGGAGATATAATTTGTGTTGAGACTTTGGGTAATATTGGTATATATGAAAAAGACACCTGGAAATTAAAAATAATTAACTCTGCCGAGCAAAATAAAAACATAAAAAGTGACTGTATTTACTTTATGGAGCTAAAAAATAAAGAAGAAGTGGAGCTTTGGGGTGAGAAAAATATAAAATATAAAATAAAAATTTAGAATTAAAAAATAAAACACGCGACCGAAGGTCGCGTGTTTTATTTTTTGACTTTACTATTTTGTAGCTTTTTCCATTCTCTTCTTGAATCTATCTACACGTCCTGTAGTATCCAAAGATTTCTCTTGTCCTGTATAAAAAGGGTGGCATTGTGAACAGATTTCAATTTTTGTCTCTTTGTTAATAGATCCAAAAGAAAATGTAGCTCCACAAATACAGGTTGTTGCTGATGATGTGTTGTATTTTGGGTGTATGTCTGCTTTCATAATATTGTTTTATTTCTTGTATTATACTACACTTTTAATTATTTTTCAAGACCTCTATTTTTGCTTGTATGCCACTTATTCTGGCCATCACCTGATTACCATAATTAGCAGCATTTGAAGACTTGATACAGCTGCTCCCAGAGTAATATTTGCAGGCCGCATTTCTCTCATCTGTATAATTTTGACTACCCGCTTTATTGTCTTTTAATAGATAGGCTGTTCCTGTTATAGAGTGGAAAGCATTCCACGGATCAGCTACAGAGGCTCCTGTCGCTGACTGTATTCTATTTTTGTAACCGACCCAAGTAGCTGGCATAAACTGACTCATACCCATCGCCCCTCCATAACCATAAGATAGAGAGCAAGACACGCGTGTCTTAAATTGATCACGACCAAGAGAAGAGGTTATGTCTAGGAATGGTTGTAAACTATCTGGCTTCATAGAACCTTTTGCTTTTCCGGAAGTTATACTAACAAGTGCTCCGGAAACATCAGAAACATAACACTGACCTACATTACTACCAAAAGCAGACTCTTGCTCTAATATTGCCAATATAAACTCTGGACGCACGCCAGTGGCTGATCCAGCTTGTTTTGCATAATCATATAAATTACCAAAATTAACTTGTGTTCCATCTTTAAAAGAAAACAAAACTGCCCTTATGTCTTTTGCTCTTTTTTCTGTATTTTTAAGTAATTCTTGATAAGCTTTTTCCTGACCTTTAGTTTCTTTTAAAATTGTTTTCTTTTCTGTTTTCGTATCTTCTATTTCTATTTTCTGTACTACTTGCCTTGATTTTAAACTCTCTTCCTCTTCTTTTGTATCTTCTAATTCTAATTTTACATCTTCTAAAACATTTTTATTTTTTCTAATAGCTTCAACCGAAGATACTAGAGAAGCTTTTAAATTATTAATATTGTACAAATTATCTACAGAAGAAGAGATGGATCTGTCCGACAAGATAGACAGTATGAGATTGGCTTTTGATTGACTGTCTATGCTTTTTAAAACACCCAACATCACTCCCCTCTCTCTTGTTATCTTTTCACTAAGGGTTTCTATTTTTTTACTCTTATCTTGTATGTTATAAGAAATATTTTGTATGTTTTTACTACGTAACTTTATTTCAGTTTCTGTTTTTTTTATTTTTGTGTCTAATATACTAATATCTCTCTGATAGGTTTTTGCTTCTTTTTGCTTGTCTTGTATACTTTTTTTATGCATTTCCATTTCAGATTCTAATTGTTTCAATTCACTTTCTAGCTGAGCCTTGTCTATAGCTTGTGCATAAGAAAAAAAGGCTCCAGATACTATCAGTGTCAAAATAAAAAAACTTTTAATAAAAACTTTCATCTTATGTATTATAACAGAAAAAGTCACAATATGTGACTTTTCTTATTCAGAGTTTTTATTTACTGTGTTAAAACAGATTACTCAGCAGCAACTTCTTCAGCTTTAACTTTCTCATCACGAGCAACAGCCTCCATATCTACCTGCTCTACTGCAGCATCTAGATCTTCTTCTGATTGAGCTACAACACTCGCAACTACATCAGACTCTGTAACATGGAACAGAACTGCACCTGCTGGTAATTTTAAATCAGCAACAGTAATAACAGAGTGAGTGTCTACTAATTTTGTCAGGTCTACTTCTATATCATGAGGCAACTTAGATGGGTCTGCTTCTAATGATAATTCGTGCATTGCTTTTATAACGTTAGCATTTAACTTTATTGCTGGTGCATCACCAACAAAACGTAGAGGTAAGTTAACATGAACTTTTTGCCCTTTTTCTACTACGTATAAATCAGCGTGTATAGGTTCACAAGAAACTGGATCCATTTGCACGTCGTGTATCAAAACATTCTCAGTGCTGTCACCTGTTAAGCTAACAATAGCTGTCTCACCCGCTTTACTTAGAATCTTCTTAAAATCTATCTTATTTACTAATATGGATGTAGTATTGGCGTGAGCACCATACATTACAGCTGGCATTGTTCCGGCTGCTATCTTATCTCCTTTGTTTCTATTTGTAATATTTAAATTGAATGTCATATATTTATTTTTGTTCTAGCTGGTATTTTATTTATAATCTTAAGTCAGAACTTTTATATACACACTATACTACATTTTTGAGTTTTTTTCAAGTGGTAGTAAATTTCCCATTCCTTTGCAAAAGGGAAAAATATATGTTATTATATGCAAATGAAAAATACAATAAATGTAAAGGTAACAAAAAACAATACAGAGCCAGGATTATCACTGCTCCGCAGATTTCAAAAGAAAACTCAAGAATCAGGTATAATGCCTCGTGTTCGTGCTATCAAGTATGCTGTGCGCCCTCTATCTGACCTAAAGGTTAAAAACGGTAAACTTAAAAAGTTAAAGGGTGGCATAGAATACAACAGACTAAAAAGATTAGGTGCATTAGTTGAGAGAAAAAAGGGATTTAAAAAATAATATCCAAAACATAATGAGACTAGAATTAAAAAATCTTAGTATAATAGCAGAAAAAGGCAAATTACCAGATTTGCCTTTTTTGAAAATTAAAAATGAATTAATGGGTAAAGATTTTGAATTAACTATTATATACACCAGTAAAGAAAAAAATCTGGAACTAAACAAAAAATACAGATCAAAGGATTATATACCAAATATTCTAACTTTTCCAATATCTAAAAACGAGGGAGAGATATACATCTCACGCGGCATTGCCCGCACTCAACACACTGAGTTTTCTATGTCTTATAATAAATATTTAACCCTTTTGATAGTTCACGGATGCCTTCATTTAAAAGGTTTTAAACATGACACTAAAAAAGATTTGGATTATATGATACAATTAGAAAATGAACTCACATCCAAATACTGGAAAAACAAATAAAAACGAAAATGCTGTTTTAGGTATTGATATAGGGTCAGCTCATTTGAGAGCTTGTATCACTTCTGGTAAAAATATTTTAGGAACTTTTGAAGTAACTAGTAGTGGCGTACAAAATGGCTATGTGACCGAGGCAGCTATTTTTGAAGAGGATCTTATGGAGTTACTTTTAAAGGTAAATAGCTCACTGGGCTTTGTCCCAAAAAAAATCGTCACAGGTATTAGTACTAGAATGCAAAACTCTGTATCTGCCTCGGGTAATATCATAACAGGTAGGAGTGATGGCCTTATACTTGAGAATGACATAGATGAGTGTATAAAAAAGGCAAAACAAAAAATAGATATAAATAAAAATTGTGAGATAATACACACTCTTATCATAAAAAAAATAGTAGATGATAATATCATATATGGAGAAATGTCTGGATTGAAAGGCTATAAAATAGAATTAAAAGTTTTATTCATATATGAAGATAGGAAAAATCAAAAAATAATATATGATGTTTTTGACAGGCTTGGCATTAGCTTGGACCAGGTGGTTTCTGGGCCATTTGCAGAAAGTCTTGTCGCTTTAAATAAAAAAGATATGAGGCTAGGCACATGCAGTATTAATGTGGGACTCTCCAATACTTCATTAGTTGTCTATGAGAATAACTACCCTATGCTCTGCTCTATTATTTCTGGGGGAGGAGAAAATATTACCAGCGACTTATCTCTCGGTCTTCGTATGAGTTACGTTGAAGCAGAAGAGATAAAAAAGGGAGTTTCAAAAAGTGAGTCTGGTAAAAGAAGAGTAGAAGAAATAATAGAAGCCAGAATAAATTATTTGAATAATAAAATAAATGAAGAACTTAAGAGGGTTAAGAGGTCCGAACTGTTACCTGGTGGTCTCGTGATTAGTGGCGGCACTAGCGGACTGTCAAAAATAGACCAATACATGCGTTATGATTTAAAAATACCTACGAGTCTATCAACCAGAAAAATAGAAGATCTTACGAGTCCGAATCTTAGAAACTTTTTAACACCTGAAAATATTAGAAGCTACGGCATAGCCATGCTCTATGACAAAAGCTATGAGTCTAGTATATATTTTGAATATGTAAATAAAATATACAAAACTATTTTCTCTAAAATCAAAAAATACTTGCCATAAAGACAGACAAAGTCAATCTTTTATTTTATATAGATAATTTGCTATAATGTATATAGTTAAAAAAATATATAGAAACTTATGGCCAAAATAAACAACCTGTCTGTAGAAACCGCAGCAAATATAAAAGTAATCGGTATCGGTGGTTCTGGAAAAAATGCTTTGAACCACATCATAGAAGCAAAATTAAAAGGTGTTGACTACATCGCTATTAACACTGACACTCAGGACCTGCACAACTGTCTGGCTGAGAAAAAAATACACATTGGTAAAAATCTTACTCGTGGTCTTGGGGCTGGTATGGACCCAGAAGTTGGTAAGCGTTCTGCCGAAGAAACAAGAGAAGAAATAATGGAAGCCATAAAAGGTGCTGATATGGTATTTATAGTAGGAGGTTGTGGTGGTGGAACATTTACCGGAGCTGCTCCTGTTGTTGCTGCTATTTGTAAAAATGAAGGCATATTAACAGTTGCTGTTGCTACAAAGCCATTCTTTTTTGAAGGAGCTCAGAGAATGAAATTAGCTGAAAAAGGATTAGCTGAATTAGAAGCAGAAGTAGATGCATTAATCACGATTCCAAACGATCGCGTATTATCTGTTGTTGACAAAAACACTACAGTTACCCAAGCTTTTGCTATGTGTGACGAAATACTAAAACAAGCAGTAGAAGGAATCTCAGAAATTATTAGATTTTCTGGAAAGATGAATCTAGACTTTAACGACATACGTAGAATATTAAAAGATTCTGGAACTGCATTATTTGGTATGGGTAAGGCTGCTGGTGAGAATCGTGCCATAGATGCCGCTAATGCTGCAATATCTAATCCTCTATTAGATGTTTCTATTAATAACGCGACAGGTCTCTTATACGTTATATTCGGTAATGAAGACTTAACATTGCTCGAGACAGCTGATGCTAGTCGCATAATCACAGAATCAGTAAGTGATGAAGCTAAGATAATTTACGGTATTTACAATGATGACACTCTTAAAAAAGATGAAATAAAAGTAACTGTAATAGCAACAGGCTTCCCCTCTTCACTAAGGTCTAATCGTGAAGCTGGAAGTGCTTATGCGAAAGAAGAAACGATAAGAAGAATGGGCGAAAGAGAAGCAGAAGTGGAAGAAGAAAAACCTGCAAAACTTTTTAGTCTAAGAAAAACTGAAGAATCAAAAAGAATAGAACATGAAGTAGAAGAAAGTTCTGCATTAGCTACGAATGAAAAAGATGAGAAAGTCGCAAATTATGTAGAAGATAAAAAAACAAAAGCTGCAACGGTTGATGAAGATGAAGATGATGACTGGGGATCACTTCCACCATTCCTTATGAGGAATAAAAAGAAGTAATACTTTTAAAAATACAATCAAAATCACTCGTAATCACGAGTGATTTTTGTTATAATATACATAATAAAAATATGCAAGAAAATACACAAAATATATACGACCTAATAATAGTTGGTGGTGGGCCAGCAGGAGCCAGTGCTAGCGTATACGCAGCCAGAAAAAGACTAAAGACACTGCTCGTATTAAAAGAATGGGGAGGACAAAGCGTAGTCTCAGATGATATACAAAACTGGATAGGAACTCCACACATCAGTGGTGCTGACCTGGCTAAGAGTTTTAAAACTCACACTGAGGAATACGCTGGTGAGTTCCTAACGATAAAAACAGGTAACAATGTTATAAGCGCCGAGAAAATAAGAGTAGAGAATGATGAAGAAGTTACAAAAATTAAATTAGAAAATGGTGAAGTGTTTACAGGAAAAGGGTTACTCGTTGTAACAGGATCTATAAGAAGAAAATTAGAAGTTGCTGGTGCTGCAGAATATGACCATAAGGGGTTAACATACTGTGCTACTTGTGATGGACCATTCTACACTGATATGGATGTTGTTGTTGTCGGTGGAGGCAATGCTGGCTTTGAATCAGCGGCTCAGCTACTGGCTTATTGTAAGAGTGTAACCCTGCTCTCACGCACAGAGCCTCGTGCGGACCAGATAACAATAGATAAGTTAAAATCAAATACAAAGTTCAAATTAATAACAAATGCAATACCCACAGAAATACATGGCGAAAAGTTCTTAAATGGTCTTAGTTATTCTACTGGGAATGAAGTGGTAAAATTAGAAGTTGGTGGCGTCTTTGTAGAAATAGGACAAATACCTGCGACTTCTTGGTGTAAGGAAGTTGTGACTCTGGATGAATATGGAAAAGTGAAAATTAATCCTTGGTCACAAAAATGTGTAGACACTGAAGGAAAAGATATGAATAATGTATGGGCCGCTGGTGACTGCACCAATATACTATATCATCAAAATAACATCGCCAGCGGTGATGCTGTGCGTGCTGTAGAAGATATATATAAGACATTACACACAAAGTAGTGAAAACAAAAATCACTCCCTAAGGAGTGATTTTTAATGTTTAATATCTATTTAGAAGCCTCTTCTCTTATACTCTCTAAATACTTTTCTTTTTCTTCTTCTGTTCTTTTTCTAAAATTACCAAATAATTTTATCCCGTTATTTTTCATACCTACAAAATCAAATAGATTAAACGAAAATATTCTAGCATATGGATTGAAAGCAAACCAATACACAAATGCTGGAGCGTCACTAGTCATATACACTCTGGCTGATTTTTCATGTAGCATCTTTACTAATTTTCCATCTACATATTTGTGAGAAAAATGTGAAGTGAAATTCATGTCTATCCAATTCTTCATAATAGCTGGCACTGTCCCCCACCACATTGGTGCCACAAAAACTATCTCATTAGCTAACATTATCTTGTCTTGCATTATTTTTCTTGTAGCTAATTCTTTGTCACAAATATTCTGATCATCGTATTCAAAACAAAAATACCCTTGCTTTAAATCTGTTTTGTAGAGATCTAAAACCTCTACTTTGTAACCTTTTTTCTCTGCTCCTTGCTTATAAGCAACAGCTATTTTGTGTGTAAATCCTGTTGATGACGGGTGGGCGGTAATTATTAATATATTTGTATTTGTATTTTCTGTCATTTTTTTTAGCGTATTATTATTATCTGTATATTATAACAAAAAACACTCAGCTATGCGAGTGTTTTTAGGTTTTGTATTTGTATTTTTTATTTTAAAAGCTCTATATATTCCAAATATCCCTCTGTTTCCATGTCTATCAACTTTATAAATCTCATACTGGCTGAGTTCATACAGTATCTCTTACCTCCTCTATCTTTTGGCCCATCATCAAATACATGTCCCAGATGTGAATCAGCTATCTTACTCCTAACTTCTGTCCTGCTTGTAAATATACCATTATCAATGTGTAATGTCAGTGCTGATTCATTAATCGGCAAACTAAAGCTTGGCCAGCCCGTACCACTATCATACTTATCTTTTGACAGAAAGAGTGGCTCTCCGCTTACTATGTCTACGTATATGCCAACTTCTTTGTTTGCTTCGTATTCATTTTGAAAAGATTTTTCTGTGCCCTCTTTTTGTGTTACATCATATTGAAGAGGTGTAAGGTTTTTTAATTTTTCTTCTTTTATTTTTGAATCAAAATTAAGCCAAGTTTTAATCTCTCTTTTGTTTTCATTTTTATTCTTTATATTTAATATATTGTCTTCAAGAAAAATAGATTTTGTCGTAGTGCTACCATCTTGCCAATGAAGTCTGATATAGCTATTTCTACCTGACCCTTCTCTGTAGGTATTATACCTTATAGGATTCTTGTCTTTATAATCTTGATGATATTCTTCAGCTGGATAAAAATTATTAAAAGGCAATATTTCTGTTGCTACTTTTATTTTTTTAATTTCTTCTATTTTATTCTTACTTTTTTCTGACAAAGACTTTTGCTCATCTGCAGTGTAATATATAGCAGAAGTGTACTGATATCCTCTGTCTCCAAATTGACCACCCTCATCAGCTGGATCGATGTGTGTCCAATATTTCTGAAGTAGATTTTCAAAAGTTATTTTTGTAGGATCATAGATAACCTCTACTGCTTCACGAGCTTTAACTTTTTCACTACTAACTTCTTCATAAGTCGGGTTCTCTTTTCTACTGTCTGCGTAACCTGACACAGCAGATATAATACCTGTCGCATGGTTGAACTCTGACTCAGTGCACCAAAAACACCCACCAGCAAAAACTACCTTTTGATATTCTCCATTATTTATTTTTGTATTTATTTCTTCTTGCATATTTATTTCTCTTTTATATTGTGGCGAGTGAGCTCTCTTGTAAGTATTATATAATACAAAAAAGCCAAAGCCAAATAATGTTATTAATAATATATATTTTATGTTTATTTTTAACATAATAAAGTAAATATCTTTATAGATATTTACTTTATATATCAAAACTAATTATGCATCATAGTCGTAGAAGCCTTCATCATTTTGTCATCCATTTTTTTCATCATTGTGTCTTTTTTCATATCCATCATCTCTGTTTTCATCTCTTTTATACATCCTAATTTTACTAATTTAGCTTTTGTTTTCTTACCTATAACCCCAGCCTGATCTAGACCATTTTCTTTTTGAAATTTCTTAATTTCTAATCTTGTTGCTTTTTTCTCATCTAAACATTTTACCATTGTGTCTTTTATTTCCATAAGCATATCAGAATGCTTCATCATGGTGCCACTTGCTTTCATCCCATCATGATTCATCATTGTGCCTGTTGCCATCATCTCCATAGCAAAAGATGAACCAGTGATGATTCCTGCTAATAAAATACCTGCTCCTAATTTATTTAATTTCATATTTTTACTTAACTGTTAATTTTTAAAAACTTACACAGAGCTTTCACTCATATTTAAAGTATACTCTATAAAAAAATAAATGTAAAGTATTCTTTACATTTGTTATGTGTATAACTTTCTGCTTTATAAATTATTTCCAAACATTTAAAAATACTCCTATATAATGCACTACTACGTATAGGAAAAATACATAGCTCAGGACTCCAACAATTAATGTTAAGACTAACTTATTTAATATTTCATTTCTTCTTTTTTTGACATCGTCTAGTGTACATACTCCTGCTCTACGCAGATAAAAAGTAAAAGCAATGATCAGGGAGACGAGACCAACAGCACGAAAAATCCACCTGTATGTACCATAAAAAACATCAGCCAGCTCACTGGCAGCACTGAGCGTGACTAATCCTAATGATAACAATATAATAGGCGACAAACAGCAGAGTGAAGCGATAAAAACTGGAATGCTAGAAACTTTTAATAAATCTTTGAAGTTAAACTTTTGAGGCTGCGCAAAAGTAATATTATATTTTGGTTTTTCTACACTACCTTGTAGATTATTATTATCTTGTGTTTTATTTTCTTCTTGCATATTTTTATACTTATTTTATATTCTTAATTATTGCTCTTAACTAATTTTGATAAAAATATTTTAGATAAAGCTAAAATAGTTAATATTATAATCTCACTCATATAACTCTGATGTGAGAATGTTTTATATATTATGTCCATCAAAAATAAACTCATAGTTATAATATATAAATACCTATCTACTTTACTTCTGATATATTCATCACGCTCATCATTCACGTTCTCATTCCATAATACACTGATGTATAGCATTACCAATACTGCGATTAATCCACTCATTACCATTCCATCTTTCAGTAAATCAAAATAGTAAATTACAAAAGTGGTTAATATTGAGAATCCTAAGATATATTCTTTTGTGTTGTTATTTATTTTTACTTTATTTGTTATTATTTTTTGCATATTTATTATTAATATTTATTATAGATTTTAATTTATTTTTTGCTCACACTAAAAACTTGTTCCACTTCTTTTTTCAAAGTCTTACATAACAAAATAGCTAGTGTGACACTTGGTGCATATACGCCCTTCTCTATTGAGATAATTGTCTGGCGAGTAACACTAATCTTTTCTGCAAGATCTTCTTGAGTCAGCCCTAGTTCATTTCTAAAATCTTTTACTTTGTTTTTTAGCTCTGCTTGCATATTAATATTATACTATACACTTTTTATAAAGTAAAGTTTACTTTACATGAAAAACATTAAAATAAATGTAAATATTAGTAGCTGGGTCTAAAAAAACATGATATAATTAGAACATGTTAACTCAAGAAAACTTTTCAATAATCGTCTCTCTGGGATGTCTCACTTTATTAATATTATCTTTACTTGTCTTGTTTTTTTATTTTGCTAACAAAAAAATAAAGAATAATATACTTAGCCTTGATTACAATGTTTTTATGAAAAGTATTTTTATTATTTTTCTAATTAGTATATTTGGAGCTATAATTTATCAGGAATACTATAACACTCCTGTCTGCCCTCTGTGTTGGCAACAACGTATGCTTATTTACAGTATTGGTATCATATCTGCTATTAGTATCTTGATTAAGGATAAATTAGCACATTATTATATACTTACGATAGGAGCTTTTGGTCTATACATTGCTAGTGGTCATTATTATTACCATTATCTTAAATACGTAAAAAATGACCTGATATCACTACCTTGTGATGCGGAAGGCATAGCCTGTAGTGAATCTCCGATAGGTGCTGTATTTGGATTTGTGACCATACCTTTTATGAGTATATGTGTATTTGTGCCTTTTATTATAATCAGCTACTTTGCTTATAATAAGAGTAGAAAGTAAAAATAGGCGCCCTTCGGGCGCCTATTTTTACTTTATTTATCTTTAAAATCCCACCAATTTTTCTTATAATTTTTTCTTTCTACTTCATTCTTATTAGCATAGTCTACCGCACACCTAAAAGTATATAACATGCATTTGTCTTGAACTTCCCCCCTAAACTTATTATGCATCTCATAAAGTTTTTCTGCGCGCAGCCTCTTAAGGTCGTCTATGCTACGTATCTTTATGTCATACAGGTCATGACAAATTACTTTTCCGATACCAGGAACATTCCTTAACTCACTTAAGATTTTGTATTTTACTTTGTATTGCCCTATTGGTGATTTCATATGTTATTTTTAACATTATAGCATGAATAAAAAAAAGAGCACAAATGTGTGCTCTTGAGTTATATCAGCTCTTAGGCTGACGAAGCCGTAACATAGGTATCGAATTATACGTGTCCGACTAATTTAATGTACGCTTCCAGTATCCCCAAGACTGTTTATGTAAAGTTTAACGTCAGGATTATCTGGGTGGCGAGTGTACTGCTTACATAAGATTATGAAGTTATATGTACCCATAAATATTATATCATAAATAAAATAAAGATACACGTAATTGCGTGTATCTTTATTTTATTTATTATCTATGTTCTAAAGACTATAAATTAGAAAAAATATACCCCGCCAATAACATAATAACCAGCTGACAGCCAAGCATTATGGATATTTGTTTACACCAATATTTCTTTTCAGTGTTCCCCCATATAACTCCAGCCACTTGAGTTGGCATTACATACCCCAGCCACATAAAGAAAGCAAGATACATGCCCGCATCTTTTGCTTGCCAAATCACATTCATATACAGGACAAACATTGTAATAAAAGTCAGAAGCAATTGTAAAAAATAAAACTTCGTCATTTCTTTTTGCAATTTTTCCATTTCTTCTTTTGTATATTTGTCACGCCCTCCCATAATTTTCATCCAAATATTACCAAACATAAGTGGCGAATACCATACCGCTCCTATAATAAAAGAAAGTACACTAACCCCTAATAAAGCCCAATAATTAATTATTATTTCCATATATTTATTTTGTTTTTAATACTATAATTATAACATGATTCGATTAGTTTGCTTTCACTTATTCTATGCAACAAAAATACGCTTACTTATAAGCGTATTTTTGTTGTATTTTCTAAAATTTGTTTTAGTTTATTTAGAAATTATTTTCTAGATTCTTGTATTTCCTTTGCTATATTATTAGGAACTACATCATACTTTCCAAATTCCATAGTAAATGTCGCACGTCCCTCAGTCATAGAGCGCAGATTAGTCGCGTATCCGAACATCTCTGATAATGGAACCATTGCTTTTACAACTTTATCCATACCACGATCATCCATACCCTCTATCTGTCCACGTTTACTTGATAGACTTCCTGTCACATCTCCATAGAACTTGTCTGGAGTAACTACTTCTACTTTCATGATTGGTTCTAAGATTGCTGCTTTCGCTCTTGATACCGCTTCTTTTAGGGCCATACTGGCTGCTAATTTGAAGGCGATTTCCGAAGAGTCCACATCATGATATGATCCATCATAAAGCTCACAAGAAACGTCAACCATTTTAAATCCTGCTAGGACACCACGGTCTAATGCTTCTTTTAATCCTTTTTCTACTGCTGGTATAAACTCTTGAGGGACTGCTCCACCTTTAATGCTATTTATAAATTCAAAGTGATCATATCTCTTTGTATTCTTTGGCAAGTCTTCGTCTAATACAGTGTAATCTATTGGCTTGATTTTAATACGAACATGTCCAAATTGACCACGTCCTCCTGACTGCTTCACATGCTTACCTTCTGCCTCTGCTTCTCCTTGTATGGTCTCACGGAAAGCAACTTGTGGCTTGCCTGTATTTGCTTCAACGTTGAACTCTCTCTTCATTCTATCTACGATAATATCAAGATGGAGCTCGCCCATACCTGAGATAATAGTCTCATTTGTTTCTGGGTCAGTAAATACACGGAAGCTTGGATCCTCTTGAGCAAGACGAGAAAGTGCTACACCCATCTTCTCTTGGTCTGGTTTTGTCTTTGGTTCTACACGCATACTGATAACTGGCTCAGGAATAACGATACGCTCTAAGATAATAGGATGCTCAGGGGTACATAACGTATCTGATGTTGTTGTGTCCTTTAAGGCTACACCCGCTGCGATATCTCCAGCGCAAACTTCTTTTACTTCATCTCTATCATTTGCATGCATGCGCACTATACGTCCGATACGCTCTGTCTTGTCTTTTGTAGAGTTGTATACATAAGACCCTGCAGTTAACACTCCGGTATAAACACGAATATATGTTAATGTTCCTACGAATGGATCTGATTGTATTTTAAATGCTAGTGCTGATAGTGGCGCAGTATCGCTTACCTCCATCTCAACTATTTCTCCTGTCCTTGGGTCTATACCTTTTGGTGCTGGTATGTCGAGTGGTGATGGTAAGTATTCACACACAGCATCAAGGACTAATTGAACTCCTTTATTCTTTAAAGCTGAGCCACAGAATACTGGGAAGAACTTTGAAGCGATCACGGCTTTACGTACTGCTATTTTTAATTCATCTACTGAGAATTCTTTTCCTTCTAAAAAGTCAGTCATCATGTTCTCATCTGTCTCTACTATACGCTCTATCATGGCCGCTCTTCTTTTCTTAGCCTCTTCTAAATGTTCGGCTGGTATTTCTACATAACCAACATCTTTACCTTTATCACCTTCAAATGTAACCATCTTCATCATCATAAGATCGATAATACCTGAGAACTGATCCTCTTCACCTATTGGCATTTGCATTTGAGCAGCATTCTTTGAAAGTCTGTCTAATATAGACTGAAAAGATTTATCATAACTACCACCCATACGGTCGAGTTTATTAACAAAACATATTCTAGGCACATTACCATCACTCGCATATCTCCAATTAGTCTCTGACTGTGGCTCAACTCCCGCTACCGAGTCAAATACTACCACCGCACCGTCAAGAACACGAAGAGATCTTTTTACTTCAATAGTAAAGTCAATGTGTCCTGGTGTGTCGATAAGATTGAATTTGTATTTTGGTAAATCAGAAACTACTTGCTTGATTGTTGGTGTCCAGAATGCAGTAGTAGCAGCAGAAGCGATAGTAATACCACGCTCACGCTCTTGCTCCATCCAGTCCATTACTGTCTCACCCTCATGTACCTCACCTATTTTGTGTGATACGCCAGTGTAAAAAAGTACACGCTCACTAGTTGTAGTTTTACCAGCATCGATGTGGGCGATGATACCAAAGTTTCTTGTTTGTTTTAAAGGATAATCTCTTGCCATATATTTTTATTTTAAATTTTGTAATTTTGTTAGAATATGTTTATAAAGTTAATTACAGATATGTATAATAACATATTTTCAATCTTTTTTCAATGAAATAAAAATGTAAATAAATATTTTACGCGTTTGACTATATGTTATTTAAGTGCTATAATTCACAACATATTTAGACAAAGTCAATTATATACATTAATATAATTACTCTACCTAAAGTATAGTCCTTTTATTTTTAACCTTTAAAGAAAGAGAGAGCATCATGGCTGACTCAGCTTTTATAAAATCCTGCAAGAAGATGATAGAAGACGGATCGGATGGTAGTATGATTTTCCCCGGGACAAATCATACCCTATCTCCTGGCAGTTGGAAAATAGTGCAGCTACTCGGCAGAGGCAAGTCTCTGGCTGAAGTAGAGGGACTTGTTGGCAGGACCTGGATAAATATTGCTCGGCACATCAAAGGCCAAAGATGCAATCAGGTCATGGAAAATTCTTTACTTGCGGCAACCAACACTGAAAACTCCTTGGACGAACAAAGTATTACTCAAGTTGCTACGGAAAGTCTGAAGGAAGATGAAAAAGCGTTAGCTGAAGTACTAACTAATGCCTCTGATCTGTTAATGGATTTTCTAAAAAAATCTAACCCAGTAGACAGAGAAAACCTAAGAGAAATGCTAGCTGTAAAAACAAAACAAGATCTTCGTCTTAGTGTGAAAGCATTAATGTCCGAATTAAACTTTAAACAAATCAAAGAAGAAGGTGGTTTAAAATGAGCGTAAAAAATAGTCACGTAGAATTAAAGCTTCATGTTGGCTCAATGCTGGTAAATCAAGTAGCAAAAACCTATCCTAATGTTGCAGATGCAGTAAAAGAAGCAGTGCAAAATGGTATAGATCGTGGTGCCACAAGAATAGAAGTAGTCGTGGACACGCCACGCAAAACCTACTATATCAGCAATGATGGCTTAGGTGCTGACGAAGAAGAGTTTAATACAGCACTAAGTCAAATCGGAAAAACCTTAAAGGATCCTAAAGAAGGTAAGTATGGGCGTTTTGGTCTAGGCCTCGTGGCCCACCTTGGTAAATGTTCTGATATGGTTTTTGAATCCTGTGGAAATGATAAAAAATATCGTCGCTGGATTATGAAAACTTCTACCATTGAGAACTCGAGTGAGCCGAGGGCTTCATGTGAACTAATACCTGCTTTTTATCACAGCCCTAGAATGTCTGGCACTGATTCAAAGGCTCAGTGGTGGGTATCGAGGGTTACTGGAGTAAATTACAGCCAAGATAAAACTATTGGGGTCATTGATCTAAAAAAATTATCCCAAGATATAGAAAATGCTTTTGGCGTACAAATCTCCAAGAGACAAATCAATATCACTCTTAGGCAACAAAAAGCTCTATTAGAAAAACCTCTTGAGATAAAAGTTAGTAAAATACTTTTCAAAGGTGCTGCTATCTCTGTATATGAAAATTCAGATGTGCAGGAAACTGGAAAAGTAAAGCTCCGTCTTTTCAAAGCACAAAATCAGTCTCAGGGTAAAGTTTTATTCGGTGACAATACTGACAATCGCATACCAATATCTTCCCTGCGTAAATTTTCATTTCATGAATACGTGCCCAGGGAGATCTCAGATGCTTTAGCTTCTGGGTTTTTCGAAGGAGAAATACTTGGTGAAAAATTAGCAATACATTCTGGACGTAAAAAGTTCGAAGAGAATGACGCTTTGATTGGTCTTGGAATTGTCCTCGCAGATTGGTGGGAAGAAACTGGTAGGCGAATATTTCAAAGTTTTTCTTCAGATAAAAGTTCAGCCAGATTCACAAAGCTTGGCATCGAGTCTTTGCAAGCATTTCAAAAAATACTTAGCGGGTCACCAGATATTATGTCTGCTTTAAAAGCTTTGAGTATTGGTTCTGTTGGTACTGGTAATGCTGATCATGGAAAAAGATCAAACACAACAACACTCGGAACCAGCACAAAAGGATCACCAGGGAATGAAAAAGGTGATGCTGGAGGACAGGCAAAAACTGCAGGCACAAAAGCAAGAGATGGGAACATAACAAGTAGCGTCTCTTCACCGTCTGGTAATGAACGTAAAATAGTAAAAGCTGGCGGAGCGATATCTATCATGCATAACATGGATCCGGTTTTTCCTGGTCTGTGGAAATGGCAAGAAGGTAGCAGGACTATCGAGATCAATACTTCTCATGAAGTATGGGAACATTGTGAACGTGTTGACAGTGACCTCGCAAAGCTGCACTTACATATTCTAACTCAGGCGATACAATATATCGCCCTGCCAAAGGATATGCGTGATGTTTTACAGACAACATACATGATGATGAATAGCGCTTTTACAGAAAGCCTAAGCATTGGTAGGCCGGGAGCTAAGAAAAAATAATACGCATTAATAAATGCAAAACGGAACCATGAGGTTCCGTTTTTTTTATTTAACTAAAATATTTTTTAGAAATTATTTTGCACCAATTTTCTTAAATGGAATACCAATGATCTCAAAGAATTTTGTAGATTCTTTTGCATTCTTAGCAGTAGTAACAATAGTTACTGCCATACCGAAGACATCTTTTAGCTCCTCATCACGAATCTCTGGGAAGATTGTATGCTCCTTAATACCAAAGGTCATATTACCAATATTGTCTACTGACTCACGCTTGATACCACGAAAGTCCTTAGTACGAGGCATAGCCACATTAATAACTTTATCTAAAAAGTCATACATGCGAGCACCACGAAGAGTAACAGCAACACCTATTGGGTCCCCTTCTCTAATCTTAAAGCTAGCAACTGATTGCTTTGCTTTTCTGATGCTTGGTTTTTGTCCTGTGATTTTTGATATACGGTCAACGATAAGGTCATTTACCTTTCTATCTTTTTTCATCTTTGAACCAGTTGACACTGATACATTTACTTTTACTAATTTTGGAGCCGCTAATTTGTTAGTGTATCCGAACTCTCCTTTCATTTCTTCAAAAGAAGCTACTGCTCTACTTTTTGTTGTTGTTTTTTCTACTGCCATATTATTTATATAATTTATATTTGTGTCTATATGCACGAGTGTTTTAGTTTATTTTAAAAAAGAAAATAAAACTTGTACGTCACATATATGCTACTGTTTTTTTAAATACAAATTACA
Source organism: bacterium (assembly GCA_043771335.1). Classification (GTDB taxonomy): domain Bacteria; phylum Patescibacteriota; class Minisyncoccia; order Phycocordibacterales; family UBA5272; genus JAUPVO01. Next base: position 24,713 of record JAYVHM010000003.1, on the reverse strand, counting down.
ACTGTTGAGTTAGTAATTTATAGTTTTTATATAATAACATAAATATAGAAAATAATCCAGTATAAAAATATTCTGCATTTGACTTTACTTAAAAATAAATGTAATATGTATATCTGCTCTTTTGCAGACTTTAAAAGCCTTAACCTTCAAAGGAAAAATAAAATGCTGGATAAAATAACTCTGATTTTACTGCTTCCATTTTATGGATTATGGAAAGTGTTGTTAAGTAAAAATAATTTTGTGAATAAAAAAACTTTTCAGATGCTATTATTAAAATTAACGTTTTTAAATTCTATAATACTATGGGCTTTTTTATACAACGAAGCTACTGCTTTCTGGTTAAAAATAATCTGTGCTGCGTTGTTTTTATTAGGTCTCACTTTTTTTTCGTCGAAAAGAATCAGGAATGTTGTATACGACGGATCAAAGAGGAAGTGGGAAGGGGACAAAATGTCTCAATACTATCATGGAATTATTTTTTCTATTTTATTTTTTATTTCTCTAATCTTCACAGAAGCAAAATTAGTCATGTCACTATTAACAGCATCTAACCTGCTTCAGCTTATGTTTTTGGTTGGCTTCGAATTCCCTGATGAGTCACCAAAGAAAAAGGAAGAGAAAAAGGTTAAGAAGAATTGGTTAGAAGATATTATTCCTCCAGTTCCGGTTGGTAGTAATTAAAAGACAAAACAAAAGCTGCACATAAAAATGTGTAGCTTTTTTATTTTTAAATTATACTACCAGCTTCCAGATGAGCCGCCGCCGCCAAAAGAGCCACCGCCTCCCGAGAACCCTCCACCGCTTCTGCTGGACCAGCCACCTCCCCCGCCAAAATTAGACCCTCCTGCCCACCAGTCTGGTGGACCATTCTTGATTTTCTCGGCATGCTCTTTGTAATTTTTAGAAATAAAGTAATCAAAAATGAAACCTAAAATAGTAATTAAAAATATAAATAAACTAGCAAATAAAGCAAAATAAATAATAGTAGAAATAATGAGTCCAAATACACCACCAAGCCACCAACTTTTTGTCCTCGCTAAAATGGATATTAGCCATTGAATAATGGTAAATCCAAAAAAGAAAATAAAGATAAAGAACTCAAAAGGTATTTTACTTAATGTTTTTAATAGAAAATCATTAGAATTTTTTGAGTCTAAGCTTTTAGAATAATTCTCATCACTAGTAATTTTTATTATTTCTTCTACTCCCCCTCTTATACCCTCTGTATAATTTTCTTTTTTGAATTCTGGAGTTATTATATTACTAACGATATTAGAGCTCCTTGCATCAGTGAGCACACCTTCTAGCCCGTAACCAACTTCTATACGCATCTTTCTATCTTCTTTTGAAACTAACAATATTACCCCATTGTCATTCTTTTCACCTCCTGCTTTTATTTTCTCGGCGAGCCTTATGCTGTAATTTTCAATATAATCACCGTCCATATTATTTACTGTGACCACAACTATTTGATGCGTAGTGCTGGCAAAATAGTTATAAAGCTTTGTATTTAATTCTAACTCTACACCATCATCTATAATGTTTGCATTATCATTTACATATTTTCCGATTTTTAAGTCTTCTAACTTTTCAGCAAAAGAAAAATTAAAAAGACTTATATAAAATAAAAAACATAAAAATACTTTTAAAATTACTTTTATGTTTTTCATATTATTTATTTTTTGTGATTACGATGCGTTTTAGAAAAATCTAAAATTAATTATTAAATAAATCTTTTACATTTGGCGCTTTTGTACTGGCTTCTTCATTGTCAAAAGTCTTCATAGAGGTAAAACCAAATATCTTAGCTATTATATTATTAGGTATAACTAGAATGTAGCCGTTATATCTTCCCACTGACTCGTTGAATCTTCCTCTCTCGACTGACATTCTATTCTCGGTCCCTTCTATGCTCGCTTGTAATTCTTTTATATTTTCACTAGCGCGTAACACTGGGTAATTTTCAGTGATGGCGAGGAGGCGTGCGAGGCCAGAATTAAGATTCTGTGAAGCGACTATTTTCTCATCTATAGTTTTTGCTCCTGCATAACTTTCTCTTGTCTTGGCCAGTTCTATATAAACATTTTTCTCACCCTCTTGCTTAAAAACTTGTTGCACACTAGCAACTAGCTGTGGGACGAGATCAAATCTTCTTTGCATTTGATTTTCAACTTGTGCCCAAGCGAGATTGCTTTCATTTTTATAGCTAATCATCGTGTTGTATTTGCTGACAAGATATATGGCGAGTAATATAGCAATACCAATTATCCAAAAAGATTTTTTGATACCTGATAATTTAGAAACAACACCACTAATATTTGTATTTTCTGTTTGCATGTTTTGTTTTGTTTATATTTTAATTATATCACCTGTAGAAACATTTGCAATTACCCAATCAGGGCCCTTACCCTCTCCTCTATCGGAGGGTGAGTCATAAATAATTTCTGATAAAATGTCTGTCCCCCTCTACCTCCAAATGGGCAAGAGATGTAGAGATGTGCCGTTGATGGAGTAGCATTCTGCAATGGTTGCTTAAACCCTCCTATTTTCTGTAATGCACTCGCGAGCGCCTCTGGATGATCAGTTAGTATCGCCCCTCCAGCGTCAGCCATGAACTCACGCTTTCTACTGATTGATGATTGTATTATAAGAGAGACGATTGGAAGTAAAATATTCCCCAGCATTGCAATCACTATCATAAGTCCTCCATTACTGTTTTCTCTATCACGCCCTATACCACTATACATGGCCATATTAGCGAGGGATGACAAGACAGCTGACATGGTCACAACGATAGTCATCACTAGCATGTCTCTGTTTTTAACATGAGTTAACTCATGAGCCATCACACCTTCTAATTCTCCGCGGTCAAGCATGGCAAGCAAGCCAGTGGTTGCTGCTACCGAGGCATGATTTCTTCCTCGCCCTGTAGCAAAAGCATTCGGTGCTGGGTCGTTTATAATGTATACTGCCGGCTTTTTGATTTCATTTTTATTTGCTAAGTCCTGAACTATTTTATGTAAATCAGCATATTTGTTTTCGTCTGCAGGGACTGCGCCACTAGTTTTTAGGGCTATGGTTGCTCCAAAAAAATAAGAAATAATATTCTGTCCTATGGCTATTATTAGCGCATAAGTTATGTAACTCGGATTATTTGTGGCACTGGCAATCATAAATCCAAAAGCTGTAATGATACCAGTCATCACTGCCATTATTAAAATAGTCTTAAAAGCATTTTTATTGCTTTCGTCTACAAATTTTGTTTTGTTCATATTATTAGTTAGCTAAGAATTATTAATACTTTAGCTTATATATACATAATACAAAATACACAGGATAAGTCAATACTAGATATTAACATCTCACACTTTTTTATTTTGTAAAGATTGCAAAAAAATGTAAAATATTATAGTATGAGCTCATACTTTTTATTACATTATTGCGGTCGCGATGATGGTAAAGAGCTTTCTTTGAAAGAAAATTATGAACTTTGACTTAAAGAGCTACAGACCTTTTGGCGAAAACAATTCTGTATACGCACCAAGCGGGACATTCCCTAACAATATCGAAGGGGAATACCTACAAGTTGCCGACACCATCATGCGACGAGGTCTCGATAGGGGAAACAGAACAGCTACACCAGCTCGTGACATATTTGGAGTGCAGATGCGTGCAAACTTAGGTGACGGTTTCCCTCTACTCACAACAAAAAAGATTTTTACAAGATCTATAATACGTGAACTACTCTGGTTTTTAAAAGGTGACACAAATATTAATTACTTAAAAGAAAATAATGTTAGTATCTGGGATGAATGGGCAGATGGAGATGGAAATCTTGGTCCTGTATATGGAAAGCAATGGCGAGATTTTGGTGGCGTGGACCAAATCACTTGGGTGATTGACCGCATCAAATCAAACCCAGAATGTCGGCGCCAAATTGTTAGCGCATGGAATGTCCCTGAGCTACCAAAGATGGCACTCATGCCATGTCACGTAATGTTTCAGTTTCGTGTGCAAGCTGGAAAGCTTTCTCTGCAACTGTATCAACGAAGCAGTGACTGGTTCCTTGGTGTTCCGTTTAACATTGCATCGTATTCGCTATTACTACACATGGTGGCAGATGTATGTGGTCTTGAGGTTGGTGAATTCATTTGGACTGGTGGCAGTTGTCATATTTATGAAAATCATTTTGATCAAATAAAATTACAGCTGTCTCAACCGCAAAAGCCATTTCCAGCCTTGAGACTTAAACACAGAGACAGTATATTTGACTACGAATTTGAAGATATAGAATTTTTAAATTACTATCCAGGTATAAATATACCTGCTCCTATTGCTAAATAACAGGAGAATAATAAAACCCTACAACAATTAAATTGTTGTAGGGTTATTTTTTTATTTTACACATCTAACATGATCTTGATTTCTGAGTGTACTTGGTCAGGATTTTTGTTTTCACAATTAATGACATTCCAGCCAAGATACTCTGCATAAAACATTCCGGAAGCGCAGCTGTTTTCCAAATAAAGAAAATCACTTTCAACTGAATCCAGCCTAACCCCCATTTCTTTTGCTCTGGCGACCGCTCTAGCAATTGAAATTTCTACAGGCAAAGAGAGATAGATTATCTTATCTGGCTTTGGAAGGTTATGAGTTCCGTACTCCAAACCTTTTACATACTCTAAAAGGTCATGCCGCTCTTTTGCTGATACTAGCTTACCTCCCTGATGTATCAGGTTAGATTCGACGTATCTGTCAAAAATGACAACATCATTAGCGAGAATTAGCTCTTCTAGCCAAGCCTTAGACTCCAGCCTGTCTGCTGCATAAAAGAGAGAGGCTTCGCGAGGCGGCAGATTTACAAAGCCGTAATATCCAGACCTTTCACTTTTCATCAGCTCCCACAGAATCTTTCCTCCACAAGTTTCTGTATATCTTGGAAAAGATACTACGGCAACTTTTTTAGAAAGTGACTCAAAATACTCTTTGAGCATCTTGCTTTGTGTAGCTTTCCCGACTCCGTCAGACCCTTCTATTCCTATTGTTAGAGCTGTCATACCTCTCTCCTTGCTACATAAGTAGTAATCTTTATTCCTGATTCAGGAAATGCTTTTGAAGTCTTAAGAAAAAAATCTGTAAAGTTTCTGTCTGGATGTAACATCTCATCAAAAAATACAAAAGTGTTTTTATCTTTTACTACACCCTCTTCATTTACTGCCACATCTCGCATTATCATTGTCCTGTGTATTGTAGAGACATGTTTTGCATAATCTTTTTCTGGACTAAGGAAAGATTCTATTAACTGCTTTCCTCCTATAAGAAAAACCGTGGTGTCAGGGAATGATTGATGACAAGCATTCAATGCTGAATCTATATCAGAAAATACACTAACATGAGCAGACTGCGAAGGTGTATTCTTTCTCCCGATCACAACATTGTGCCGGCCTGGCAGAGGTCTAAACTTTTCTGACAGTGACCAGTAAGTACCCTTACCCATCATGACAATACCTGAGCTGGTTAAAGCTTGAAAGTTTTTCATGTCAGCTGATATGTGCCCCCAAGGCATTTGATTCTTATGATCGTCTGGATTCTTATATCCAAATGTTCCATCTTGAGCTACATCACACACTATTTGCACTTCGGGCAAAACTTTTTCATCCTGATTAGACATTTTCGTCTCCTTAAAAGTTAATGAGCATCTTGAAATAATTTTGAATTCGTAACAATTACACTTATATCAAAACTATACTGTGAATACTAACAAAATAAAAGAGTTTTTGCAAATAATGCTTTATTTTAATTTGCCCATATATATGTTATACTTTTTATATATTAAAATCAAAACCAAGTAAAACAAATCTATGGAAAAAGACACAAATGCAAAAGAAATGTTAGCTAATAAGCGCCACACACTAGCACACATATTAGCTTACTGTGCAGGGAAGAGATACGAAGGCCTAAAGTTAACCTTAGGTCCTGCTATAGATAATGGATTTTACTATGACATTGATTTTTCTGAGGTGGTGGCCGATGAAAGAAATCCAAATGCGAGCACAAAACCAAATACAGAAAAAGATCTAAAAGATATCACCAAAGACATGCAAAAAGTAGTGCGTAATGGTGGTGGTTTTTCTCATGAGGTGGTGAGTTATGACAAAGCAAAAGAAATATTTGCAAATAATAAATACAAATTAGAATTAATAGAAGAGATAAAAAATAAAGGAGAAGACATCACTCTATACACTATTAACTTTACAAAAGCTGACGGCACAGCTAGTGGCGAGACTTTTACCGACCTTTGTCGTGGTGGCCATAGCGTAAATATCTCTGAAATAAGTGAAGGAAGCTTTAAGTTAGAAAAGCTTGCTGGTGCATATTGGCGTGGTAACGAGAAGCGTGAACAACTAACTCGTATATATGGACTAGCTTTTGATTCAGTGGAGGAATTAGAAAATTATGAAAAGCAAATGGAAGAGGCAAAGATAAATGACCACCGTATACTTGGCGAAAAGCTTGACCTGTTTCATTTTGAAGAAACAATAGGTAAAGGTCTACCTATATGGTTACCAAAAGGTAATATCATAAAAGAAGAATTAGAAGGGTGGGCAAAAGAAACAGAAGACGAATGGGGGTATGACAGGGTCACAACACCAATAATAACTAAAGAGAATCTTTTTTACACTTCTGGACATTTACCTCTATACAAAGATAGTATGTATGCCCCATTAGAAATAGAGGGTGAAAATTATTACATAAAACCGATGAATTGCCCTTTTCATCACAAGGCATTTGCAGCAAGGCCAAAAAGTTACAGAGACTTACCTATACGCCTAGCTGAATATGGATGGTGCCACAGATATGAGGACTCAGGGAGTCTATTTGGCATGATGCGTGTTCGTGGCATGCAGATGAATGATGCTCACATATACATACAAAAAGAAGATGCTGTGGAGGAATTCGTAAGAGTTATAAAGATGCATGAATATTATTACAAAATACTAGGTATACAAAAATATGAGATGGAGCTGGCTCTGCGTGACCCGAGTAATATGAGTAAATATCACGGCGATGAAAATGACTGGATGGATGCAGAAAATATGACACGTGAGGCCATGGAAAAATCTGGCGTGCCTTATAAAGTTGTAAAAGAAGGAGCTGCTTTTTATGGTCCAAAGATGGACTTTCAAATATACTCGGCGATAGGAAGATCCTTCACTGCTTCTACAAATCAACTGGATTTGTACATGGGTAAAGCCTTTGGATTAGAATACACAGACAAAGATGGTCTGAAGAAAACTCCAGCTATCATACACCGCGCTCCACTCGGAACACATGAAAGGTTTGTTGGTTTTTTGATAGAACATTTCAAGGGAGCTTTTCCTTTGTGGTTATCCCCTGTTCAAATTGTTGTCATACCAGTTCGTGACACACATGATGAGTATGCAAAAAATATTTTTGACACTCTGCGTAAGTCAAAAATCAGAGCAGAATATTTTGACAGCAGTAACGGCATGGGTAAAAGTGTACGCTATGCAAAAAACATGAAATACAATTACTGGGTGGTGGTTGGTGATGAAGAAGTTAGTGAGAATAGCCTGACTTTAGAAAATAGATCTGGGGAGAAAATAAAAATTACTTTAGATGAATTGATAAACAGATTAAAACTAGAAATTTCAGATAAGAAAATATAAGAAATAAAAAGCTTGCAAAATTGCAAGCTTTTTATTTTATATTTTTAATTAATGCGCTAATATACTCTAGTTTCTTTTACGCTACAATAGTTTTTAACATAATTGGTGTCAAAGTCTGAAATCTCTTTTCTAACCCCATTATAAATATAGTAAGAATTATCTATTGCAGGACATGGCGCTCTTATACACATTACTGGCATGTAATTTATTATTTTTTCTGTTGGACAATCTTTTATTTTAGGTTGGTCACAGACGAGCTCCATACCACACTGAGTGGTGCTGCTGTAATTCTGACCTTGCACATAATAGCAACTAGTTGGTGGTGCAGCATAATCACATACCATAGGTGTAGTTGTAGCATTAGCAACACTACAGAACTGTGAACGCAACACACCACGAGTCTTCTCTCCAACAAATCCTGTAGGACTTATGTTGTTAGCTTTTTGATATTTCTTTACTGCCTTAAAAGTGTTAATACCGAAATATCCTGTAGCACCCATCGTGCCAAGATTTAAATATCCTGCCTCTGACAAAATATTTTGTAATTCTATAACTTTATATAATTGTGAATCTTGGCCGAATTTTACAAGTTTTAAATCTACATTTTTGATACCATCTCCATATTTTAAATTAGAAGCAAACATAAAACAACCTATTTTGTCTGGAGATAAAACACTCAAATTAGTGTTACTGGAATTACTAACACCTCCCAAAGCAAAGGAGATAGCGAGAGATAAAGAAGAAAATAACAGAAAAGCACTTAATAGTTTTTTGTAAAAAGTTTTATATTTGTTTATCATATATACATTATAACAAATAAAAAGGTTTTCCGTGACTTATTTTAATGCTCCTAAAAAAGAAGCTACTTTACAATCTCCATAAAATCTACCCCTTGTGGCAAATCAAATACTCTAGAATCTACTGGCCAATATTTACAGGCTGTGTATGTTTTTTCTACGCTTTTTTGATAAGAAGAAGACAGAGATTCACCTGTTTTACTTGTCACTTTTGCTCCAACTTTGCCAGAAGACGAGCTCCACATATATTTTGTATTGTCTTTTATAACAACATTACTTTTTGTAATTTTTCCCATAGAATCAATCTCAGATATTGAGCTTATGTTTGATCCAGATACATACAAAGTACTTCTTATTGTCTCTTTTCCAAATTGACTTTCTAAAGTTTTTTCGGCTGTACATTTTCTATTTTCTGGCAAAACAAAATCATTAGCAACTCGACTACCAGAAACTTTGTCTACTATTTCACCAAGTAAGTACTCTTCTTTTGTTTCTTTTACTTCTAGATAATAATAAACAACTCCTCCGACGACAGAAAGGGACAATATTAGGCCTAAGATTTTTATTATAATATTATTCATATGCTAAACATATTATAACAGTAACAAGTACTTAGTGCTATTAACCTTATTAAAAACTGTTAATAAGTTACACGCTCTTCACCTCCAAACACATAAACATTGGAAACTCTTTTCTGGCAGTATTTTCTCTGTCTGAATTTTTACCAACACTTTCTTTGTTACTTATCCATTCTTCTAACTTAGTAACTGAAAGTCCAAGATTAGCAAATACTTTAAAATATGTTTGCAGTGGCCTGTGATAAGAGTAAGTATATTTTTTAAAGCTTTCTCTTTTTTCTGCTGGTGTCATGTCCATTTTTATTTTGTCTTCACTCATGTATTTGTCTACTCTTCTATATTGCACTTCTTTTGCTCCGACTTCTGTTACATTACCCCATGCGGTAGATTTTGGTATTCTGTACGCTGGATGATTTATTACAAATATCATTTTACCTTTTGGAGACAATACATTTTTGGCATTTTCTATAACTTTTTTAAGGTTTTCTATATTTTGTAATGCTAAAACACAAAAAATAATATCAAATTTGTTTTCATTTTTATCATCACCCACATACTCTTTTGCAAAATCTTCAGCGTCTAAAACTTTATAATTTATATTACTTTTATTTTTACCAGCATTTTGCTGAGCTATTTTTATAAGATCAGTCCCAAGATCAAAGCCAAAAACTTCTACTTTTTTACTGCCAGTAACTTTGTTCTCTAAAGCAGATTTTATTACAGCTTCACAGAAAAACCCTTGTCCACAAGCAATATCTAATACTCTCTTACCAGACACATCTCCTAATATACGTAAGAAATTAGGCAATATCACTTCATTGTGATAATTGCTTTCACTGTTGAGATATTTATCATATTTCTCGGCTACAGATCCCCAGTCAGTCTTAGTTTTAGTTGTTGTTTTATTCATTTTCTTATAATATCATAAAATTATGAATAAGTAAAGCTTGAAAAAAGTAACCCTTGGATTTTATTTGACAAAATTGCTATTTTTATGTTATATTACACAAGTTAATACATTTGTATTTTCTGCTTTTATTTAAAAGCATTGCTCATTTATTTTTTAAGGAAAAAACATGAAAATCTTAAACACTCTGAAGTCTTCTTTTCTTTTTTTGGCTGTTGTTGTCTCTATGACCCTTACAGGTTGTGGTTACAACGACTTTCAAAGCTTGGACGAAAAATCCAAAGGTGCGTGGAGTGAAGTATTGAATCAGTATCAACGTCGAGCAGACTTGGTACCTAACATAGTCGCTACAGTAAAAGGTGAGGCTAATTTTGAGCAGGAGACATTGACGAAAGTCATCGAAGCTCGCTCACGCGCAACAGCGATTCAAGTCACACCAGAACTGCTGAACAATCCCGAAGCAATGAAAAAGTTTCAAGCGGCCCAAGGTGAACTGGGTGGCGCACTCTCTCGCCTTATGGCGGTGAGTGAAGCTTATCCTAACCTGAAGGCCAACAAAGGTTTTAGCGATTTGCGTGTGCAACTCGAAGGCACCGAAAACCGTATCACTGTGGCGCGTAATCGCTACATAAAAACGATTCAAGAATATAACGTGTTGGCACGGAGCTTTCCAACTAACTTAACAGCAATGATGTTCAGTTACTCTGCAAAGCCTGGCTTCACTGTTGAAAATGAAGCAGCGATCAAGATGGCACCAACGGTGGACTTTAATAAAAAGTAAATCGCAAGCGTCGTCTGTATTAAAATAGTGAGGCGCGCGAAGCGCGCCTCACTCAACAAAAAAAGGAAGACCTGATGACGAAAAAGTTTAGTTCTAAATTCTTATTTATTATTTTAATATCTTTTGTAATTTCTTTTATCTTTTCAGATAAAGTTTTTGCAGAAGATTTGAAACAAATACCAAAGTTCAACCCCTCAAACCCTATAGTCCAAGAAGCTGGACTTAAATGGATAACTTCACAGCAAGAGCTTGCAATCAAAAACAAAATTTTTGAACTAAGTAAAAGCAAAAAAGTTAATATTGCCATTAATATTGTCGGCAGTACAAAACCAGAACCAATATCAGCTTACAGCGTACGAGTAGCAGATGTCTGGAAGCCTGGTGACGCCAATCTTAACAATGGACTCTTGATGACTATTGCCACCAAAGATGGTGATGTCAGAATAGATACGGGACGAGGCCTGGAAGGTGATTTACCTGACCTCTTGGTGCGAAGTGTTTTAGATGAAAAATTTAAAGTAAAAGCAAAGAGCGGTTTGGATAACTATGGTGCAATAATGGATACTATTTTAGAAATAGAACATATTCTCGTACCATATTCAAAACCTAATTACACTACCCCAAAGAATAAAATTGAAAAGTCTGAAGACCTTAAAAACTCATTAGATAAAATACCTTTTTATTCAGAGATGAGCTCAGCAGCAAAGTCACTAGCATTCATACTTGGTATAATTGGTGGTGTGTTGCTGTTAGTAGGGGTACATGGAGAAATAGGAGAGTGTATCTTGGCTGGGTTGGCACTACCACTTGTTGGTGGTGCTGGTCTTGGTCTAATTTTTCTGGCTCCGATCGCTGTTGCTGTGGTGGCTTTCTGTATCAGTATCATGGTGGCGCTAGGTATTGGCATTGGCGGTGCAGCTATCGCCTCTGGCGGCGACTTTGCTGGTGGAGGATCATAACAAGTTAATCCTTAAAAACAAGCGCATACGTAAGTGTGCGCTTTTTATTTTGTAAATAAATAAAAATTATAACTCTATCTCTACAACTTCACCCAGGGTTGGAATCTTTACATCTAATCCATAATACTCATAAAGTTTTTGACCTAAATACATAGCACTTTTTGGCTCACCGAGAACTATAAAAACTTTTTTAAGAGTGTCAGCACTGTCCTCTACGAAGTTTACAAGACCATCACTGTCTTTGTGTGCTGAGAATCCACCTATCATGTCTACGTTGCATTTTACATTTATTTCCTGACCTTTTATTTTTATTTTTTTCTCACCCTCTTGTATCAGTCTTCCTAGCGTCCCCAGAGCCTGATAACCAACAAGTAGAAGTGTAGCGCGAGGGTCAGACAAATACCTCATCTCGTGATGAACTATGCGTCCACCATTACTCATGCCACTACCCGCTATGATTATCTTAGCTCCATGATCAGCATTAATCATCATACTATCTTCCTTATTTTCCGTCATGGTTAGTCCAGGAAAAGAAAATATATCATCACCCGCTTTTATGACTCCATTCACATCACTATTCATATACTCTCTTTCATACTTTTTATATACGCGAGTGACTTTTATTCCGAGTGGACTATCTAAATATATTTTTGTTTTTGGTATTTCACCTTTTTCTACCATATTATTTATTTGGAACAGTATCTCTTGAGTTCTCTCTATTGAAAAAGCAGGTATCATTAGTGTGCCATTTCTACTTAAGGTAGTCTTTATCACACTTTTTAATTTACTTACTCTGTCTTCAAGATTCTCATGATTACGATCACCATAAACACTTTCCATTACAAGATAATTAATGTCTTTTATGGCCTCTGTATCTTTTAAAAGTGGTGACGGTGTATTGCCTAGGTCACCAGTAAATAAAAACTTTTTACCCTCTATCTCAAAGCGTATCATGCTACTGCCCATGATGTGACCTGCATCCATAAATGTTACTGTAACATTATTTTTACCAGCATTAAAAGATATCTCTTCGTGATACTTTTTAACTGTCCAGTTATTCATGGCATGCATCACATCTTTTTCGTCATATATCGGCTCCAGTCCGTCACGAAAAGCTTCTTTACTCAATATCCCAAGACTGTCTAACATTATTAGCTCGCCAATATCCCTTGTCGGTGGTGTAGAATATATGGGACCATCAAATCCATCATGTATTAGCTTACCTATTCTGCCCACATGGTCCAAGTGTCCGTGAGTTATAAAAAGAGCGTCAATAGTTTTTGGGTCATAAGAAAAAGCTTCTCTGTTCTCATGTTCGGCTATACGTGACCCTTGATATAGTCCGCAGTCTACCAGAAACTTTTTGTCTCCATATTCTAATAAAAAATTAGACCCAGTTGGAGTTACTGCACCACCAGCAAAGGTTATTTTTACTTTATTTTTAACTTTACCCTCTTCTAACTTGTTTTCTTCTTTTGTGGTCATACTATATTTCTGATTAGTTTTGTATACTAATTATAGCACACAAAAAAAGTAAAACTATATTTTTGTTTTGTTTTTATTAGAAACAAAAGCAAGCCATGCCCCAAAAGTATCATCAAATAAATCCTTTAAAGTATCCAGCACACCTGAAAACTCTTGATGCTTTATCATTACGTTAAAAACAACTTCATATATTTCCCAACTAATACCAACAAACATAATAAAATAAAAGACATTTTTAAAATTGAAATATTCTCTTTTGGAAACATAGAAAAATAAAGTAGAAAACAAAAATCCACCAACAGTATGCATCACTATATCTAACCAAAAATACTCTCTATATAAATCAAAAGGTTCTAAGAAATTTCTAGACAAAAAGAAAGTTAAGAATATAAATAGGAAAGTAAATATAACTTTGTAATAATTTATGTCTCGAAGATTTTTTATAAATTTTAATTTATCTATTATTTTAATCATGTTTCTTTAATTTATTTTAAAAGTAATTATTATGCTGTTAATATTTCTGGACCATTTTCAGTTATTAATACTGTATGCTCAAAGTGAGCAGACTTTTTCTCATCTGCAGTTATAAAAGTATAACCATCAGCGCACAGCTCGGCATCATCAGTCCCCAGATTAAGCATAGGCTCTATGGCTATGACCAGTCCCGGCATCATCTTTATTCCTTTTGAACCATCATCATAATTAGGAACATATGGCTCCTCATGCACAGCGTAACCAACACCATGCCCTGATAATATTTTTACTATACCGTATTTTCCGTTAACTTCTTTTTCTATAGCTTTTGATATATCGGAAATATAATTACCGGCAATAGCGGCCTTTATTCCTGCAGCTCTTGCTTTTTTTGTGTCTTCTATTAATTGTTTTTCAACATCAGTTATATCTCCACAAGGCACGGTGATGGCATGATCTACTATCATCTTGTTATGTGCTAGGCACCCATCTAACTTGACCAGGTCTCCATTTTTAATAATTATATTATCATCTGGTATGCCGTGAACTATCTCGTCATTAATACTAATACAAACACTCGCCGGATATGGGTAATCAGCACCATATGGCTTGTAGCCAAGTAATACAGGCACATCACCACCCTCAATTACAAGATTGTGAAAAATATTATCCAGCTCACCAGTACTGACTCCGTCTTTTACTTCAAGGGCAACCTTACGCATTATCTCCCCTAATCTCTTACCTGCAATGCGAAGATTTTTTACATCTTCTTCGTTTTTCAATTTGATTTTATTATTTTTTGACATATTACTGGGGTTGGTTTAATTTTTCTATTATCTCTTTTTGCACATCTTCTATTTTTTGTTCACCATTTATTTCCACAAAACGATACTTGTCATTATGCTCTTCACTCATTTTTTTATACAAATGAACACATGGCATCACCTCATCTTCAAACCATTTCATTTTCTTTTCTTGTTCTTCTTTTTCATTATCATCATTTCTTCCTCTGCTTATGAGCCTTTCTATTGCCCACTCTTTTTTGACATTCAAATATATGACTGTAATTTTTGTATAATCATAAAAATCAATAGCGCTCTCTAAGGTTTTTGCTTCTATCTCTTTTCTGGGTGCACCATCTAAAATTACTGATTCATTACCCTCTAAACTATTTATAAAAATATTAGACCAGTTCCATATGGCCAGAAACTCTGGATTGAGACCTCCTTTGTTAGTTATCTCTTTACTGTTCTTGCTTGTATATGTGTCATCATTTATTAACTTTCGAAAGCCTTCTCCGGTCGTTATGTGTAGTATTTTTTCTATTCCTGATTGAGCTAAATGACTTTTAAAAAGTTCGGATTGAGTTCCTTTTCCACAGCCACTGCGTCCCATGATTATATAAAACTCTTTTTCCTTCATAATTACATATTAACACAAAATAAAAATAAAAACACTTTTTTGCAAAGTGTTTTTATTTTTAAAATCTTTAAAGATGTTTAAGATTAATACTCACGCATTGTCATCTGTGCATCTATCTTCTTGAGAAGATCTATGACAACTGACACAGCAATTAAAAGTGAAGTTCCTCCGACATTGATAGAAGACACTCCAGTTAATCCAGCCAAGATAATAGGCAATAAGGCGACAACACCTAAGAATATAGCTCCCACAGTAGTAACGTTAGTCAACACTTCACTCATATACTTTGTAGTGGCGTCTCCTGGTCTGTGACCCGGTATAAACGCCCCGGACTTTTGCAGATTCTCAGAAGTTTTTATCGGGTCAAAAGTTACTACAGTATAAAAGAAAGTGAACATCACAATTAACGAAAAGTATACCCCTCCATAAATCCAAGGATTACCTAAGACTTCAGAGATTTTACTTGCAACCAAAAGACCGAATGAAGAATTACTCGTAGCTAAAAGCTGGGCTAATAATTGAGGGAAACTAAGAAGTGATACCGCAAAAATAACCGGCACTACTCCAGCCTGAGTGAGGCGTAGTGGTAAGTATGTTGTGGTTGTACCACCTTCTGAGGCGTAACCACGTGACTGCTTTGCATAGGTTACTTCTATCGGTCTCTCAGCTTCTGTTACAGCTACAATACCAAACAAAACGAGAACAAAAGTAATTGCTAGTGCTGCGTAAAGTGGAGCCTGAGACATATCTAGAGTTTTAAATACTGAAAATAATGTACTAGGTAGTGTCGCTACTATACCTGAAAATATTAAAAGTGATATACCATTACCAATACCCTTCTCGTTAATAACTTCACCGAGCCACATCATAAGCATTGACCCTGCGGTTATAATTATCACATTGACTACCATTTGTGAATTAGTTAAATGATCTATTATTCCCTGCTTTTGGAATAGAGTCAAAAATCCTACAGCCTGCATAACGGCAAGTGGTGGTGTCATCCAGCGAGTATAAGCTGAGAATCTTTTTCTTCCAGCTTCACCCTCTTCTTGTTGCATTGCTTTTAATTTTGGAGACAACACTGTTAAGAGCTGAGTTATGATACTCGCTGTAATATATGGCTGCACTCCTATCATCACTATGGACATAGTGGCGAGACCTCCACCAGAAAAAATATTGATAAGGCCTAAAAATTGATTGCTAGAAATAACTTTTGCTATATCCTCACCGCTAATAGACGGTATAGGGATAATAGATAGTACTCTGGTTATCGCTAGGATAAAAAGCACAAATAGGATTCTGTCTCTTATGGACTTTTCAGAGAAAACTGATTTTATATACTTAAACATGTATTTATTTGATTATGTGTTAACATTATAGCATAATTAGAAAAGAAATAAAATGAAGTAAAAGCGAGTACTGAATGTAAAAGAGGCGGCCTTCGGCCTCCTCTTTTAATAAAACACATAGCATTTTACCTTTACATTTTACGTAAAGTGGACACAGAACGCAGCGTCCCACAGGATGCTATCAATATCTGTTATATCCCAAAAAATATTATTCAGATAAATACTATGTGCTTAGTATAATTATACTATAAAAACAAATTACTTTGCAAGCTTTAATAACTTATACTCTGCTATATACTTTCCGATATCATCTGAGATTAGAAGTTTACGTTTGTCTACATAACCATAAATAATCGGACCTTCATTACCGTCAGCGATACGCATATCTATGTTTTCTATGGTAGTATCTTCAAAATCTCCCATGTTAGTATATCCATACTTGTCTTCTGCTAGACTCTTTAATTTGTTTTCATTTTTTATTATGTATGGGTATATCTTTTCAAAATTACCAACATTTATAACAACAATGTCAGAAGTGCTAGTGGCTTCCCCAGTGTTTAGTCTTAATGTGTCGTCTTTTAATGTTCCTGGCCAAACATCATAAATAAAATATTTTTTAATTTCTACTTTTACTACTGGAATAACTTTTGTACTAAGATAGTAGTAATAACCCCCAACACACAAAGCCAAAAAAAGGAAAGCAAAAGAAAATATTAAAATAAACTTTTTCTTTTGATTTGTATTGTCGACCATGCTCTGTATGTCTACTCCCTTGTTCATCTCCCCTGCCATTACACTTAACTTACTAATCTCCCCTGTTTTCACTTGCTCTAATAAATCTGTCTCAAAAGTGCGAATCAGTGGCACTGCTGGAGCTTCTGCTTCATTAGTAATTATTCCTTGTTGTTTTAGTCTCATCTTTTCCAACTTCTCTCTTATCGTCCCTATCTCTTGTTCTTGGTTGTTTTGGTTCTGATTTTGATTTTGTGTATTCTCGCTTGATTCTGGTTGTTGGTTTTGATTGTTGTCCTGCATCTTCTAATTCTACAACAGTTTCTTCTTTTGCGACAGTCCTTTTTAAGGGCTTTTGCACAGTGTATCTATTTGTCGGTTTTATTAATAGGTATTTATTTGGAGTCTCATCAAGGTCAAGGAAGGCCTCGGTCACATCTTTTAATTTGGCTGAAGTTGACCTCCCAAAAGAAACAACTTCCACTTGCACACCCAAACTCTTCAAATGCTCAACCAGTGGTACAAAGTCCCCATCACCTGTTACTAATATTATAGTGTCTACTTTACTTGCAAGGCGTATAGCATCCACTGTGATGCCTACATCCCAGTCTGCTTTTTTGTTACCACTGTGAAATATTTGTAAATCTTTTGATTTTGTTTCTATTCCTATTTTGAGGAGTGCGTCAAAGAATTGAGCCTCGTCTTGGGATTCTGTAGTTATGAGATAGGCTATGGCACGCACCAGATTCCTCTCTCCTACGGCTTCATTTAGAACCGCACCAAAATTAACCCTTGAATTATAGAGGTTACGCGCACTATGATACAGATTTTGTGTATCTATTAAAACTGCCACTCTTTGTGACGTATGTTGTATTACTGACATATTTATTTTTATTATTTAAAATTATTACTAATTTACTTAGTATTTTTCTCCCTCTCTTTTTATAAAAAACATAAACATAAATTATCTTGTATTAAAATAATTAGTATTTACTCTTATATTATACATCACAAATAAAATAAAATCTACACTGTTATGTGTAGATTTTATTTTAAATTAATTAAAAATATTTCTATTAAGCCTTTAAGCCTACTTTTGCAGAAATAGCTTTTAATCTTTTCATACCCTTAGTCGCTACATATCTTAGATGTGTGCGTCTGTCTGATACCATTTTGATCAATCCTCTTCTAGAGTGATTGTCTTTTTTGTGAGTCTTTAGGTGACCTGTTAGCTCTTCTATTCTTTTAGAAAGAATACCAATCTGCACTTCTGGACTTCCTGTATCAGTAGCGTGTGTCTGAACGTTTTTGATTACATTTAATTTTTTGCGTGTTGTTAACATAAGTCTTAATATATTAACATAGATTAATACAAATTGCAAGTCTTAAAAATGCTTATTTTTAATATATTTATAGACGACAGGCAAAAGACTAACAATAATAATGGCAATACCTATTTTTGTAATATTATCAATAAGAGAAGGAAACATCTTACCTAGAAAATAACCAGCAAAAGTCATGCTGCTTGCCCAAAGTGCTGCCCCAAAAATAGTATACTTTACGAACTTACGAAAATTCATCTTTGAAAAGCCTGCAAATATAGGAACAAATGTACGGAATATTGGGAAAAATTTGGCGTAAATAATAGCAACATCTCCGTGTCTCGCAAAATATATTTTTGATTTTTCTATTTTATCAGCATGAAAGATTTTATTTAAATACTTATTATCTGAAATCTTGTCCAAGTACTTACCTATAAAATAACCAACCACACTGCCTAGTGTTGTAAAAATAACCACCAGAAATATTACAAGGAAAATATTTAACAGTCCGTCTTCAGATAATAGGCCTGCCGCAAAAAGTAAACTGTCTCCCGGAAGTAAAAAGAAAATACCATTTTCTAAAAAAGTAATAATTGAAATGCCGAGATATCCATAGTCTCGTATCATCATCGTCACATCAAAAAGTGATTGTATTTTTTCAGTCATAATTTATTATAGCACAGAAAGAAATACTTGACTTTATCTTTATATGGATATATACTGTATGTATTAGACGCTGTATTAAAAAAGCCAACCGGTATGGTGAGCCTTCCTTCATTGGATAGCTGCAGATAGCCACAGTAGTGGTGAGCGACTTATAGAAATATAATACTCGCCTTCTTTGTAAAAATCTCCTTCGGGAGATTTTTACTTTCTATTTAAATCTCAAGGAACCTGCAACAAGATCTGCTATTAATACTCCGCACCTATTTTCCTCGTCCAGACTCGGCAAAAAAGAAACTTTTTTATTTGTTTTCTTTGAAACCTTTGCAAACATTTTCTTTAAATGCTCCCCTTCGTAAAAAATCTTCATCTTATTGTGTTTTGATTGTTTTAAAATATTTACCACAGATTCTATAAACAGTTTTTTAGAGTCTTTGTTTTCATTTTTATTAATTATTTTTAAACTATAATTCTCAACCATATCAAAAATATACTTACTTACCAGAACTTTTTCGTTACGGTTTAGTTTATTATATTTGTACAAGTTTTTTATTCCTGTTATTTTCTTTATCTCTTTTATTTTCTCAAAAGGTTTTTCTAGTGCAACAATAGTTACAGAAAAAATTTTAGAAGACCCTTTGGTTAAGTCAAAACCAGGATCTTCGCTTTCATCAAAATAAAATTGCATATTAAAATTGGTGTGGCTATCGGGATTTGAACCCGAACTAAGGGTTCCACAAACCCTTGTGCTAACCATTACACTATAGCCACCATGTTAGAAATATATAATAACATATATTTCTCTTTTTTGAAAGGTGAGGCAAAAAAACTATTTGTAAAACTAATTCAAATTAATTTGAGACCAGATCTACCACCCTCTCTAACTCTTGTATCGAAGTTATACCATCTAAAACTTTTGTTATACCGTCCTCCTTCATGTCTGGTATGCCCTGATCACGCGCAGCATCAGCAACATCACGCTCTCCTCCACTTTTGATACTCACTTCTTCTATTTTTCTATTCATAATAATAGCCTCATACACTCCTATACGACCTTTGTAACCACCAGTGCATTTCAAGCATCCTTCTTCCTTTGCTTTATAAACTTTGTAAGCTGTTTGTGGTTTGTATACACATTCTTTTCCATCTGCTATCATAGCCCCTAATACATTTGTAAAGATTTTTGTGTATCTAGATTCTTCTGTTTCATTTATTACACTTTCTATTTTGCATACTGGACATAATTTTCTACATAATCTTTGTGCCATTACGAGAGTCAGTGATGAGCCGAGAGTTTTCGCATCAACACCTAAGGTTATAAATCTCGGCACAGCACCGGCGGCAGTGTTAGTGTGTAATGTAGATAATACTATGTGTCCGGTAAGTGCCGCCTGGCTCGCCACCTTAGCAGTGTCCTCATCACGTATCTCACCCACCATAATAACATCAGGGTCCTGCCTCATAGCAGCACGGAGACCTGACAAGAAAGTATATTCTTTTTTTACTTCTACCTGAGTCTGCACTATACCATCCAGATGATACTCTATCGGGTCCTCAATGGTTATGATTTTTACTTCTGGATTATAAATCTTTTTTAGGCAAGCATATAGTGTGGTAGACTTTCCACTACCTGTTGGACCTGTGGTTAATACCATACCAAAAGGTTTTCTTATCGCCCTCTCCAGCTCCTCCATTAATTTCTTGCCCATACCGAGGGACTCAAATGGCACATTAGCATTCTTTGGGTCGAGCAGCCTCATAACAAAACTCTCTCCATTGCTGGTAGGCACTAATGATACACGCATCTCTATTTCTCCATCTTCGCTTTGCATTGAAAATCTTCCATCTTGAGCACTTTGTGTAGTAGATAATTTTAAACCAGATAAGAGTTTGAGGCGGCTCACCATTAGCTCATAAGTTTTTTTATCAGTGTGATATATGTCCATCAAGTTTCCGTCTATTCTATACCTATACCTTACTAATTCGCTTTCTGGTTCTATATGTATGTCACTGGCTGAGAAGTGTATTGCACCCGCCATTGTTAACTCTATAATCTTACTTATTCTTCCTTTGTTTTCATTTACGGCAACGCTCTCTATGCTTTTTTGGAAATCGGCTAGAGTTTTTATTTCACTTATTAACTCTTTTAAATGTGTGCCGTCAAGATTAATCACACCTTTTACTTTTACAACGCTCTCTCCGAGGTCTGCATAACGAGCATATACATGTTTTAGAGAGAGAGGTGAGGCTACGTAAATTATAGGCTTCTCATTATTATTTTCGGCTTTTATTTTTAATAACTCACTTATGGTGTTTTCATTTGTTGGATCTAAAATAGCAATATGTAATGTTCTTCCCATTAATTTAAAAGGTACGAGTCCATTTTTCTCTGCTCTATCTAGAGAGATTTTTAAAAGAGAATCCATCTCGGGAGCTATTAGGCCTAGATTAATATATGGTAGGCCAGTTTGATCAGCTAAATACTTTGCTCTAGTCTCGTCTTCATCATTACCTAGGTCTGCTAGTCTTGCTTTTATTTTTATGTCTAATAGAGGGTCTAATATCATGCATATATTATAACATGCTTTATATTAGTAAAATAAAAATCTCCACAAGATTTGGAGATTTTTATTTTTAAATTATAGAGTTGGTGGGGTGGGATCAATAACTGGCGACTCAGGAGTGTTTGGTGTCTCGCATGCTGTGCCTGCTATGTTTAGAACTTCTGGCAACGTACATGCAACTGGTGCTGGATCAGTTGGTGTTGTGGCTGGTGACACTACTGGGTCAGTATCACAAGTGTTAGTTATTGTATTTAATGTTGTCCCTACTCCGCATGTTGTTGTGTTCGTTGTTGATGCTGGTGGTGTTACTATTGCTGGCGCAGTGCACACTCCTGTAGTAGTTCCGAATATTCCACCCGCAACATTCTTACAGGCATCCTCGGCTATTACATATGCATCACAAGTAGTGTTTGTTAATCCTGTTCCCACTTTTGTTATCACTCCACTTATTGATTTAAAACAATAAGTGTTGCCATCATTTGCGTCCTTCATTTCTATTCTGTCTGTTGTGATTTGTATTGCTATTATCTTTCCTTCCTCAGTAATTGACCATCTTCCATTTGAAGAAGATATAGCTCTGACGTTAATCATGGCTCTACCATTTAGGTTAAAATCATTTACTCCTGTATTGCCTTCTACTAACTGATTAGTTGTCGAGGCCATTGCTAATGATTTACGTAAAGCATTCTTAGACATTGCGGTTACTTTTACATATTTGTTTTCTACTAACATGAGAACCTTTCCTGAGCCATTATCATCTGAGAGGGCGCGACCTACGGCCTTGCCTTCGTTTTGTACAAGCTTTGCACCCACTCCTGATTGTATTTCAGAGAGTACAATGTAATCACCTTTCTTTATTAATCCATTTTCATTTGTAACTCGCACTGGTATACGCCCACTAAAAGCTATCGGTGAGCCTCCCCTTCCTCCGAGGAGTATACCGGGATTAGAAGACACCACCCCCACCACATCTTCACCTATTTGTGCTGGACGTACTGGTGATATATTAAATGTTTCTCCTCCTGCTTTAGTGGTATCTGACCCATTTACCGTATTCCACGTTACTGTAGTGTCTGCAAAAGATACCAATGTACCAAATGGTATAGACACATTATTCTCAGTCGGAAATGTCTCGGCAAGGTCAGCTGCTGTATCCACTACGAATCCACGAGCACGTACATTACCATTTACCACTAATGCATCCCATGCTGTACTAGATGATATGCCAGCATTTGCAAAGTTAGAATTTGTAAGGGACGGCATGATATATACAGGCTTGTCAGTTTTAAAAATATTTAAAGTGCTCGACGAGACAGGTGCTGGCGCTACCCCTAGAGAGAGCAGAATATTATTCAAAACTATTTTGCTGACACTGCTTGAGTTGGAGTTTGTAGTATATATATTTCCTGATGTGTCGATGGTTATACCAAAAGGGCCGTCACCAGTAGTAGTAAATATGGTGGAGACTCCGGCTGGAGTGATTTTGCTGACATTGTTTGAGGTGTAGTTTGTAGTATATATATTTCCTGATGTGTCGATGGTTATAGACTCAGGGCCGGAACCAGTAGTACCAAGTATGGTAGAGACTCCAGCCGGAGTGATTTTGCTGACATTGTTTGAGGTGTAGTTTGCAGTATATACATTTCCTGATGTGTCGATGGTTATACCAGAAGGGTCGAGACCAGTAGTACCAAGTATGGTAGAGACTCCAGCTGGAGTGATTTTGCTGACATCGTTTGAGTTGTTGTTTGTAGTATATATATTTCCTGATGTGTCGATGGTTATACCATAAGGTCTGAGACCAGTAGTACCAAGTATGGTAGAAGTTCCAGCTGGAGTGATTTTGCTGACATTGTTTGAATTGGTGTTTGCGGTATATATATTTCCTGATGTGTCGATGGTTATACCATAAGGGTAGGAACCAGTAGTAACAAGTATGGTAGAATTTCCGGCTGGAGTGATTTTGCTGACATTGCCTGAGATGTAGTTTGAGGTATATATATTTCCTGATGTGTCGATGGTTATACCATAAGGGCCGTCACCAGTAGTAGCAAATATGGTGGAGACTCCGGCTGGAGTGATTTTGCTGACATTGTTTGAGGTGTAGTTTGCAGTATATACATTTCCTGATGTGTCGACGACTATACCATAAGGGTAGGAACCAGTAGTACCAATTATGGTGGAGACTCCGGAATTAAAACTATCAGAAAAGGTAGAAGTATACTTATAAAAATTAGCAGTTGAAAGGGAGAAGTTGGCTGTGCTCGTAGCTAATACTACATCACCGTTAACGTCCACTGTCAGGAACTGTGTTGTCCCTGTGGCTGCTGCTGACGTAGACAGCAGTCTCTCAAGGCGTAGTCCAGATGTTCCCGCACTAGCTGAATATACAGTTAACTTATTAGTTGGGGTCGTGGTGCCAATACCTACCTTACCGGTTCCATTTACGACAAACCATGGCGTAACCCCTGTATTGTCAGTAACTTGAAAGATTGTTTTTGTCACATCGTTTTCTACTGTAGGATTGGCTTGTATCTTGAATGCGGGATTCGTACCCGTATTCGTAACTACGAGACCAGACCCGCTCGGACCGATTGCGGCGCTGTTTTCCCAAGTTAGTAAACCGCCGCCAGTAATACTAAGTCCAGCGCCATATGTTGATTGATTGTATATAGAAAGTACTGTTTGAGTAGCTACAGTATTCACACCCAGCATAGGAGCCGCCCCATTATAAATATGAAGTTTTTGCAAAGGATTCGTCGTCCCAATTCCTACATTTCCTCCTGCAGTGGCAAGAAATGTAGATCCTGTTGCTGTTAAATTGCCACTGATATAAGTATCCCCTTGAACAGAAAGTTTAGATCCTGGGGTTGATGTTCCGATACCAATATTACCTGCTCCTGCACCCGTTGCTCCTGTACCATATATTAAGTTAGAGATTGAGAGTTGATTAGACCCGGTTACTGAGGACACGGCAGTATTATATCCG
>JAYVHM010000002.1:0-15957 GCA_043771335.1 bacterium | reverse complement strand
TGAGTTGACGGGCAGTGAGTACAAGAGACGAGAACGTATTCACCGCGGTTTAGCTGACCCGCGATTACTAGCAATTCCGGCTTCATGTGGGCGAGTTGCAGCCCACAATCTGAACTGGCGCATCGTTTGAAGGATTGGCTCAGGGTTACCCCGTCGCGACCCGTTGTCGATGCGATTGTATTATGTGTGTAGCCCAAGATGTCAAAGGGACATGCTGACCTGGCGTCATCCTCTCCTTCCTCCCCGTAATTTATTCATAAGATTAAATATAGAACCCAGAATGTAGACTACAGACAATGTATATATTGCTATATACGATATCTATAACCTACATTCTGAATTCTAGTTTAAAACCTTATGCCCAAATTACGGGGCAGTCTCGTGTGACACTTGTAACACACGATAAGGGTTGCGTTCGTTACCCCACTGAAGGGAACAGTTCAAACCACGAACTGACGACGGCCATGCATCACCTGCTAGATAGCCTTGCGGGGGACCTATTTCTAGGCCTTACATTCTAGTTTCAAATCTTGGTGAGGTTCTTCGTTTACTGTCGAATTAAACCACATAATCCACTGCTTGTGCGTCTCCCCGTCTATTCCTTTGAGTTTTAATCTTGCGATCGTACTTCCCAGGCGGCAGACTTACCGCGTTAGCTTAGCCACTTTGAGGGTCGATACTCAAAATAGCGAGTCTGCATCGTTTAGGGCGTGGACTACTGGGGTATCTAATCCCATTCGCTACCCACGCTTTCGTGCTATAATGTCAGGTGTGTTCTAGTTAGCTGCCTTCGCTTTTGGTGTTCCCAATAATATCAACGGATTTCACCCCTACACTATTAGTTCCGCTAACCTCTAACAACCTCAAGAATTGACGTTTCGAATGCAATCCACAGGTTGAGCCTGTGGGTTAAACACCCGACTAACAATTCCATCTTCGCACCCTTTACGCCCAATAATTCCGGATAACGCTTGGACCACTCGTATTACCGCTGCTGCTGGCACGAGTTTGGCAGGTCCTTATTCATGGGGTACCATCAATAAACTTTTTCCCCCATAAAAGATCTTTACATACCGAAGCACTTCATCAATCACGCGGTGTCGCTCCGTCAGACTTTCGTCCATTGCGGAAGATTCTCGACTGCAGCCACCCGTAGGTGTATGGGCCGTGTCTCAGTCCCATCGGTGGAGGTCAGCCTCTCAGCTCTCCTAAGCGTCATAGCCTTGGTAGTCCATTACACTACCAACTAGCTGATACTGTCCAGGCCTCTCCCGAAGCGTCAATAAATAAATATTGCCTTTAACCTTGCGGTACCATCTCGTATTACTCCAACTTTCGCTGGGCTATTCGAGACTTCGGGGGGAGTTCCTAGATATTACTACCTCGTTTGCCACTAGACTGTCACTCTTCCATATATTGCTTTCTCTTGTATTGCTACAAGAAATTACTTTACACTTCCATGTGATTAGTCCCGTTCGACTTGCATGCCTTATCCACACCGCCAGCGTTCATCCTGAGCCAGGATCAAACTCTAAAAATAAAAAGTGGAACAAAAGGTTCGTACATGCGATAAATAATACAGTTTTATGCCCTTTTTAAAACATAGAAACTTTTTCTTTATTTTAAAATAAATTAAAATATTGAGAAGTATTACTTACCATTTGGATTCATATATAATTGTCAACGAACGTAAGAAGAAGTATAGCATAAGAAAAATAAAAATGCAAGCAATATATTCAGGACCGTTTTTGGACTGAACACACGCTTGCATTTGATTATAGATAAGCAAAAATAGCTAATCTCCTCTTATTATTTTGCTATGATTTTTAGAGTTTTGTTCTCTCTCTGCTTTTATTGATTCTAAGCACTTTAAACGCTCTCCAATATTTGGATAAGATGCCGCTGCCCAGACAAATAAAAACCAGAACTTGCCTTCTTCTATCTTTTTAATCTGTTCTTTTGCCAAAGCTATTTCAAGCTCTAACTCCTCTTCAGTTAAATCTTCCGCAACTTTAAAAATAACAGAACCCATAATAATCTCCTTTTGATTTAAAAAATCTAAAAAACTTTTAATAAGTTACTGACTTTTTGCCAACAAGAAGCCTTACCGAAGCATCTAACTTGTCTGACTCTTTATCTGATAAAGTAACACCTATGTGCTTAAAGATGATTAGAGTGTCAAAAATTTGCATATAAAATATGTGTCCCAATGACCCTCCAGATTTCTTATTTACAAAGATAGTAAGAATATCAAGAGCCGTTATAACTTTAAATAATTTTAAAGCTTCTGCACCTAGATATTTAGAAAAGAACTCATCAAATAACTTTCCAACTTTTTCTTCTAAAAAAATAAAAATCTCACTTTCTTGTTTTCCTCTTGCTAACATATTAGCTGTGCCACCATTTAACTGCCACATATCTTTTTCCATTGAAGCAAAATTAACAGAAAAAATAACCCTTGTTATGTCAGACATGATTTTCTCCTAAATTAAAAAGTTAAGAATATATGAGAAACAACTAATGTTTCCCTACGTTCATAATACTACTCTCTTTTAAAGATTTTTGCAATGGTAAAATAAAAAAGCAAGCAATATATTTATGTCCATTTTATGGTTAAAATATATTACTTGCATTTGACTAAAGCTGAGCCGTTACAACTTCTCCGTTAATGACATTAATAGAGACTATGTTTACTTTGTAATCAGCTTCTAGCTTTCCAACTAGATGGAATAGCTCTATCTTTATATCTTCAAAAGCTGCGCCTTCCCAAAGAGGATGGTCTTTAAATGAAGGAAAAGGAGAGTCTTCCCCTTCTTCATCCTTACCTGTAAAGATGTACTTAAAATTTGCTTTGACACGGTCTAACCATTTTTGAGCTCCAGTAAAAGCTTCTTCCAAAATATTCTGTTTAGAGAAGTGTGGCTTTGTATCTTCTTCATCTGTTGAAGTTGTACACCAACTGTCACAGTGATAGCGGACAGTTCCGCTTGGCAATACGTAGCGAATGCCAAGAGTGAAACCTTTTGTAACTTTCCCATCGTCATTATTCAATTGATCTTCTTTCACAATTTCCTCCTTTAAAATAGGTTAAGTATGTAATTTCTTAACTTCGTAAGTTACGAGCAATGAAAGGACATGGGCAGGTTCATCGTTAACAGACAAATCAGGCACCTCAGTCAGAATGTGTGAGATGCTTATGATTTGTACATAATGCCTCAGGCTACCACTGTGTTCGATCTCAACCTCTCTGGACTTCTGCTTAAACCATCCCAATACCTGATTGTTCACTATGGTATTAATCAGACTTAATGTAGTTTTTTTAACAAATTAAAAGTTATAAAGTCAACTTGTGGACAGTTCATTATTTTCTCCTTTTGAAAATTCAAAATTAAGGAAACTCTACACCTTGCGGACCATCTACTTTGCCTGGTTTTTTCTTTTCACCTAAGCCGAAACGCTTTCCGCTACTGAGATCAGTGTTAGTTCCCGCGTCAGCTAATGTTAGTCCGATAAATACTGGATCTGGCCTGATGCGGGATGAAGCAGGAACATCTCTCAGGTCTGCAATAGCAGCCAAAGCGACAAGATCTGCCGTGCTGCGCCCACCACCAATAACAATAACCTGTCCTGGTTTTTTAGTATCTAAGACTTTTCCAGAATAGTTAATAGAGGAAAAACTCTGTACCAGCATTTGACCAAGTGCATTTAAACGCTTTGTCATGACTTTTGAAAGCCCAAGAGATACACCCTTTGCATGTTTTCTTTGGGCATGCAAAGAAGATAAAAACTGAAACTGAAACAAGGCTTCTTCTCCAGTCATTTCTTTTAATGGTTTACGTAATAGTCTAACATCGTAGAATCCGAGGACTGACAAAATTGACCAATCACGAGAGTTTTGATTTGTGCTCATTTATTTCTCCTTAGAAAGAGCGTTGATGAAAAATAGTGAATCCATTTTTCTTGAAATATAATAATACAATATATCCTAACAAAAAGCAAATCTTATCTTATTTCAAAAGTAATAGTAACATTGCTGGTAACCTTGTTCTCTCCTGCTGGTAAAGCAACCACATCCTCTGTATCAACTGACATAGCATTCTTAGTTACAGTACCCTCTTTCATATACATCGGTTGCGTATGATCTTCGCCTTCAGAAAAAGAAACTATTCTTACTAATTTTACTCCTAATTGTTTTGCTAATTTTTCGGCTTTCTCATTGGCATTTTTTATAGCGAGCACACGAGTGTCGTCTTTGTAATTTTCTATATCGTCTATCTCATAACTTGGGCCAGAAACTTCATTAATGCCTGCAGCACTAATTATCTCTAAAACTTTTCCTACATTTTGTATATCACGAACTTTTAAAATCATAGTCTGAGATACTTCATACCCTTCTATTTTTGCTGGCTCATTGATAGGGTAAGAATATTTTGGATAAGAGTTATAATTTTCAGTTTTAATATCTTTGTCTTCTACCAAAAAAATTATATTTGATAATAGCTTGTCAGTTTTTTCTTTTAATTTATCTTCTCCTTGTTTTGCATTTTTACCACTCTCTCTAACAGTTAGAGTTATACTGGAAAGATCTGGCTTAACTGTCATCTCACCTTTTCCTGTAACACTAATAATGTTGGTCGTGTCTGCTCCTATTAACCTACTCTCTTTGTAGAGATTATATGCATACAATAGAGCTACAATCACTAGGGAAGTAGTGAGTACCATTAATGCTCTGTATAGATTTTCCAGACTTGTTTTCATCATTAATTTATTTTTAAATAAGTCACCATATATACTATATAATAACAGAATTTGATAACTTATATTATTAGTTATCCACTATTTATATGCATATCATTTTAAAGTTTCCATGTATGCAATTAATTCATTAATAGTTTTAGTTTCTTGTGCACTTCTAGATAATCTTAGTGCTGTCCTTGCTAAGATTAGAGCTTCTTTTTTTCTTGTCACGTCTAATAATAAAAACTTTGCGAGAGTAGTATAACAATCTGGATTATTTGGTTCTAATTTACAGTATTCATTATAAGATTCTAGAGCTGCATCAGCAGCACCTCCTACACCTAATAATGTAGCCACCTCATAAGCTTTACCGAGATCAAGATATGTTTTGCTTTCATTTTTATTTAGAAGAGATTTTGCTTCTGTTGTTGCTTTGTATATCTTATCTATTAGTATTTGTCTCGGGGCTCCATTGTCTACATCTGTATATATGTCACCCAGTAATTCATTTACTGTTTTTTTTATCTTAACTACTTGTATATTTTCACTATCTCTAACTACTCTCGTCTTAATTTTGATTATGCATATGAGAGTAATCAAACCTACAAGTATTAAAAAATAAACTTTTTTATTTTTAAAAATTTTCATCTTTAATTAAAGTTATTAAAAAAGGTTACAACTTTTTTTAATATGTTTTTATCTAGACAAACATCTTCTATACAAATATCATTTTCATTTTTATTAGAAATGTTCTCAGTAGTATAAACATATTCACTTTTAACTAATATCAGAACCACTCCGTCCTTAGCATCACTAAGGGCTGTCCCTACTACATTACCATCAAGTAAAAGTCTAGCTCCGTAACCATTCTGTGTGGTAGAAACTTTTATCTTGTCACCTTTTTTAACGGCGCCATTCTCATCTGTAACTTTTACGGGGACACGTCCTGAAAATGCGACTGGAACTGCATTTGGAGTATTGCCTCCGAGTAGCACTCCAGGATTAGTAGCTATTACTCCTATTGCCTTTTTATTATCTCTTGCTTTTATAACTCCACTAACCTCATAATCTCCCGAGACTTTTGCTGACCCGCCAGTATTCCAAGAGTGAGTAAAATCTGAAAACTGAACTATGTATCCCGCTTCTAAACCATCCTCATCGGCCGGAAAGTTTTCAGCGAGATCTGCAGCACCACTAACTTCAAATGCTCGGGCCACTATCTTTCCAGGGACACGTAATAATTCTTTTTCAAAACAGTTACTATTAGTCGCAGCATTACAAGTGTTAAGATTAAGTGGTTCTGTTACTCCACCTATACCCACCCAGCCATTATTTTTATTTTCAGTAGTGGTGCCTAGTATGGTTAATTTTGTATTATCATTTAGACCTATTTGCACAGAGTTAGGTATGTTGTTATTAATATTCTCTCCGAGAGTTAAAGTATTAGATGCATTCGCATATATTTTATTATTAGCACCATAAACAAAAGCACGCTCACTTAAAATAGTGTTGAACATTCCTGTAGCCATAGATCCATTTTTAATCAAAGTGTTATTGTTCTCTGTTCTATTATTTAGATATTTTATAATAGTATTATTAATTACTCTGGTATTAGTTATTAATTTTTCAGATGAGATATTTGAGGTGATATCTTTTGTATTATTTGTATTAGTGGCTGAGATTATATTTTTAATATCTCTTAATTCATTTTCGTAATTAGCCACCCTGTTTTCCAAATTTGCTATCTGAAAACTTTTATCATCAGAAATATTCTTTTGACTAAAGAAACATTTCTCCCTAGCTTCATCATTCATAAATAATTTTGAAAGTTTACAATATGCATGCAACGCCATAGTGTCTATGACGTTTAGATTATTTGTATTTGGAGCATAGACACGAGTATAAGCAGTAGGACCAAGTGGGCTAGCTGCTGTAGATAAAAAAATATTCGAGACAAAAAATGAAAAGATTAAAAAGTAATTTAATATTTTTTTAGAAGTTAAAAAAGGAGAGGTTTTTATGTGCATGATATCTTACTTCTATTATATAACAAATAGTGTGGAAAATCATGCTAATAATTCACAGTTATAGCGTATAATAAAAATATGAACACAAGACTAAAATACTTAGCTGTAATCTTTATAATTACTATATTGGTAACCCTATATTTTTATGGGCATGTAGTCTATCAAAGGAATTAAAAATGTTAAATAGAAAAATATACTTTGTAAGACATGGTGAAACCATTTTGAATGCAGAAAGGATAAGACAAGGCGAAGATGGTGGACTGAGTGAAAAGGGACGTGAACAAGCGATGACTGCAGGGCTACGTCTTATGCATTATAATATAAAAAAAATATTTTGTAGTCCATTTCAAAGAGCAGTAGAAACAGGTGAGGAGATAATGAAAAACGTAGTAGCTCCTATAGAATACACCCCCCTCCTTAGCGAGAGACGTAACCCAAGTAAAATTATCGGATTATCTTATGATGATCCATTAACAAAAGATGCTATTAGCTTTATGGATAAAAGTTTCCACTCAGCTGATGCAAAATGGGATGATGAAGAAAACTTTCAAGAATTAAAGGATAGAGCTCTAAAGCTACGTGATTTTTTATCTAAAAATATTAGCAACAGCAATCTTTGTGTTACTCATGGCATATTTTTAAAAATGTTTTTATGTGTTTTAATTTATGGTGAAGAGTTAACGGTAGAGACGTATATAAAAATGTCACTCTTTAGCCCTGCTGATAATGCTGGTATAACGATAGCAGAATACAACCCTTTCAAGTTCTTTTCTAATCCATGGGAGATAATCGCCTACAATGACTCACCACTTATGCCCGGAACTCTGAGTATATAAAATTACTCCTTAACAACTGCTCCGTCTGCTAATTTTATTATTCTGTCTGCCATCTTACCGTACTCATCTTCGTGAGTTACCATTACTATTGTTAGACCTTCGCTATTTAACTTTTTAAATATTTCTATTACCCTCTGACTATTTTCAATATCCAGATTAGCTGTTGGCTCATCGGCAAATAGTATTCTCGGCTTATGCGCTATAGCCCTCGCTACTGCTGTGCGTTGTTGTTCCCCTCCTGACATCTGACTTGGCAAATTATCTAATTTGTTTAAAAGTCCTACACTCTCCAAAGCATTCTTAGCATTTTCTCTGGCCACATTAAAATTAACTCCTTGTTGCATTTGAGGTAAAGCAACATTTTCAACAGCAGACAATTCTGGTATTAAGGAGTAATCTTGAAATACATAGCCAAGCTTGTATAATCTGAAATCAGTTCTGCTCTTTTCGTTCAGGTTATGTGTATCTTTTCCGTCTATGATTATCTCTCCGCTTGTAGGCTCATCAAGCAGTGATAATTGATACATGCAGGTGCTTTTCCCAGCTCCTGAGCGACCCATAATAGCCACGAACTCACCTTCATGTATTTCTAAATGAACACCTTTTAAAACTTTTGTTTCTTTACTTCCATCTACAAAAGATTTTGTAAGATTATTACATTCTATTATTATCTTATTTTTATTTTTTATTTTTGATTCTGTTGCTTGCATATTTGTTGTCATTTTATTTTTAGAAATTAAGAGAGGTATTATCTGCCAAGTATCGCATTCAAAGTGTTTTTCTTGACAACCATCCACGACGGTATTAATCCCGCAAATATAGACACTATCATTAATATCACTACGCGAGTAGTGGTAGGTCCACGCTCAGCTATTAATATACCGTCAGAAAAAGGGAAATCTATCGGGTATTTTACAAAGAGAGGAATGAGTCCGTAAAAAACAGTAATAAGAACCAACGCTATACCTATAGCACTATAAAATATGGACTGAAAAACATAATTCCACATAATACTGGCTGGCCTTATACCTATACCTTTCATAATACCTATCTGTCTGCGCTTTGTAAGAGCATTAATAAATATAACTATAAACAATACGACAGCAGATACGATTATAAGTATACCCCCAAAAACATTACCAAGTGTTCCAAAAAGATTTTTCAAATTAATAACAAATGCTGGCGTCCCCTCTTCAAATGTTTGTATCTTAGCGCTCTCACCAAATCCATTTTGTTTTAATGTGTCACGCACTTTTACAGCATTAGTCTCTGGAGATAACTTTACGGCTATCTCGCTATATTCGCCTAAACTTTTATTTGAGATTTTACGTAATTCACTGTCTACCATAAATACACTGCTAGCCAGATCTCCTGCTTTTACTTTTATTATCCCTTTTACTATGTACTCATTGGTCGGGGTTACCTTGTCTTCTGCTGGCTGTACACCTGATTGCCTATTCGCTTCTACACCATTTATCTGCAACCTAACTGTAGTGCCTGGCTCTACATCACGTAGGGCTGAGTCATCAACATCAGCAACTATACTATATTTTGCGAGTACGTCTTTTCCGACTATTATATACCGGCTAGCATCTTCTTTTTTTAACCACTCGCCTTCTATAATATTTTCAGATAATTTTGTAACACTTTCCTCATTGTCTGGATCTATACCTCTGATGCTAAGTGATTTTTTATTAGCAATATCATCACTTTTTCTTGTCTTATAATTAGCTTCTATATTGCCGCTAGCAACATATCTGGCAGATATTCCTTCTACCCCATCTATACTGTGTAATACATTTATAATCTCAGTAGACCTCTCTACTGTATTTTTTTTGGCTAGTGGGGATATTATAACTCCACCTAAATATTTTTCCTTAAATGCCACCTCAGACCCTTGAATAAGTCCGACCAAAATACCAGAGATAACCATAACCGCTAGAAATAATAAATATATAACGAGTACAGTAAAAGCAGTTATCCATTTACTACTGTGTTTTATACTACGAAGAGCTAGAAAAAGTCCGAGTCTGATACTATTCATGATTTTAAAGTATTTTATAATTTTACTTATAATTAGTATATCACAAATCCTTATTTTCTAAAAAATATTTTATAATCTGAACTAAATAGTCTCAGATTTTGCTAAGTCATTCTGACTAACTAATGGTGTAGCTAATTTTGAACTGATAATCGGTGCTGGACCAGAAAATGTTTTCTTATTTCTAAGAAAATCTGACAGACCTTTTGCCTCTTCTTTTATTTCTGACTTTACTGTCCCTATTGCTTTTCCAACTCCATAAGCAGTATTTGCTATTCCATTTGTATTTTTAAGATCTTCTATTCTGCTATTAGTCTCGGCAATGCTCCCATCTTTTACTATGCTCAACCTCTCATTTCTAAGCTCAGTATTTTTGACACCTCTATCAAATTTTGAATTCTGATTTTGTAATGCTCTTAGATTTTCTTTTTCTCCAAAAAACTCTTCTTTTTTTGCTACCCCTACATTACCTGCTTTAAAATCTTTTAAGTCTGATTGATTATTTTGAAAAGCTTTTTTCTCTGCTTCGCGACCAAAGAGGTCATTGTTACCTTTATAGCTTTTATCAGTATCTCTTCTTTCCATCTCTTCTGTAGCTTTTTTTACTTCGTCTTTTGTTTTCGCTTGAGCTATTAAGTCAGTCATTCCGGTATTTTTTATCTTGAGACTATTTTCTGATTTTAATATTTCTTTGGCTTTGTCTGCACCGTCTGTTCTCTTTTCGTTAAAAGATTTTGTGCCCGCTAGGCTCATATTTGCCATTCTGCTCCCGGCACCACCAAAAAGTGATGCAGCCACTCTTCTACTTGCTCCATTTTCAGATCCTGTATTCTTTATCCAATTAGCACCAGCCATTGATGCTCCAGCACGTCCGATAACATTCCTTGCGAGCAGTCCTGTACCACCTGTAGCTGCCGCGAGGCCTACATTCTTCATGGCGCCCCCCACAAATCCAGACACTGACTTACCGACACCACCAGAAACACTACCTGCGAGCTTCACAGTTAATATGAGAGACAGTATGGCGAGTAACATATTGATAAGTTTTGCCATCTCACCTGTACTAGTATCTTGTAATGTCGTATAGTCATTTGCTGTTTTGGTTACCTCTTCGGATACACACATATGCTTTTTGGTTGTTGATTCATATATACAACTGCCACCCTTACAAGATAATTCACAATCAGAAGCAGAATTATATTGCGTAGAGTTTTTTTGGGCTACAGTGCTGATGTCTGTACACATCCACTGAAATGAAAAATTATCCTTATTGCATTTTCCTCCAGGACCAGGACAAGCTGCTTTACATTCGCTTTCTTTTTGATATTCTTTTCCCACATTTGGGAGTGCTGATGTGGCATTAGAATTATTAATTGATGCTGGTTTTGGAGTATCTATGCTAGCTGCTTGGAATAATATAAAAGACAACCAGAATCCAAACATAAGTATAGGGGCAAATAATATCTGTCCGAAAAAGTTCTCTCTCCATTTATCATGCAGGTCAGTTAATTTTGGAAAAGCAAAATTGAGGAACATCAAAGGTGAAAGTATAACACAAATAAAAAGTATAAAGACTCTAACTAATATCATAAGTGAAGCATATAAAAATGTTCCAAAGGATGCAAATAAGTATATTATAGATAGCCACATAACAGCGAAGGATGAGAAGCCAACCTGACTAGTTTCTGAAGAGCCGACTTTTGAGACTAGAGTGTTAAGATTAATGTTAGCTAAGATGTTTCGAGATAACAATCCCGAGCCAGCCTTGTAATCAGTAATACCACCATAAATCTGTAGGGAAATAATATTAGAAATATCTATTAAAAACTTTGCAATCGGAAAAGAGAAGTTAACCATGAGACAATACAATATAAGCTTAGTTACTGCTTTTTTAAAATCCAGCCCATCACTACCAGTGATATATCTAAATCCTGTATACACCGCCCCAAAGAATGCTGCGATATTTGCAAGGTCACGGATAATGCTCCAGCCTCCGTAAATAAATTCACTATCTGCCCCGCTCTCATCTTGAAAAAGAGTTGATATCTGTAAGACAAACTTTTGTGTGGTGAAGTCAAAAAGATCAGCTGACAATTTTGTCAAAGCTCCAGCTATTTCTAATGCAAATACTGAAAACACATACCATATTTCGCAAGGAACTGCATTGAGACCTGCAAGGTACCACTTACCAACCCCATCACAAGGGGTTAAGTTTTTAGCTTTTTGAGCAGCCAGCGCATCTTTTGCTGCTTTTTCTCGAGCAGCTGTTGCTCCTGGCCAGACAGGCATGTCTGCTTTACATCTAGGGAGACTGTCCTCTTCTACTGTAGAGCCATCAATAAGAACCACTCCTGTATTTTTCTTTGAGCCACCAACCCCTATCTTATAACATTGTAAATCTCTATCTAGCTTTGCGGAGTTGACTCCTTGTTTTGGAGTAGTAACTGCTGAACCTCCTGTTGTTCCGCTACCACCTGAAGATGTGCCTGTATCTGAATTGCTGTCAGTAGTTGTGTCTGGGCAAGGGTCTCCATTTTCGTCTAGTGTGTTACCTGGCTTACAGGTGGACGTTACTGGGTCTGGTGGTGTAGGCCCATCAATTATGTCCTGCGCAGAAGAAATTGTCGGCAGAGAAAAAGAAAAAACCAAAACAAAAGCCATTACCAGGAAAAGATTATGGGTTAGCTTTTGTAAAAGGTTTTTCATTTTTGCTAAAATTATACTTTATATCTTATGTAATATTATAACACAGAATTAGAGTTCTCATAATTAGTTAGTGAGATACTCTGTTGGTTAACTACTTAGCTGGTGTGAATGTCCCGCTTAGAACACCGTAAACAAAATCATCAGGTGCTGGGTGGAAAAATTGACCAGTAATATTATTATTAGCATCGACCCCACCCTTCATCTCACCTACCGAACCTTGGCCAGACCATATTAGATTGAACATACCGTCTTTATTGACTGTGCCTCCTATATCATACTCGTAGGCGTAAAAAATTAAAGTCTCACCAGTAACTACATTACAATTAGAGTCAGTCTCAAAGGAGTAGCTGCCCCCCATCCAGATACCACCATCAGGAGATCCACCACCTGCATTAGCATTGTTTTCGTCTTCATCAGAAGTTATAGGTATTCCACGATTTGTGAGTGACATATTACGTAAGCGAATACGCTCGTCATGATCAGGTGGGCCGTACGTTCCTACATAACTACCATAGCAGCTACTCGCTCCACCTATACCACTTGTTCCTGATGAACCAGTACTGCTAGCACTACTAGCACTGCCTCCTTTTTTATTTATTTTATTTACTGAATCATCAACTTTTTTATTTTGTTTATCTTCTACTTTTTTACCACCATCTTGTGCTTTTTTTATGCCGTCTTTTAGGTCTTTTTGTAATTTATCTAATCCTGTCTTATACTCACTAGTTGACTCTGATTTTAATTTTGAAATTCCAGTCTTAAACGCATAACTAATAGCTAACTTTGTTACCATCTCTGTTATCTCATCTACATTTTCTAATTGGGCGAGAGGATCTTTTATAACCTGATCTATAATGCTTGCTGCACTAGACCCTGGAGTTAACTGTTCATATTTTGTACATACCTTTTTACCTGACCCATCGGCATTTTCTTTTACTGTTGCTATACACTTTTTATTATTTAAGTATCCATCTCCTCTGTCTAACTCGCTATTAGTATCTTCTGTTTTCTTAGCCAGATCTGCTTGATACTTTGCTAGTGTGGTGTCGAATCTACCAGCTTCTGTATTAGCTGCATAGTTCTGGGTTATAGCAAGTATAGAATCAAAACCAGAACAAGAAAAATCAGCGGCACAAGCTTGTTGGTTTTTG
The DNA here is from genome assembly GCA_043771335.1 of bacterium. Lineage (GTDB taxonomy): Bacteria > Patescibacteriota > Minisyncoccia > Phycocordibacterales > UBA5272 > JAUPVO01. Next base: position 2,459 of record JAYVHM010000002.1, on the reverse strand, counting down.
TATTCTGTCTTTTTATCTTTTCCTGCACACATATTGTCATATGAAGCTTTTAATATTGCTAACTGAGTAGTGTCTCCTGTATTTTTAGCTGTGGACATTTCTGTTTTTATTTTGTTACAGATAGTGAGACCCACTGTTGGTATGATAGCATTTTTAAAACTCTCTTCTCCTTCTGTAGCTGCTATTAATAACTTGGTAATCGCTCTGTTTTGAAGATCAGTTCCCGAAGCGCCGAGTAATTGCTTTTTAAAAGTAACCAATTGATCGTTGGCGATATTTTTAAACATCTGCTCTGGATTATCTACAAAGAGTGGCTTGCCTTCGAACCCTTTACTAACCCAGTTGAGCATCTCAGTTTTAACTGCCTCTATAGCTAATGCCCCAAACGCATTTGCTATAGTATCGAGGCCATACTCTTTTGTTACCATAACGTAACCTGCTCCTCCATCAAAAGCAAAAGTATTATTAATACTTATTAGTAGTGATATACTTATTATTAGGCTGCTGATTATTTTTTTCATGTTTAGTTAATTTTATTTATAAATATATAACCATTGTCCTTGTTAGAGAAGACAATGTTGTCATCATTTAACTTGTCTATATATTGATTAAAAGTGTTCAGGGCTGTAGAGACTACTGGCTGATGATTCTTAATAGCTAACATTGCCCTTACTGGGTCTGTCTTACTGCTAATTATACCCGCGAGAACAGTGGCATACAGCTCACAGTTATATACAAAGTCACTGTGCAAATCTGCGTAACTGGTGGGTATATACTTAGCGTATCTAGCATTAACGCAGACACTTTTTAACTGAGTTAAATATATTTTTGTTTTAAGAAAGTTACCATCTCCTTTTTTATACTCTATTAGCTCTATAAGGTCTCTATTAGAGAGCGCAGTCTCGAACAGGCCAGCCATATTATTAGCATAACTTTTTACAAAATCTCTATTCTCTGTATTTACCAAACTCATATCTGTTAATCTTTTTGGTAAAATAAGGTTGGCATAGCTATCAGTCACAGAGCTGGAGAGTGCAACTGCATCCATGTTCGGATATTTTTCTATGTATTTTGAAATGGAATACAAGTCTCTAGCCATGAGAGCGGTAAGATTACTAGTTGCTGTCACTATCTCTGCTAATCCATCGTTATTTAGACTACTCTGTGTGCCGTCATTTTGATTTGGGTCTGTGCCTGCGACTATTTCTCTCCAATTAGCAACACCATCTTTATCATCGTCATCATTAGCATTTTTGATCGGCTCATAACTCTCTAGGTCACCCTGCTCTGTATATGCATCAGAAATAACTCCTTTCTTAAAATAATTATTTAAATATTTATCATTTAAATATGATATGCCAGCTATAGCTAACACTAGAAAAACTATAACAAATATTATAGAGGCTAATTTTTTGTTGTCTTCTATGCTGTTATCTGACACATTTTCTGTATCGCTTTTTTTGTTACTACTCATAAATAAATAATAACACATTAACTCAAGTAAAAATCTCTAGTAATAAACAGTTTTCTCTCGCCTCTCTTTGTAGTATATCTCGTTGTAATTAGCAGTATCGGGTGGTATGTCAGATAAGAATATACTAGGCATAGCCAAGTTATGCATACCAAAAATAGTTCGCATCTCGGCGTAAGAGAGATATAGCTTTGTGCGAGCACGAGTAACTGCCACGTAGAACAGTCTCCTCTCTTCTTCTTGATCTTCTTTTGTCTTGGCTTTGCCTCCGAGATTTTTAGATGGGAACAAATCCTCCTCCAGGCCGACTATAAATACATATTCAAATTCTAAACCTTTAGAAGCATGGACCGTCATCAATCTAACTCCCTCATTTTCTTTTTTATCATTGTCTTGATCACTACTCAGGCTGGCTATTTCCATAAATGATTGATAACTTTTATCAAAATTACTTATGGACCCGACCTCTTCTTCGCTATCTATGTCGAACTTTTCTGCTAAAGTTATAAGCTCTGATATGTTGGCAAGGCGCACCATACCCTCATCGCCATCATCTTTTAATTCTTTTTCATAACCACTTTCGACTAATATATAAGTTAAAACTTCTGATAATTTCAAATTCTCACTTTGAGTTTTTATATTATCCAACAAGTCAAAAACTTGTTTTAATTTTGCTCCGGCAGCGCCACTCAAAACTTCACCAGCAAAAAGCTTGGCAATGGTGACTTTTCCTATACCTTTTTTTGGAGTGTCAAAAACTCTTTTTAAATCTGGTTGTGACTTTTGATTGAGAGCTGCTTTTAAATAGCTCATCATGTCTTTGATTTCCTTTCTCTCAAAAAATCTTGTCCCCATCACAGCATAAGGAACATCAAAAGTTAACATCTTCTCTTCTAATAATCTGGATTGAAAATTAGTTCTGTATAATACCGCTATCTGATTCGGATCTATATTTTTTTCTATTATTAGGTGGCGCGCTTCGCGCGCC
>JAYVHM010000001.1:0-156932 GCA_043771335.1 bacterium | reverse complement strand
TAATTAATAATTTTTAATCCATAATTCTTTGTTTTATTTAGGGATAATATCCCCGGGCTAATGATCCCGCAACTCTTTGAAAGGAGATAATCATGAATGTAATCGAACAGATAGCAGGGCATATCAGAATGGGTCTTAATCACCAAGCACTTCTTGCTCAAGGATTTGATCCTATGGATATTCAGTCTGCTCATACGCACATTGCCGCTCAGAGTGGTGTTGCTGCTGCCTTAAATCAAAATCAAGGTATGTCAGGGGTATCTTCTCAGGGAAATGTTGCTGCTGGTGTTCAGGCATTGAACACCAACATTGAAAATGCTGTGGCTAAGCATCTCTCCGGTGTAAAGATTGATGTTTATGATAAGTATAAACTTTGGTTTTTGATGCTGGTGGGTGCTATTGTCCTCTTTGTTCTTGCGTGGCGTCCATGGGCAGATAAAGACATTAGTGTTAAACCATTGACTGCTATTTCTACAGCAGCTGTACCCGCTGCAGCGTCTTCATCCTCAGCCCTAGCCACATTGGCTGATGCTGACAATGCGAGACTTAAAGCTGAGTTAGCTGCAAGCAAGCAATTGCTTGACTGTTTGAGTCAAAACGGTCCATGCGCTGTAAAAAAGTAGTTCCGGTGCCACAAGTTACTCCTCCTGCTCCGGCAGTTGTAGTGCCTGCGTCACCGGTGATACCAAAAGCAGCACCAGTCCCTCCGCCTGCGGTAAAATCGCCCGCATCACCTAAACAAGATGATGCAAAGCCTTTACCATCAGTAAAACCAACCGCCACACAGCAGTTAAAAAAAATGTGTGTTAGCGGTATAGATCAAGTGGAGACAAATAGAATGATTTCTAAAGGAATTAAAAATCCCGATGGAAGTCAATTGATTGTTTGTAATATCTAGGTCACCAAAAGCGAAGATTTAAATTAAAATAAATCTTCGCTTTTTATTTTGTCTAATTCTTGTAAGTTACTTGACAAATAGTTTTAAAAGAGTATAATATACAACGTACATGATCCAGGTTAATTAAGTGCATTCCGCACCCAGTAACTTACTTATTCTTAAAGGAAATTATCATGAAAAAATGGTTCTTTGTTTTATTTTTCTCTCTTGTTCCATTTATGGTACAAGCAGGAGAGAACAAAATCTACTTTGCTGATTTGGGAAAATGTCAGTCATCTCTTGCTGACGGAACATCAATGTTCTACTCACCAAGCCTGAACCGCCCAGCTCCAAAATCTTGGAAGCGCGAAAAGTTAACATCCTCAACCTGTATCCAGATGGAAACAGTGCAGGGTTATCAATTCGTAGTTCTTCCTACTGGCTTTGAAATGGCTCAACATCCAACAAGCAAAGCTTGGCATGCAGCGCCATGCACCAATTACACTAACTGGTTACCTGGTAATCAAATGTCAGAACCAGTTACGGCTCAGCTGCCAGGTGTAGTGCAGGGTGTGCATGCGGGCACAGTGATGCAAACTGTTTGTGATGCTAAATGCGAAGCAAAAAAAGTTTGCGATCAAGCTTCAGGCACTTTGGATAAAATGAATGATCGTGGTGAGTGGTTATGTTACTTACCAGGACAAAAAATTCATCTCATTCAGGGTGTTGAAGTAGCAGGCACTGTCCAATATCAGTGGAAAGGTTGGAATGATTCAGGAATGAAAGTCCCAGGGGCTACTCCAAACATTTCCGTCGCTCGTCCAAGTAATTCTGTAACTGGTCAAGTGTGCCACACCCAAGGTTGTAGCAGTCGGCCAGTGGCAACTTTTCAAGGAGTAGTGAATGCAGATTATTGCGGTATTCGTACCACAGATGGTCGCCTGTTCAAGCTTGGACATGACAAGACTTCAGGTCTTGTTACTGTTACTGACTGGACCAATGGTGAAGGTTCTGGCTATGCACGCATGATACTGGGTGGAGTTACTGGGAATGATTGCGACAAGGTCCAAGAAGTGATTGAGAAGAAAGCTTGGCCAGACATGACTAAGCATTTCAAGCTCCCTAATGGTTGTGTAACTGCTGAAAAGTACAAACCAGTCAACAATAAGTTATCTCAGCATAAAAACTGATATGCTTAAACCGCAAAAATGAGTCGTGCGGATTATAAATAGACTTTCCAGTCAACAATAAGTTATCTCAGCATAAAAACTGATATGCTTAAACCGCAAAAATGAGTCGTGCGGATTATAAATAGACTTTAATAAGCCTAACTAATGTAAATTAGTTAGGCTTTTCTTTTTGCTTAAAAAATGGTAGTGTTATGTAAAATATAGAAAATAGTAATTTTAGTAAGACATAGCACTTGACAAGTTGTAAAGTATTATGATATAATAATAAAACCCTAAAATAGGTGTTAAAAATGGAGAATTATTAAAATATATAGAAAAATTTAAAAAACAAAACTTATGAAAAAAATCCTTATAAATATCAGTAAAAAAACATTAACAGCATCAATGCTTTTTGCATTTTTATTCAATGCTAACTTTGTAGTAGTGCAATCAGTTTATGCTCAGTATGACTATGATTATAACTACACTACTGACTACAATTATGACAACACTGATTACACTGGCTACACAAATAATAATGTAGATACGGTGTCTTATGGTTGTGAATATTATGGAAGTTGTAATACATACACTAATGACCCAGTGTATACTGATCCAATTTATAACGACCCAGTATATACTCAGCCTATATACAACGATCCAGTATATACATATCCGACAAATCCAGTATACAACGATCCAGTGTACACATATCCAGCTAATCCTATATATACAACACCAAGCCCTATATATACTTATCCAACTAATCCTATATACACAAATCCTGCACCCATATATACAACACCAAGCCCTATATATACTTACCCGACACCAGTAACACCATCATTACCAGTTATTAACTTATACTGTTCTATTAACGGACAGACATATCACTCTCAGTCAGACTTTAACAATTATTGTAAAGCTCCAGAAGTTAGAATATATTGTGCGATTAACGGTCAATACTATAACTCGCAAGCAACTTACGATGCTAATTGTAAAAATGTAGTTAACTTATATTGTGCGTTAAATGGACAGACTTATAATTCTCAACAGTCTTATGCTGATGGATGTAAAAAATACTGTTCTATTAATGGATATTATTATAACTCTCAATCAGACTTTAATAATTACTGTAAAGCTCCAGTAGTGAATATATATTGTTCTATTAATGGTCAATACTACTCATCACAATCTGCTTATGATGCTTATTGTAAAAATACTCAGACTTGGTATTGTTCATTAAATGGATCTACTTATAATACACAAGATTCATATAATACAGGATGTAGATTATACTGTACTTACAATGGATACTATTATAATACTCAGAATGAATTTAATAATATCTGTAAAGCTCCAACTACAATGTATTGTGCATTAAATGGTCAGACATATTCCACCAATCAATCATACGCTGATGGATGTAAAAAATACTGTTCTATTAATGGATATTATTATACCACTGAAAATGAGTACAGTAACTACTGTAAAACTGTAACTGCACCAACTTGGTATTGTACTGTAAATAGCAGAACTTATTATTCTCAAAATGATTACAATAACTATTGTAGAAATATAATAACCATTAATCACAGAGTAGTTACTACCGTACCAACACAAATCATGCAAAACAGTGCAAAGTGTAATGGTGTAGCGATGATAGCTAATGGGGTTAACACTAATGGATACTTTGAGTATGGAGCCACTCAATCACTTGGACATAATACTAATTCTGGTAATATTGGCAATCAAATGAACACTCAATACTCAAGCCTTATAACTAATCTTAAACCAAATACTTTATATTATTGTAGAGCAGTTATAGTAAATGCAAACGGTACTTACAAGGGTGAACTTATGAGCTTTAGAACAGCAAGTGATTATGTAAAATACATACCAGTAGTCACAGCTCCAAAACCAAAACAAGTAGTAACTTATGTAAAAAGTAAAAAAGTAATAACTTATGTAGCACCAAAATCAGATAAAGGTGGTATAGACATTACTTGCCAAGACGTAGATGGTAATAAGGATATTATCAAAAGCGGTGAGAAGTTAGCGACAGTAAGGATAGAGGCTATCTCTAATCAAATCACAAAAGGAGGTGTTGTAGACTATAAAGTAACTTATAAAAATACTTCAGAGCTAACACTCTCTAATGTGATAGCCAAAATTACAGCTCCAAAAGATATGACTTTTGTTGATAAGAATATCGGAGAGTATGATGCTATTGAAAACTCTATTACTATAGAGGATGCAAGAGTGAGAACAGGAGAAACGGTAGAGAAAATCATCAAATTAAAAGTTGATGATAACGCTACAGCCGGAAAAAGCTTAGTACTTAATTCTTACTTATCTTACGAAGTATTAGATACAAAAGGTAAAACTTTAAAAGATGAAGTAACTGCTTATGTTATTTCTACGGTAACTGACACAAACAAAGACTCAAATACAAAAACTAATGATATTGAAAAATCTTCAAAATCAATAAGTGTATTGCCGAGCACATTGTTAGAGTGGGTAGCTATTTTAGCACTAATAATGATATTGTTCGTGTTAGGTAGAGTAATATTAAGAGACGTTAAGGGTTTAGGTTCTAATGACAACACTTCTCATTAATTGGTTTTAGAATAAAATCCCACGGCCTTTGGCCGGGGGATTTTATCATGTGCAAAAGATGCTTTGTTATATCTCTTAAATGTGGGATAATTACATTATGAATATAAAGCAAATTTTAGGAATGCCACCACACCTAGCGACTCTTGCAGGCATATTATCTGACACACAAAAAGTAAATGAGGGAGAAGAAGAGGTTCTTAGTAGAAGAGGTTTTTTAGGTGGTGCTGGAAAGTTAGCTGCAGGGGTAGTTGCCACTAGCCTCAGTCTTGGATTTTTGTCAGAAGAAGTGCAAGCAAAAGACGAGGTGCAGGCTTTTGCCAATAATCAGATAAGCAAAAGAAAATTCCAAGAATTTTTAAATAATAAAAATATCCCACATATACTTAAAAATCCAAAAGCAGATGACCTTAGCGTCTATAATGATTTAGAAAAAATAGTAAAAGACTGGCATGCAGGAGAGTTCCAAAAAAATGAAGCAAAATACTATAAGCCAAAATCTTTTGACAACATCAATAGTATAATCAAAAAATATAAAGGGGACGAAGTTAAGTTTTTGGAAGTGGAAGGATTGCGAAAATTTAATTTAAAAGCAGATTATCTTTCTGTAGGAGAGATACAGGGTGCAAATGGAGAAGATTTTATGACTAAGGGTTTTGTTGTGTTAAAAAAGGGTACAGAGTTATATACCAGAGACGTAAATGGAGTGAAGCAGACATATATCGCAGAATGTTTTAATAGGCTTTATGTTGGAGAGCCACTGTGTCCACCATGTCCAGAAGGTATGTGTAAAAAATAAATATGAAAAAAATTCTTAAAAATATATTATTCAACCTTCTTTTATTAACATTAATTTTTAATTTTTCTTATTCTGAATTTGGTGACGATTTTGATTTAGATTGTCCTAGCTGTGTTACAGCTCCAGAGCCAGATCCTATATACACAACACCCACAACAAATAACCCTGTGCAGGTTGATTGTGGTGATGGTATATTTGTAACTGTGCCTTATTCTTGCCCTGTTAATAATTCGCCAGTGTATACATCCCCTACAAACAATAATAATCCAGTATATACGAATAGTCCAACCTATAACAATACTCCTACATATACAGGGGGTACTGGTGTTAATGTTACTTATTCTCCTCCTGCTGTAACTAATTGGGGTGGTGGAGGTAATGGCTACACTACAACATATAAACCTTCTCCTATATATACTACACCCACACCCTCAACTCCTTACACTCCTTCTGCAGTCACTAACTGGGGTGGAGGTAATGGCTACACTACAACATATAAGCCTATTGTAGTTTACAATACACCAACTCCAATGCCTGTTGCTTATGTCCCGCCAACGCCTACTATTTGGGGTGGAGGTAATGGCTACACTCAAACATATAATAACACACCTACCGCACCAAGAGTAGTGTGCCCAGCTAATTATAATGTCTCAGGACAAAACTGTATGCCTATTAAGAAAAATTGTAAAGATGGAAGTCAGGTTAATTTTTATGAAGTGTGTACAAAGGTTTGTTGGGGTGGATCAGCAAATGGAAAAGATATACCAGAAAATGAAAACTGTCCATCGGGCAGTAACAATATGCAGACCTATGCCACACGCACTCAGTCAACTCAAAATACATACACAGTCAATTATAGAGATAGAGACAGTGTTATAACTACCAATATAAATCAAATAGGCTTGAATAGTGCCAGATGTAACGCCTTAGATAATATTCACAGTGGATTAGACACTAATGGATATTTTGAATATGGTAGCACCAGAGACCTAGGTAAGGTTACTAATTCTGGGGATATTGGTGATGAATCTATTTCTTTTTCTAATACTATAACTAATTTAAAACCAGATACCACATATTATTGCCGAGCTGTTATTAGAAATTCCAATGGGACCTACAGGGGTGATATATTAAGTTTTAAAACTTTATCAGAAGCAAAAAGATACGTCTCAACAGTAAGAGAAGAGCAGGTGAAAAAAGTAAGCACAAAAGTTACAAAAACTGTAAAATCTACAGTAATATGTAAAGATTCAGAAGGTAATACAGAAAGCTTAAAAGAGGGTGATAAATTAATGTTATTAGCCATAGAAAATAAAACAAATTATGTCTATGCTGGTGAGACTTCTGAATACGAGTTAAGTTATAAAAATAAAAGTGAGTTAACTGTTAACAATGTTTTATTTACAATAAAAGTTCCAGAAGGTATGACAGCAGTATCGTCAAGAGATTATTCTGTTGGTGCCGAGAATACCATATCTGTAGAAATAAATAAAATAAAAGCAGGTGAAGAAGGGGTTGTGATTTTAAAATTAAAAGCAGATAAAAATGTGGCTACAGGAAAAAGTTTAATAGTATCAGCATTAGCAACTTACGATCTTCTCGACGAAAATAACAATGAGATAAGTGACGAATCTAGCACTTACATAATATCTACAGTTACTGACAAGTCTCTTAATACTTCAAGTGAGGGTTCTAGTCAGTCAATGTTCTGGAGTGGTTGGCTGTTCAAGCTATTATTATGTATTATTCTTTTTGTAATATTATATATACTAGGTAGAAATATATACAAGAAAATGATACACAAGAGACACACTAATCAAGTTTTGGGCCATCATTAATTCTAAAATTATAATTATTATTTTTGTGTTATAATTAGCTTATGAATAGTTTTAAGAGTTACAACAACTTAAAAATAGAAGATTTAGAAAATATAGCAAAAGAGATTGTAAAAGTTTTTTTGGAATCTGAGAAAGAATCTTTCGTTGTTTATTTAGAGGGTGATATGGGTGCTGGAAAAACAACTTTTGCTCAAAAAATAGGAAAAGAGCTTTGCATAGATGGTCACATGCAATCACCAACTTTTACCCTAATGCGTGAATATGATTTAGATTTTGAAAAATATAATTATAAAAACAAGTATAAAAAGTTGCTACATATAGATGCTTACAGATTTGAATATAAAAAAGAAGGACATGTTTTAAGGCTGGATGATAACAAAAAAGAGAATATAGTTTTGATAGAGTGGCCCAAAAACATGTATGCTCCAAATGCTGACATGATTATAAGTATAGAAAAAGTAAATGAAGAAGAGAGGAATATAAAAGTAGAAATATATTAAAAATAACATGTCAAAAATATTTAAAGGTAAAAATAAAGATAAAAAAGTTCTAATGTTAATAGACAGTCATGCGCTACTACATCGTGGTTATCATGCAATGCAAAACTTTTTCACTAGGGATGGTCGCCCTACGGGCGCCCTTTATGGATTCCTAAAAATGATTATTTCTGCGAATGAATTAGCCGCTCCTGACTATGTAGTTGCTACTTATGATTTGCCAAAGCCTACTTTTCGCCACCTTGCTTATGATGCATATAAAGGAACTAGGCAAAAAAGTGATGAGGATTTGAAAGTGCAGATAAATCAGTCAAAAGATTTTTGTAAGGCTCTCAATATACCGATATGTGAAATGGAAGGCTTTGAGGCTGATGACATGCTGGGCACTATATCAAAAATGTATAGTGATAAGTACAACATAGTTATAGTTAGTGGTGATATGGACACATTGCAATTAGTAAATGATAACGTAAAAATCTGCACCCTAAAAAAAGCCGCAGAAGTAAGTGTTTTTGGAGAAAAAGAAGTAATGGACAAATACGAGTTGTCACCAAAACAGATCCCAGACTACAAAGGATTCTCCGGTGATGCCAGCGATAATATACCAGGAGTGATGGGGGTAGGCCCAAAGACAGCGATAAAAATATTAAAAGAATATAAGACAGTAGAAAATTTTTATGAACAAATAAAAAAAGATGAGCAAAATAATTTTGTTAATATACACAAAATAGTAAAGGGAAAAATATTTGAAAATATAAAAAATAACGAAGAGGATGCCTTGTTTTCGAAGACCCTCGCCACAATAATCTTAGATGCTCCGATAGACGTAAATATATTTAATAACTTTGAACATCATTTTGGTGAAAAATATGACAAGGTTGAATATGAAAAACTTTGTGATTTATATGAGCTTCGTAGTTTGAAAAATATTTTTAAAAAGAAAGAAGACACTAATTCTAATTTAGAGATAGTAACAGGAGGATTAAGTGCTTCTAATTTTGATTCTGGTAATACAGAAAAAATAGAAGAGATAAAAGTGGTGGTTACATTATCAGAAAAAGAGATGAATGAGTTACAAGTAATAAGTAGTATAATAGAGAGTGAGAAAAATAATATTAGCTTAGAAGATCTTAAAAACATACATAATATCGACGAAGAACAAAATAATTTTGATATAATAAAGAAAACTTTAGAGAAAAAAATGCAAGATGCTGGAACTTTTAATTATTATAAAAAATTAGAAGAACCTCTTTTTGACATACTTGAAAATATGAGAGAGAATGGAGTGCTTGTTAACGTGACAGAATTAGAAAAGCAAAAAATATTTGTAAAAAATATTATAAATAATTTGGAAAAAGAAATACATACGCTCGCCGGAAAAGAATTTCTAATCTCTAGTCCAAAGCAATTAGGAGAGATTCTCTATGATCATATAGGACTTGGAACTAAAATAAAAAAAACAGCAAGCGGTGCCAGAAGTACAAATGCTGACATGCTTGAAAGCATAAAAGATGAGCATGAGATAGTTGGGAAGATAATTAATTTCCGTGAAGTATCAAAAGTTTTTAATACCTACATAGAACCACTACATAATTTTATACTTGATGACGGTCGGGTGCATCCAAGGTTTATGCAGGCTGGTGCTGCGACAGGTAGGTTTTCTTGCGAAAACCCCAACATGCAAAATATTCCTCGCAATACTGAGATAGGTCTCGCTTTTCGTAAAGTCTTTGTGGCAGATGAGGGTAAGGTATTAGTTTCAGCTGATTACTCACAAATAGATTTGCGTGCAGCAGCTATACTTTCAGGTGATAAAAAGTTAATTGATATATTTAATAATAATATAGACATTCACACTGGTGTCGCAGCAGAAGTCTTGGGGAAAAAATTAGAAGAAGTGACTGATGAAGAGAGAAGAAAAGCCAAAGCAATTAATTTTGGTATACTTTATGGTATGGGGGTGAGCGCACTCAAAGATGCTATGCATACAGACAGGAAAACAGCTCAAGATTTTTATGATAATTTTAAAAATACTTTTCATGAGTTAATAGATTATTTGGAATTAGTAAAATTAGAAGCTACGAAAAATGGCTATACTTCAACTCTCTTTGGAAGACGTAGACAGGTGCCACTCCTAAAGTCTCACTTGCCTTTTATGCGTGCTCAGGGCGAACGCATTGCTATCAATGCACCGATACAGGGAACTAGCTCAGATATTATAAAGCTAGGCATGATACAGGTTAATAATATTTTGAACCCAGAACATAATGACAAGGAGATGGGTATTAGAATTCAAAATACAGAGATTAAGATGTTGTTGCAGATACATGATGAATTAGTTTTTGAGTGTGATGCTGATAAAGTAGAAAAATATTCTAAAATAATAGCAGATAGTATGCAAAATGTTTTAGACAATTATGATTTTAAAAACAAAGTCCCATTAAAAGTAAATGTTGTTAGTGGTAAAAGTCTATTTGAACTGTAAAAATATAAAATATTTAATTATATATGTTAATAATAAAAGCTGGGACAGAAATAAAAGAAAGGGAGAACGCTAATAAATATATTAGAGATAATTTTTCTAATTTTTCCGAAAAAGTTTTAAGAAAAGAAGAGTTATCAATGCTACCTCAATATTTTGAAGTTGATATATTCGGAAGCAAGGCAAAAATATATTTAGAAGATTGGAATGTAGAAGATTACAGAGATTTGCTTTATAAGTATTTAGAAGAAATAAGAGATAGTGAGAATATTTTTATAATAGATGAGACAGACATATTAGATGCTACTTTTAAAAAGTTATGTAAGTATGGTTACAAAGAAACTATTTTTGATGCTAGAGAAGTAAAAGTAAAAGAGAGTGCATTTTATTTTGGAGATTTATTTTTGATGAGAAAGAAAAAAGAAGCATGGCTCGAGTTTCTAAGACTTGTAAATGCTAATGAACCAGTCGAGAGTATCGCAGGAGCATTAATATATAAAATAAAGGTGAGTAGAATGAATGATGGCCTTAAGAATGATTTGATATTTAAAATAATGACCCTCATTGCTATGGATCATGATGGAAAATGTGAAGCAGAAAAAGAGATGGAAAAGCTGATACTTATAATTTGATTTTTCCTATATTTTCTGTTATAAATAAGTAAGGGATGAATCTAAAAATATGAAAAACAAAAACCTAAATGAAGACGGTGTAGTAGAAGTAAATATAGAAGATCTGGACACTCCAAATGTCGGACCTGTTAATGACGTTGATGAGATAGAAGAGTTTGTAGATTTGGGGGAAGATGGAGAAGAACTTTCTAAAAAAGATGTAGTTAAAAAATTAAGAGAGAAAATAAAAGTTTTGGAATCAGAGAAACAAAATAATCTCGATGGCTGGATGCGTTCTCAGGCTGACTACAAAAACAGAGAATTGCAAATAAGCAAAGAGAAGCCAGAGTGGGGTAAGCTAGCGGTGAAGAGATTCGCAGAGGATCTACTTGTTGTTATGGACACTTATGATGCTGCTAAGAGCAATAAGAGTGCTTGGGAGAGTGTCGATATGAATTGGCGTGGGGGCATAGAGTATATATTCTCTACATTTGAAAATAAATTGTCTGAGCAAGGTTTTGAAAAGTTTGGAGCAGAAGGAGAAGTTTTTAATCCAGAGCTACACGAAGGGTTAGGATTAGTAGAATTGTCAGAAGAAGAAATGACAACAAAAAATATAAAATCAAATACCATTGCTCAGATAATTATGTCCGGCTATAGATATAATGGGCAAGTTATTAGACCAGCAAAAGTGAAGGTGTGGAGTGTCAAAAATTAAAATAAAATTATTTAATTTACCCTTGCAAAAGATTATCATTTGTGATAAAAATAATATAGGAAGATTTGATAAAAAAAGTAAGTAATCTTAGTTGTAATTTAAATTATATGCAAATCACAATACAAAAAAAATATTTAATATTGGTAGAAGTTTCTGAAGATATTTTTAGAGTGTTTTTGATTGTGGTTAATTATGTATTTAATATTTTTGAAGAAACTAGAGAGATATTTGTAAGTTCTATAAATGAGATAAAGCTAGAAGTAAAAGAAAATTTAAATAATTTTTATAAAGATACAATAAAAAAAGTTGGAAAAGTCTTCAGCTTTATACGTGCTTTATTTGGATTTAATATTTATAATTTAGCTATAGTTAATATAAAAAATAGAAAATCTAGAATTAAAGATAATTTTAAAAATACTAATTTTTTAATATACAGTAACTTGTTAGCTCCACCACATAAAAACTTTAATTAAAAAATTATAAATTATTAAATAAAATAAAAAAACAAAAAATATATGTCAAAAATAATAGGAATAGACTTGGGGACAACTAACTCAGCGGTAGCGATAATGGAGGGCGGTGTGCCAAAAATTATAGAGAATTTAGAAGGTGCAAGAACTACTCCATCAGTAGTTTCAGTATCTAAAAATGGAGACAGGACAGTCGGAGCAGTAGCAAAGCGTCAAGCAGTAATGAATCCAAAAGATACCATATACGGTGTGAAGAGATATATGGGGCATGAATTTACAGACAAGGAGGTGAGTGATGATGTAGGGCGTGTTACCTACGGAGTAAAAGCCGGACCAAATAATGGAGTGCTGGTTAATATAGGAGGAAAAGACATGCGTCCAGAAGAAATATCTGCAATGATATTACAAAAAATAAAAGCTGACGTTGAAGCGAAAACTGGTGAGAAGATAACTGAGGCGGTAATCACAGTGCCAGCATATTTTAACGACGCACAAAGACAGGCCACAAAAGATGCCGGTGCTATCGCAGGTCTTGACGTTAAGCGTATTATCAATGAGCCAACAGCAGCAGCTCTTGCTTATGGATTTACAGAAAAAGCGCATGCAAAATTAGCTGTGTATGACTTTGGAGGAGGAACATTTGACATCTCGATACTTGAGATGGGTGACGGAGTAGTTGAGGTTAAGTCTACTGGAGGAGATTCACATCTTGGTGGTCGTGACATTGACCTTGAGATTGTGAGTTATATAAAAGGAGAATTCAAAAAAGAAACAGGCATAGACTTAACTTCTGACTCACTTGCAATGCAAAGACTAGACGAAGCAGCAGAAAAAGCAAAGCATGAATTGTCTACCCAGGTAGAGAGTAAAATCTTCTTACCATACATCTCAGTTGGTGCTGAGGGTCCAAAGAATCTTGATGTAACGCTAACTCGCGCGCAATTAGAAAATATCGCCAGACCATTTGTCGATAGGTCAATCAAAATCACTGAGCAGACACTAAAAGATTCAGGTATATCAAAAGAAGATATAAATGAAATCATTATGGTGGGTGGTCAGACTAGAATGCCAATGATAGTTGAGGCTGTTAAAAACTTATTTGGTAAAGAACCAAATAGGTCAGTGAACCCTGATGAAGTAGTAGCTCTCGGAGCTGCAGTGCAGGCCGGGGTATTGCAGGGTGATGTTAAGGATGTATTATTATTAGATGTTATACCATTGTCACTTGGTATAGAAACTATGGGGAACGTTGCTACTAAGCTCGTAGAGAAAAATACTACAATACCAACAAGTAGGTCACAGACATTTTCAACGGCTGCTGATAATCAAACTAGTGTTGAGATTCATATTGTCCAAGGTGAGAGACCAATGGCAGTAGATAATAAGTCTCTCGGTAGATTTATCCTCGATGGTATACCACCAGCACCACGTGGCATGCCACAAGTAGAAGTTACTTTTGATGTAGATGCTAATGGCATATTAAATGTAAAAGCAAAAGATAAAACTAGCGGCAAAGAGCAGACAATAAGAATAGAGGCGAGTTCAGGATTATCAAAAGAAGAAATAACTAAGATGCAAGCAGACGCTGATATGAATGCCACTGAAGATGCTAAGAAAAAAGAATTTGCAGACGCTAAAAATACTGCAGATCAACTAGTTCACACTGCAGAAAAATCATTAACTGATGCAGGAGACAAAGTAACAGCCGAATTAAAAGCAGAGATACTAAGTTGCATATCAGAATTAAAACAAGCAAAAGAAAGCAATGATATGGTAAAGCTTAACGATGCTAGTGCTAAACTAAATACATCAATGATGAAAATAGGAGAAGCTATGAAGCAGGAGAATGATACTAAGACTGAGGAAACAAATACAGAATCAACAGAAAGTGCTACAGGAGAAACCCCTGAGAGTAAGTCAGAATAAATTATTATTAACAAAAAGACGGCGCCTACGGCGCCGTCTTTTTATTTTATATGTTATCATATAAACATGAAGCCAGTATTACGCATAGAAGTGCAAAAAGACAAAACAAATATTATTTACATTGATAATGGGACCAGACTTTTTGAATATGTTTCAAATATTGGAGAAGAAAAAATAATTCAAAATAATTTTGGAGAAAAAGTTGCAAATGATTGGATGGGTTACATCATCTGGTGTCTAGAGTCACTCTCTTATGTAGATCGCATACCTAATGAGTTTTTATTAATAGTCAGTGACAATGCCACTTGGTATAAAAGTGTTTTAAATAGATACAGTTATGCACAGTTTTTTATTAAAAATAAAAAACCATATGTTATAATTGAAACAGATATATACAATCATGAACGACATAAAAAAGTCTTCTCAAAGTTTAAGATATAAGTCTGATGGAAATCGTGTTCCTATTATACGTTCTGGTATTGAGCATGCCAACATTAATCATAACAGGCTCTTGAACAGAAAAGTAAAAGCTTTCGAATCTGCTTCTTATGATGATGATGATGAGACACAAGAGGATAATGATGTATCTAGCTTTTACAGAAAAGGTAAAAAAGAATCTCTTAACAGTATAAGAAATAGAAATTTAAAATCATCTAAAAAGTTCAAGCTTTCAACCAGAATGAGTCTATTTATAGCTTTGCTTTCCGGGGCTGCTCTTATTTTTTTTGCTTTAACTTTTATTTTTAATAGTGCTACGGTTACAGTAGCTCAAAAAGTTCAAGACGTAACAGCTAATGACACTTTTGTTTTCTCTAATACAGAGAATAGTGAAGCCTATCAAATAATAGAAATAAAAAAAGAAGTTTCAAAACCAATAGAGAGATCCATAACCAAAAGCATTAGCTCAAAAGCATCTGGTAGCATTACTATACACAATAACTATTCTGATAAGCCACAAAAATTAGTTAAAAATACCAGATTTGAATCTTTGAATGGAAAAATATTTAGAATATCAGAATCTGTAACAGTGCCAGGTAAAACTTTAACTAGCTCAGGCTCTGTAACAGTAAATGTAACAGCGGATGCTAGCGGTCCAGAATATAATATACAAAGCGGTAGATTTACTATTCCTGGCTTCAAAGGTAGTGCCAGATACGCTGCATTTTATGGTGAATCAAAATTATCTATGTCAGGCGGAGCAAATGGAAAAACTAATTCTTTTTCTAGAGAGGAAATAGATAATACAGACATGCAATTACGTTCAGAGATAAGAGAATTAATAAAAAAAGATTTATCTTCTATATATAAGAAAAACTTCTCACCTATTTATGACCCATCTTTTATATCTTATACTAATAATGAAGAAGAGCTTTCAAAAACAAAAGATAATAAATACACAGTTTTTGCTGTCGGAAAGATAATTCTGCTAAAAGATGATTTTATAGCAAAAGAATTAGCTAATAAATATCTTACAAAATATACAGGGCAGAATGTAACACTAAAAGATGTTTCTAACTTGAAACTAGAATTAGCTACTAGCACATTAAATCAGGGAACAGAAAAGATTAGCATAAAAGTAACAGGAGAGACGGCTATTGTTATGAACATAGATCAAGAAGCATTAAAGGCAGAGCTGGCAAATAAGAAAAATAATCAAGCAGATTTTAACGCTGTCTTATCAAAGTTTACAGAAATAAATCAAGCTGTTCCAACAATATCACCATTTTGGTCTAAGACTTTCCCAAAAAATACAAACAAAATAGATATAATTATTAAAGATAATTAATTTAAAAAAGATAAGAGATTTGGATTTTTGTAAAGTTTGTAGTAGAATGATATAAATATGTATAATAATAAGAATATAAACAGGGCTAATAATTCAAGGAATAAAAAATTAAATAATATAGCTTCTAAGAAAGATGTGACCGAAGACGAAGAAGATGAATATGCTGTTAAGGTTGATGGTAGAGTAGTAGATGCCTTACCAAATGCTCATTTTAGAGTAGAGACAAAAGATGGTGTTAAGATAGCATATCTTGGAGGTAAGATGCGTGTATACAAGATAAGAATATTAGTTGGAGATAAAGTCTCTTTACAGCTTGATGAATACGGCGGAAAAGCTAGGATTATAAGGAGAAATTAGGTGCAATTCTAACCTTTTTATAGACTTGACATATAATCTTATTTATGATAAGATATAAATATGAAAAAAATATTAAAGCAATTAATCGATCTCTTTGAAGAGATGAATATGACACCTCAAGAGATTAGTGCTTTTTCTAATGGCATATCTAATCTACCTGTTGAGAATCAGGTTGAGCTTTTTAGAATATTTAATATGGATAAAAATCTAATATACCCTACTTTTATACACTATATGGCCAAGAGAAGAGCGAGGGATACTGGTATGGGGTGGGATGAGGCAGTGTCAGCCGAGATAAACTTTTTAGATAATCACATAGAAGGAAAAGTGGTAGGTAATGAAGTTAGGGTTTAAAAAAAGACAAAAATAAAAAGACCATCACTTTGCGATGGTCTTTATTTTTTAAATGAGCTCTACCCTTACTCCTGCATTTTGTGATAACATTTCTTTTGTTGACTGTCTTGTAAAAAGAGAAGCTTCATTCCTTACTTGTTCTTCAAAAATATCTTTGAATTCTTCAAAAGAAGAATAGCTTAATGTGAGCTCTATATCATTTCCAAGGCTTGCTGGTATTCTTATAACTGTCATTACGTAACGACGAAGATATGTGGCTGGTAATGATGCATGCTGAAGATGTCTCCCTTCAAAGTATTTGTTAACTTTTTCAAGTAAAGCATTCATGTCATTTTCAGGCTCATACTTAGTTGTTTTTTGCATCACGAATAGATTTAATTTATCCAAGAATGGGGAAATTATCTTTACGTGTGTATACAAGAAAAGGAAAAAATAAATAGAAAGAATGGCGAATAAGATAAACATATTTACAGATATCAATGCCCCTGCTTCAATTCCAGAAAACCAGCTAGTTGCAATGAAAACAGTCGTAGAGTTAACTATTAAAACCACATAAATCAATACTGGCTTCACTGCAGCAATTAGTCCAAAGTAAAACAGAGTATTCCAGAGAATCAAATTGATTGGAATTGTAAACGCTTTTAAAACATTTACCTCAGCAGATTTTTTAACTCTCTCATGATTTTTGAGTGAGATAAGTTTATAAAATCTATAAGTAGAGTTGGCAAATATATACAATCCAACCGCACCAACCAGTATACCCACAAGGGATGCGTTACTTGTTATAAAATCCTCAACAGATTTTACTTCAAAAAATGGTAAGTGTGTTGTTAACATTCCAAGCCACATGAGTAATGGTATTATTACAGGTTTTAACATCAACGTCATTAGTATTAGGGATAATATGTAAGATATTATCAAAGATAAACTAGTGGCACCTATTAATCGCTTGAACATGTTTTTCTCCTAGTATAAAGAGGGAGAGTGTGTCGCGACGCAACTTTTTTCACTTCAAAGATATAATACACTAATTATTTTTCTAAGTCAAATAGAGGTGTAGTATCTTTACTTTTTGTGTTATAATATTCATAAGAAAATAATATATAAAATATGTCAGAAGAAAAAATAGTAGAAAATAAAACAGAAACAAATAAAACAGAGAATAAAGTGTGGCAAGGCTTTGTAAGTATCACAAAGGATATAGACGCATATGTGCGTGTTCCTGACCTGGAGCATGAAAGTGTTTTTGTTAAGCATGATTATATTAATACTGCGATGCAGGGGGATAGAGTAGATGTAGAGATGGTGGGCACGGATGAAGATGGGATGTATGGTAAAATAATAAAGATTAATTCTAGATCCAAAAA
This sequence comes from bacterium, assembly GCA_043771335.1. Classification (GTDB taxonomy): domain Bacteria; phylum Patescibacteriota; class Minisyncoccia; order Phycocordibacterales; family UBA5272; genus JAUPVO01. The sequence continues at coordinate 139,065 of JAYVHM010000001.1, read as the reverse complement.
GGCTCACACTGGAATACTCAGAATGGACACAAAAGAAAATGATATAAATAAAAAATATTTTCTAGAGAATAGCGATAAAAAAACATATCTAAAGATATTCATAAATATAGAAAAAGGTGTTTTAGAAAAAGATATAAAAGATATTAAGACAGGGTTAAGACAAGAGAAATTAGAAGACATAATAGGTCACAAAGTCGCAGTAAATATTTTTGAATTCAAAGACAGTATGAATGCTGTATCTGAAATTATAAAAGACCTCGGCGTGCCAGGGAAAAATAATACTGAGATGCTAGCTTATGCCATAGAGCGCGGATTCTCGGACGAGCATTTTGCGGAAAGTAAAAAACAAGCCGAAGAAATAAGTAGGAGAGGTATAACAGAAGAAGATAAGGCCGGCAGAAGAGATTTTCGCGATACTTTAACTTTTACTATTGACCCAGCTGACGCTCAGGATTTTGATGATGCTATTAGTTTTAAGTATTTGGATAAAAAGAACATAGTCAATGGAAAAGAAAATGACACCTATGAGATAGGAGTGCACATTGCTGACGTGTCGCACTATGTAACCCCAAATACTCCACTAGATGCTGAGGCTGTAGAGCGTGAGACGTCTGTGTACCTTGTGGACAGATGTGTGCCGATGTTGCCCGAGGAGTTATCTAACGATCTGTGTTCTCTAGTAGAGGCAAAGGACAGATTGGTTATGAGTGCAGTATTTGAGATAGACAGTGAGGCAAATATTTTAAGTGAGTGGTATGGAAAGTCGGTGATAAATAGTGCAAAGAGATTCACGTATGAAAATGCTCAAGAGAGTATGGATACAAATGGCTTACATTCAAAAGAATTAAATATCTTAAATGCCATGGCTAAGAAAATGTTCGCAGCTAGGTTAGAGGCTGGGGCATTAGTACTTGAGACAGAGGAGGTCAAGTTCAAGCTTGATGCGGATGGTCATCCGGTGGATGTGTATGTAAAAACTAGAGGAGATACTCACAAGTTAATAGAGGAGTATATGTTACTAGCTAATAGAAAAGTAAGTGAGTTCATAACAAAGTCACAAACTATAAAAAAACCAATTTGTATATATCGTATTCACGATAAGCCAGATCCAGAGAAAATGCATGACCTAAACTTATTTATAAAGGGCATAGGTGAGCATGTGCACTTTATTGACGGTGCGATACCAACCCAAGATCTAAATGCTTTACTAACAAAAATGACAGGACGCCCAGAAAAAGATTTGCTTCAATCTCATATCACCAGGTCAATGGCAAAAGCAATATACAGTCTCGATAATTTAGGTCACTACGGACTCGCTTTTCAATACTATTCACACTTCACTTCACCGATTAGAAGATATCCTGACGTCTTAACACACAGATTATTACAAAGAATATTAGAAAAAGATAATCCAAAAGAAGAAGAGACTATATTACTTAGTGCGTTGTGTATAAAAGCAAGCGACAGAGAAAAAGATGCGGCCGATGCTGAGCGTGGAAGCATAAAATATAAACAAGTAGAATATATGGGGGATAGATTAGGTCAGACTTTTGATGGGGTGGTGTCAGGCATATCAAAGTGGGGTATTTTTGTCGAGGAGAAAAAGAGTAAATGTGAGGGCATGATACGTCTTCGTGATCTTGGCGACGACTTCTTTAACTATATAGAAAATGGTAATTATATAAAAGGTGAGAGAAGTGGAGAGATGTTTAAAATAGGAGATAGAGTAAAATTAAAAGTAATCTCAGCAGACCTTGAATTAAAACAGATTGATTATAAGATAGTGAAGTAATTAAGTGTGTAAATAGCTAAACCATCACCTCATTGCCATAATCCTATTTTTATGTTATAGTGTATTTGTGGTTACTCGACCGATAAACTTTTAAGGAGATGATTATGGTAGTAAGATACGATGAACCTGTTGATCTTTCAAGATATGAACCAAAAACAGAAGCAAGAAAACCATTAAACTTTCTGGAGTGGTTAAGAACAAGAGATTTTTACGATCTAAGCTTAGTGCCAAGTCTAAGGCCAAAAAATATTGAATATATACAATCTGCACACAGGAGAGTGGAAGCTAGAGATGCTAATGACTATGGATCGAAAATTAAAGTCTTGTTAGATTTTTCTACTCACACTTTTAATATTGATGCTGCTGGAAAGATTAAATATAATTTTGGTAGCAGTAGTTTAAATTTTGTTGGAGAATACCTATATCATCATGTCTGGTCTCTAGATATAAATAAAGACGGTATCACAAAGGATATGGGAATTATTCTGGATGATTACCTGATACAAGTTTTTTGCATATATTCTAGTTGTAGATCTCCAGAAGATTTCTACAGAGGATTAGATGAGGGTAGAGATTTATTTATTTGTTCTTATGAGTATGCGTACACATCAGAAACTCTTTATTTTTATCTTATTAAAAATAAAGCAACTGGAAAGCTTAATTTAGGCTTAACAGAGCTCGACGACTAATTGTAATTAATGACTCGTCTCAAAAACAAAAGCACAGAAAGAAATGTGCTTTTTCTTTTTTGTAAAATATCTCATTGCCGTAATTATCTTTTTATGTTAGTATAAAAGTCTTGTATTAACTTTAAGGAGAACAGGATGGATCAATCAGAAAAACAGCAGACTTTTGTCCAGTGGTTACTCGCTAATAATTTTTCAATATTATTAGGCAGTGGATCTCAGACACTTAAAAAAGCAGAGCATCATACACAAGAAGGTGAAAGTATTATCTTAGAATTTATCGACGATAAGCAGTGGCGCATAGATGAGGAGGGTGAACAATGGCCTCTCTTTGAGAGAAAGTGGAGGGGCCACAGCATACTAGGTGCTTATTTGGACAGTATTCTGAGCGTAGAAGTGGATGCTATGTCAGGTAGGTCACTTAATTTTATATCAGTAGATTATTTTGAAAATGATCCGTATATGAGGACCTTGCTTGCGAATGAGAACTTTGCCGTGCAGGATTCTGATTTTTTTATGGGGTCAAAAATAGAGATGATTACGATATACAAAGTGATAGAAGGCTTTCTGGTTCGAGATCAGATGGTAACCAGAAATACTTTTGCAGATGATTTTTAACTTTTAAGTAATTATTAATCAAAAACAGCAAGTTTGTCTTGCTGTTTTATTATATATAAAGCCTTGTAAAAAGTTCTGAAATATGTTAATATAGTAACACTTATGTTAAAAATTAGATTACAAAGAATCGGAAGAAAAAATGACCCACATTTTAGAATGGTGGTTACTCCTCATTATTTAAAACCAAAAACTACACAATACACAGAGATACTAGGCACTTACAATGTAAAAGCTGGTATTTTTGAATGTAAAGGTGACCGTGTAAAGCACTGGATATCAGTTGGAGCTCAAGTCTCTCCTACGGTGCATAATCTGCTAATCAGCAAAGGTGTATTAGAAGGTAAAAAGATAAATGTCTTACCAAAGAAAACTCCAGTTAAGAAAGAAGAAAAAAAATAGTTTAATTCAAAATACTAATTATCTTAATTAGTATTTTGTTTATAAAAATATATTTACATATATCATGTATGATATAATAAATATGTAATAGTTTAAATTAAAATAAAATAAAAACCAAAAGAATATATGAACAAAGATCAAGAATTTATAGAGTACGTTGTAAAATCAATTGTTGACGACGTAGACGCAGTAAAAATAGAAAGAAAAGTAGATGAGATGGGGGTATTAATCACACTCGAAGTATCACCAGCTGACATGCCAAAGGTAATAGGTAAGATGGGTAATAATGCAAAAGCGATACGCACGTTATTACGTGTTGTCGGTATGAAGAATAATGCTCGTGTTAATCTTAAAATTAATGAGCCGGGCGGGGTAGAGCGTGCTCCTCGTGAGGACATGACTTATATGAATGATGTTCACTAAAAGAAAAAGTGCCGAGCTAGCTCGGCACTTTTTCTTTTGTGTATCTGCAAGATTTATGCTATAATGTCAAGTAATAAATACTCAATTATGAATTATCACATCATTACTATTTTCCCAGACATGTTCACCTCCTATTTTGCTGAGAGTATAATTAGTAGTGCCATAAAGAATAAAATAATATCTGTGAACACATACACTCTCCGTGATTATACAACAGACAAACACAGAAGAGTAGATGGTAAGCCATTTGCGGGCGGTCCTGGTATGGTCATGTGGGTAGATCCGATAGTTAACTGTGTAGAGAAAATAAAAAGCAATATAGAAAAGAGAGATATAAAAAATAAAAATAAAGATACAAAAAAATTAGAGAAGTCAAAAATACTCTTTGTGCATTTTGTGCCAAGCGCAGAAAAGTTTACGACAAGTATCGCAAAAGATATATCAAAAAAATATACTGATATAATTTTTATTTGTGGCCGTTATGAAGGAGTAGATAGTAGGGTAAATGAAATATATAAAGGGTTGGAGATAAGTATAGGTGATTACATATTAACTGGAGGTGAACTGCCAGCCATGGTCATGATAGACAGCATCAGCAGGCAAATAGAAGGTGTATTAAATAAAATAGAAAGCCTAGAAGAGAATAGAGTAAGCACACATAAAATATATGCGAGACCTGAAGTCTATGAATACAAAACAAAAACTTTAAATAAAAAAGAAAGTGAAGAGAAAAATAAAAAAGTTTACAAAATAAAAGTAAAAAATTATACAGTTCCAAAGGTGTTACTTAGTGGTAATCATAAAGAAATAGAAAAGTGGAAGTTAGAACAAAATATGTTATAATATTTTGGTTAGCAATAAATAATTGTTAGCCGCTGTAGCTCAGTTGGTAGAGCACGTCATTGGTAATGACGAGGTCGGCAGTTCAATCCTGCTCGGCGGCTCCATGTTCTCAAAAAATAATAATCTTTACTAAGACAAGACTATGTGTTAGTATATTAGTCTATGGTTAATTATTTATTTAGAAATAATTTTTTAATTCAACTACGTTGCACTTTTTATAGGAGATAAAAATGACCGACTATTTTGATAATTCTAAACAGAAGACTACAAGAGATAGATGGTTAGAGATAATAACCAAAGCAAAAGCTATATACGAAGAAAATAAAGGTAAAAAACATTTTCGAGAAATATGCAAAGATTTGAAGGTTAGCTATTCTCTTTTCTCACAAAAATGGAGAAATCTATCACCAGAAAATATCCATGATTATAAACATGTTTTCCTTAAAGCTCTTGAAAAGAAAAAGGCTTCTAGTAAAAAATTAAAAAAAATTACAGAAGTTAAAGAAACAAAAATACATAAAGATTTAGTTTTTATTTTGATGGAGCTAGAGTCTGGCTCTACGATATCTGAAGTTTCTAGGAAATTAGGAGCAACAAGACAATCAATTTGTAACATTTTGAAATCACATGGTTTTGAGTACATAAAGGATTCTTCAAAGTATGATCTTAAAAGAAGATATAAAGAAGTATATGAGAGCTCCTACAATGTTAGGTTAAAAGCTTTTATGAATGGATTATCTTTGTATGACTATTTTCAAATGAAAAGAAAGTTAAGTCCTGAAATATTTAACTTACTTCGTGATAAAATGATTGCAATAAATCGTAACGCAACACATGTAAAACTCTTAGAATATTCTAATTCTTATTTTATGCAAATGTCTCTTTTGGAACTTTTAAAAATATATTTGGAAGTAGTTAATAAAAATTATCCAGACATAAGCAAGAGAGAGGCATTATTAAAAGTTTTAAAAGATGGAAAAAATTTTATGTTGGTGAGAAAAGATTTTTCAATACCGTATACAAGAGAAAATGTAAGAGTTATGAACAGAGAAGAATTTGGATCTGTTTTTGGAAATAATTTTGGTATCAATTCTGAATATCAACTTGATAAGAATATAAAACCAAGAGGAATAAGAGGAAAAAACTGGTCTCAAAAATAAAACAAAGCATTAATAGAAATATTAATGCTTTTTTTATTATGCAAATGTTTCGCATTTGCATTTACATATTTTGTAAAATTATGAGTTATCCACAGAGAAATTAGTGTATAACTATTGCAAGATATTTTATACATGTAATAATACTAAGTAGAGAGTGATAGATGATCTTGGTCAATCAGTCACCCACTCTCATAAGTTTTAAATCTATATAATTACTATGGCAGTAGCAAAAAAATCAGCAGCTAAAAAAGTTGCAAAAAAAGCTCCAGCAAAAAAGGTTGCTAAAAAAGCAGTCAAGAAAGCTGTGAAGAAAGTCGCTAAAAAAACAGTAGCAAAGAAAGTTGCTAAAAAAGCTGTTAAAAAAGTGGCTAAGAGAAAATAATAATAAAAATTATTACTCTAAAACAAAAACAACTCTTACGAGTTGTTTTTGTTTTTTATGTTTGTGTATATGTTTTAATTATTTTCTTATTTATAATATATAATATAAATAAGTAGAGATAGAAAATCTTTCTAAGTATAAAAATATGTTTAATATATTTAACAAAGTAGACAAAAGAAGTATAGGCATAGACATAGGTGAGTCTAGCTTAAAGTTAGTAGATATATCAAGAGACAATGACACTCTCATTCTAAATAATTACACAGAATTACAGCTAGGTAAATATTCTGGTAAAGAAAATGGTGACACAGTAAAGCTGGGTGACGATGAGCTACGCACCGCAATGCAAGACATGTATAATGAGTCAAAAACTGATTGTAAAAACATAACAGTAGGAATACCCATGTCAGCATGCCAGATGAAAATTATAAAGTTCCCCGTTAGGTCTAAAACATTTTTAGCTGATCTCATAGAATTAGAATTTAGAAGATACACCATAGTTCCAATCAGTGAATTATCTATAACACATAATATAATAAAAGAAAATAGTGAGTCTTTGTGGGTCCTCGTCCTCGCCGTAAAAACAAAAGAAGTGGAGAGAATTAATTATGCTACTAATTTTATTAAAAAAGAGAATTATAAAATAGAACCAAGTATATTCGGGTTAATGAGACACATTACAGATAATAATCCTGGCATGAGCATGGTTATAGATTTTGGAGCGAGTATGACAAGTATACTTTTTATCTTGGATAATAAAATCTCCGGAGTAGAATCATTTAGAAAGGGTATAAATGAAATAGTTATGAATATAAAAGTAGGCTTATCCCTGAATTACAAAGAAGCTCATCAAAAGTTTTTTGATTTAGATATTTTAAATAATAAAGACCTTTCCTCTGAAATAGCTTTTAGTACCATGCATCATATTTGCGAAGAAGTTATGCACATGCAAAATAGTTTTTCTATAAAATTTGAAGTGAAATGTAGTAATATATATATTAGTGGAGGAGGTTCCAAGATTAATAATATTTTAGCTTTTTTAGAAAAAGAGTTCGAAGGCGTAAAAATAAATAAAATAAATGCTTTTGAAAGACTCTCTATGCCAGAAGCTATAAAAAATCTTGCTATCAAAAATTCTCCTACATATAATAATGCTGTAGGCCTTGCTATGTCAGACATTAATTAATTTTTTAATACATGCCACCAATTAGAAGCAATAACTTTGTAAATACTTTAGATAATCAGACTGTGGAAGTAGACTCTTTAAGAGTTTTTCTAATAATTCTCGCGATAATATCTCTCCTGGTCTCCGGACTATTTTTCTCAGCAGGACGTTTTTTTGAGTATAGGACACAGAAGTCTCTGGAAGAGATAAGTGTCATAGATCAAAAGCTTAATACACAACCTCTCAGCGACATGTCAGCACTTTCTAATAGAATATCAATAGTAGATGGTACTCAAAAAGACAAGAACAATCTAACTGTCTTGCTGGCTATACTGTCAGACTCTATAGAAAAGTATACATATTTTACTGATATGAATTTTTCTGATAAGACATTTAAATCAGGATATGTAAATATAAAAGGTGTAGCACAGTCCTATGAAGACATAATAAAACAATCAGACAGATTAAAATCTGACAAGTATAAACCTTTTATAAAGTCAGTAACTCTTACTGACTTATCTTCTACAGAAAAAGACGGGTCAGAAAGTATCAAGTTTTCACTAGATATAGAATTAGACACAAAAGTAAAAAGTTTAGCTTTTGACATATCAGAAAAATCTTATGATTCTTCTAAAAAACCGATTAAAATAATATTAAATACCAACAGCACCAGCACTCAAACTAATTCATCATCAACTCTAAATTCTAGCACTACAGTAATCACTAAAAATCCATGATAAATAAAAATTTAATTAATTTGATATTGATATCTATCTCTGCGCTTATGATTTATTCTATCGCCATACCTGCTTATAATGGTCTAGGAGACGGAACATTGGGAATAAAGGGGGCAGTGCAGAGTTATTATAAAAACAAAAACATTACAGACTCTCTTGACAAAGCAAGGAGCCTAAGCTCAGACACTGACGGACAAGTTTTTGGTTATCAAAATATAAATCAAGACTATCTAGCAAAGCTTGAGCAATCTATACCATTAAAAAAAGAGATAATTAGAAATATTAATGATTTGGATATATTAGCAAAGGAAAATAAATTAAAAATTACAAGTATAAAATTTACAAAGCCTGTTCAAGTTAAAAATACAAAATCACATATATTAACCGTTTCTGCGACAGGAGATTATTTTGCTTTTTCTAATTTTTTGAAAAGATTAGAAACTAGTTTAGAGCTTTATAACATAAAAAGCCTGAACATAACAACTGACCCAATAGAAAATACTTTAGGTTATAATTTAACTATAGAAACTTATGAAACTAACAAATGATATACAAAAAATTAAAAATATTGCACAAGAGAGATCTAAATTATCTTCTTCTCTCCTCATTTTAACAATACTCATATCATACTTTACATATGATTTTATGAACAATAATTATGAGTCTAGTGTAGAGAATCCTTTGTCTACAAAGTCGTTTAACACTTTGGCAGATCTTAAAAAAACAGGAATAGATTTTACAAAAATTGACGCTGTTTTTGAGAGAATATTTAACTATACTACAGATATAAATGCAAAAATCACACCATCAGGTTATGAGGGAAGATATAATCCATTTTCTATTTAGGTATGAATCTCTTAAATGAATTAGTAAAAAGAAATATAATCAATGACCTTACTCTTCGTGATATACAAAATAAATTAGAAGAGGGTGTTTCTCTTATTGTTGATGATGAGCTTAGAAAATTAAGCATTGATGATGTTCTAATCAAGAATATCAGATCTGAGCTATCGGGAATATTAGGGTATAATAAAAAAATACAAATCAACGCAACTGACATATTCTACATAGATGAAAAAATAGCAAGAGATAATCATGTCTTACCACTTGAGTTTTTGAATAATCAACTAGTTATAGGTATTTTAGATTTCGAGAGAGACCAGTCGCTTAACATTATAGAAAAAAATTGTTTGGAAAAAAATGTAAAGTACGAGCTACGTCTTCTTAGTTATACAGAGTTCGAAGAAGGGTTAAAGCAGTATTATGAGCTAGATGATTTGCAAAAAGATACTAGCTTTGTTTTGAATGATGTAAAATCTAATGTGAATTTGAATTCAAAAGAGGTAGATGACATCTCTCAGGCTATAAAAGTAAAAGACATAGACTTAAAAAATGACTCAGTAGACAGAATAGTCGACAGTATTCTTTACGATGCGATAGAAATCAATGCCAGTGATATACACGTAGAGCATGTCGGAGATAATGTAAAAGTAAGATATAGGATAGATGGTATATTGATAGAGAAGTTGTTATTACCAGCTAATATGCATGCTAATCTTATCTCTAGGTTAAAAATATTATGTGACATGAAAATAGATGAGAAGCGTAAACCTCAAGATGGGCGTTTCTCTATAAAATTAAATAAACACAAAATAGATTTCCGTGTTTCCAGTATGCCTGGTTATTACGGAGAGAAGATTGTTATGCGTATATTAGACAGTTATCGTGGAGTTAAGAAATTGGAAAATATAGGATTTAGTAAAGACCATCTTGAGAAAATAAGAAAAGCATTACAGAGGCCATTTGGTATGATACTTATAAGTGGTCCGACGGGTAGCGGTAAGACTACAACTCTCTATTCCATGATAAATGAAATAGATAGAGAGAAGAAAAATGTAGTGTCTCTTGAGGACCCTATAGAGTATCACGTAGAAAACATGAATCAGTCTCAGATATTTCCTGAGATAGGTTATGATTTTGCTTCTGGTTTGCGTTCTATATTACGTCAGGACCCTGACGTTATTATGGTGGGAGAGATACGTGATGCCGAGACAGCTCAATTAGCGATTCAGGCAGCCCTCACTGGCCACTTGGTATTTTCTACAATACACACTAACAATAGTATTGGTATTATCTCTCGTCTTACAGATATGGGCGTAGATCCTTACTTGATAGCTCCTACGCTTTGTCTTGCTATTGCTCAGCGCTTAGTACCACAAATATATCCAAAATCTGTATCTCCAATCAAAACCACAGAAATAATAAAAGCAATAAGAGAAAAACAATTTGCTGATTTGCCAGAAGTGTATAAGAAGGAAATTAATCTGGATAGAGATTTTAATGAGGCCGTGCCAGCTGAAGAATGTCCAACAGGAACAAAAGGTCGCGTGCCTGTGCTTGAGATTCTCGACATAGATACAGATGTACAAAATGCCATAGTGCAAAAAGCTTCAGATGATGATATATATAAATTAGCAAGAAGTAAGGGTATGATATTTATGAAAGAAGATGCTATGATAAAGTCTATGGAAGGAATAATTCCTTTTGTGGAAATCAATGGATTATAAAAAGTTATTTGTAGTATAATTACAATATGCAAGAAAACTTTTCTTATACAGAACTACTTAATAATTTAATTTTTACTTTAGTAAAAGAGTCTGGTTCAGATATACACTTAGTCGTGAATATGAGTCCAGCAGTTAGAATTAATGGTGAACTAATCACTATATCAAAAGTTCCAGCTTTAAAATCAGCAGACACGGTATCTATTCTACGTGAGATGATAAATGATAAAAAATATCAAGAGTTTTTAGAAAAACAGCAAATAGATTTTTCTTATTTTCATAATAATGAATACAGATTGAGAGGACATGCATTTTTTCAAATGGATACAGTTGCTGTGGTGCTTCGTCTTATACCAAAAGTTAAGTCTATAAAAGATTTAAATCTTCCAGATGTTATATATGAGATAACAAAACGTGATCAAGGGTTCTTCTTAGTAGTGGGACCAGTAGGTCAGGGTAAGTCTACCACTTTGGCTGCCATGGTAAATCATATAAATCAAAATGAAAAGAAAATGATCACTACCATCGAAGACCCTATAGAATATATACATGAACCAGCAAAAAGTTATATTATGCAGCGTGAGATAGGGTTAGATGCTCCGACGGCGACCGTTGCTCTGGAGGCAGCATTTAGACAAGACGTTGATGTTATATTAGTAGGTGAGATGCGTGATAATGACACTATAAAAACTGCAGTAACAGCAGCTGAGACTGGACATCTTGTTTTTTCAACACTACATACTAACTCAGCTTCTCAGACAGTAGATCGTATTATTGATAGTTTTAGCGCTAATCAACAAGATCAAGTTAGGACACAGCTAGCCGCTTCTCTTATAGGAGTTTTCTCACAGAGACTTTTACCAAAAATAGGAGGTGGTATGATACCAATATACGAGCTGATGTTAGTTAATAGCGCGGTGCAGAATCTTATCAGAGAAAAAAGAACCCATGAGATAGATAATATAATAGAAACTGGTTCTACTGGAGGTATGATTAGTTTTGACAGATGTCTGGCTGACGCAGTTATTCGTGGTGATGTAGCTCTGGATGAAGCTATGCGTATTGCCAAGAATCCAAAAATGTTTGACCAACTCATTTAAAATATTATGAAATATAAATATAAGATTTTCGCACAAGATACAAGTATAAGAGAAGGTTACACTGAGGATGTTAGTCGTGAAAATGTAATAACCAAGTTGCAGGCAGAGGGTAATATAGTTATTAATGTAGAGGAGACACTAGTGGCTTCTGAAGGAAGCATTTTTGACAGATTCAATAAGAAAATAACTAACAAAGATATAGTGTTAGCCACAAAGCAATTGTCTACTCTCGTGGGTGGTGGAGTGCAGATATTACGTGCCTTTAGATTACTCTCTACCGAATCTCCTTCGGTTGGCTTGTGTGAAAGATATAAGATTATCGGTGATGATTTGCAGTCTGGTATGCAAGTATACAAGGCAATGTCTCGTCATTCTGATGTTTTTGACTCATTCTTTATATCTATGGTGCGTAGTGGTGAAGAGACAGGAAAATTAAAAGAAACTTTTGAATATTTAGCAGATCATATGGAGCGTAATTATGAGTTGATACAAAAAACTAAAAAAGCCTTAACTTACCCAGCTTTTGTTATTGTTACTTTCATTGCAGTTATGATGGTTATGGCATTAGTTGTTTTACCAAAAATGGTTAATCTTATAATCGAACAAGGTCAAGAAGTTCCAACTTTTACAAAAATTATATTAGGATTCTCTAATCTAATAAGACATTATTATTACATACTTATTCCTGCCTCTATTTCTTTTGCTTATTATACATATGCTTATATAAAAACTCCAGACGGAAAAGCTGCATTTGATACTTTCAAATTAAAGATTCCTTTTGTTAGTAGTCTCTATAAAAAATTATATCTTTCTCGTTTTGCTGATAATATAGATACTATGATAGGTTCTGGAGTACCAATAGTTCAAGCCTTACAAATCACAGCTGATGTAGTTGATAATTATGTATTTAAAAAAGTATTTGAAAGAGTTTCAGAAAAAGTAAAAGAAGGTAAAGTATTATCTATGGCCCTGGCAGAAGAGCCGATGATTCCAAATATTATGGTGCAGATGACACGTATTGGTGAGGAGACAGGTAAGCTGGGTTATATGTTAAAAAATGTAGCAAAGTTTTACAAGCGTGAACTTGATCAGACTATAGATTCTACTGTTGCCCTCATTGAGCCAATTATGATTGTTGGTCTTGGTGGTGGAGTGGGACTTCTCATGGCTTCGGTACTCATACCTATGTATAATATCGCCAGCTCTATACAATAGCAATAATATACGTCTTTTGTCTTTTGTGGATAAGTGCCATTAGTAAGCATTAATTAAGAGTATAATATACTTATACAAGTTTATATTATTTGTATTAAAAATCAAATCAAATGAAATTATTTAAATTATTTAAAAAAGCAAGAGGTTTTACATTACTAGAACTCGTAATCGTAATTGCTATTATCGGTATCTTAGCGGTTATAGTTTTACCTAACTTTATTCAAGCTCTCGCAAAGGCTCGTGACGCAAAAAAAATGACAGAATTAAGAGGTATGCAGACATTCTTAACTACAACTGGTATAGATACTAGTTTACGTTATCCTGCTGACGAAGCAACTCTTCGTACCTGGGCATCAGCTACAGGTAATCGTCTACCTAATGGATTCACAGACGTAGCTAACCAGGTTTATTTTTATGCAGGTCTTGAGTGTAACACTTATCAGCCAGCAGTTGTTGCTAGTGTTGTTTACTCTAACACTTGTGCAGCTTATCAGCTTTGGTCAGAACTAGAAGTTGACAATGCTGCACTTCGCCTCGATGCTGACCTTTCTACTACCACACCAACTGTTACCTTAACAACAGGACCGACTGTAAACATTAATACATTAGTTGCCAGTTCTACATATACATATGTAAACTCAGACTTTAATGGTGCAGGAAAACCTAGATTAGGAGTATCAGAAGCTTGTGTTAATAAAGTAAATGCTAGTACTTCGGCGGATTGTGTATTTGATTTAGTTCCATAATATAGAATTCTCTTTAATAAGAAAAACTGCAGTGCATAACTGCAGTTTTTCTTTGTCTTTTTTGTGTTAAAATTAAAATAAGAAATATATATTATGATAACATTATTTGCATTTATTTATGGGGCAGCGCTGGGAAGCTTTTCGAATCTTGTAGCTGACAGACTTAGAGTCAAATCTATATGGGGAGGTAGGAGTGAGTGTCTTACTTGCTCTAAAAAATTATCATGGAAAGAGTTATTTCCAATATTATCCTATTTATATCAAAAAGGAAAATGTAAGTTCTGCAAGACTAGACTATCTCAGGTTTATCTCTGGAGTGAGATAGTCTCTGGTCTATTAATAGCAGCGCTCGCTAGTGTAGTCTTATCTTATACTAATAACTTTTATGAACAGTTGTCTATTTTTGTTATCTGGTCTGTGATTATATGTATCTCTATGTCTATTATGATTTATGATTTGAGACACACTATTGTGCCTTTTGAGATGGCGTCTATCCTTATAGCTATCGGTGTAGTGTTTACTGCATATAGACAAGTCCAGAACGGTTTTGTTTTTCTAGATGCTATATCTGGATTAATAGTAGCGGCACCTTTTGCTCTTATGTATTTCTTTTCAAAAGGTAAATGGGTTGGATTCGGAGATGTGATGTTATATATTGCTTTTGGTTTTATTCTTGGTCTACCTATGGGTGTTACTACTTTTTTCTACTCTATATGGCTCGGAGCTTTCGTGTCTCTTGTTCTCATTTTGACTCACAAAAAAGAGTATGGACTTAAGAGCGAAATACCCTTTACTCCTTTTATAATAATTGCTGCTGTGTTTGTCTTATATACCAAGTCAGACATACTAAGTCTATATGAAATTATTCGTTAAAAATAAAAAGTTTAAAAATCAAGGTTTTACTTTGATAGAGGTAATGGTTAATGTGGTTATTTTTGGGATTATGATGAGTATTTCTTTTTATAATTATCCAAAACTAACTCAGGCGTTAGCATTTAGTAATGCTGCTCAGGAGATAGTATCAATTGTAAAATCAGCCCAGATAAGCGGCTCATCTCGTGGAGGAAGTTATTCTGGAGATGGAGTTTTTTTCTCTAGAAATGGAATAACTTTTACAGAGTTTTTGGATGCGACCTCAACCTTGGATTATCTAGGTACATTGAAAAGTGATAGAGTTTTTTCGACTAGTACTGACCCTTCAGATCTTATCTCTAAAATAAATACAGTACAAAATAACGTAAAAGTTTCAGATATTTGTGTTAAAAATACTTCTTCATCAAAAAAATGTGGAGTTAATGGCGTAAATAATTTTTCTGTTACTTTTGTTAGACCTTCTATCGCTGCGAATATGACTGATTACTCAGAGACTTTTTTAGGGTCTGGTATATATAATTTTTTTGACAAAGGTTATATAGAATTATTGCAGACAGGGCCAGGTAATTATTACAAAAAATGTATTGTAATTTATAATTATGGTCAAGTAGAAACAAAATCAGGAGAATGTTCATTTCAACCATAATCTTAAAATATATGTATACTATTAAAAATCTTTTAAAAATAAAAAACTCTAAAATGAAAGTCCTTGCTGTCAATGGTTTTACTTTGATAGAGACACTAGTCGCAGTAACTCTTTTTACTTTTGTGACGTTTGTTGCCGTTACTGCTTTGTTCTCTCTGCAAGAATTTAACAACAAATTAAAAGTTACTAAGAAAATATATGAGAATGTATACTTATCTATGGATATTATTAGCTCAGATTTAAAACAGGGAACTAATTTTGAAAATCTGTATTATTCTACACTCGAAGGAACTGGCGATGTTTGTAGCACTGCCCCTGGCGCTAACTTGACTAATAGTTGTCTCTCTTTTGATTATCTTAATGTAGGTAACAGCAACAGCTCGAGTAGAGTTGGATATTATCTAGAGAATGGTAATATAAAAAAATACTCTGACCCCACACTACCTCAAAGCATAACTTCTGACGACATAGAAATAACAAAGCTTAAGTTCGTATTAATAGGCACTGATAATTTTTCTACAGGTAATATACAGCAACCAATGATGAAGATAATAGTAAAAGGAAAATCAAAAAATCTTCCATCTACCAGTTTTTCTATAGAGAGTCTAATATCTCAAAGACCAGTAGCAAATTAATTAAAAATATGAAAAACTATATAAACAAAAAAAGAATAGTATCAAAAAGAATTAAGGGTATAGCCTTTGTAGAGTCATTGATGGCCATGAGTGTAATTATAATATCTATTATGGCTCCCTTAACATTATTGTCTCAATCTGCAAAATATACAAAATTTGCTTTAAATAAAATAACAGCTACTTCACTTGCTGAGGAGCAGATAGAGTTGATGATTAATTATAAAAAATCTTTGGATATATTCTGCTTTAACAGTCCGTCAGAATGTGATGGTAATTTTGAAGGTTTTGATCTCTTTGTCAAAAAAGTAAATGATATTTCTATTGATTGCGTATCTTATCCATTACCGGGAACCCCATGTTATTTGGATGATACTAGTTTTGATTATTCTAATACTAGCCTAGCCCCTATTTTCACCAAAAAATCTAGCTGTAAAATATATGAAGAGCCAGATGACATAGTCAAATGTGACCAGACATCAACCTCAAAACCTACCGCCTTTAGCAGGAGATTGTATATAGATAATCTAGATCAAATAACTTTACTTTCTCCGACCACAGCAACGGAAGTAATTGATAATGTTATACGTCTAACATCAGTTGTATGTATAAATAAAAATGCTTGTGCCACAGGTGATGCTAATGCTGTTACTTTGGTGTATTATATATACAGATAGTAATAAAAATAATAAACTATGCAAAAAATATTCAAACAAATTAATAGAAAATACAAAAACTTTTTACAGATTCGAGGTTTTACTTTGGGCCTTGCTTTGATTATTGTAGCAGCAACATTACTTATTTCTATCTCTATTAGCACATTATTAATAAGAGATATCAAGAATTCAGCTTCTAATACTTTGAACTCTATAGCTTATAATTTGGCAGAGTCAGGTCTTGAATGTATCAGTGGTCACGAAGACAGTATTAGATATTTTGATTTAGAAGGTAACAATGTAACTGGATTATTTCCAACATCTACTGCTTATACTTATCAAGTAGCAAAAGACCAAAATGATTCAAGTCCTTCAGCTGGGTACTCATCAAAAGATTATACTATTACCAATACCGATAACAAGAACAAATTCTTTAACATAGATCAAGTAAAATGTTTTGGTTATAAAATATTAAATAATACCACTGGAGCAGTAGATTCTGACGGCTCATTTACAAAAGTCACTGCAAATGACAGCACGGCACCAGCGGGATATTATTCAGCTGTGCCAGCGAATAACGGAGTAGTCACACAGATAAAAATAGCAAAAGATGTTTCGGATTTGGATGCTGCTAATAACTTATCTTTTTTTCAAAAGTATTTAAAGAGCTCCTGCTTAGACATAAAAGTATATTCTGTTTTAGAATCTAATATATATAAAAAGTTAATAGTTTCAGAATCTTCTGTGCCTTGCACTGGAAAGTATGTTACTAAAAGACTTTTAGTTAGGTATTTACAGTAATTTTATATAAAAATATTCTGAGAATAAGCTTTATAAAATAAGTTTTATTTGTTATAATGTGTATAGAAAATCTTATGAATAATATAAAAGCAAAAGAAAGAATAGAGAGCCTAAGATTAGAGTTAGAAACTCACAGAATAGAGTATCACGTTAATGATAATCCTAAGATTAGCGATGAGGTGTATGATTCACTTATGGGTGAGTTAGTATCTTTGGAGAAAGAGTATCCAGAGTATAAAACTAGCACTAGTCCTAGCGTTAGGATAGGTGGACATATATTAGACAAGTTCACAAAAGTAAAACATGATTTTAAACAGTGGTCTTTTGATAATGTTTTTGATTATCAAGAATTATTAGACTGGAATGATAGAAATGAAAAGATTATAACAAAATTAGAAAAAACATATAATCCAAATTATATGTGTGAGATGAAAATAGACGGCCTAAAAGTTATCTTGAGCTATGTAGATGGAGTATTGTCAAAGGCCGCGACACGTGGTGATGGTGACATTGGCGAAGATATAACTGAAAATGTAAAAACCATAAAAACTATACCACTTAATTTAAAAGAAAAAGTAAGTATAACAGTAATAGGCGAGTGCTGGATTAAGAAAAGTGATTTTGAAATTATAAATGCAGAACAAAAATCAAATAATCTAAGTGAATATGCTAATACTAGAAACTTAGCCGCTGGAACCCTAAGACAACTAGATAGCTCTGTGGTAGCCAAAAGAAAGTTACAGTATTTTGCTTATGATTTAGATTTTGATTTAGATAATCTTGAAAATAGCATAGACACTAGAAAAGTTTTAGAAAAGCTAAACACTCAAGAGTTAGAACTTAATTTTCTAGAGAGAAATGGATTCTTGGTAAATCAAAATAGAAAATTATGCCTTAACCTAAAAGAAGTTCAAAGTTTTTATGAGTATAATATAAAAAAAACAAATAATCATGACTATGGTATAGATGGTATGGTTATAAAAATAAATCAAAACAAATTATGGGCTGAATTAGGCTACACTGCAAAATCTCCACGTGCTGGCATCGCCTACAAGTTTCCGGCGGAAAAAGTGACTACTATAGTTGAAAGCGTTTCTTTTCAAGTTGGTCGCACGGGTACGATTACTCCTGTGGCCAATCTGAGTCCAGTGCTCGTCGCTGGTTCTACTGTAGCGCGTGCTACACTTCACAATAAGGATGAGATACAGAGATTAGGTATTATGATTGGAGACACTGTAGTGTTGCAAAAAGCAGGGGACGTAATACCAGAGATAACAGAAGTTATAATTAGCTTACGTATGAAAGATGCCGAAGCGATAAAGTATCCAAAAGAGTGTCCATCATGCGCTAGTGTTTTAGTAAAAAGGAAAGCAGGAAAAGAAGAGAGTGTGGGACTTTTCTGTGACAATGTGGAATGTGATGCAAAACACATAGAAAATCTTATACATTTTGTTTCTAAAAAAGCTATGAATATTAGCGGCTTAGGGGAGAGAATAATAGAAGAGTTTGCTTCTCTTGGTCTTATAAAAAACTATGCCAGTATTTATAAGTTAAAAATTAGCGATATAGAAAACCTTTTTGGGTATGGTAAAAAGAGCGCAGAAAATATCGCAGAAAGCATAGAAAAAAGTAAAATAGTTAATCTTAATAATTTTATATATGCTCTCGGCATACTTGGTGTTGGTGAAGTGGGGGCAAAAGATATTGCTCGTAACTTTAAAAGTTTGGAGAATGTTTTAAATGCAAATGAATTAGACTTTTTAAATATTAAAAATATTGGAGATGTTATGTCTAAAAATATATATGAATATTTTAGAAATGAAAAGAATAAAAATAATATGAGTGACTTATTAAAATATTTAACTATTCACAATAATTTATACCTAGATAAGAATAATTTAGATAATCTAAAAGAATTAGAGAGTAAAAAACTCTTTGGTAAAACTTTTGTGATTACTGGAAGTTTTTCTAATTCACGTGATTATTATAAGAATATAGTAGAAGATTTAGGCGGGTCTGTAAGCGGTTCAGTTTCTAGTAAAACATCATACTTGCTTTGTGGTGATGATGCAGGAAGCAAATTAGACAATGCTAAAAAATTAAATATAAAAGTAATAGACGAAAAAGAGTTTTTGGAAATGATATAGAATCTATGTTATAATAAAAAATAGATAAATAATAATTAATAATAACTTAAAAATATGAGTAAAGTAGAAATCACAACAGAAACAATAAAGTATCTCGAAGGTCTAGCCAAAGTCAAAATCCCAGAAGGTCAAGTAGAAAAATATCAAAAAGAGATATCTGGTATTTTAGGTTATATACAAGAGATACAAACTCTTGATCTCGGTGATTATACTGATGGGCGTGAAGAGCATGTTAATAATTTTAGAGAGGATGTTGTAAATCAAGATGATTCCCATATATCACGCGCACTTAAAAATGCACCAGACAGTATAGGTAATCTCTACAAAGTAGCTCAAGTTATAAAACAATAAATTAAAAATATGAAATCAAAAATACTAGAAATACATCAAAATCTATTAGATAAAAAAACTACAATAAGAGAAGTTGTAGATTTCTATCTAAAAAATATAACAGAGAATGAGTCTAGAATAAACTCTCTATTAGAAGTATATGACAATGCATTTATTGTAGAGCAAGTAAAAAAAGCAGAAGAGATGTTTGCTAATGGTAACTATACAAAAATTACCGGTGTGCCAATAGTAATAAAAGATAATCTGTGTGTAAAGGGCCAAGTCACTAGTGCTGGTTCTAAGATGTTAGAGAACTATGTAGCTACATACAACAGTACAGTGGTGCAAAAGTTAATAGATGCAGGTGCCATACTTGTCGGACGTGCGAACATGGACGAATTTGCAATGGGGGGCAGCACAGAAAATAGTGCTTATAAAAAAACTATGAACCCATTAGACATTAATCATGTTCCAGGAGGTTCATCAGGAGGTTCAGCTGCAGTAGTTGCTTATGGTGGCGTACCAGTATCCATAGGAACAGATACAGGAGGAAGTATAAGGCAGCCAGCTAGTTTTTGTGGAGTTGCAGGCCTCAAACCAACTTATGGTGATGTCTCGCGTTACGGATTGATAGCTATGGGGTCTTCGCTTGATGTTGTGGGTCCTATGGCACAAAGCGTTGAAGATGTAGAAATAGTTTACAATATAATAAATGGAAAAGATGCTCACGATGCTACCACATTAGAAGAATCAGAAAAAGAAATTATTAGAAATAAAAACAATCAAAAAAGTGGAAAAGTAATAGGGGTCCCTAGATCATTTATAGATAGTGATGGAGTAGATATAAAAGTTAGAGAGAATTTTTATGAGACTATAAAAAAATTAGAAGAAAAAGGATATGCTACAAAAGACATAGAAATAAAAAATATTGAAAAGGCTCTGTCTGTATATTATATATTAATGTTTGCAGAAGTTAGCTCTAACCTCGCCCGTTTTGATGGTGTGCGTTATGGTAAAAGTGTAATAGTTGGAACACCAAATGAAAACATGGTAGAGAGTAGAAGTGCAGGACTCGGAGTAGAGCCAATAAGAAGATCTTTGCTCGGCACTTATGTGCTGTCTAGTGGTTATTATGATGCTTATTATTATAAAGCTCTACAAGCCAGAACTCAACTGAAAAAAGAATTTGAAAAAGTTTTCAAGGATGTTGATTTTGTAGCAACACCAACCTCCCCAATACTTCCTTGGAGATTCGGAGAAAAATCAGACCCTATTTCTATGTATTTGGCGGACATATTCACTGTTCCAGCTAATATAGTAGGGGTTCCTGGTATATCTGTGCCATCAGGCAAGTCAGAAGATGGTCTTAGTTTTGGTATACAATTTCTAGGTAATTGGTATCAAGAGTGTGAACTACTAAGTGTCGGAAAAGACATACAACTGTTATAATGTATTAGTGGATAATATAGATTATACAAAATATATAAATGATTTTTTGTCTAGCTTAGGTGTTAATACAAAAAAAGATTCTGACGGAGATAGTATCTTTGATATTTTTGACGCTAAGCCAAAAGATTTTAATAACTTTACAGATGCAGAGACAAGGGAGGTTTTTGGTTCTGATTATAGCTTTTCTGATAAGGTAAAAGAATTTTTTGGTCTATCACCAACTGACACTGATTCAGATGGTGTGCCAGACAGTTATGAGTTAAAACATGGTACGAATATAAACAGCACAGATACAGATGAAGATGGTATTTATGATGGAGAAGAAATATACAAAGGGTTGAATGCTGTTAATGCAGATCAAGACAAGGATGGTGTATTAGACGGTCGTGATGCTTACCCTACAGATAGTAGTCGTAGTGTTTTAGAGAATGATATAGATTCTGATGGAGACGGCATAGGCGACAGATTTGAGGCTTATATAGGTTCTAATCCACACTTAAAAGATACAGACAATGATGGACTTTCTGACGCTGTTGATGATAATGTAAAAGTTAATTACAGAGAGAGCTCAAAATTAAAATCACAGACCCTAGTGAATGCTAACAGTAAAGATTTAAAGTTTTCTATACAAAATAATTTTTTAGATTTTGTTGCCAGTATAGTTCTCATGCTAAGTATTATAATGTTTTTTCTTTTTACTTATGTATTTTTACGTTGGTGGGCACAGATCAATCATGATGTAGAGCATTATTATCATCTTTTTCATAACGCTTTTGGTTTTAATCATCATGACACTGATCATGTTCATAATAAAACAGTTCATAAAGAAAATTTTAAAAATATAAAAGCAGATATAAAATATAATACAAAAGACGATGAGGTGAATCATATTAATCACGATATAAAGTATGAAAATAATAACCCCATAAGCACCACTGGTATATTCGAGCCTACAGTTAAGGAACTTGTATTTGAAGGTGATATGAGGTGGGGCATCGTCTCAAAATATATGAATGACGAAGTGTCTGATTTATGGAGAATTGGTATTATAGAGGCTGACAACATCTTAGATGAAGCACTTAAAAATATTGGATACTTAGGGTCTGGTGTTGGAGAGAGGTTGCAATCGGCTAATTTTAAAACTATAGATTTTGCTTGGGAGGCACATAAAATAAGAAATAGAATAGCTCATGAAGGTCTTAGTTTTCAGTTAACCAGCCGAGAAGCCAGAAAAGCTTTTGTATTATATGAGACTGTGTTTAAGGATTTGAAAGTTATTTAATTTTGTGGTATAATGAAAGCTCTTGAAAAGTATTAATTTTCTTGAAAACATAGCGGAATAGAGTAGAGGTAACTCACGAGGCTCATAACCTCGGGACACTGGTTCGATTCCAGTTTCCGCAACAAGGATAGGTCTGGGTAATGCTTTGCATTGCTCACCACCTTATGTCGATGTAGCTCAGTTGGTTAGAGCATAGCACTCATAAAGCTAAGGTCGGTGGTTCGATCCCACCCATCGACACAAATAAAATGAAAACAAAAACCATAAAAATTTTGTCTTGGAATCTTTATAATTTCTATGATTACGATTATTTTATAAAAGAAGGCTTTGTAAAAGACATAGGAGAAAGTAAAAATTTTATTGCTCAAAGATTAGATTATTTTACCAAAAAAATAAAAGAAATAAATCCAGACATCTCTTATTTTTATGAAATTGGAGATGTTGATTTACTTAAAAAAATGTATGGGAATATTTTCCCAGAGTTTTGTATTTTTGAAACAACTCCAGACAGGAGAGGAATAAGAAATGTTATTCTCTCTAAGGAAAAATTAAAAAATGAAGAAGTATTTTTAACAGATTTGGAGATACCTAATTTTGTAATTGATGAAACCCCTTATATCAACAAATACTTAGTGCAAAAAAGAGGATATATAAAAACCAGTATTAATGATTTGAATATATATGCTGTGCACTTAAAATCTCAGATAGCCTCTAGAATCAAAATACAAAGTGGTGAAGATTATGAAGTTAAAAATAGCGTGGAATATGCACGCTCTGAGATTCTGGGAGAATTGATTGGTCTCGCTGAATCATACGGCGTTAGAAAAATATTCTCAGAGGACATTAATAATAAAAAATCAGTAATAGCTATTGGTGATTTTAATGCTGACTCTTATTCAAAAAGATTAAAAATCTTAAGAGGACTAAGAGATTCAGATGATGAAATGATTGATATTTTCAAAGTTGAAGACTCAGAATATTACTCTCATGTATATAGAGGCAATAAAGTTAGACTAGACCATGCCATCGCCTCAAAGGATATAATAGATAAAATAGAAAATGCTTCTATGGAAAAAGATTTGATTGGAGTGGCAGATGGCCTTGCTTTTATTGATATGAAAATTGTTGGCTCAGATCATGCGCCTATTGTTTTTGACATAGAGTTGTAATTTTTATTATTATATTATTTATGTTATTATTAAAATAAGAAAAACTAAACAATAATTAAAATAGTAATATAAAATATATGGCAAGCATAGACGAATTAAAATTAGAGAGAATAAATAAAATATCCGGAGAAAATGCCATAGACGCATATCCAAGTGAGAGTAAATATACAAAGACTGTAAAAGATTTTTTGACTGATTTTAGTATTGACGACAGCAAACAGAATATTCTTGTAGGTAGAGTTATGATGACGAGAAGTTTTGGTAATTTAGCTTTTGCTAAGATATTTGATGGCACAGCTAGCGTGCAAATTGTATTTGAAAGAGAAAAAAGCGAAGAGAGTATTAATTATTTTGAAAAACATATTGATGGAGGTGACTTTGTGCAGGTTACTGGCAATAATTATATTACAAAAAAAGGTGAGAATTCATTACTTATTTCTGACATAAAATTATTAACAAAAGCATTATTACCTCTCCCAGACAAATACGCTGGCCTCGTAGATGAAGAAGAGAAAATGCGTAAGAGGTATCTTGATATACTTCTCGATGAAAATAAGAGGGATTTATTTTATAAAAAAGCAAAGTTCTGGAAAGTTGTTAGAAATTATTTTGATGAAAAAAACTTTTTAGAAGTAGAGACCCCGACTATTGAGACTACTACTGGTGGTGCGGAGGCTAGACCATTTAAAACTTTTCATAATGATTTTGATCTTGATGTCTATATGCGTATAAGCATAGGAGAGTTATGGCAAAAGAGGTTAATGGCTGCAGGATTCCCTAGGACTTATGAGATTGGTCGCGCATATAGAAATGAAGGTTCATCTCCAAATCATTTGCAAGAATTTACAAATTGTGAATTCTACATGGCTTATGCTAATTACAATGATGCGATGAATCTGACAAAAGAATTATATAGAAAGATTGCGACGGAAGTTTTTGGTAAAACAGAGTTCACTCACAACGGTCTTACTTTTGATCTTGCTTCTGATTGGACATATATAGATTATGCAGAAGAGATAAAAAAAGTTACAAGTATAGATGTCTGGAACAGCACAGAGCAAGACATAAAAGACAAATTAAAAGAATTGAGTGTAAAATACGAAGGAGGTAATAGAGAGAGACTTTTAGATACTCTCTGGAAATATTGTAGAAAAAGTATTGCAGGTCCAGCATTCCTCATTAACCATCCAGCAATAACATCACCACTAGCAAAAAGAAGAAAAGAAAACCCAGATACAGTAGAAAAGTTTCAAATTATACTTGCTGGAGCAGAAGTTGGTAATGGTTACAGTGAGCTCAATGATCCAAGATTGCAGAGAAGTAATTTTGAAGAGCAACAAAAGTTATTAGAAGGCGGCGATGATGAGGCGATGATGCCAGACTTTGAATTCGTGGAGATGCTAGAGCATGGCATGCCACCAACATGTGGATTTGGATTTGGAGATAGATTATTTGCATTCCTTGCAGAGTTACCTATACGTGAGACTCAGATGTTCCCATTACTAAAACCAAAGACAGAATAATTATTTTTTGTGTTATAATATATCTTATAATTTTAATTTTATGGATAATATTTCAAATTCTTTTCAAAACCTTTTTAGCTTTTTACCAGCAGACTTTGTATCTACTTATTTACCTGTAATAGTATCTTTATTTTTTATAGAAATTTTACTTTCTATTGACAATGCACTCGTAAATGCCTCTCTTGCTGAGGGTCTGACTAATACAAAGGAGAGAAAATTGGCTATAAAGATAGGTATTTTAGGCGGAGCAGGGCTTCGCTTAGTTGCTTTATTTTTTGCTACGCTTATAATACAAAATAAATGGATATTAATTATTGGTGGACTTTATCTTATTTATTTAGCTGTTGACCACTTGTATATAAAAAGAAATGAGAATGGGGAAGAAAGTAAAATAAAAAAAGTCTATACTTTTTGGGGAGTAGTAGTTCAAATTATATTTGCAGATATGATTTTTAGCATTGATAATGTTGTATCTGCTGTGGGTCTATCGCATAATTACTACATAGTTGTGGTTGGTGTTACAATGGGTATAATTTCCATGCTTTTTGTAACTCAGATTATTAGCAGATTTATACATAAGCATCCAATATTTAAAAAAGCAGCGTATGTGATAGTTGGTATGATAGGATTTGTTATTTTACTTGAAAACATTTTTTCTATGCATATCGGTGAGTTGAATAAGTTTATAATTATTATGGGAATACTGGTCACGACTTATGTCATTAGCCACAGGAGTAATAAAAAGAAAGATCTTGATAATAATAATTAAAAATAAAAATACATGAATAAAATATTTCTTAAAAATTATACAATATTAGCTAAGCATGGCTATTACAAAGAGGAACATTATAAACCTCAGAGATTTGTAGTGTCTGTTAGTTGTGATATAGAGAGTAATAAATCAGGGGAAAGCGATGATCTAAAGCATACTTTTAATTATGAGCATATACGCACTGCGATAGATGACGTTATAAAAGGCGAAGGAAAAAAGCTATTAGAACATTTAGCAGAAGAGATTTCTAAAAAAATACTAATACATAAAAATGTAACAGCTTGTGAAGTAGAAATATCAAAACCAGATATATGGGGTGATTGTGATCCGGGAGTTTTTATACGTAGAGATAATCAGGTTTAGATTTAATTTTTATGTTATAATTAGTATATGCTAAAAATAGGAGACAAAGCCCCAGATTTTAAATTACTAGACCAAAACGGAGAAGAGAAAACTTTAAAACAATATACAGATCAAAAGAAAAAAGTTTTGATATATTTTTATCCAAAAGATGATACGCCAGGATGTACTACTGAGGCTTGTAATTTTAGAGATAGTAAGGAAGACCTAGAAAAATCAAGCCTAGTCATACTTGGAGTTAGTAAGGATAGTGTTAAGAGTCATAAGAAATTTGCCGACAAGTATGATCTAAATTTCCCTATACTCAGTGATGAGAGTACTGACATGATAAAAAATTATGGAGCATGGAGACTCAAAAAATTCATGGGCAGAGAGTATATGGGCATAGAGCGCATGAGTGTATTGATAGGTACTGATGGTAAGATAGAGAAAGTATACGAAAGCGTAAAAGCAAAAGAACATAGAGATGAAGTTGTTGAGGACATGAGAAAATAAAAATATGAGAAAATTAATAATTATAAACGGCCCATCATGCGCAGGCAAGAGTACGATAATAGATAAAATTTTTGAAACTAAGCGAGATATATTTTGGTTAAAGTTTGATGCTATTAAAAGATTTTTTATTGACTATGATTCTTCTTCAGATAAGCAAAAAGTTACAGAACTTTTTGTTGTTATGGGTAAAAATAGAATAGATAAAGATGAAGATATTCTCCTGGAAGATCATAATTCTGTCTCTGATTATAAAAATACTGAAGTGTTAGATTATGCCAAAGAAAAAAAATATGCTGTATATGAATATAATATCGAAGCTCCATATGAGATTTTGTTAAGTAGGTTTCGCTTAAGAACATCTAATCCTAGGCCGGGAATCAAAATTAATTTTTCAGAAGAAAAGCATAAAAATATGTATAATAAGTACCTAGAAAGTAAAAATCTAAATATAAAAACTTTTGATACATCACTACAGTCGGCAGAGAAAATATCAAAAGAAATATTAAGTGATATCCTTTAAAAAATAAAATGAAGACAAGAATGATTAATTTTAGAGAGAAGGTCTTACAGGTAGTGCGTGAGATACCAAAAGGAAAAGTCATGAGCTACAAGGAGGTGGCTATGAGAGTAAATGTATCGGGAGCGAGCCGCGCTGTGGGGACAATAATGAAAAACAATTATGACACAACTGTACCATGTCACAGAGTGGTTCGTAGTGATGGAAAGATAGGTGATTATAATAGAGGTGGATCAGTAGAAAAAATAAATAAATTAAAAAGTGAAGGAGTGGAAATAATAAATGGTAAGATAATTTTATAAGATTATTTTTGGATCACATAAAATAGGAAAAGATTTCTGTTGTATTTTATGATATAATATAAGAAATAAAAATATGAAGCATATACAGATACACAAAGATAAGCATAATTTTTTTGACAAGTTTATACAAATAGCATTGCCGATAGTTGCTGTTGTTAGCTGGCTTTTAACTTCTATAAAACATCCAGAGTATGGATTGGTTGTAGCATTTTTTGCGCAGACTCTTTGGTTGTACGTAACATATCATGGATGGAAAAAAGCAAATCAGGTAGGAGGATTTGTCACTACAGTTTTTGAAATTACTATAATAACTTTTGGTATTTTAAATTACTGGTTTTTAAGTAAATAAGAATATGTCAAATAAAGTAATATACAATAAATTGGTTAGGGATAAAATGACTGACATCTGGGATGCAGATAAAATAAAAGGAGAGGTTCACAATGCTGTTTCTTTTAAATATATAAACAAAGAAGAGATATTAGAAAGTTTAAAAGCTAAAGTCTTCGAAGAGACAAAGGAAGTTATGGAGGCGTATGATGAAGAAGATAAGACTCACTTAAAAGAGGAGTTGGGAGACTTAATAGAAGTTATTGATGCCATACTTTTTCATAATGACATATCTCTGGAGGAAGTTTTAAAAATGCGAGATAAAAAGAAAGAGATTAGGGGTGGTTTTGAAAAAGGTTTATTTTTAGAATGGGTAGATTATAAAGATGGACAGAAGAAGTAAAAATATATGCAAAATAAAAAATTTAATTTTGAAATAGAAAAGAGAAGTAGTGAGGTGAGTTTGGCTAGAGCTGGGGTGATACATACGCCGCATGGTGATATACTCACTCCTGCATTTATCCCTGTGGGTACAAAGGCCACAGTGAAGGCGCTCAGCGTAGAAGACGTGAAAAATATCGGAGGACAAGCAGTGCTGGCAAATACTTATCATCTATATCTTCAGCCAGGAAGTGAGCTAGTAAAAAATCACGGAGGCTTTGGTAAGATGATGAACTGGGTGGACGATAGTGGGCGAGTTTTGCCTACTGTGACTGACTCGGGAGGATTCCAAGTGTTTTCACTCGGAGCTGCCTTTGATACTGGTGTGTCAAAGATAGCCACCAGTGCTCAGCTCAGTGCAAAACAAAAACAAACTACAGACGATGAAGGAAAAGTGAAAATAAAATCTAGCAAAAACCAAATGGCAAAGATAGATGAAGAAGGAGTAACTTTCAAATCTTTTATCGATGGCTCGTACCATAGATTCACTCCTGAGACTAGCATGCAGATACAGCATGATCTAGGCGCTGATATATTTTTTGCATTCGATGAGTGTACTTCACCACTTGCTAGTCGTGAATATCAGATATCTGCTATGGATCGTACGCACAGATGGGCAAAGAGGTGTATAGATGAGCACAAAAGACTCGGGGTGAGCAGTGCAACAGCTGAGCAGCAAGCATTATTTGCAGTGGTACAAGGCGGTGCATTTGAAGATCTGCGCAAAGAGAGTGCAGAGACTCTAGGTGCGATGGATTTTGACGGCTTTGGCATCGGAGGAAGCTTTACAAAGGAAGACATGGGCAAAACCGTAAAGAGTGCGACTGAGAATCTCCCAGAAGGTAAACCACGCCACCTACTCGGTATCGGTGAGCCAGTAGACTTTTTCTTGGGTGTTGAGTATGGAATCGATACTTTTGACTGCGTGTCACCAACTCGCATAGCGAGACACGGTAGTGTGCACAGCTATGATGGTAAGTTAAATATTACTAATGCAAAATTTAAAAACGATATGAGTCCTGTGTGTGATGATATAGACTGCCCAGCAAACAAATACACAAAAGCCTATCTTTGTCACCTTTTCCGTGCTGAGGAGATGTTAGCGGCGACTATCGCCAGCGCTCACAATCTGCACTTTTTGATCAAGCTCGTAGAAAACATCCGCCAGTCTATACTAGATGACAACTTCCTAAATTACAAAAAGGAATTCTGCGAGAGGTATTATAAATCAAAGATTTAATTGTGTTATAATGTAGCCATGAAAAAGATTGGAGAAGGGTATAGTTATAAAGTTTATCAAATAGATGAAGATAGGGTTTTGAAAGTTTTTAAAAAAAATTATTTTGAAACAGTCTTTGATCTTTCGAAATCAGAAGGTTTTCAATTTTTAAAACCTTTTATTAAGATTCTTAATTTTAAAAAAATAGCCAAAGAGTATTATGGAAAAATATTACGAACAATACCACTAGAGATTTTGGGAAATCCTATATTTCTGAATGATACAGACTATGAGCAGGATAAAGTTCTTATTTTTGGAGATGGTTTTAAAAATTTATCTATAGAGAAATCAAAAAACTTTTTGGATTCTTATTTTGAAATGTGTGTAACTTTGTGGCAATTGGGCTACCATGACAATGTCTATAACTTTTCTATTAACTGTGGACTAGCTAAAGACGGCAGATGTTGTATGGTTGACTTTAATGAACTGCTCGAGGATTTTTATAGCGTAAGAAATGAAATAGCTCTTAAGAAGTGGCAAAGTCACTATGATTATTCACAATTAGAGGTTGAACTAAAGCAATATTTTGACACCAAAGCTGAGGCTATTTTTTCTAAAGAAAATCTAAAGAGTAATTGGGGTAGTCGACTAATTTATGCAAAATAAAAGTATTACTTTTAAAGCAAAGATGTGGGTGTGGCCGGGGGATATGGGATGGCATTTTGTTAGTCTCGATAAGGAGCTGTCAAAAATAATAAGAGAGAGTTATCCAAAATCTGCAATGGTAAAAGTTAGAGTTAATATAATTCATGCTAATGGAGAAAAAGTTTTTATAATAAATAAGAAAAATAAAAAAGAGGAGTCAGTGATTTGGGATACTTCACTTTTTAGGAATAAAAAAGATGAGAATTATATATTGCCAATTAAAAAACAAATTAGAAACAAAGCCAACATCTGGCCAGAAGAAATTTTAGAGATAAAGGTGGAGGTGCTATAATATAAAAATAAAGAAGTAAATAATTAGAAGCATGAAAATAATCTCTTGGAATATTGGTAGCTTTATATGGTTAAAACATTTTCCTGGTAGAAAGCACCAGTGTTTTCAAGTTGAGAATCTAGATAAAATCCAAGAGATAATAAAAAAAGAAAATGCAGATATTATATTTCTGCAAGAGTTAATGACAGAAGACATAGGAAAAATTATAAATGCATTTCCAGAACTAATTTACCACAGAATCATCAACACAGAAAATAGAATATCTAAAATATTATTACTAAGTAAATACCCATTTGTAGAAGTAGAGCACCCTCTCAATAATTATTTTATTATCAATAGTATTAACTTCTTGCCTATACACTTGGATGCTTTTTCACCACGAAGGAGATTGTTAGAAATTAAAAGTTTATTAAAAGATTTCACTAGTAAGAAAAGTATAATTTTAGGTGACACCAATCTTTGGATTTTTAATAAATATTTTTCTTCTAAATTAGATAAAAAATCATATCTTCTATTCTTAGAAGATTTCATAGACACTTTTAGATTTTCGAATCATACAACTAGAATGTTCCTACCACTAGATAAGATATTCATAAGTAAGGACCTAGAAAGCAAAAATCCAAAAATAATAAAAGACAAAATTAGACACATGGATCATTACTTGATTAGTCTTGAAATATTATATGAAAACAAAAAATAAATATCTTACAGTTTTAATTTTAGGGTTTATAGGTATTTTGGTCTTACTTTATAAGTATAATTTAAGTAAAAATAATATCTCATACATAAGTGATAATATAAACGAAAACAAAATAGAGAGAAAAATAGAAAAATTTGAATTAAATGTTTTGTTTTCAGGTGACATCATGCTAGATAGATATATCAGGAAGCAGATAAACAGATATGGCTCAGCAGAAAATTTTGTTAATAATTATTTAAATAATCTAAGGGAGATAAATAATGAATATGACTATGTGATGGCAAATCTCGAAGGTCCGATAACAGAGAACAAAAGTAAAAGTCTAAATGAAGATGGGACTTATGGTAAAGATCTATTTTTCACTTTCCCCATTAGTAGCGTAGAGATACTAAAATTTCTAAATATAAAAGTAGTAAGTCTTGCAAATAATCACACGGATAATTTTTTTCATGCTGGGTATGAAGATACAAAAAAGTTCTTGGCTGCTGGAGACATCAAATACTTTGGTAATCCATACAATAACAATTTAAATATAAATAAAGATAATTTTGAAAAAGAAAGTCTCTCAGAAGTGGTATGTGAGAAAGAAATATGTATAGCATATATCGGATATAATCAGTTCACTACGAAAGTCTCCGGAGAAATCATAAATGAAGAAATAAAGAGAATAAAAAATCAAGACAAATTTATAGACTTTGTCATCGTGATGCCACACTGGGGGGTGGAGTATGATAAGCTTTCAAATCAGAAACAAAAAGATCTGGCTCACGCCTGGATAGATGCTGGAGCTGACATGGTGATAGGCTCACATCCGCATGTAGTGCAGGAATCAGAAATTTATAAAGATAAAAATATTTACTACTCACTTGGTAATTATATTTTTGATCAGTGGTTTTCTACTGATGTTCAAAATGGGAAAGTTTTAGATATTACTTTTAAAAAAGACTGTGAAAATAATTTAGAAAGTCTAAAAGAAGAAGGTGAAAAACAAGAGTCTTGCAAAAAAGAAATAAAAATAAATAAAGAATTAAAAGTTTTTATTGATAGAAATGGGGTGAGATATATGCTATAATTGACATTAAATAACTTATCTTGCAAATTTTAGATTTAAAAGTTTATGTATCAGAAAAATAGATTCAATATAAAAGGGTTTACGCCTGCTGGAGATCAGCCAAAGGCCATTTCGGCTTTGGTTAAGAATGTAAATGAAGGAAAGCAAAAAACTACATTGCTTGGAGCCACAGGAACAGGTAAGACTTTTACTATTGCAAATGTTATACAGCAAATACAAAAGCCAACACTTGTTATTGCTCACAATAAGACACTCGCTGCTCAGTTAGCTCAAGAGTTTCGAGAATTTTTCCCTGATGCTGCTGTGCATTATTTTGTATCTTACTATGATTATTATCAGCCAGAAGCATATATACCAACAACAGACACATATATAGAAAAGGATGCAAGTATCAACGAAGAGATAGATAGACTAAGACATGCTAGTACTCAGGCATTATTAACTAGAAGTGACGTGATAATCTGTGCCTCTGTATCTTGTATTTACGGTTTAGGATCTCCAAAAGAATATGAAAAAGTAAATATTAGATTACAAGTAGGTGATGAGACGAATAAGACAGAGCTAATGTTAAAGTTCATAGCTATACATTATGAGCGCACCAATGCCGACCTATCACCTGGAACTTTTCGTGCTGTTGGAAATAGAATAGACATTATGGCTATATCTGAGACAGTAATGTTGCAAATAGAATTTGCAAATAATAAAATAAGTAGACTAAGCGTGACGGATCCAGTATCTATGCGTGAGATAAAAGTTGTAGAGGATTATTTCATTTTCCCAGCGAAACATTTTATTAGTGATGAAAATACGAGAGAGAGGGCTGTGGAAGAGATAAAGCATGAGCTAGCAGAAAGGTTAAAAGATTTTGATGCTGATAAAAAAATATTAGAAGCAGATAGATTGAAGAGAAGAACAACATATGATGTGGCTATGATAAAAGAAATTGGTTTTTGTTCTGGTATTGAGAACTATTCACGCATATTGTCAGGTAAAATGCCAGGCGAAGCGCCAGAGACACTGATGAGTTATTTTCCTCATGATGCAGATGGTAAGCCAGAATTTTTAACAGTTATAGATGAGTCACATGTTACACTGCCTCAGCTGAATGCTATGTATGCCGGTGACCAAAGTCGTAAACAGACTCTTGTTGACTTTGGTTTTCGTCTACCCAGTGCAAAAGATAATAGACCACTCAAATATGTAGAATTCGAAGAGAGGGCAGGACAGACAATATATGTCAGTGCTACACCAGGAAAATATGAAAGAGAATTCGGAGGAGAAATAGTAGAGCAGATAATCAGACCAACAGGATTAATAGATCCGGTGCTAGAAGTGCGTCCTGTGCGTGAGCTTAAAAAAGACGATACAAAAGAAAAGAAGAAAGATTACCCGGGTCAAGTTCATGATTTTATAAATGAATGTGAAAAAGAAATAAAGGGTGGAGGTAGGGTATTGGCAACTACACTCACTAAGAAAATGGCAGAATCTCTCTCAGAGTATTTAATCACAAAAGGATTGAAAGCAAAATACGTACACAGTGGAGTGCTCACTATGGAGCGTATAGAAATATTAACAGCTCTTAGAAAAGGTGAATTCGATGTTCTGGTTGGTGTTAACCTTCTCCGTGAAGGACTAGATCTGCCTGAGGTGACACTCATCGGGATACTTGATGCAGACAAGGAGGGGTTCCTTAGGAGCGACACTTCGTTAATACAAACCATAGGACGTGCCGCGCGTAATGTTAATGGTAGAGTAATACTGTATGCTGATAGTATTACAGGTAGTATGGAGCGTGCGATGGCTGAGACAGAGAGAAGGAGGACCATACAGCTAGATTATAATATAAAACATAGTATTACCCCAGAGACTATTAAAAAGAGAATACATGATATTACCGATGATATTAAAAAAGATAGAGCAAAATTAATCAATAGTGACTTGGAAAAAGATAAAAAGATATTTGCAAAGAATCCAAATAAATTAATCACCTTAAAAGAAAAACAAATGAAAGAAGCTGTGAAGGCATTAGACTTTGAGACGGCAGCGATACTCAGGGATGAGATAAAATATTTGAGAGATAAATTATCAGAAGAGAAAAAAGATTAGATTTGCTTTGATTTATTTTTTATGTTAGTATTTTAGCATAGTAACTATTTTGTTACGTTGTTTTTTTAAAGGAGAAAGTTAAATGGTAACTAAAAAAAGACCACCAGCAAAAAAACCAGTCACAAGACTAGTTTCCGAAACAGCCTCAGTAAATATTCCTAAAAAAGACACACTCTTCTTTGTGTTAGTAAAACCAGACGGCATGCGTCATCACAAAGAAATAGAGGAAATGTTTTTGAAAGGATTTACTGACAATGGATTAAAAGTAAAAGTTCTTTTTTCTAAAGTCATAAAAAAAGGAAAAGCTGCCGAGACTAAACCTTATGGATTAGCTAGTTTTTATGACAAGTCAGATGACTGGTTAACAAAATATGGAAAGAAGATAGTCGCTACATGTATCAATAAAAAACGTGGAGACCTTCGTCCTACGTTAGGATCTGTTAAGCCAGAAGACGTTCCTGACTGGATTGGTTTACAAATAAAAAATAACATACCAGAAGCACTCGTAGAATATATGAGTAGCGGTGACATGTATGCTATTATTTTTTCCGTTAACTCTTCAGAGGATCTTACTTTTACTTTGGCTAGAAAATTTTTAGGAAATATTGAGCCAGAATACGCAGCCTCAGAGAGTGTGCGAGGGAAATATTCGATAGATTCTTTTGAGTTAGCCTGGACAGAAGATGGTGGACCACGAGCGATACGTAATGTATGTCACTGCAGCGACAGTCCAGATGAAGTACATCGTGAAATATCTGTATTCCTAGGCCGTAAAATCGCTGATAAGTTTTTTCCAGAAAAACAAGACTCTTTAAAACGATTAATGAAAGAAATGAGTAAAACAAAGTAATTTAAAGGGATTACTTCTAAATAAAAAGTGAAATCAACACTAGACTTTTAATTAAATCTAGTGTTTTTATTTTATATAATTATTATATTTGATATAAAAATAAACTTTGTCAATATACTAACTGAAGTAAATATTTGATATAATATGTATTAGA
Organism: bacterium; assembly: GCA_043771335.1. Lineage (GTDB taxonomy): Bacteria > Patescibacteriota > Minisyncoccia > Phycocordibacterales > UBA5272 > JAUPVO01. Next base: position 103,414 of record JAYVHM010000001.1, on the reverse strand, counting down.
TCAGCCATAGTAATCTGATCAGTGTGTACACACTAAAACATATGTCAAATAATAACAACAATAATAATAATAACAATAATAATTCTAATTCTAAGAATCTTTTAGAAAAGAAAAATTTGAAAATGTATGCATCACTTGCATTATATGCTGTCCTTGGGCTCGCTCTTGGTTATGCTATTGCTAAGGGAGCATTGCACCTTATGAAAAGATCTAAAATGTCTAACATAAAAATAGAAAATAGCATGAGCACGACCACTAATGCTGTCCTTACGACTTTTGACACTTCTTTAAAACATAATTTTGAAGGAGATAATAATGCAGAAGCTACTTTTGATTACAGCGATGTGAACAGTGTCACGACTTCTGCTAAAACTGCAAATCTTTATACTGTAAATAATGCAAAAGGAGAAAAAGTTGCGACTGTGTATTTTTATTTTAATGGTGCACGTGGTGCTACTCCTGAGGAGTATGTTACTGAGACTATTAAAAAATCAGTGCCAAATATCAGTGCACCTGCTAATGCTGATTACGGATCATCTGTATGGACCAGAGCAGAGAGCGGTGCTACAGAATGGCATCTTAAAACTGCCACTAACAAAGATTGGTTAATATATGTAGAAAGTGCGACAGTAAATAATGCTGAAGTATCTGATATATTAAAATCAGTTGATGTAAAATAATCTAAATATTTTTTAGGATTATTTTGTTTCAGCTTTAGTAATTATATAGGCTTTTAAAACAAAATAAAATAGCGGCGCCGAAGGCGCCGCTATTTTATTTTAGTGATTATAATTGATAACCAAGATCTAAGAGCGTTTTTTCAAAATTCTCCATAGGAGTTTTATTTTTTTCTATGCTTACAAAATCCATGGCTTTAAATTCAAAGTGATCTTTTAAGTCTAATTCTACATATTCTACTACACCATTAAATGTTCCAGTTACTACGAATCTTTTCTTAGTCGTATTATTTACAAAGCTATTACCAGCTTCATAGATATCTTTTCTCTCCAAAGTCTTTCCAAATATTGATTTTGCTAAGTTTTCAGTGAATGCACCTATTTTTTCTAATGACATAATACTAATTATAGCAATAATATAGAATAAAGCAAATTATTTGTACTCATTTTTTGTATTGTGAATTAGTCTTTTTTGTTGTATAATCTATATAAGAAAAAGCTAAATATGAGTAAGAGTAAAGAAATAGAAAAGATAATAGTTCGTGGTGCCCGCACACATAATCTAAAAAATATAACAGTAGAATTGCCAAGGAATAAAATGATTGTTTTTACTGGCCTTTCTGGTAGCGGAAAATCTTCACTTGCTTTTGATACTATTTTTGCTGAAGGTCAGAGGAGGTATGTAGAGAGTCTGAGCGCTTATGCTAGACAATTTTTAAATCAAATGCAAAAGCCTGACGTAGATGAGATAGTCGGCCTGTCACCAGCAATATCAATAGATCAGAAATCAGCAGGCAGAAATCCCCGCTCGACAGTTGCGACCATCACTGAGATATATGACTACTTGAGAGTTTTGTATGCTCGTGTCGGCAAGCCATACTGTGTGGACTGTGGAAGTAAAATACAGAGATTAAGTAATGAAGAGATTATCAACTTTGTATTAGAGAAAATCAAAAAAGTAAAATACGAAGATATAAAAAAGTCTGTGATGGGGGTAGAGTTTTCTCATAAAAATGTAGTGATACTTTCTCCTATAATACGTGGCAGAAAAGGTGAGCATTATCAGATGTTGTACGACTTTTTAGGAAAAGGTTACACTGAGATTATGATTGATGGTGAGAGAAAAAGTCTGCGTGAGAGAATAGAAATGGATAAAAATAAAAAACATGAAATATCACTAATAGTAGATGAGATAGCAATAGATGAGTTTAAGTTAAAAGATAAGAACAAAGATGCCTTAATGAGGTTAAATGAAGCAGTAGAGCGCGCAGTAACAGAGAGTGACGGTCTGGTAGAGTTCGACATACTTGGTGAGAAAAATATTATGAGCAATAAGTTTTCTTGTGCTAATTGTGGATTTTCTTTTCCTGAGATAGAGCCGAGATTATTTTCTTTTAACTCACCTTATGGGGCATGTGTGTCTTGTAATGGTCTCGGTGTAAAGTACATGGGAGCACTGGACCCATGTGAAGATTGTAATGGAAAGAGACTAAGAAAAGAAGCGCTCAATGTTTTTCTTGATGATGAGAACAAGATAAATATAGTAGATGTTACTGACTTGTCTATTGAGGATGCTAGAAAATATTTTGATAATTTAAATCTAACTGACAAAGAAAAAGAAATAGCAAAAGTGGTAATTTCTGAGATACAAAGTAGATTAGTTTTTATGTTGAATGTGGGACTTAATTATTTGCAACTTAACAGGCGTGCCGACACCCTATCGGGTGGTGAAGCACAGAGAATAAGACTCGCTTCACAACTCGGAAGTAAGTTAGTGGGTGCATTATATGTATTGGATGAGCCGACTATTGGCTTACATCAGAGAGACAATGATAGATTGATAAAAACTTTAACTGAGCTACGTGATATGGGTAATACTATTATCGTGGTTGAGCATGATGAAGACACTATTTTTGCCAGCGATTTTATGGTTGAGATTGGTCCAGCGGCAGGAGTGCATGGTGGTCAGGTTATAGTTGCTGATTATCTAGAAGACTTGCTCACTGCAAAAACTAATAAATCAAAATCAAGAACACTTGCTTATCTTCGTGGTGAGGTGTCTATACCTTATAGCAAAAATAGACGTGAAAAACATGGTGAATTAATAATAAAAGGTGCGAATGCTTTTAATATTAAAAATATGGATGTAAAAGTCCCACTAAAAGTTATGAGTGTGATTACTGGTGTCTCTGGATCTGGAAAGTCTACTCTTATGTATGAAGTAATAAATAGAAATCTAGAAGCTAGATTAGAAAAAAGACAGAGAAGTGCAAAGACATTTAACTGTGAAAGTTTTACCGGCTCTGAATATTTATCACGTTTAGTTTTAATAGATCAGTCTGCAATAGGTAGAACACCAAGGTCTAATCCAGCAACTTATACCGGAGCATGGGGTCATATACGTGATATTTTCTGTGAGACAGAGGAGGCGAGACTACGTGGGTGGAAAGCTGGCCGATTCTCTTTTAATGTTCCTGGTGGTCGCTGTGAGGCATGTGACGGTAATGGTGAGATAGCTGTGGAGATGCATTTCCTGCCAACAGTATATGTGACTTGTGATGTTTGTAATGGTAAGAGATTCATGAAGGAGACTCTCGAAGTAAAATGGAAAGGGAAAAATATTTATGAAATATTAGAGCTAACAGTAGAAGAGGCCTTAACTTTTTTTGAGGATATACCAGCGATACATGATCGTATTAAAAGTATGAATGACGTAGGTCTTGGATATTTAAAACTTGGCCAAAGTGCGACCACATTATCAGGAGGAGAGGCTCAAAGAGTTAAAATTTCTTCAGAACTTTACAGACCACACGTAGAAAAAACTATATATCTTTTAGATGAGCCGTCTATAGGACTGCATTATGATGATATTGCAAAGCTTATAGAGATTTTAAATAAATTAGTAGACAAAGGTAATACTGTAGTGCTTATCGAGCATAATCTTGATATTATAAAAAACGCAGACTATATCATGGACATAGGACCAGAGGGTGGAGTCGGTGGTGGTAACTTGGTAGCTCACGGCACTCCAGAGGACGTAGCTAATAATAAAAACTCGCATACTGGAAAGTATTTGAAGAAAGTCTTGAAAAATAAATAATTTTAATCCACCACCTCCACACCAAAGGCTTTGATTTGTTCGCGGAGGTCATCACTAGTCGCCCAGTCTTTTGACTCACGGGCGGCTTTTCTTTTTGCAAATAAATCATCGACTATCTCTTGGTCTTCATGACTTAACTCATTTACATCTTTTGAAAAAGATAAATTAAGACCCAGAACTTTGTTCATTTTAAGTATGGTAGAGTAGACATGTAGAGACTCTGATTTGTTTTTGTTTTCATTTTTTTCTGAACTTTCTACTAATTTATTATTTTCTTTTTCAAGATTTATCAGCTCCCACATAACAGCAAGTGCGCGACTAGTGTTCAAATCCTCACACATTGCCTCTAGAAATTTATTATACCAATCTTCATTTATTCTATATTTTGTAGCGTCAATAATATTATCTACATTTTTTGCTGCTTCATGCATATACTTTTGTAACTTCTTTAATGCATTACTCGCAGCATCAAGAGATTCATAAGAGAATTCTAATTCTTTTCTGTAATTAGTAGTTAATAATAAATATCTATAAGCTGAAGGGTCATAATCTTTGTCAGTTAAAGTTTCCAGTCTCAAAAAATCATCGTTGCTCTTAGCCATCTTGCCACTTGCATCATTTAAAAAGTTATTATGCATCCAATAATTTACAAATTTATTTTCTGTATTCTCACCACTATGAGCGCAGACACTCTGAGCTATCTCATTTGTATGATGCACCGGTATATGGTCTATACCACCTGTGTGTATATCAAAATTCTTACCTAGTATCGCCTCACTCATGGCAGAGCATTCTATGTGCCAACCTGGAAATCCTATTCCCCATGGCGACTCCCACTCCATTTGTCTTGTCTCATCCTTTGGAGAAAATTTCCACAAGGCAAAGTCTGTAATATTTTTCTTTTCACCATTAACATCCTCAACTCTCTTTCCACTTTCTAATCCTTTTACATTTAATTTTGCAAAATCCGCATACTTAGCATATTTACTAGTATCAAAATAAATACCATCACTAGTTGCATAAGTGTAACCTTTTTCTTCTAATTTTTTAATGAGGTCTATTTGTTCTTTTATATAATCAGTGGCACGTACAAAAGTATATTTGTCACTAATTATTTTTTCTTTTTTATAATTCTCTACTGTGTAAATCTCTCCATCTTTTACTTTTGATTTTATGTATTCATTGTCTCCAATATTTAATGCGTTGAGGCATTGTAAAAAGTCTTCAGTGTAATATTTTGATATTTCCCAAGTAGTTTTACCTGTTCTCTTGCTTCCTTTTTCCATCTTGTCCTCACCGTCATTGCCATCACCGACTAAGTGACCAACATCTGTTATATTTATAACATGAGTAATCTCAGATTCTGGATACAGGGCAGATAGGGTATTATTCAAAATATCTGCAAAGACAAAAGAGCGCATATTCCCAAGATGCTGATAATGATAGACAGTAGGGCCACAAGAATATAATTGGATTTCTTTTTCATTGATAGGTATAAAATCCTCTTCTTGTCTACTTTGAGTGTTAAAAATCTTTAATTTCATGTTATTATATTAATAGCATTATAACATAAAAATGTTGTATAAAAAATAATTAAAAACAAATGAAAATAAAGAGCAATCATGATATTAGCGACATAATAGAAAATTTTAAAATCAAATTAAAATACTTTTTAAAAGTCTCTATGTGGGTATTTATGGTTTTGGTTATAATTTATGGTGTATTTAAAATAATAAAATGGGGAGAGATTTTTAATAAGAATTATGTAGAGTATGTTAACAAAAAAGAAGAAATAATATTACCAACTACAATAGGGGGGAGGGTTCTAAGTTACGAAGATAAATTATGGCTAAGTCTTTTTGTGAATAAATTAAAAAAAATAGATTTGGAAACTTTAGAAATAAAAACCTCAACTACAAGCAATCAAATTATTTTTAATGTATCTCAAGACGTTAAAAGTAAGGCAAGAGTAAATATACAAAAGATGTCTAATTTTGATATAAAATTAAAAATCAAAGATAATTTAGAGAATGCCTGGGTTAATTTTGTTAGTGTATATATGAGTAATGAATTAGAATCTCTAATTAAAAAAGGTAAAAAATTAGAATACATAGATCTTCGATTTGATGCAAAAGTTTTTTATAAGCTAAAAGAAGATTATTCAGCGGTAGCCGCAACTAGCACAGAAGCGATTTAATGTCGTTTTTGTGTTATAATTGTCCTAATAAAAATATGTCCAAAATAAAACTGTGGTATCTGTATGATTTTGCAAATTCTTTTGCATCATCTGTTATAGTATTCTTCTTTCCACTTTTACTTTCTGAAAAAGGGGCTAGTGACACATGGATTGGAATCTCTGTCGTCATTTCAACTATTATACTTTTAAGTTTTTATCCAAAACTAGGGAATAGTGCAGACATTTCTAAGTCTAAAAGAATTTTATATATTAAGATATCTTCTTTTGTAATGTCTCTCTCTTTGTTATTATTAGCATTTATCTCAAATACTAATGAAGTATTTAGTTTTACAACACTTGCCATACTTTCGGTTTTGTATATAATATTTCAAATATCTTTTCAGGGTTCTTATGTTTTTTATTCAGCTATGATGCAAGATTTTGAAAATGAAGGATCAGACAAAAATAAAGTCTCTAGTTTTGGATTAGGTATAGGTCAGCTGGGCAATGCCATTAGTATAGGATTGATGGGTGCACTTATTATTGGTTCTGGTGTCACACTGTTTGGGCTTTTCGATAAAAGCCTTGCAATATTTTTAGGAGCCTTTATATTTTTATTTTTAGCGTATCCATTTCTATTTTCTAGTTCTTTTAACTACAAAGGGGGATTAATTAATAAAAATTTAGAATTTTTTTCTTATAAAAAGTTTTTATTAAAGATAAAAGAAAATAAAAAAGTTTTGTATTTTTTAATAGGGTATATGCTAGTAGCAGATTCTATATCTACGCTTCAGGTTTACTTATCATTATATATGAAAAATGTTTTTGGGTTTACAGATAAAATGACGAGTATAGGTGGAGCAATCAGCTTGCTGGCACTTTTTTCTACTTGCATGTTTCTTGGGAGATATGTTAATAAATTTGAGAACAAAAATAAATTATTACTGATTGGAGGAGTTGTATATGTCTTTGCTTTTTTATGTTTCGCGCTATCTCCAACTAATATCTATTTTGTATTTACTACACTTATCTTTGCCGGAATTGCATATGGACTATTCTTCCCACTCGCTAGGTCTATATATTCTAGTATAATACCAAAAGATTCACAGGCCATGTATTTTAGTGCGTTCATAATTTTTGAAAGAGCTGCAACTATTTTTGGACCTATTATTTGGATAGTTATATTCTTCCTGCTTTCATCTTTTGGAGTTCAGGTCCAGTACAGGGGTAATTTGATTTTTCTTGCGATGGTTGCGATGGTTGGTCTAACCCTGATTAGAAAATCTTTTAAAATTAAGAATTAAAAAATATGATAAAAGGATTTTGGGCAGAGGTATATGAAAAAGCCAAAAAAGAAAATAGACCAATATATACATTAGCTCCTATGGCGGATGTAACTGACGTGGCATTTCGTTATATGATAGCAAAATATGGTAAGCCTGACGTAACCTGGACTGAGTTTGTGTCTTGTAATGGGCTCATGAGTGCTGGGCGCGAAGTGTTAAAGAGGGACCTCGAGTATAATGAAGCAGAGCGCCCAGTGGTAGCGCAGCTTTTCACTAGTGTTCCAGAAAATATGGAAGGTGCTGCAAAGCTGTGCCTAGAGTTAGGATTTGATGGAGTAGATATTAACATGGGATGTCCAGTTGTGACCATCGGTAATCAGGGTGCAGGAGCAAAGCTAATAACTACTCCAGACTTAGCACAAGAAATTATACGTGCAGCACAGAGAGGGGTAGAAGGTAAAATACCAGTTTCAGTAAAGACAAGAATAGGTTTTAATAAAATAGAGTATACAGAATGGCTACCAAAAATATTAGAATGTAACATTCCAGTTCTCACAGTACATCTTAGAACTAAAAAAGAAATGTCACTCGTCCCAGCACATTTTGAACTTATAAATGAGATACAAGAGTTAGTAAGAAAACTTTCTCCAGAAACTATTTTAATTATTAATGGTGATATTAAAAGTTTAAAACAAAGTAATGAATTATATGAAAAATATAATTTCGATGGAGCAATGATAGGTCGAGGAGTTTTTGGAACCCCGTGGTTATTCAATGTAGAGAGATATAAAAATAATTTAGAATATAATTTAAAAGAAAAATTAGAAATTATGTTAGAACATACAAAACTCTTTGAAGAAAAATTAAGTGACATTAAAAGTTTTTCTATTATGAAGAAGCATTACAAAGCATATGTAAATGGCTTTGATGGGGCAAAAGAATTACGTGAAAAACTTTTTGATACTAATACTTATTCTGAAGTCGAGACAAAAGTTTTAGATTACATAAAGAATAATTTAGATAAAAATGGAAAAGCTATAAATGTAAAAAGAAGAAAGAAAAGTATTGTTCTTTCTATTGTGGATAAGATTATTTTTAAGATAAAAAATATAATATAATTAATGTATAAAAGTATTAAAAGAAAAAGAATATTAAAAAATAAAATATGTCAAAACAAGGAAGAGATTTACACAGAAAAGAAACTAAAAAAGCAAAGAAAGTAGTAGCTAAGAAATAGTTAAAAATAAAATAATAGGCGACACCTTTGGTGTCGCCTATTATTTTATTTTTAACTTAGATCAGGCCTTTCTATTTTCTTAAATGATCCAGGCTTCATCGCACCTAATCTCATATTATGTATTCTGATTCTGCGAAGACTTACAATGGTTATATTCAAAGCGTTTAACATTCTGCGTATCTCATGCTTTTTACCTTCTATTAATGTTACATTAACGTAGTGACCACCATCTTCAATAGTTACTTTTTTAGCCGGAGCATATTGCGCTTCTTGGGTATACATACCACTAAGCATTATTTTCTCTACTCGCGGTGTCATTTTCTCTCTAGTCTTTACTCTGTATTCTTTTTCTATTTTATTTTCAGGGTTTAGCATCTCTTCTGTTAAAGTCGGGTCATTAGTATACATCAAGAGTCCTTCTGACTCCTTATCTAATCTTCCTACTGGATGTAAATCTTTTAATCCTTCAGAATTTTTAACTTCGGTAACTTCACCTATTGGTTTATTATACAGGGCATAGCGAAGTTCTTTTGTTATATAGTCTGAGCCAGCACGCACCTCTAGCTCGTCTCCAATCTTTAATATTTGACCCAGGACAGCTCTTTCTCCATTAATATGAACTTTCCTTGATTCGACAAGACGGTCGGCTTCACGACGAGAATAAAAGCCTGTTTCTTGCAGAGCTTTGTTGATTCTATTTTCTTTCGTGATTGTTATTTTCATCTGTATATAATATCATAAAATATACTATTTGGCAAGCTTATTTTGTATCTACTAAGTTTTTTAATTTGTATAGTGAGTAGATCATCATTAAGGCTAGAAAGTAAAATATATAAGCAATAGATAATCCGGAATATAATATAACAGAAGAAAAGAGTGGCATTATGATGTATGCTATAACTCTGATGCTGCTAAAAAGAGCGATAATAGAAATCTCCCCCGCATTTACTTTTTTATAAAAATAAATAGTGCACATACTCTCAACTAGAGATGCAGCTATACGAGAAATAAATAAAAATAGAGCAACGGTAAGCATGCTGACATTACTTATATTTGGAAAAACTATACCTATTATAATTAACATTATAATACCGATAACTAGCATCTCTTTTTCTCCATATCTTTTATCTGCTATTACTCCGAGCTGATAAGGAAAGACAACAAAAGGAATAAGAGCAAAAGGTAATATAAAAGATAAGTATGTCTCTAAACTTATGTCTAAGTTATTCTTTAATACTGTAGGTGCATATATGGACATTGTTACAAAAAAACATTCTAAAGATAGTAGAGCTAAGAAAACAGCAAAAATATTTTTGTTATGCATCACATGCTTAACTGCTGATAACATGCTTGGATTTCTAAATTTTGGATCAGGAATATGTGCATAGTTGTGTCTTATTAGGAACATGATAGGAATAAGACATGCAGCACTTATGGTCCATAATACAGAAAAAGAATATAGTGATAATATCTGTCCAGCAGATAAGGCTGCAAATAAGATACCTACATTCATAAGTGTTAAAAATATACCACGCGTCTCACCAGTCTCACCATCACTGTCGAACTCCTCGATAAAAAAGTTAAGTATAGAAAAGAATAAAAAACTACAAGTATTACTGAGCACAAAAGCTACAACAATCATCCAGGTTTCTGTAAGAAAAGATAGGCTAAGGGTAGAGACGAAGCCAATAAGCAAAATTAATAGTGACGTGTTATAGCTATGATATTTCTTTACAAATCTACCCAAATACATACTTAACAAAAATGAAAACAGTCCCATAAAGCTGTAGACAATACCAATATAAGAAGTCTGTATAAAATTAGCTAAATAAGTAGAGGTAACATATAACGGTATCGCAAAGTGTAGGGCATAGAGTATGGATATTATAAAACTAATCATTAGTAAATGTTTCTTTTTATTTTTGTCTAACATATTTTTATTCTTTTATAATTATAACATAGAAAAAACCTAAATTTTAAATTTGGGTTTTTTTCTGTGTGTATTTTTATTTATTAAATACTAATAATAATTGGTATTATTAGTGGTTTTTTTGCAGTTGCATCTAGCAAGAGAATACTAATTTCTTTTTTCAAGATATCTCTCAGATTATCTATGTTTAATATTTTGTTATTATCTAGGTATTTGTCTACTACGAATCTGATTTGCTCACGAACATCCATTAGTAGCTCCTGAGATTCTTTCAAATATATAAATCCACGTGAAGATATGTCTGGAGATTTTTTTATTCTGTGTGTGGCGCCATCTATTATCACAATAATAGAAAACACTCCTTCTTCTCCTAGATTTAATCTATCTTTTAATATAACATCAGAGACTTTTCCTACACTTGTCCCATCTACAACTAGTAGATCCCTAGGCGCCGATTCTTTTAGTATTACTATTTCGGTTCCATTTTTTCTTATCTCTACAACTGAGCCATTGTCAGGGATAACTACATTTTCTTTTGGTAGACCTAGGCACTTCATAGCTATCTCAGCATGCATAGTTAGAAGATAATGGTAACCATGAACAGGGATAAAGAACTTTGGATTTATTTTTTTGTGTATCCACTCTAATTCACCAGCGTTAGCATGTCCAGAAGAGTGCACATCACTAGTTCTATAATGTATCAAGTGTGCTCCTTGTCTTGAGAGATTGTCTTTTAATTTTTGCACTGGACGCTCATTACCAGGCACTATTGAAGAGCTCATTAGTATGGTGTCATATCTATTTAATTTTATATATTTATGATTCTTTAACCCTATACGGCCGAGGGCCGCAAAGTCCTCACCTTGTGCGCCAGTCACCAGAACTATTAATTTATTAGGTGGATAATTATCTATCTGATCTATGCTTATCATAGTTTCTGGCTTAACATCAAGTAGTTCTGCGAGGCGAGTAACTTCAACATTTGTTTTCATACTTCTACCTTCTACTATGGCTTTTTTACCATATTTTTCTGCCATCTTTAGCATAAATATCATGCGCTCTACTTGCGAAGAGAAAGTAGAAATAATCAGCCTACCAGGAGTATCACGAATAGCTGCTTCTACATTTGCATATACTATAGAGTCAGAAATAGAGAAGCCAGGATTCTCACAGTTAGTAGAGTCTGTCATTAAGAGTAATGTCTTTCTATCTTTAAATACTTCATATTGTTTTTCTTCACGCTCACTCGGTATACCATCTATATGATCCAGGCGAAGGTCTCCAGTGTGCACTATGTCACCATAAGGTGTTTCTATTATAATACCCATACTGTCTGGAATAGCGTGCGATACTCCAAAGAAGTTAACTTTTAAATCACCAACAGTAACACTGCCACCTTTTTCTATTACGTTTATTTTTAATGGCTCAAGGTAAGGGAACTCTTCATGACGTTTTCTAATCATTAAGTTCGTAAAGTTTCTAGCGTAAATAGTAGGATTACCGATGCGTGGCATGATATATGGTATAGCTCCTATATGGTCTAAGTGACCATGAGTTATGAATACTCCTTTTATTTTATTAGCACGCTCTTCTAAGTATTTTGTATTAGGTAAGATAAAATCTATTCCTGGTGTTGATTGTTCTGAGAATTGTATACCACAATCAACTACAACTATTGTGTCTTTGTATTCTACCATAGACATGTTTCTGCCGATCTCTTCCAGACCTCCGAGATGTATGATACGTATATCTCCATCAGCTAGTGGTGGTATGTGTGCAGTCTCATCTGGTTCACCCATGCGTGATTCAAATACTGGCTGTACTAATTTTTTATCTTTTTTTACAGGAGGTTTCCTGTCAAAACTATTTGGTTTTGAAAAATTATTTTCTTTTTTTGGAGCAGGTACTGCTTTTTTATTAAAGTCTACTATTCTTTTTTGCATATATTTTTTATTAATTATTTATTTTTATTCTTGTGCTAATTTTTATTTTTATACTTTTATTATTAGTGGTATAACTACCGGCTCTTTTGCAGTTTTCGTCATTAAGTATTTTTGTAATAGCATTTGCAATTCTCCCTTTAAATCATCTATTTCTATGTGTCTATTTTTACTCAGATAATCTGTCATTATGTCATTGATTATAACTCTGGCACCATTTAGAAGGTCTTGAGATTCTTTTAGAAATACAAATCCGCGTGTTGCTATATCTGGAGTCTTTTTCAATTTGTGACCACGCATATCAAGTAATATAATGGCAAAGAATACACCCTGAGCACCCAAAGTCTCTCTGTCTTTTATTACTACATTGTGTAATTTGCCTATTTTATTTCCATCTACTACCACTATCTCACTCTCTACTTTTTCACGAGTATTTGATATTCTTAATCCGTCAGTTTTGACCTCTATTACCATGCCATTATCTGGAATAATAATATGATTTTCTGGAGTTCCTATTTTTCTTTCTATGTCAGCATGCACACGTAACATGTAATGGCAACCAGAAACAGGAATAAAGAATTTTGGGTTCATTCCTCTGTGTAAATCAGTAAGCTCATCAAAATTAGCACTGTTACTCATCAAGATGTCACCATATTTGTAATGTTTTATAACACCACCTAATCTAGAGATACTGTCTTTTAGATTTTGTGCAGAACGTTGATTGTGTATGATTGGATGTGTGGCTATTATTATCACGTCACCTTCTTCTATTTTTATATTACTATTATTCCCATCAGCTATTTTGGTAAGGTTAACATCTTCACGGCCTTCTTCTCCAGAGTTTAAGATTACTATTTCATTTGCTTTGTATTTGCTTATATCCTCTACACTTACGATTAGGTCTTTTAAGTCACCAAGTAATCCAGTCTCCTGTGCTGATAAAATATTCTCACTTATTGTATTACTATCTAAGACGATTTTTTTATTTAACTTTTCTGCTACTTCTAAAATAGTTTTAATATGAAAAATATTATTTGCAAAAGTAGAGACGATGATTTTTTTACTAGCTCTTTTAAAAGTCTCTTCTATATCATTCTTAACATCAAGATAAGTCACTGGCTTACCACCAGTTTCTGTGTTCATTGATTCAGCTATTAAGAGCATGTTCTTAGAAGAAGAATCAAATGCATCTTTTATATTTTTTGTATCATTAGTGTATACTATGTCGCCACCTTCAGTTTTTACTGCTATTGAAAAATAATCTGGTGTAGTGTGATTGATTGCTATAAAGTTGATCTCTAGATCTCCAACAGTCATTACCATCTCTTCTTCTACGGGAACGAATTCGGTGTTGTGATTTATCCCTTTTGCTTCCATTCTCTTTTGTATCAAAGTATTAGTAAATAGCCTACCGTAAACTCTTTTAATCGCTAGTTTTTCTATAAGAAAGGGTAGAGCTCCAGAGTTTTCTAGGCTGCTATTAGTTATTATTACACCTTTTATTTTATCTATATTTTCTTCTAAGTATTTTGTATTTGGAATTATGTAGTCTACTCCAGGCATTTTTGATGCTGAGAACTGAACTCCGGCATTTATTATTACTATGCTGTCTTTGTATTCTAGGGCTGTCATGTTTTTACCACACTCTTCTGTTCCCCCAAGATTTATGATTCTAATATTTCCTTCTTTTAGAGGCGCTACATACCCACCTTTTCTTTCTAGAAGGTCGCTATTTTGTGTAAATTTTTTAAATGGTTTTCTATTTTGCATATTTTTGTTTAATGTATTAATTTATAAATTAGTGCAATCTTGTCTTGGTATTTGTTTATGATTGGCCATATCTTTTCTTTTTCTTTGTGCCAGTTTATTATATCTGCGCTTAATTCTTTTTTATTTGATATTTGTTTTGGTGTTTCTAGGGTTAAGTTATTTCTTATTTCTAGATATTCTGTAGTTGTGTAAAGAGGTATATATGGATACTCCGTGTAGAATTCTACCTTCATATTCTCCAGAGAGTTTTTAATTTCTTCTTCTGAGGCTGAGGTTTTTATTGAGGAGAGATTTTTGTCAAAAGCCGTGCTGGTGTATCCTGTAATATTTAATCCTGGAGCATTACGTTGGCTAGAGTGCCAGAATGCGTACAGATCTTCTGGGTTATTTATCTCTATAGAATATAAAAGTATTTCAAAATCTCTATTTTTAATTATATTATTTAATATGTCGCTCTGATTTTCTTTGACGATATTGATATTGATATTTATTTTAGAGAGAGATTCTTTTATTGACTCAGCTAATTTATTTTGTTTTTCATTATCGACTATTGTTAGATTTATATTTACTGGCAAAGAAGAGACAGGTCCTACTTCTTGATTATTGTCGAGGTCTGTTCTTAATGCAGATGCAGGAAACAAATCAAAAGTCGGTATATTCTCAGAAGCAGTTGAAGCAACTAATTCATTTCTGTTTATCGCGTAGTATATAGACTCTCTATTTTTTTTCTTAGCTAATATATCTTTTTTATTACCATTTAGGAACAGGGCGGTAATTTTTGGAGTAATGTGATTTATTTTTGTAAAATCTTTTGTGTCTTTGTTTGAATTAAATACCACATCAACATTAACACCGTCTTCTATTTCAGTATTTATCTCTTCTACGGCTTTGTATGTTGTTATGTTAATGTATTTTAAATAAGGGGCAGAGTATTTGTTATTGTTAATAGATAATTTTACACTTTTAATATTAGTTTCGTCTTTTTCTACAGAGTTTACTTTGTATATACCGCTAGTAATGCTGTAGAGAGATTTTGAAGAAGTGTTAAGCGTCTCAAAGTTATCACTTACATAGTCTTCCTTAGAAATTATACCAAGAGTTAATATTTCATTTACATTTGAAAAGTTTTTAGAGAGATTAAGTGTGAAGGTTATGTCATCTATCTTTTCAAAAGTTAAACCTTCGTATTTTACACGGTTTATACCATCGACTAGAATGTTAGCAGCTAATTCGTAAGTGAATATGACATCATCTGCAGTTATTTGTTTTCCATTTGAAAATTTTAAATTATCTTTTAATTGTATAGTTATTTTTGATCCTGATTCATCTTTTGTTACGGTATTTGCCAAATCATTTATGTAGTTATTGTTTATGTCTTTTTTTAGCAAGCCAGAATAGAGTAGACTACTAACAAAGTTATCAATATCAGAATGAGCATAAAAAGGTAAAAAGTATTTAAAGTTACCAACATTGGCAATAGAAATATTTTGGTTCCTGGATGGTATTAATACTGTAAGCTTGCTTAAAAAATATAAAGTAGAAATCAAAATTAATATACCACACAGAAAAAAAGCAGATCCAGAGTAGAAACTTTTTTCAGGAGGAAGGTTAAAAAGAGAGATTTTTAATTTCTCTAATATCTTTTTTTCTTTGAATAGTTTTATGTCAATCATATATTTTTATGATTGCAAAGTGACTCATTTGTAAAGCTAACAGACTTTTGTGATATTTTTCTGTATTTTTAAAATCTTATATTCTCTAAATCTAACTTGATTTATGAGTATATCTAAATAAAAGCATGATATGCTAATGATAAAACAAAAAGCACAGCAACAATTATTGTTGATTTGTATATTGTTGATTCTAGTCCGCGACGTTTGAAGCTGGTCGCCGAGTCTTGTGAAAAGGCTCCACCAGCGTCAGTATTAGACCTTTGTATAAGGATTAACACTATTAATGTTACAGATAATATCACATTTGTAGCTAAAACGAGTGATTGCATATATACATAATAGCATATCTACAGAATAATGCAAATATGTTATACTACTAATTAGATATTTAATAATAATGCCAAAAGTACTAAAAAACATAATTACAGAAGAGTTAGTCAAGCAAATAAGTTCTGAGAAGAATGAACCCAGTTGGATGTTGGAGAAGAGATTATTGGCACTCAAAACTTTTAATAATATTTTAGAAGTAAAGGGGTTACCATCTTGGGGTCCTGATTTATCTGGTCTTGATTTTGAAAATATCTCTTATTATAAATCACCACAAACTGACGAGAAGAGCTCGTGGGCCGATGTTCCAAGTGAAATAAAGGAGACTTTTGTAAAGCTGGGCATACCAGCAGCAGAGCATGAATACCTTGGTGGCGTTGGTGCTCAGTATGACAGTGGTATAGTTTATCACAAAGTAAAAGATATATTAAAAAAGCAGGGAGTAGTATTTGAAAATATGGACACGGCCGTGCATATGTATCCAGAATTAGTGCAGAAATATTTTATGACTGACTGTGTACCAGCTGATGATCACATGTTTACTGCCATGCACGGGGCGGTGTGGAGTGGAGGAACTTTTATTTATATTCCAAAAGGTGTAAATGTTAGTATGCCACTGCAAGCATATTTTCGTATGAATGAGCCATCGGCTGGACAGTTCGAGCATACACTAATCATTGTAGATGAGGGGGCGAGCGTAGAATATATAGAAGGTTGTAGTGCTCCAAAATATAATGCTAGCAGCTTGCACGCTGGCTGCGTAGAAATATTTGTACATAAAAATGCTAAAGCAAAATACATAAGTGTGGAGAATTGGTCTAAAAATACTTATAACTTAAATACAAAAAAATCCCTAGTGTATGAAAATGGAGAGATGAACTGGATCAATGGCAACATGGGTTCAAAAGTTACTATGCTGTATCCTACTTCTGTATTGCTTGGCGATAATAGTAAATCAGAAAGTCTAGGTATAGTATTCGCTGGAGAGAATCAGGATCAAGATACTGGAAGTAAAGTAATACACATAGGTAAGAATACTAGCTCAGTGATAAAGAGCAAGAGTGTCAGTATGGATGGAGGAGTCTCTAATTATAGAGGATTAGTTCATGTCACTAAGAGCGCAGAGAATGCAAAAAGTTATGTTTCTTGTGATGCATTAATATTAGATGAGAAAAGTTCTAGCATCACCTTACCTATGAATAAAATAGAAAATAAAAATGCCGACGTGACGCATGAAGCGACAGTCGGCAAGATTGGTGATAAGGAGTTATTTTACCTCACGGGTCATGGATTTTCAAGAGAAGATGCTTATAGATTAGTAGTTGGTGGTTTTGTGTCACCGATAATCCGCTCGCTTCCCCTTGAGTATGCCATTGAGTTCAACCGCCTTGTAGAATTGGAAATGGAGTAGGTGTACCAGCTTTCAAAGTTGATTGCTCAACAGATAAGATTTTAATTGTATAACTTTTTAGCGCTGCAGCTGTTGTCATTTTAATTATGTACATGACATCGTTAATAATAATATACCAACTCAAAGGCTCTTCCATTGTTAAAGTTAAAAATCCTCCAGGTTCTCTGTGTTCACAAGCTTGTTTTACCCTCTCTTTTAATTCAAGATTATTTACTTTGCAGATTAATATTTGCTGTGTTGGGAAATGTGCTCGGAGCTGCTCTAGAACATGAGCATAAACTCTGCTAACTTTATTTTCAAGATCTTCTTTTTGTCGGTAAATACCCATTTTAATTCTCCTCTAATTTCATTAAGTGTTTCAAGTTTTTGTGCATTATCAGTATGCTAAGTAAAATCCAAAAACATAAATATAAAGAATATATGAGAGACAAGTAAAAAAATATTTTTGCCGTGTCTACAATGAATTGAACTCCCAGATCATTGACAGCTATATCTCTTGGAATAAATCCAAAATACATAGAAACAATAAGTACAAGAGAGACAATTACAGAGCGAGTCATGGTTATTTTCGGTCCAGGAAAGATATATTTTTCAGGCGGACGATATTTATGATCTGGGTAATGCCTATTTTTATCGCGCATGCTATTAGCTCCTATTTTATTTAGTTAAAAGAACAATTACAAAATAATAATACAATAAATACACGATAATTACAAGTGGCTCTAAAATCATGTTATAATATTAAAATGATTATCAAAATAACCGCACATGCCAATAATAAGAGAAATACAGTAGAGAAGGACATGTTCGATGAGATACATGTCTATACGAGCGTAAGACCAAAAGATGGAGAAGCAAGTAAATAGATAATAAAAATGTTAGCTGATTATTTTGAGACCACTAAAAGCAGTGTTAAGTTGTTAAAAGGTCACACAGGAAAAATAAAAACTTTTGAAATAAATATTTGACTAAAAGTAATAAATAGTGTAGTATGACACTGTACTTTTTAAACTATTAAGGAGCGGAAAAATGAGCACAAGTATTGAAAAGTTGAGAAAATTAGTTCTAAGAATGTTATTGGACGATGTTGTGAGTGATACATCTTTAAGATTTGCAAGAGCCTTAGTTAAAAAAGATACAGACCTAGCGCACGAGCTTTGTTCTGGTCAGGTGAATCCAGAGAGAGAGTCTTCTGAGTTAGTTGAAAATCTTAAAAATAAAATAACCGAAGTAGAAAGTGAAAAGCAAAAGTTTTTTACAGAATCTGAAAAAGCTTCTGATTTATTTTTAGACTTATCTAATTTACTTGCTGACTTTGATAGTAAGTATTTGTCAAAATTAAAAAAATCTTTTTCGAAATATTCATCAGTAAACTTTTCAGAATTTCTAGAAAAACCAAATGTAACAAAAATTGTAATTGATGTAAAACATAATTGGTTCGAAAGATTAATGATTATTATTTTTAATAAAAACCCAGAGACATTACCTGCATATTTTGCAGATCAATTAAAACTCTCGGAACAATTAGAGAAAGAAACAAAATCTACTAGTGAGGAATTAGTTAGTCTTTTAGACAAGAAAAGCACATTAGAAGATTTGGCTTATCTTCAAACTATTTTAGTCCAAACCATCGAGCCAAAATCTGTTAAAGTAAAAGAAGCTGAACTCCTTTCTAAATTAACAAAGAAAGAAGATGCTTTCAAAGCTGATGTTGCTTCTGAGCTGGATATGTTTGAAAAAATAGTTGCAAACAAAAAAGCTGAAGTGGAAGCCATAAAAGCTGAAGCCGATAAAGAGTCTAAGAAATTAGAGGAAATTAGAAGCCGAATCAATAAAGTGAATTTAAAGTTAAAATCAGTTGAGGATAAAATATCTCCATATGACAGGATGTCTTTGAATGCTGATGCATTGGAAAAACTTCTTGAAAATGTAAGAGAGACTGGAAAAGTCAATAATGATAGCGGTACAAAGGTAGATGAAAAGCTTGAGCTTCTGATTGAAATGATGTTTGTTACTTTAGGATCTTCTACAACTTACGATGGAAGTTCAACATATTATGCAGGAACAGATGATCTGTTAAGTAGTGTAAAATCTTTCAAAAAAAAGATACAAAATATATAAAAACAACCCCACAAATTAATTTGTGGGGTTTTATTTATTTAATATTTATCCTAATTCTAAATATTTTTGACGAAGGTCTGATACTTTTGGAGTACTAGATTGTGCTCCCGAGAAAATATCAATGATGCCATTAATCTTTGCCCATGTGGCAAATTTGTAAAGCATCTTGTCATACACATCATCTTCGCTTGTAGTTTTCGGATTTTTCATTGAGAAAAATCCTACATAATCACAATCTTTTTCCAGCTGTATCAAAGTGGAAAACTCTCCTGTAGTACCACCGGTGCGTGGATCATATTCGCTGCCTAGGCCGATGAACTGCACAAAAACTTTTTTATTTTTTATGCTTTTAACATAATTTATAAAATCATTACGATTGCCCTCATCCTCGCCATCAGTAATAAAGCTAATGTAAATAACATCAGATATGTCACCACTACCTACTGCCATTTTGATCGCTGGCAGGTATAGTGTGCCTCGCTCATCATTTTCAAATTGAGAGCGTATTAGCGCCGCTGCAGAACCGTACCGATTCTTAGTAATCTTACCAATATTTTTTGCGACATTACCAAGGCCAATACAGTCAACTTCAGCATTTTCATTTTTTAATAAGCGATGTGACAGAGTAATGACAAGCTCAGTAGCGATTTGTACGAATCCGTTATCAAAATAAACATTCATAGATCCGCTAACATCAGCTACTGACCGGAACTTGTCGATTACAGTGCTGGTGATACCATGCTTTTTTAGGACTGGGTCCAGGGCATGAGTCTTTGCTACGATTGCTAGCTCATCACTTGTTTTCGCTTTTGCGTCACGAGCAGTAAAAATTGCAGGCAGGTTACTTGATTTTTTGTCATTGTCAGACATATTTTCTCACTTTCTGTTTTGGTTAAAAGAACAATTTACCAAAACATAATACAACAAAATGGATATCTTTGCAAGTCTGTATATATTTGTGTTATAATAATTACAATATAAAAAATATTTTTAATATATGACTAATTACGGATTAAAAGTAAATACAAAATATAATTTAAAAGATTATGAAGAGAAAGTGATGACTACTGCGGGGGATGTGGTTTTATTTGAATCTGGAATATATAAAATATATTGTGATGGGGATATTTTTATAAAGCATAACCTAACAAGTGATTTAATGCACATAAAATGCATTAGTGTGCGTGAGGATATAAAAATAAATATAGAATGTGTAGGGAAAATTGGTAACGAGGCTAATGAGGGTGAAGTGTGCGATATTTATCATGAGGTATTAGTAAAAAATAAAAATATAGAAGTAAATATAAAAGCAAAAGGTGTGGTGGAGGGTAATGCAAAAATCATATACAGATCTAATATAAAAAGTGAAGGTGGTAGTGGTACAGGAAAACAAAAAGCAGAGTTTTTAAAATTAAGCGAAGATAGTGAAGTCGATGCTGAGCCGGCACTTAGCATACTGGGAGACGATTTTAAATGTTCGCATTCATTCTCTGTAACAAAGATTAGTGAAGAGAAGGCTAATTATCTCGCTTTACATGGTTTTGAAAAAGAAGATATAGAAAAAGAGATAGTAGAAAGTTTTTTAAATAGTTAATAATAAAGTTACTTTTTTAAAAATAATATTTATGTTATAATGTCAAGTAAGATTAATTATGAATAGAGAAGATTTTAAAATATTTGAAAATTATGAAAAGAATAATAGCGCAAAGCTTGTCTATTTTGATAATGCCTCAACTTCGCAAATACCAAATCAAGTTATAGAGTCTATGAATGATTATTACACTAATCATAAAAGTAATATAGATAGAGGGTTGTACAAAATAGAAGAGATATCTACGCAAAAATACGAAGGAGCTAGAAAAAAAGTTGCAAGATTTTTGAATGTAGAAAATGACGAAGTCATATTCACTGCAGGGGCAACTGACAGTTCTAATAAGCTTGTACTCTTAATAGAAAAACATTTAGCAAAATACGAAGATTTATACAAAACAAAAAATGAGATATTGGTGAGTGTCAGCACTCATCATAGTGAGTTGCTGCCACTACAAGAATATGCAAAAAGAAACAATCTTACAATTAAGATTTTAAATACAGAAAACAATTTAGAATATTTTGAAAAAGAGATAACGGAAAAAACTTTGTTAGTCTCTATGCAATTAGTTAGTAATGTTACTGGACTCGTCTTAAAAGAAGAATCTGTGAAAAATATTATAGCAAAATGTAAAGCGGTTCACGCATTTTCTGTATTAGATATTAGCGTGGCTGTGGGGCACATGAATGTAAACTTGAAAGATTTGGATTGTGATGCGGCTTACTTTTCTTCACACAAAATGTGTGGACCGTCAGGAGTTGGGATTTTATTTTTAAAGAGATTATACAGTCGCGATATGTTACCTGTTTATGTTGGTGGTGGTATGGTCGGTGAAGTTAATGAATTAGAAAGTAATTATAGGAGTGATATAAAAGCTTTTGAAGCAGGAACGCAAAATATCCCTGCTGTAATAGGTTTTGCTGCTGCTGTAGATTATTTAGAAAAGATTGGATTAGATAATATATATAATCATAATCAGGAATTATTAAAATATTTTTATAAAAAGCAAGAAACTTATAAGCTTGCAGACGGTACATATATAAAAGATAAAATAAAAATCTATTCAGAAGAAAATCTCGAGAATAATATTTGTATTATAAGTTTTGCTGTAGATGATGTGCATGCTCATGACGTAGCTCAGATACTCGCAGATAATAATGTTTGTGTTAGGAGCGGACATCACTGTGCGGCGCTACTTATAAAAAACTTAGAAGTCTCAGCTCTTACACGCGTTTCATTTTATTTTTATAATACAGAAGAAGATATTGATTTATTTTTTATTGCTTTAGAAAAAGTTATAAATAAGTTTAAGATTTAAATATAAGATTAAAAATAAAAATAGCTTCACAAAATAAAATTGTGAAGCTATTGGGATTTACCTAATTACTTAATGTTTAATGTAATGAATTTTCGGATGAATAATAGATGGCTCCATAGTAAACCATTTTGGTAGACGAGGTTTGTACTTCGATTTTGTTTTCATGTTGTGCATTAATTTGCGTAAAAATGAAGTAAATCTTTGGTGTTGCTCAATAGCATACCAAATAGTATTCAAACAAAGTTCTTTCAACTTTCCATCTTTCGTGAATTTAAGAGATTCAGCTTCCAGACCTAGAAGTTGGAGAACATTTTTCCAAGACTGATAGCCTTCTGCTGGCCGGTAAGCTTTATTTGTTTTTTTGTTCAAGATGGCCATGAGTTTTCTCCTTTAATATTAGTGTGAGACATTCACACCTTCATGGGAAATTACATAATACACTATATTATAACTTTTAGCAAGTGTTAAATAAGTCTTTCTTTTGTTATAATAAAAGCAAGATTAATTTATATAAAAAAATATGCAAGATAATAATGAAAACAAAAAAATAGCTGATTTATTATTTCCAAATATTGCAAGTGGTATAGAGAAAAATAGAGAGCATTTTGAAGATGATCGTATAAAGCTACTAGAAACTCGCAAAGCATCTGGCCGCCTCAGTGCTGGATCTGAGACATTGCGTGTTGCCCCTTCGCCAACAGGATTTCCACATATTGGCCTGGTTTATATGGCTCTCATATCTTCTAAAATTGCAAGGCAGACTAATGGAACTTTTTGTCTGCGTATAGAAGATACAGATTCTCTGCGTGAGATGGAGGGTGCGAGACAGATAATAATAGATACACTCGCTGATTATAATATAAAATACAATGAGTATTATGTTCAGTCAGAGAGAGTAGAGCAGTATAAGGCCTTTGCTTTTGAGATGGTGAAGATGGGGCATGCTTATCCATGCTTTATAACAAAAGAAGAATTAGATGCATTGCGCGAGGTGCAAACAGCGAGTAAAGTTCGTCCTGGCATATACGGTAAATATGCAACCAGTAGAAACTTATCTTTTGATGAAATAAAAAACAAATTAGATACAGGGGGAAAATTCGCCCTGCGTATGAGAGCAAGTGGAAATGTAGAAAATAAAAATAAATTCGTAGATGAGTTCCTCGGTGAGCATATGATACCAGAAAATGACGAAGATTTTATTTTGATCAAAAGTGACGGTATACCAACTTATCACTTTGCGCACGTGGTAGACGATTATCTTCTTGGGACAACTTTTGTTACTAGGGCAGAAGAGTGGTGGTCATCATTACCAAAACATGTCTCTCTTTGGAAGGCTTTAAATCTACCTTGTCCAAAATATGGACACATAATGCCAATAAATAAAACAGAACAAAAAGTTTTAGAAGATGGAAGTATAAAAAATACAGTTAGAAAATTATCTAAAAGAAAAGATCCAGAAGCAAGTATGAGCTATTACGATGACGAGGGATACTCGTCAGAGGCTGTGACTGCATATTTGTACAGATTAGCTAATCCTAATTTTGATGACTGGTTCACAGAGAATGTTTCAGATAAAAAAGATAAGGCACACAAAATAGACGATTATGTTTTGAATATGGATGAGATGAAGAGAAGTAGTCGTGGGCCATTACTTGATTTTGTAAAATTAAATAATATTTCAAGTGATATAGTATCTAACATGTCTTCTAAGGAGATTTCAGAAAAAGTTCTAGCTTGGTCTAAGATAAATGATGTAGATTTTTATAATATCATATCAAAAGATATTCCATTTTTAGAAAAAGTTTTGAACATAGAGCGTAACACTGAAAATCCTAGAAAAGATATATATAACTTATCAAGTGTAAAGTATAATATTTTTTATATGTTTGATCATCTATTTGAAAGTGATGAGACAATAGTAGGGTGCGATGAAAATATTTTAGAGAAAATAAAAGCAATACTAAGTGATGATATTAATTACAAAGAAGATACAAAACTTGAAGACTGGATGGTTTTTATGAAAGAAGAGTATGCAAAATTAAAAGCAGAGGATGTGAGTTTTGAGAATATAAAATTCGGTGAGATTATGATGATAATGAGAAAGCTGGTAACAAAGAGAGAGAAGACTCCGAATCTGTATTTTATTTTTAAAGCATTAGGAAAAGACAAGGTGCTAGAAAGAGTGAAGTAATAATGAATAAGATTATAAAAATAAAAAGCAGTAAATGATTACTACTTTTTTTATATTTTAGTTTTTATTATTTTTTAGAACCAGCTTGTTTTTATGTTTTTGATGTCAATTTTTGGACCAAGAAAATAAAGTTTTCTTTTGTGTAATATTATTGTGATTTGAAATGATTTGTGAAAAAACTTTTCTTTTAGAAAAGAGAGGTCAGCTTCTACGTAATTAGATTTTGGGAAATCTTCTACGTGTAATATCTTACGATAATCACAATCAGCGACATCAATCAGTCTTACTTTTTGAGTAATATCTTTTTTGAATATAGCAATTTCGCCTAAATCGTCTTTTACAGTAGGTAATACATGTTCAGTTATTTTTCTGAGACTAGTAGCATAGAGATAAACTATTTCGCTCTCGCCAGACCCTATGCCTGTATGAGCTACACAATATTGTTCGTAAGCGTTTAAGATTTTAAATCTTTTTGTTAAAACTTTTTTTACATTATTTTTTTCTTGAGAGACATCTTCATTTATCTGAACCATTTTGAACTCCTTAGTTGAATTAAAGATTTTAGTTTGAGTGTTTATTTCAAAGCTTTGTAATAATACAATATTTTTCTTTCTTTTGCAAATTAGAAAATTATGTGTTATATTAAGTTTTCAATTGTTCATTTTATTAATTTTAAGGAGAAACTTTAATGTCTAATACTTCACTCCCTTTAGTTGTTGGAAAGTATTTTTCACAACTTGCGGCTCATGAAAATGGGTCACCTCTCTGCACGGTAGAGCAGATAAAAAATACACCAAAAGTTACTTTGAAATCAGGTAAAGAAGTACTGCTATTCACTTTTGGGCATAATTATGGACCAGGCTTACAACCAGGTTTTCGTTCATTAACAGAAATGGAGTGTGTAGAGCTGTGTGAACTAATACCTGATTTACCGGCAGAGTTTGTGTTTATTATAAATGATGAAGGCTTGTATTTTTGTTACAACGATGACATCACTGCACTTGTTGCACTTAATCCATTAGACATCTTGACAAAAGTTATGAAAAGCGATAATCCCATACTTCAAAGTAATTTACCTTTTTGGCATCATTACATTTGTTATTTACCTCAGATAAAATTAGAGCAATAAAAACTTTAATTTAAAAGAATGCAAAAAACAAAAGCAAGAGAAATCTTGCTTTTTTATTTTATCTAGACTTTTTGTAAAAAATATGTTAATATAAGGTTAATAAAAGTTCTAAAATTAAAATTAGAATATAAACAAAAACACATATGTTAACAGATAAAGTAACTTTAAAATTAAGCGCCGGTAAGGGTGGAGATGGAGTGGTACGTTGGAGACGTGAAAAAGGTATACCTTATGGTGGACCTGCTGGTGGTGATGGTGGAAAAGGTGGAGACGTATACTTGCGTGTGATACGTGACGTGTATGCTCTAGGTGAATACAGACAAAAACCAGAATGGTCAGCCAAAGAAGGTGACAGAGGAGAGAAGAGAAGCATGCATGGTGCTAATGCTGGTGACCTGATAATGAATGTGCCGATAGGGTCTATCGTATATAATCGCGACTATGACATTACTTACGACCTCAGCAATGATGGGGAACTAATCAAAATATTAAAAGGTGGACGCGGAGGTCTCGGTAATGAGAACTTTAAGACTAGTACAAACAGAACACCAGAAGAATTTACAAGGGGGCAAATAGGTGAGTCAGCGACTTTTGATATAGAGTTACGACTAATAGCTGATGTAGGATTAATAGGTAAGCCAAATGCTGGAAAGTCATCACTATTGAATGCCGTGACTCGTGCTGGAGCAAAGGTTGGAGATTATCCATTCACAACACTCGAGCCTAATCTTGGAGTTTACCATGATTACATCTTAGCAGACATACCAGGACTTATTGAGGGTGCGAGTGATGGCAAGGGTCTAGGAATCAAATTCTTAAAACATATAAGACGCACTAATACACTCGTACATCTGATATCTGCTAACGAAGAAGATCCTGCAAAAGAATATAAAATAATCAGAAATGAATTAGAAAAGTTCGACTCTGAAATGAGTAAAAAAAGAGAGCTAGTAGTTATATCAAAAACAGACCTTATTAGTGAATCAGAATTAAAAGAAAAAGTAAAAGCTTTTGAAAAAGACACAAAAATAAAGCCACTAACACTTACTCTTTTTGATGACAGTTCTGTAAAATCATTTGGAGATAATCTAATATTAGAGTTATCAAAAGTAGATTAATCTTTTTGCTATTACTTTAAAAGTTGATTGTGTTTCCCAGGAGTAAATATTCCCAAGTCTCTGTTCTCTAATTGCATACAAGATATAAGTGTATCTGTTACGCTGTTACTATTTTCTGTTTCTGAAAATAAACTGAAACCATATCTCGGATAAGATATATCTTTATTATTTATGTCCTCTTTGCAAGCTGCTGCTTGATCCCATATTACATTTATATAATCTTTTGTACCCGAAGCTATTTCCACTCCTGTATCACCTATATCTAATTTTCTAGTTTCTTTGTATAGATCATAATCAAAAATCCAGACTTTTAATTTATCTGTTTTTTTGTTGCCTATCATTTTTGCATTACCTTCAGAGTCAGTTGCTAAGCCATGTATTTGATGTAATACATTATCCTCATCGTCTCGCATCTCTAGAAAAGTGTGACCAGTTATGCCAGCTAATAATTTGTGTTCTCTCTTTTCAATTTTAAAGTATCCAGATCCTTTTTTAATTTTAGGTCTAACATAGTTATTATTCAGTATTAAAAATATAAAAGATAAAGCAAAAGTAATTTTTAATAAATCTATAATTATAATTTTTAATTTGTGCATAATTATTTTATATAAAACTATAAAGTTTTTATAATGTCGATAAAAGCTTTTGGATTACCGCTACCAGCACTTTCCTTCATGCATTTACCAACGAAGAACATTTCTAGTTTTACAGCCCCTCCCTTGTATTCTAGCCACTCTTTTTGATTATCGGCTATGACTTTTTCTACTACCTTTTTTACAGCTTCTGGATCTACTGTTTGTATTAGATTTAATTCTTTCGCTAGGGATTCTGCATTTAATTCTTTTGCTTCTGCTTCATATTTATTCTGATTTTCTATTATATTTAAAAGTAGGTCTTTTGCTCCACGACTTGATAATTTGTCAGAAGAGAGCATATTTATAATACTTACAAAAATCTCAACTTTTGGTAATTTTAAGTTGTTATCTTTTGATATAAAACCTATTGTGTCAGTTAATAAATAATTAGCAAATATTTTTTTGTTTTCATTGTTATTTAAAAGTGCTATTCCAGATTCATAATATTTACCAAACACATTATCATCCAGCAGTTGATCTATTTGTTTTTCACTTAGTCCAATCTCTAAATATTTTTCTTTTTTTACATTAGGTAAAGTTGGTAATTCTAATCGCATTTTTTCTATATCAAAAATCTCATGTAAATACATTTTTGGTAAGTCTGGATCAGGGAAATATCTGTAATCATTTGCATTTTCTTTTTTACGTTGAGAGAAAGTCTCTAACTTTACTTCATTCCATCCGCGTGTCTCTTGTAATATAGTCTCACCCTTCGCCAACATATCAGTGTGCCTGTCTACTTCGTACATGATTGCCTTTTCTACACTGTTAAATGAATTAAGATTCTTAACTTCACATTTTGTGCCAAAAACTTTTGGATCTTTTGTTATAGAAATATTAGCCTCTAATCTCAACTGTCCTTTTTCCATATCGGCATCACTGACCCCTAGAGTGCGTAGTAGTCTCTGATATTCTTTTCCAAAGTTAGCGCTGGCTTTTGCTGCCTCCTCTTTTGAATTATAAGTAATAGCTTCTGTTACTAACTCCATTAATGGTACACCAGCACGATTAAAATCAATTAGCGTATATAATCCTTTTTCATGATCGCTCTTTGCTGTGTCTTCTTCCATGTGTATACGAGTCAAATCAATACCGGCAAGCTTACCACCAGATACAACAGGGTATTTAAATTGTGTTATCTGATACGCTTTTGGCATGTCAGGATAAAAATAATTCTTACGGTCAAACTCAGTAAAGTTCGCTATCTCACTATCAACAGCGAGGCCAACTTTTATTATAGATCTTAAAGCTTCAATATTAGCAACAGGTAATGCCCCAGGCTCAGCTAGACATACAGGGCAGACATTAGTATTTGCTTCACTTAAAAATGGGTCATTTTTACAAGCACACCACATTTTACTTTTAGTTTTCAGTTCAGCATGCACTTCCATTCCAACTGTTACATAATACTTACTATCTAAATCTTTTGCTGTTTTGTTTCCTTCTTTTTCCATATATTTATAATTTATTTTCTTATGTATATTATAGCATATTTTATAATTTTTGTAATAAAAAAAAGCCGAACTAATTAGTTCGGCTTTAAAGCTGGGAATCTTTCTAACTAAGTCTTACAACTGTATATACTTAGAATTTGTAGCTTCTTTTGACAGTTTTTTGAAGCTATCATTACAAGGTTCTTGGCCTTGAGTATTTGACACACAGACAGCAATGATATTCTTCATGTCTTTCACCGTAGACCAGTTCCAGTCATTACCAACTTCATCGCTAATCACTAGCACATGTGTTGCTTTTTTATTAGCAAAAACATATTTGAGTGCTTTGTGAGTATTTTCAATTGAAGTGTCACCAACTACAGATGAACTGTAGGAGGCTGTTAATGCCTCGCGTAAGCTAGGCGCATCGATGGCATTATTAATGCTACGAACTTCAGCTGAATAGACATACAGTCCAGCAAATTTTTTACCACTTACTTTTAGTGTATCCATGACATATTGGGCGACCATTTGTCGTTTTGATCCCATGGACCCAGAGACATCCAGTAAGACCGAAAGCGAGTCGTCACCACTCAGGCTAGATACAGCAGTTGTAATCGCTGCAACTTTTTCAGCGCCGAACGTAGTGGTCATTTCTGTTGATGTACTCGCTGCTGCTGGAATTGTTATTTTCCAGCCAGGTAGCAAAGTGTTGGACCATGAGCGTTTGTAATTTTCATTACAAAAGAGACTTTTGCTTTTATGTGCTTTTTTATGAGCACGCTCGCAAGCATCTTCGTATTCATCGATCAACATCTTAGCATTTTCTAAGATGAGCGCTTCGCGCTCGACACCATAACGGCCTGCGATAGCATTTAAAAACTCACCTTTCTTGACGGTATGTTTTTTTGATACTTGTGTAATCATTGTTTGTTTTACTTGAGCTGAGCTGTTATCTGTTAGGTTTGTTGTTATTGGCCCAGAAGCAGTAGGATTTTTACTTTTTACAGCAACTTCCTCACCGCAGGCAGTCAGCAACAAAGCACCAGAAACTACAGCCAGTAAGATTTTTTTAGAAACGAACATGTTTTTCCTTTTTAGGGGTTAAAAATACACTTATTTTAATTAAAAATTAAGACAAATGCACGAACTTACACAATATCATAATTAAAATATAAAGTCAAGTAAAAATCAAATTTTAACACTTAATATTTTGCAAAAGGTGTATATAAATGCTAGTATTAAAAAGTATTTGTTTTTAACTTTTAATGAGGAGTCAAAAATGGAATGTGTTCAAAAGCAAACCTGTCTTTTCCCAGAAATAGAAATGGTTAAGTCTGTATTGGTATTAATACCTTTTAATACAGAGCAGACCAGATTAGACATATTAAAAATAGCCCTAAGTAAAACCTTAGAAGGCTTTAGCGTAAATGATAGTTCCTTGCGTGATCATGTAACATTACTTGCTCCAGTAATTATGACAAAAGAAAAAGTCATGACTAGGGCACATAGGGGTAAGTGGCATGCGAATATAAGTGAATTTTTTAATTTTACTGGTGGTGTACCTCTTAAGGTTGAAGATTTTTATTTTCATAAAAATACTTTATGTCTTAGAATGAATACTATTAATCGTTACCAGAAAGGGGCTATAATCAGAGAGCGAGGTAATTATTATAAGCACATGAAGTCTCAAAATAGTCCAAGTATAGACCTTCATATGACTCTTGGAACTTGTGATAAATCTAAAATTAAAAGTAATCTAAAATTGCTTTCTAGGCTTAGAAATATGCAAGATTATGCGCATGTATTTAGTAAAAGTTTTCGTTTTCATACAGCTCATTTTGTTAAAAATATGAGTGAAGGTGCCAAATTCGAACGTTTTGCCAGCAGTCAGTTACAGCCAGCAGTTTTCGATACGTTCTGAGTGTTTGATGCTATTTATCGCCAGAATGGCTTCAGATGCGAATAAGAAATATTTCTTATTCGCATTTTATTTTTTATGCTATAATTATTATAAATATAAATATCTCAAAATAACATCATGCAAGACCAAGAGCTGACATTAGAAGAGTTTCAAAATCTAAGCAAGATGCATTTAAGTGCAAATAGTTTAGATATTAATAAAAATACTTTTGCGGTAAAGCAAGGTAGATTCGAAGGACCTTATACGAAGATATTGGAATTAATAGAATCCAGAAAATTAACCATATCAGAAATCTCCCTTTCTCAGATAGCCGATGAATATATTAATTATGTTAAAACTTTAGAAACTATAAACCCACTCGATATATCTCAATTCATTCAAGTTGCTTCGACTCTTATGCTTATAAAAGCAAAGTCACTACTGCCTCAAATGGAATATACTAGTGATGAAAAAGAAGAAGTAAATACACTTGAAAAAAAATTAGAACTACACAAAGAATTAAAAATTGCAGAAGAGAATATAAAAGAAATATGGAGCAAAAATGTTCTATTGACCAGAGAGGAAGTAAAATATAAAACAGAAAAAATATTTACACCTATTTCAGTGACTTTTGAAAATATTTTTTCTGTGGCAATACTTACTCTTGCTAAAATGCCTAATTTTGAGAGACTGAAGAATGTAGCAGTGCGTCAAGCTGTAAAGTTAGAAGACGTAATAGAGAAAATGATAAGTAGAATATCAGAAAATGTGACTTCTTTGAAGGATTTTGCGAAAAGCATGGGTGGCACTGAAAAAGAGGTAAAAAAGAATATTATAGTTAGTTTTTTAGCTCTCCTAGAACTACTCAGACATGGTAAAATAAGAGCAGAAGAGCATGACGGAGACATAAAATTAAAAAGTATAGTATAATGTAATAAGAATAATATTAAATCAGAATAAATAAGAGCATATGAAAACAGAGGACATGGAAAAAAAGATAATAAATATAATATTTGCTAGCGGAGAAGGGTTAGAGACATCAACTATTGCTAAGATATTATCTGAAATAAATGATAACAAAGTAACATTAGAAATAATAGAAGGCACACTGTCAAGTATCAAAAAAAACTTAGAGAGTATAGGTCTAGAATTAGTTGTGAGTGAAAATACTGGTTCTAAGTTTCTAAGCTTAACAACAAAGTCAGACTATGCAAATATATTAGAATCCTATTTTAAGGTTCATATTGAGGAAGATCTCACTCCTGCTCAATTACAGACTCTGACTATCGTCGCTTATTTGAAAGAGACAACAGTTCAAGAAGTTTCATTTATACGCGGAGTGCAGTCTGTACAGACACTCAGAGCTTTGTCGACCAGAGGATTAGTTAAAAAAATCTTAGAAAAGTATTTTCTAACTTTAGAAGCTTTTAAAATATTAGGGATTACAAACAATGAAGATTTGAAAGATTATGAAAAGATAAGCACTAATCTGAAATCAAAATTAACTGAAGCTCTGAATGGTTAATCTAAAAAGATTTTAAATTATGCGTAAGATAAAAAAAGACAATATAGAGAAAAGAAAACTTATAATTTGCACCTTGCTTATTACTTTGCTTTTTTCTTTTGTTTTCTTTTATTTTAAAGACAGGTTCAGATTTAATTTTAGAGAAAATATTTTTGAAGAAGATTATAAAAAGAACTCTTTGTTATTTCTTGGAGAGAATATTAAAAATACAGAGACTAATAAAATACTAGAAAGAAAAAATATCTTAGCTAAAAGTTATATTATTTATGACTTAACTAATAAGAAATTAATTTTAGGAGAAAAAGAAAATGAAAAGTTTCCACTGGCTAGCCTTACAAAATTAATGACTGCATATATTGCTCTTGATAATTGTAATGACGTGCTTAAGTTGGAATTAGACAAGTTATTAATAGCATCAGACAATGAAAGTGCAAATAACATAGCAGATAATTGTCCAAATAGTGTAGAGTTTATAAAAAAAATGAATGAAGTGGCGAACAAAAATCTTTTGAATATGACTTACACTAATCCATCAGGCTTAGACACAGATGAAGATCTTGAGAGTGGCGCAGAGATAACAGCAAGTAATTATGGTAGTGCTATTTCAGTTGTGAAGCTTATAGATCTTCTATATAGCAAGAATCCTGAAATATTAAGTCATACCACAAGAGCAATATTCTCTGGAGTTAAAAATACTAATGAGGCTGTGAGTGAAATACCTTTTCTTGTGGGTTCAAAAACTGGATTTACAGACGTAGCTGGTGGTAACTTGGCTACAATATATGAAATCACAAAAGAGTCTAGATTCGCTATCGTAGTGATGGGATCCACAAAAGAAGGGAGATATAAAGACACTGAATTACTTCTTAATTATTATCTAAAATAGTGATATAATTATAAGTAAAGAAAATAAAAATATGAACCCAATAAATCTATTAAGTATACTTTTACCATCCACAATAACTTTTGCAATAGGAATATTTATAAGTTTTCCAATACATAAATGGTTGGTTAAAAATCAGATTTGGAAAAAGAAAAATGTTGCAAAGTCTATTGACGGTAAAGACGCTCCCATAACAGCAATGTTACATAATGATGAAAAAGTAAAAGTCCCTCGCATGGGTGGTCTTATTATTTGGATAAGTGTTTTAAGCACAGCATCTATTTTTTACGCATTTGATAAGTTTACAAATATAGAAATATTTAATAAATTAGACTTTACTTCTAGGTCTCAGACTTGGTTGCCATTATTTTCTTTATTATTTGGTGGAGTATTAGGGGCCATAGATGATTTATCTGTTGTGGAATATTTCAAAAAAGCTGGCAGCTATATAGGTGGAGGACTATCTTTAAAAGTAAGATTATTTTTTGTTTTTCTGGTTTCTATTTTTGTAGCGTATTGGTTTATTTGCAAGTTAGACATGAATAGCATTAACTTGCCATTTTTTGGTGTAATGTTTCTATCGCCAGCTGTATTTGCCATTATTTTAGTTTTATTTATGTTAGCTACTTATGCTGGAGGAATCATAGATGGTGTAGATGGACTCTCTGGAGGGGTTATGATGATGATATACAGTGCTTATGGAGTAATAGCCTTAACTCATGATCAGTATGATATGGCTACACTTTGCTTTGTTATCGTGTCTGGTATACTTGCTTTTCTATGGTTCAACATACCACCAGCCAAATTTTACAACATGGAGACTGGTATGACTCCATTACTTTTGACTATAGTTATAATTGCTTATTTAACTGATGGTATTGCTTATTTACCAGTAATAGGATTTTTATTATATGCAACAGTAGCTTCTACAATATTACAGTTACTTTCTAAAAAGTTTAGAGGTAAGAAAATATTTTTAGTTGCTCCAATACATCATCATTTTGAAGCAAAAGGAATGCCAAATTATAAAGTAGCCATGAGATACTGGATAGTCGCTTATTTTTGTGCCATAGCTGGAGTGTTGCTATCTTTTTTATAGAATTATGCTAGAAAAAATATACGATAAATTAGAAATAGATTATATCAGTAAAAGCATTTTACTACCTTTTTTAGCTATTATCTCTTTGGGAGCTATAGCCTTTTTTTCAGCTTCTCTCGGCATTTTAAATAGAAATGAAGTTAAGTTCTATGGAATGATTGAAAGCCAGATGTATGCTTATCTTATAGGGATAATTTTGATGTGTATTTCTTTTATTTTTTCTTATGTGTATATATACAGGCTATCACCTTATATATATATACTGACCATAGTATCTTCTTTTTTAGTTTTTTTACCTGGCGTAGGTATTGCTCATGGAGGTTCTACAAGATGGATAAATGTTTTTGGCTTCTCTTTGCAGCCAGCTGAGCTAATAAAGATTTCTACAGTACTTATAACTGCTTGGTATCTTAAAAAATATGATGGGAAAATTAGAGAAATAAAATACGCTCTAATAGGATATTTTATTATAATGGGTCCTGTTGCCATAGCAATGTTTTTACAAAAAGACCTCGGAACTTTGATAGTTATTGGTTCCATAGTTACAGTGATTTTCTTTACTTCTAAAAGTAAAATTACTCATATTTTAAGTTTTATGGGTATAGGTGTTTTGGTCGCATTGCTATATGTTTCTATGAATAGTTATGTTAGAAATAGAATATATGACTACGCAGGTATTGGAGGAAATAGTAAGGGTATATCTTATCAGGCAGATCAAGCCTTAATAGCTATTGGCAATGGTGGTATTTTTGGCAGAGGTCTAGGAAAGAGTATACAAAAATTCCACTACCTACCTGAACCAGCAGGGGACTCTGTTTTCGCTGTGTTTTCAGAAGAGTTTGGTTTTTTTGGTTCAGTCATTGTTGTCTTGTTATTTGGTTTTTTATGTGTAAATCTTATGTTGAAGTCAATTTACATTAAGGACATTTTTATAAAAAATGTTATAATAGGTTCAGCTGTATTACTATTCTTTCAGAGCCTACTTAATATCGGCTCTATGTTGAAAATAATACCATTGTCAGGAGATACTTTACCTTTTTTCTCACAAGGAGGAACGTCACTTATCGCTAATTTTATTATAATGGGATTATTATTACAATTAACTAAAAAATATATATGAAAATAATCTATACAGGCGGTGGAACAGGAGGACATTTTTATCCGCTTATGGCAGTATCAGAGCAGGTTAGGAAATTAGTTTATAAAAATAAATTAGTTTTTCCTATAGAATATTATTTTTCTTCCAAAAATACTTATTCGGAAATGTTATCTTCTAAAAATATAAAATATTCTTGGATTCCTAGTGGTAAGAACAGATTATATTTTTCTCTACTTAATTTTACAGATGTATTTAAGCTGGCTTTTGGTGTTATTGTAGCATTTTTCAAATTACTTTTTATTTATCCAGATGTTATTTTTTCAAAAGGTGGCTACGATAGCTTACCTACTTGTTTTGCTGCTTTTATTTTAAGAATACCAATCATCATGCATGATAGTGACAGTGTGCCTGGTCGCGCATCTTTACTTGTTTCTAGATTTGCTTATCGTATTGCTGTTTCTTATGAAGAGTCTATAAAATATTTTAAATATATAGATAAGATAGCTTACACCGGTCAGCCAATATTAGAAAAGTATACACCACCGACAGATTTTGAAAGAGCATATAATGAGAATCCTAGAAAAAATATTTTAGTCATGGGAGGATCTAGTGGTAGTTCTAAGATCAATGATGCTATTTTAGCTATTTTACCACAGATACTTGGCAGATATAATCTCATTCATCAAGTAGGTGACGATAATTTGGAAGATATAAAATCTAGAACAAGTGTTATTTTAAAAGACTATAATGCCGAAGCTTATGCTGCTTATGGTAGTCTAGACTTTTCAAAAATATACCCTTCGGTTGATATTGTTGTAACTAGGGCAGGGAGTAGCTTGTTTGAGATAGCTTCTTGGCAGTTACCTTCTATTGTTATACCAATCTCAGAACAGGTTAGCAGGGATCAGACGAGTAACGCTAATGTTTTCTATAGAAAAGGAATGTCTCACACCATAAATGAAAATAACTTATCTCCAAATCTTTTACTTAGCTTGATTTCTGATATTGTAGATAACAAAGAAGAATATAAAAAAATGGTAAATGCTTGTAAGAATATATCTAATAAAAATGCAGGAGAAATAATAGCAAATGAGATAATCGAAATATGTTACTCTCACAGATAATTAAAAATAAGATTCATAAAAAATATAGCTCTTTTTTCTTAAAATTACCGGCAGTAGTTTTTTTGTCCGTAGCTATATTGTCAACTCCTATTTTTATTTCTAATGCGGATACAAAAGAAGATCTAGCAAAACAAATACAAGAAAATAAAACAAAATTAGATTCTTTGGAAAAAGAAATTAATGAATATAATACAAAAATAGCAAATACAAAAGGGGAAGCAGGAACACTAAAACAAGCTTTGAGTATACTTGAGGGAAGGAAAAAGAATCTTAATTTAGAAATAGATTCAGCGAATTTAAAAATAAAGAATACAGAGTATGATATATATGAAGTCACTGACAAGATAAAAGTTTCGAATCAGAAGCTTGAGAATTTAAAAGAAGGGGTCATAACATCATTAAAAGAAATTAGATATTTTAAAAATCAAGATAATTATATTTTGACTTTTTTTAGCAAGAAAAGCTTGAGTGATATATCAACTCAAATAAATAATATTGAAAGTCTTAAAAATACCCTACAAAAATCAACAACAGATATAAAAGAAATAAAAGGGTTTTTAGAGAAAAATAAAGTAGTGTATGAAGATAAATATACTACCTTGAAAGAGCAAAAAGAAGAATTGAGTGATAAAAAAAAGTTAGTAGAACAGACCAGGGTAGAGAATGATAGACTTTTGAAAGAAACAAAATCAAAAGAAGAGGTATATAAAAAGAAATTAGCAGAAAGAAAAAAAATAAAAGATGCTTTAGAAAAAGAAACTTTAGATTTTGAGTCAAAATTAAAAGCCATAGTAGATGTTAATCTTTTACCAAAAACAGGTAATGGTATACTTAGTTACCCTGTTAAAAAAGTTAATATAACTCAGTATTTTGGAAACACATCCTTTTCAACAAAAAATCCACAAGTATATAATGGGGCAGGACATAATGGTATAGATTTTGCTATACCATTAGGAACACCGCTCTATGCGGCTGCAGATGGTGTTGTTGTGGGTGTAGACGATAGTGACGCTAGTTGCCGAGGGGCTTCTTACGGTAAATGGATACTTATAAAGCACACTAATGGTCTGGCAACACTTTATGCTCATATGTCAAGTTTTGCAGTGTCAGAAGGTCAGACTGTCTCCTCAGGACAAAAAATAGGTCTTAGTGGCAATACTGGATATAGCACAGGTCCACATTTACACTTTACCGTTTATGCTACTCAAGGTGTGCATGTAGCTGGTCCAACAGAATACAAATCAAAATCATGTGGCACATATATGCGTATACCGATAGCACCTCGTAACGCTTATCTTAACCCACTTAGTTATTTTTAAAAAATATAGTATAATATTATCATGATAACAATTAGCTACATACAATTAATAATCGCCATACTAGTAGCATTTATTTTAGGTAAGTCTATGGGGGGGAAATTATGGGAAAAATTCCTTTATGGAGATTTAAAATAAAAAATAAAATGATAAGAATTGAATTAAAAACTTTTGCTCTAGGATTGATATTAATATTCATATTAAGCGTAATCTACGGAGCTTATAAGTTACACAAAGCTGTACACTAAAGATGGAAGAATCTAAAGTGTCTAGGTAAACTAATACGAGCTAAAGCCTCCTTAAGTTGCTTTATATTTATAGTATAGATAGTCGCAAAAGATATATTGTGCGACAACAGGTATAGATTAAAGCTTTTAAAACAAAGATCAGGAGATACTTAAATATGATACACTCTATCTACAACTTAGAGACTCATCCCTCTACTCTTTTGTTTATATTTATTTTATAATATACAAGACGTTAAGATTGTATATTTGATTATTTTCCCCCAAAGCTTTACTCCACCCTATTTTTATTTCTTATTTTTAGCATACAAGTAAAATACTTGACAAAAGTATATAAATAGTATATTATATTTAATATAGATTAATTACAATTCTGTTTTTAGTCTTCTGTACATTTAATAATAGGAGTTACAAAAATGAGTAGTCTTTTCAAAGATCCTATGTCTGTCACCGTTAACATAGACAATAACAAATATCCAACCTCGCATTTTTTTATTAGCGACAAATATGTTGAAGTTCAAAAAAGTTGCGGCAACAAAGAGTTGATTTGGACAGATGCTCCGGTAACAAAAAATATTGCTGTTAATAGCAAATTTTTATCTGGTGAAGTAAAATTAAATTTACATCCGCTTACTAGAGATGGTTACATATCTGATGAAGCTGAGTTCCAAAAACATGCTTTTCTTAGGCCGGCTGAGATACTAGAAATCATAGCTTCACTGATCCGCCAAGGACTAGTTGAAAAAAAGAAAGAAGGTATGCCATCTATATGTTATGTGCTGTACACAAAAAATGCACATGTCTTTTTCTACAACACTGTTTTGAGCTGGAACATTTATTTTAGTAATAAAATAGACTTTCTAGGAAAAACTCAGTGTCCAGTATCTATGTATGAAATAGGTACACACTGCACCGTAATCTCACTTGTAAAGTAATAACTCTTAAAAGAGTTATTAAAAAGCGACATATTTATGTCGCTTTTTTATTTGTCTAATATTTTACCTTTTTATTTTTTAAACACTCAAATATTTTCTAACTGCAAGCACAGAAGATATAATAGCCACTAAAGTTCCAGATATAAATAGAGTTACAAATATCAATGCTATGTTATCCAGGTAATATGCGTGTATACTATATCCTCCAAAAAAGTCCAAAGTTTTATTTGTAACATACTTTGTTATGGGATAAAAAATAATCGTAGTTATGAGTGAAGCTATTGCACCGTAAAGAATTGATTCAACTATAAATGGACCACGTATATACATGTCACTGGCACCAACAAGCTTCATGACTGAGATCTCATCTTTGAAAGTAAATATGGCCAACCTTATTGTATTATATACAATCATAAGAGACATTATTATGAAGATTGTAATCATCGTTATACCAAAAGTATTGAACCAAGTTATTAAGCTATTTAATTTTTCTATACTATCTTTTATGTCTACGTAGTTTATCTTGTCTATGTCTTTTGTGTCATCTCCCAAGTAATTCTCTGTCTCTATTTTCTTCATTATGTTATTGTAATCAGTTGTGTCTTTTGCTATAACTTGGAAGCTGGCCCCAAATGGATTAACTCCAACTTCATCTAAAGCTTTTATAGTTGCGGTATCATTTTTATATTGCTCTTTAAATTTTTCTAAAGTCTCATCTTTTGAGACAAAGTTAACATCTTTTACTGTTGATATGCCCTGTAACTTTTGCTTTATAGAAATTATAGATGCATCAGTAGTGTCATTTTTAAGATATATACTAATGTCGACCTTAGTTTTTATTTGTGTTATAGAGTTATTGAAAACATCCCTGAACATAAGTATACTAGCTATTATAGAAAGAGTAACTACTAATATAAAAATAGAAGAAATAGATATGGTTCTATTTCTGTAAAAACCATTGAAACCTGCTGTGATTATTCTTTTGAAAAGTTGCATATATTTTTTAATTATTTTTTTCTAAATGACATATTTGCCATTTTTATCATCACGAGAGACTTTACCACCATCCATAGTAATTACTCTCTTACCTAAATTATCTATCACACCCTTGTTGTGAGTAGTTAGTATGACAGTGGTTCCCAAGTCATTTATTTTTTTAAATATTTGAACTATATCATAAGTATTAACAGGGTCTAGATTACCTGTCGGCTCATCAGCGATTATT
Source organism: bacterium (assembly GCA_043771335.1). Lineage (GTDB taxonomy): Bacteria > Patescibacteriota > Minisyncoccia > Phycocordibacterales > UBA5272 > JAUPVO01. Next base: position 62,997 of record JAYVHM010000001.1, on the reverse strand, counting down.
ATATCAGGCCTGTTAACTATTGCGCGTGCTATAGCTACACGTTGTTTTTCTCCTCCTGACATTTGATGTGGAAAATGATGCAGCTTGTCCTTAAGGTCCACAAGATCTAAAACATGAGGAACATCAGATTTTATCTCTGCGTCGCTCTTCCCTGCTGCTTCCATTGCGAAGGCTATATTTTCATATGCTGTTCTATTAGGTAATAATCTAAAATCTTGAAAGACTACACCTATTTTTCTTCTGTAGTCATTCAGTAGTCTGCCTTTTAAAGTGTGTATAGATGTAGAATGAAAAGAGACTTTACCATGTGTCGGCTTTTCTTCAGCTAATAATAATTTTATAAGAGAAGTTTTACCTGCACCAGAATGTCCTACTATACTAACAAGTTCGCCTTTTTCTATATTTATATTGATTCCATCTAGTATCTTTTTCCCTAAGTATTCCTTTGTTACATTTTCGAAGTAAAGCATATTTATATTCTAATTATAACGCACTTTCTGCTACAATGAAAGCTTCTATGTCCCCAGAGAGAACACTGGATATATCACTAGTTTCTACTCCTGTTCGCAAATCCTTAACTAATTTATATGGGTGCATAACATAGTTACGTATCTGGTTCCCCCACTCTATTTCGGTAGTTTTACTAATCATTCTACCCTCTTTTTCTGCTTTTACTTTCTCTTGTTCTAATTTGTAAAGCTTTGCTTTGATGAGTTTTAATGCTTTTTCACGATTAGCTTCTTGAGACCTTTCTTCTGCGACATGCACGCTTATACCGGTCTCAATATGAACTATACGCACTGCAGTCTCTCGCTTGTTTACATTCTGCCCTCCTGGGCCACTGGCTTTTTGGGTAGTGATTTCTATCTCTTCTGGTTTAAGATTTATCTCTATGTCGTCACCAACTATCGGTAAAACTTCTGCCATGGCGAAACTAGTATGTCTTTTTGCATTTGAGTTGAAAGGTGATATTCTGACTAGTCTATGAACTCCAGATTCATTTTTAAGTGAGCTATATACATTTTTACCATTAATCTCTGCTGTTATATTTTTAACACCACCGTGCTCATTATTATGCGCGTGTAATATAGTTAATGTCCAATTATTTTTTTCAGAGTATTTTCTATACATTTCAAAAAGTAAAAATGCCCAGTCTTCACTATCGTCACCGCCAGCTCCAGAAATTATATTGAGTATTGCCCCACCCTCTTCTAAGATTTTTTCACCACCAACTTTTAATTTTAAAGTTTTTAATTCTTTTATCTTTTCTTGGGCTGATAATTTATCTATCCAAAACTCTGCATTTTGCATTTCATTTTCTATATCTAAAATCCTAGATTCAAAATTTTTTTTATCAAAATCTTCTTGCATGTATTCTTGTCTATATTATAACACAGATTTATTTGGCACTTGCCATAGCTCCTGAGGATATTTCAGCTATTTCTTGAGTGATTGCTGCTTGGCGAGCTTTATTAAAATAGGTTTTAAGTTCTTTTAACATCTCACCAGCATTGTCTGTTGCGGTTTTCATAGCCATCATGCGCGCTGCGTGCTCAGCTGCTCTCGCCCTCATCACACTTCCTAATATAATATTTTCTAGTAAAACTTTTACTGCATACTCAAACACCTCAGAGATATTTGGCTCAAAAGTATATTCTAAATCATCAGCAATTTTATTTTCCTTGAATATACTTTCTTTGTTTTCTGGGTCGATAATAGTTTTTTTAGAAAAAGGCAACATTACATTCTCGGCAACATTTTGCGTATTCACATTTGTAAAATCAGTATAAATTAATTTAACTTGTTTATATTTATCTTCTTTGAATTCTGAGATTATCTTTTTTATTATCACTCGGGAGTCAGCAGACAGAAAATCTTTACCAGAAAAAGCAGCGACTATATTATTGCCCTCTCTTTCAGTTCCACTATTAGTGTCGAACTTTTTTGCTATTTTCTCTCCGTATTTGCCTATGGTTATAAATCTTAAATTACTTTTTTCTAGAGCATAATTCTTATATATATATCTGTAAAGATTAGAATTATACCCACCGCAAAGACCTTTTTGTCCAGCTATTAATATGATTAATGTATTTTTTATCTTAAGGTTATTCTTTTCTGAAGATAATATATGTTTTTCTCGCTGATCACCTAAAATATTTATTATTTTTTTGGCTTCAATGCCAAAAGATTTATAACCATCAGCCATTGATACAGCTTTTTTCATTTTAGCAACAGAAACCATCTCCATTGTTCTGGTGATTTTTTTTATACTGCCTGTTGATTTTATCTTACCTTTAATAACTTTTGTGTTCATAAATATTTTTTATTTTAAAAACTAATCACTCAAAATTTTATGCTTTGTATTCATTTACAAAAGTGCTTAGAAAATCTTTTAGCTCTGATTCTATTTCTGGTGACCAGTTTTTAGAAAGGTTAGCTTCTAGGTCATGATGGTATTTAGTTAATTTTGTTTGCATTTTATTCTCAAAGTCTACCACATTTTTAACTTCAACCTTATCCACAAAACCATTATTAACTGCATAGATAGAAGCTACTTGCTGCCCTACACTCATTGGATTTCCATTAACCTGTTTTAATATTTCTACAGTCCTTTTTCCACGCTCTATAGTTTCTTTTGTTTTTGGGTCTAGATCTGAGTCGAATTGAGAGAAGCTCTCAAGTTCACGATATTGAGCAAGGGATAACTTCATCATACCTGCATTTTTCTTCATTGGTTTTGATTGTGCTGCACCACCAACACGTGACACTGACAATCCTACATCAACAGCTGGACGTACACCTTTGTAGAATAGTCCAGAGTCCGTAAAGATTTGTCCGTCAGTGATTGATATCACATTTGTCGGTATGTATGCTGATATGTCACCTGCCTGAGTCTCTATAATAGGTAATGCAGTGATTGATCCACCACCATTCTCGGCATTTAGCCTACAAGCTCTTTCCAGTAATCTTGAATGTAAATAAAACACGTCTCCCGGATAAGCTTCACGTCCTGGTGCACGCTTTAACAGTAATGACATCTCACGATAAGCTACAGCGTGTTTTGATAGGTCGTCGTAAATAACTAATACGTCTTTTCCTTGACCCATAAAATATTCTGCTATTGCTGCTCCTGTGTATGGTGCTAAGTATGATTTTGTGGCACCTTGCGAGACACCAGCTAGTACTACACACGTGTAATCCATGGCACCATTTGCTTTTAGTGTTTCTACTATTTGAGCTATTTTACTTTCTTTTTGACCTATGGCAACATAGACACAAATCACTCCGTTACCTTTTTGATTAACAATAGTATCGATAGCAATAGTAGTCTTACCTGTCTGTCTGTCGCCGATTATAAGTTCACGTTGGCCACGCCCTACTGGTATCATCGCATCTATTGCTTTTATTCCTGTCTGCATAGGGACCGTTACTGGCTCGCGAGTCATAACACCAGGGGCAACACGTTCTATATTTTGAAATGTTTTTGCTTTTATTTCTGATTTACCATCTAACACTTTCATTAATGGGTCTACTACACGCCCTATGACTTCGTCACTAACTGGAATAGAGAGTATTTGATTTGTTCTCATTACTCTCTCACCTTCTTTTACTTTATCAAAACCATCAATAATAACCACACCAACACTATCAATCTCAAGATTAAAAGCTATACCGCGCGCGCCAGATTCAAAATCAAGCATTTCCATAGACTCTACATCGGTCAGACCATAAACAGTAGCTATACCATCAGAAACTTTACCAACATGCCCTGCTGATTTTGTTTCTATATTTAGGTCCATAGCACCTATCATCTTCTCTATTTCATTTTGTATTTTTTGTATTGACATGATTTTATTTTTTATTTTGTAAACTTTTTTAATATTGTGCTTAGGCTTGCGTCGACTATTTTATCTTTGGTATATATTTTGAATCCAGTTATTATACTCTTATCTTCTCTGTTTTCTGGATTGTTTAACTTATATTTTTCTTTTAAGTTGTCTTTTGTCTTTTTTTCTAACGCATATGAGCTGATTATTATTTCTTGATTTTCTGCCTTTTCTTTACTATCTATCTTTTTCAAGCTTTCTAATATATTTGGTAATATATAATTTAATTTGTTCTTATCTAAAACCTTTAAAAAATTAACAAGACCATCTTTGCTTTCATTTTTTTCTATTAATAATCTTGCTAATTTTAAACTATTCATAATTTGTAATTATTTTATCAAGGCCGAAACTAGCTGGTCATTAGTTTTTTCATCCAAGTTTTTAGATAAAGTTTCTTTAAACATCTTAACTAATAGAGTTGGTGCTATCTTTGCAAAGTTCTCATTCACATCATTTTCAGCATTTTGTATTTTATTAGTCAAAGTGTTTTTAAGATTCTCTATGTGATCCTTAGAATGATTAACAATACTCAGTGCCTCAGCATTTGCATGGTCTATTTTATTTCTTATATCTGCTTCTGCTTTTGCTTTTGCTTCGACAATAATATTTTCACCTAGCTCATTAGCCTTTTTTAAATTGGTTTCAGCTTGACTCGCATCTTCTAAGCCTCTTTTGATAATACTATCTCTATTGTCTATGGTTTTTATTATTTTTTTAAATACAAATTTGTTTAAAATAAAAAGTATAATTAAGAAATTAACAAAATTAGCAAGTGCAACATGCCAATTGAAACCTATAGAGTGTAATACTGATAAAATGAAATCCATAAAATTATATTTTTACAGATTAACCAAGTAAGAAGAATGCTACGAATGCAAAAATAGCAGTCGTCTCAGTCATCGCTACACCCACAATCATTTTAGAGAAGATTGATGCTTCTATCTCTGGATTACGGCCAATAGCCTCAAAAGCTTTACCTATAAGGTATCCTTGACCTAATGCTGTCGCTAACATTCCTAATATTGTAATTGATTTTGCTATGTATAATGCTCCTTCTGTTGTCATATATTTGTTGTTTATTGTTTAATTAAAAGATAATTTAATACGAATATTATAGCACAAAAGCGACTTTTTTCAAAGCTTGATGTGTATTTTGGTAAAATAAAAAGGCGATTCTTAGGAATCGCCCTTGAGAGCATTACTTTGGTTATTCTATATCTTTTCCTAACCTTTCAAAATCACCCTCTGCCCACTGGGATAATCCTAAGTGAATTATCCTGGCTACTCGATTCATATTATTTTGCTCATCTGCATAATCAAAACTTTGATTCGATAGGTGAAAAGGTGTAAAAGATGATCGTATAATTAGCTCAGCCATAGGAGTTGCTTGCCGCATTAAGATCTTATCATCTAAAACCTTAACTGCTGTAGCCTGTCTACTGATCTCTAGACTACCTTGTATGTTAAGACGAAAAAACACATCAATTCCATACACGTTAAATATGAGCAAACCATCGTTGTCCATTGAGTGGAATGAATTCATAACACCTTCTGCAGATAATCCAAAACCTACGTAGTTATCTGTGATTGGTAGGTATTTTAGAATACTAGTAGCTATCTTATGAGGAGAATAACCATATAAATCATTTTTTTCATTAGTAAAATCTATATGCTTTACTCCGATAGTGATTTCTTTTGTGAATGATTTCCATAGTGGGTTTACCTCTTCTAGTAGGCCTTGTAGTATCTCGTGCTTATCATTAGAGTTATAGCTGAGTGCGGAAAATATAAAATTTTTACCCGTGTCTGTCATATTCACCTCAACTCCAAATATCTCTGAAGTGAAAACATATGTATCATCTTTTTGCAGACAGGTAAATAATTCTATGGCAGAACCACCCTTTTCATTTATACCTATCTTACCCCTACCCAGATAACGTTTTGTTAATTCTGGATTCTCCAAGCATGCTTTTAATAGTAGTTTTGAGATTCTCTCAATAAATTTGTCTAGATTATTTTTAACATCTAAAGAATTTTGGCTATATGAAAAGTTAGAGATGAAGTTGCCGGGCATATCTCTTTTAAATATAACCTTAGGACTACCATACACATCTACGTCATACGCTACATGATCTAAAACTAAAACTTTCTGATTCATAATGATTCTCCAATAAAAAGTACAAGGTGAAAGCAGTTGCCTGCTAGCCCGCCGATCGCTCAGCAGGACACAATAGAACGATCTATTATGTCAAAATAAATACTACTACATATTCCCAAATATAGCAAGTAAGGCCGAAAACTTGTCTTGAGAATTTTTGTAAGTGTTTTCTTTTTCTAAAAAGTATAATAAATTTTTAAAAGTATAGAATCCAGATTCGCCACCCTCCTCTATTATCTTATTTCTGATTATCTCTAAAAAAGTATTATATGAAAAATCTTTATAATTTTTACTAACGAATTTTATTATTTCAGCTATTTTCTTGTTCTCAATATTATTAGAAAGCAGGTCTATGATTTCCATATAATTCTCATGGTCAGTTTTACCAAACAGCTTCTCTACATTTTGCAAATTAATATCATCACCAAAAGTATGTATCACCTTTTCAAGATTGGTAATACTATCTCTATACGATGAGTTACTATTTTTTGCTATTAATTCTAATATCTTTTTTGCCTCTTCTTTGTTTTCACTCAGAATTATTTTTTCTTTCTTAGATATTTCTGATAATCTATTAACTATCTCTTCATTAGTTGGAGAGACTAACTTTATTATATTACATCTGGACCTGACTGTACTTAATATTTTTTCTGGGTTAGTGGTACAAAGTATGAATATGACATGAGTTGGTGGCTCTTCTAATGTTTTTAAGAATGCATTACTACTCTCTGGTGTTAGCATGTGCGCCTCATCTAAAATATATACTTTGTATTTTGAAATTATCGGTAATGTATGCACACTCTCTATCATCTTACGCATGTCATCTATTTTCTTACTTGTACTAGCCGCGTCTAATTCATAGATATCTGCCTCATCTGTTTTTAGGTCACGAGCAAATATTCTAGCGAGCGTAGTTTTCCCTATACCATGACTACCTGAGAATATGTATGCATGAGGTATTTTTTCCCCTGCAGCACTACTTTTTATAATATTCTCTAGCATAGTAATATTGTCACTGTGCCCTGACACATCACTAAAAGTTTGTGGTCTGTATTTTTGATATAAGCTCATATTTTTTCTTATTTAAATTATAACATAAAAGTTTTAAATTATACCTTTATGTATTTGAAAATATGTGTTATTATAAATAAATGTTAAACTTCTTTAATAAAAAAAGAAATAAAAAAGTCTATGTTGGACTCTCTGGTGGTGTTGATAGTGCTGTATCTGCATACTTACTCAAAAAGGACGGATATGATGTGACTGGCGTATTTATAAAGACTTGGCAACCAGATTATATAGAATGCACCTGGAAAAATGACAGATTAGATGCTATGCGTATATGTGCGCAGCTTGATATTCCATTTAGAACACTTGATCTTGAGAAAGAGTATAAAGATAATGTTATAGATTATATGCTTAGTGAATACGCAAAAAATAACACCCCTAACCCCGATATTATGTGTAATAAATATATAAAATTCGATGGATTTTTAAATTATGCAAAAGAGAATGGAGCAATTATTGCTACTGGTCACTATGCAAATATTAAAAATAATTTTTTATGTATTCCTAAGGATATAAATAAAGATCAGACATATTTTTTATATCAAATTAAAAAAGAAAATTTAAAAGATATATTATTCCCACTTGCTGACCTAGAAAAATCTGAAGTTAGAAAAATAGCTACAGATAATAATCTGTATGTTGCAGATAAAAAAGAAAGCATGGGTATATGCATGTTGGGTGATATTAGCATGAAGGACTTTTTAATAAAGGAATTGAATCCAAAAAATGGTGATGTGTGTAATGAAACAGGAGAAATAATAGGGACTCATGACGGAGTTATATTATATACAATTGGTGAAAGACATGGATTTAACGTGATAAAGAAAAATAACGTAGATGCTAATTTTAATAATTTTCTAGAAAGTAAAAAAGAGATAAACAATAGTTTTCTACCATATTTTGTATATAAAAAAGATTTTGAGCAAAATATATTATATGTAACTCAAAACGAAAACAAAATCTTTGAATCTAATAAAAATAACCCTGAAAAAATTGTTACTATAAAAGATGTAAATTGTTTTGTGGATTTAAATAAAATATATGAAAACAAAATATATACTTGCATGACAAAATATAGGGGTGAAAAATATGAGATAAAATTAAATATAACAAAGTCTATAAATGATAAAGATAATAGTGTGCAAATAAAAATCACCCCTATTGCAGAAAACTTTTTTGCCGTATCTGGGCAAAGTATTGTTGTCTACGATAAGAGCGCTGTGATTCTTGGTGGTATTCTCTAAGCAGATATCTTGTAATTCTTCCATTTCCCTGATCTGTCATTTTCATTAGAATGCCAACAGCTAATGAATTCTTTATCTAGGCACATCTGTATGAATCTAGAATCTTTTTCTAGAATTTCAAGTCTAGTCTCGGCCGCAAGAAAATAATCAGAGTTCAAGTCTAGTCCGTTATGTTTAGATCTTAAATAAGAATTAATAGCATCAAATCTTCTAAAACAAATGCCGTCTACTTTACAATGCTCTCTTAGGTCTCTTAATGTATTTAAGGCCTTGCCTGGTTCATTTTTATAAGCAACATCTTTGTATGTTAGCCAAATCAAGGGATTTTGAAACTTCATATCCTCACCGATTTTATTTAATTCTTTTTTAGCATCAGTCAATGGGTCCAAGTTTTGCATTTTTCCTATATTTTTAAAAAAAGAAAAACTAGGTTTAGATTTATTTTCAACTTGACCTAAATCTATTTGTTTAGAAAGTTCTTTATATTCGGCATAAGATAAAAGCAAAGAATTAACTTCTGTTTCTGTGTAACTTAATAATCTTTCTAATTCTACATTTTTCATATTTTACTTTCTAATTTTTAATTTATCGAAGGAGCATATTTTTTATCTTACAACTTTTTTAATTTTTTTGCAAGATAAAAAAAGAATTAATTATGGAGCTATATGGCCTGACTTCTAATAAGGGTTTTAGTTTTTTGAATATATTTTTATTAATAGGGTTATAGATTATCTTTCTACTTCCGTGAGACGATCTACATAAAAATAAACTTTTGTTACATAGTCGTTTGTAGATATAATTGACTGTCTTAGTCTTTGATTTTTCATTTTCCCCAACCAGAGCTGCTAAGTAAATTAAATCATACTCATTGTAAGCGTTATAATTTTCTGCTTTTATATTTATAATTTTTATCTGTTTATCCAATTTTAATTTTGATATTAGTTCAGAAGATTTTAAAAAACTTAATTCATCTTTTTCTAGTACAATACAATCTTTATTATATTTTGTAGCTAATACTATTGCTGTTAGTGGTAATGGACCACCACCTACAAATAAAACTTTCTTTACTTTTTTATTTATACTTATTATATTTATATGTTCTAAAGTTACAAGATCTTCATAATTTTTATAATACCAAAACTTTTTAAGTTCATCATTTGGGTTTTTAGATTTTATTATTTTATCTGCCCAGTGTACTTCCATCTCATACTCTGCTTCAGAAGAAAGTTTTCTAAGTTTAAATATTTCTAACTCATTTAGATTAACTTTATTAAAGCTATTTTCAGAATATCTTACTAATTCTGAAAAAGCCTCATTCGTTTCTTTTGAAGGTTTTAAGGATTTTAAGTTTAATATTTTGTGGAATATCTTTAAATCTTTCATTTTTCATAGAGTAACATAATTATTGTCTAGTTGCAAGTTATTTGCATTTGTGATATATTTTGTATAAATATACAATAAATTCATGAAAAACTTTTTTATAAATTATCAAAAAGAAATACAAACTTTTACACTAATACTGGGGTCTATGTTTATTGGTTTTGGACTTTATGATTCATTACTTGAGCATTCAAATGATTTTAATAAAATAAGTTTTATTATTGTTTTCTTCTCCTTTATATTTGTCTACTTGTTTATTACTTACTTTACGCATAATCACACTCATAAGAAAGAGTTAAAAGCTTTAATATTTACAGAGTTTATTCATTCTCTTTTAGACGGAGCGATCATAGGTTTTGCCTTTTATGTTAATCCTAGCTTGGGAGTGGGAACACTTTTATCTGTTTTTGGTCATGAACTGCCTAAGATATTTGGAACATATTTAATTATAATATCTGAAGTAAAAACTTTCTTAAAGAGTATAAAATATTTAGTTTATACACAAGTGGGCTTGCCTATTTCTGCATTTATTTTTTATTATATAGGCACAGAAATAAATGAAAAATACCATGAAGTTTTAGAAGCTGTGGCCTTAGCTTCTTTATTTGCAATTGTCATAAGATTACTTTTAAAAACCTTTAATATTCATAGAAAACATAATTAAAATTATAAAATATATGAAATACACAGAAACAGAATTGGTAAGTCTAATAAAAGAATCTGATTTAAAATTAACTGAACACAGATTAGCTGTGTTAACTCGAGTCTCAAAATCCAAGTCACCAGTAGCTGTACATAAATTAATAGAGGATTTAAAGAAAAGATATGATATAGATCAGGCCACTGTCTATCGTAACCTGACATCATTAGAAGAATCAGGAATTATATCTCGTTTTGACTATAACCACGGTCATGCTCATTATGAGATGACTAGCGATGAAGTAGTACATAAAATTATTTGTAATAACTGTGAGATTATGGAGAAAATAAATGCCAGCTATTTTGAAGAGTCTTTGAAAAAATTAGTAAAGAAAAGTAAAAAATTTTCTACTGTCAACACAAGCCCTTCTGTAGATATTTACGGACTTTGTAAGTCCTGTGCTTAAAATATATGAATAAAAATGAAGTTAAAATAATTTTACCAGAAGTTAATAATTATAAATCAGAAGTAGTAAAAATAATTAATAGCACTAATACTGAAGTACTTTTCCCAAATTATGAAGTTGAAATATTAGAAGGTGAAAATATCGGTAAAATAATAAACACATACTCAAATGGATATGCTTTTGAGATAGGAGATAGAGTTTTTTTAGAGGAAATAAAAGAAATAGATGGTTCTATTTATTATAATCTTGGAGAATCTGTAAAATATAATTCTATTTTAATAACTTTATTTTTATTTATATCTGTCATAGTTGTTGTATTTGGAAAAAAAGGTCTTAGAGCTCTATCTTCACTTCTGGTCTCACTTGGTATTATATTTTTTATACTACTCCCATTAACTTTAAAAGGATACAATCCAGTACTGGTTGCAAGTTTTATTTCTATTTGTTTATTGTTTTCCGTTATGTTTTTAACTCATGGTAATAATAGAGTAACACATTCTGCATTGCTTGGTTGCTCTATTTCTATTTTTATAACTATAATTATTTCTTATCTAACTATTATTAATGCAAATATAACTGGATTTGTAGATGAGACAAGCTCTTATTTATATTTTAATACAGAAGGAATTATTAATTTCCCACTTCTGGTAATAGCTAGCATAATAATAGGAGTAATAGGTGTGGTGGATGATGGTGCTATAACTCAAGCAGGAATAGTGGCTGAGTTAAAACATGCAAATAAAAATTTAAGTAACGCAGAATATTATAAAAGAGCTATGCGTGTAGGGTCAGATCATGCTGGGGCTATGATTAATACCCTTGTCCTTGCTTATGTTGGTTCTGCCTTACCGTTACTCTTACTCATGTATACTAGTAAATTAGACCCAGTATTTTTATTAAATAAAGAAATAATAGCTACAGAAATATTTAGATCACTTATCGGCTCTGTAGGGTTATTATTGGCTATACCACTGACAACAGTAATTGCTGTATATTTGGTTTCTAGTAATGAAAAAAATATTCACACGCATCCTCACTAAGCTAGATAAATATTTTTTAATACATACTCCCTTGCTTCTCTATTATTATTGTAATTTTTACAATGAGTGATTTTCTTGCCCGGGTTAAGTATGTTATTATAATCTAAAATAGATTTTATATCTTTGAATATATGTAGTATTTCCTCGTCATACTGCATGCTTAGTGCATAAGTGCGAGCGAGTCCATCATTGTGATCACAGCTAATACTACCATTGTATTTTTTGACTAGTGTGTATACTTCGTCGGCCATATTTAAAATATCCTCTTTTGCTCCTGTTTGGTCTTTTCTTATAAGTGGTATTAGTCTTATGGATCCATCTCCGATATGTCCAGCATAAGTATAACGCATGTCATATTTGTAAAGTATTTCAAGCAACTCTTTTAAGTAGTTGTCATAATGTTCGAGTGAAATAATAGTATCCTCTATGATTGGTATCGCTTTGTATCCCTTTGGAGCAAAGTCTCTTAGTAATTTAAAGCTTGCTCTCCTTATGTTCCAATAAGCCTGGCTCTCTTCTATATTTTCTGTCAAGTAACTATTTATTCCTAATTTATGTAAATTATTTTTTAATAGATTTATTTTATTTTTATTTACAGATATTTTATCATTGCAGAATTCTGCAAATATAACTATTTTTTTATTATTAGCGTAATTTGCTAGTTTTGAATCTTGAGCCATGTGTATTTTAGCTAATTCATAAGTCTCATGATCAAAACATTCAACACTAGTGGCGCCACCACTCACTGCTTCCTTAACTACACTTGGTAATTCATGTATGTTACTAAGCGGTATAATAAGCATACACTCAAATTTTAAAATATTTTTTATTTTTATTTTTGCTTCTGTAACTATACCTAGTGTCCCCTGCGCTCCTATAAAAAGTGGAGTTAGATTAAAAGTATTCTTTTCTGAATCGTACACATCCCACATGTTATATCCAGCAGCATTTTTATTGGTAGTTGGTTTATTTTTATTTATTATTTCTAGATTGTTTTTTATTATATTTACTATCTCTTCTTCAAATTTGTAGTCATATCTTTCTAAGCCATCACTCTCCATTATTTTCTTTTCTTTGGCGTGATACACTTCACCATAAAGTTCTTTTGTATTTAATATAACTTTTAATTCTGAAATATTTCTACTAGTTGGTCCGTAAGTTAGTGACTTTTCTCCACTACTGTTATTACCTATCATTCCAGATAACATGCAAACGTCTTTTGAGCTAGTATAAGGTGCAAAAAACTTATTTCTTTTTTTTAATTCTTCTAATAAGTCTTTTATATATATATTAGAATCAACCCATATGTATTCTGATATGTTCTGAGTGTCGTCAGAAGGATTTTCTGTATTTATGTCTCCCGATTTAAGTTTAAAGTTTTTTATAGGTTTTATACGTATTACTTTTTCATTAGTTAGCGACCCACCACTCATGCATGTTCCAGCGGCTCTAACTGAAAACTTTTCCTTGTTTTTTATGGATTCGATTACATTTTTAAAATCCACAGACTCTATAGCTTCTCTTGGTGTCACTTTAAAAATGCTAGCGTCAGTACTGTATTTTTCTATCAGTAAAGTATCTTGTCTTTTTTGACTTGTAAATATGTCATTCATCTTATGTATATTATATACTATATTGCCATTAATTTTTTATATATTTCAACAAGTGTAACTGTGTCTGCAAGTGCAGTGTGTGCTTTTTTATTTTCTATTTTAAATAAAGCAGCTAATGATTTTAATGAAAAAGAAGTGGCCTGAGGAACATCATACAGTCTCGCAAAGGCGATAGATATGGTATCTAATTTTGCAAAGTGCATTTTATTATCTACTCCTGTTTTCTTAAAAGCATTTTGCATAAATGCATAGTCAAAAGTCACATTATGAGATACAAAGCTCGCTCCTTCTGTCATCTTTGAAAACTCTTTCATTGCTGATTCGAGTGAAACTGCGAACATCCAATCAACTTCATTATAACCATTCACGCGTAAGGCTTGCTCTTCTGCCACTTCTGGATTTTCCATTTTAATTTTCCAATCTTTTTCAGCTATTATTTCTATACTTGGACCTTTTCCTGGTCTTTCTGTTTGCCTTACTAATACCACAGCCAGCTCTATTATCTCATGTGTATCTGCATCTAAACCTGTTGTCTCTGTGTCTATAAAAGCTAAGTTTTGAGTTTTCATATTTTATTTATATTTTAGTTTTTAAATTATTTTATTTGATTATATATTATAACATAGAAACATTATAGATATTATCATTTTTCCATAATTTTAAAATTAGCCAAACCTTTAATTTGCTTTTATCATAAAAAAGTGTTATAGTTTTTTTTGACGAATGCATTAATTGCAAAGTCATTGCCCTTTTTAAACTGATAATCTTATTGGAGAAAATCAAATGGTAGAATTTACAAAACTAGAAGCCTTAGATCTGCGTAAGTTTATGATCGGACTTATTAAAAATAATCGAATCTTTCTAGCCTATAAGCATAATATTACAGACAAGAAACTCTTTGAAGTTGTACGACTTCAGAAATCAATTAATGATATCTATAAGAATACTCAAGCAGAAGCAACAGTAAAAATTAGAAAATTAGAGAAATTTATAAAACTGAAAAGTCCAAATCTAAAAGAAGGACAGACTGTAGTCAAATGTTCTAATTATTCTGAAGGACTAGAAATTACAGCAGCTTACCCACTTACCACCTTCCTTGCTTTTGCTCCGGCATCTGACGATGATTTATGGCAAGATATTTTTCATATACTGTATCCAGGTGGAACAGATAGTATTGCTCCAAATTACCTTGATGTAGCTAAAGAAAAAACTAGCAAGATTTACGAACTAATACTTCTAGAGTTACGCATGCTAAAACAAAAAAGAGATGCCAGTGTAATCATCGTTAAGACATTATTCTCCCCAGGTCATGGTATTGGTATGAAAAACCTCAAAGATATTACAGAAGATTTTGTGAATAGTCCAAATGCTTTAGCTTATTTATTTTATAAAAAAGAAATAAGTAATAGGACTGTTGCTAATAATTTTATTCTCTTTGATGTGGATGATGCCAGTAGAATTCAAATAGATAATCTTTTGGGTTACATCAAACCAAGAATAAGTTTCAAAGATGATCGTGATAGCGGTTTTGATTGTCCTGTATTATTTGCTTTGGTAACATAATACAAGAATAAAATAACCATAAAAATAACCACAGTAAAACGCGTTAATGTTTTAACGCGTTTTTATTTTGTCTATTTAATTTTTACTTTAAATATTTTTTAATATTCTTTACATGTTCTGGGTATGTTTCAGTGTAGTAAAAATTACCGTCATTTCCAGTTATGTAATAAAGATATTTTGACTTTGTAGGGTTTCTAACAGCTTCTATTGCTGTCAGTCCTGGATTATTTATTGGCTCTTTTGGAAGGTCTCTGCTTTTGTAAGTGATAGGCGCTACGTCTACCTGCAGGGCCATTCCTATTTTTATCCTATTCATTAGTATTCCAGCAATCATCTTCATGTCTTCTGCATCTTTACCTTCCCCTTCTACTAAGCTAGCTAATATTAGGTCTTCTTTCGATATTATACCTACACCTTTTTCAAATTCAGCAAGCATCTTTGTAACTATTTCCTCCTTTGTTACGTTTTGAGGGAAATAATATGTCTCAGGATATAGGTAGCCATTTTTATTTTTTGCATATTTATAGAACTCATCATAAGATATATTGAAAACTTTTGCCACTCTACTGCTTATCTCTTCTAATGTAAACCCTTCTGGAATTACTAGTGCGTAGCCAGGAGTGTAATTTTTTTTGTTAACTAGTATGTCTATTACTCCTAACATATTTATGTTTTCACTGCCTAGTCTGTATTTTTTTATATTATATTTTCCATAGGCTAATTTTTTATCACCAAGACTTTGTGTGATTAGAATTTTAAATAAAATAGTAGACCTAATCATATTCTCTTTTTCTAGCTTACTGGCAACAGTGTTCACATTGTCTCCATTTTCTATTTCAAAATAGTAGTTATCGTTTATGTTAACTGGAACTAATATAAGGTAAAAGAAATAAGTAATTGCAGTTATGAATAAAACTAATAATGTTTTTTTATATTTATACATAGGACTTCTTTTGTGTAATTTCATATATTATAGCATGATTCATTGGGAATAAATATTACTACCTAGGTAAGTCGCTAGGAGCATCGCTTTTTAAACTGTCTACTCTCTTAATTCCAGGGGTTGTAGCTACTGTGCCAGGCAAGTGCCACAGAGAAGCTAATTCTTCAAGGTTAATAGTCATGAGGCTCGGTGTCATGTGATAAAATGGATGGAATATACCTTCATAAATTAATCTAAAAATCTTTCTAAAGCCCATAGATTTTTTAAAAAGATGAACATCAGAATACCAGTCTATGCCACCATTTAAAAACATTTTACCTAAAGTAGATTTTGCACTACCTCTATTTGGTAAATGTGGATAAAAGGCTTCGCGTTCTACATAAGATTCAAAACACTCTTCACTGCGCCACGGCACTCTCTTTTTGTAACTGTTTTCCCAGCTGTAATCATAAGGGTCAGTCGGTGATGGCCTAAAAGAATTAAAGCCAGGGCCGGTATATTGTTTGAATACACTAAGTAATGATTGGACATTAGCCCCGGTCTTATGATAGTTAGAATCTGCAATGTATACAACCCTTATAAGCGCACGCAGTAGTGGTTTTTGTAATTTCCTATTAATCATTTTTATCTCGTCTTTGTATTCCTCAAAGATTTCATTTTCTTTTACACTTTCTGTTGACATTTCTTGATCTTTTTGCCACTCCATTTGCACATCTTCAAAAATAGCTTTTCCCTCCGAATCCACACCTATTTTCTGCTTTGTCATTTTTGGATATCCAAAATCATCAAAAATCTTGTCTCCTTTTTTGTATGTTGGACCTATTATTTTTGTTCTGATTTGTTTTTTTCTTTCCTCAGCTAATTCTTTTAATGTAAAAGATTCATGGGTTTTTACATTTTCATAAGTTTTTGGAAAAGTCTTACCGTCGAATTTACTAGCATCCTGAACTATTACTTGATACCAAGCATGTTCACCTTTTCTCATCGAGCCTAACCATTCTAAAATAGGAGTTAATGCGTCATGCTTAAACTCTTCTTTTGGGTCTCTGTCTAGACCATAATCAACATAAGTTTTAAGCATTTTATAATCAGCAGGTAGTTCTAAATCTTTATCTTCTAATACTACTCTCTCTTTATTTATTTTAGGTAAATTAAATCTATCCCCAAAAGTATTAGAGAGTCCCCATATAGAAACATCTGTCTGTCTGTGATCATAATATATTTTTTTAACATAGTCATCTGCCTCTGTTATCTCTATGCCTGGATATTGAGAATAGAAATTATTGGTGACAAGCTCCTTGAACTTTCTCTCTGTGCGGACAAAAAATCTAACATCACCCTCAAGAGAGGCTATCTCTAAGGAAAAATAAGTAACTAAGTTACCAAGCCAGTTCCTTTTATACCACTGAGCGACACCACCACTTTGTAAAAAGGCGTTGGCTACTATTTCCATAGCTTCTGGGGATTTGTTTATTTCTCTTGGTAGCTTTATTTCTAATAGTACCCAATCCATTTTAGATAAGAATCTTTGTTGCACATACATTAGCCAGAATCTCCAGACATAGGTGCACAAAAGTAAAAGTATAGATATATAAATTATTAATAAGAGAATATCTAAAGCGATTTGCATACATACATTATAGCAGAAAAATACTCACATTTTCGATGTGAGTATTTTTATTGTGTATATGTAAAATATTTATTAGATTATTTTGAAAGCACATTGTAGTGATTATCTGCTAATTTCTTAAATAATTTTGGATTGTTAAGATTAACTAAAACAGTATTCTCTTTTACGTCACGAAGTTCTAATACTTTTCTTACAATGTCATCTTTTTTCATTTTCTCACCTGCTTCATTAATGACGATGTTGATAAGGTCCTTAACTGTTCCCCCTACTTGACCCCACTCACGCAATCCGTACATACCACGCCCTACTAATACGAATCTCTTGTCTTTTATTAATTCATTATGGCAAGTAGCGACATGAGCATTTTTATTAAAAGTTTTGTTTATAGTATTAGCTACTTCACGAAAATGCATAGGGGTTCCATTTTTGCGTAATATCAAATATGCAAAGTCTTTTATTCCTCTTGCTTTTACAGATGGGCTAGAGACATGACCCCATTCATTGAGTGGATTTTTAGAGATTATCTTTGAGATTTTTAGATATCTATCTATAACTTCACGATTATTTTTGTAATCATCTCCAAGATCTATAAGGTTAGCTAAGAATCTAGCTATTATATCTTCTTCTTTTAAGAGTTCGTCCTTACTTACTGTAGTGTGTAAGTTAGTAAGTGCGTCATGCACATGTGTTGCTATCTTGTCATCTATGCTCCATCTGTGATTAAAGTTATCATCTTCCTTGTGCCTATTGAATTTATCCGAAACAGTCATAAAAAAGTTCATGTGATTATGTACTACTTTATCATTAGAAAATACTTCCATTAATATGTCCTCTGGAACTACTGAGCCCATGTTTTTTACTACTTCGGCTAATTCTTCAAAAACGTTTTGATGATCTTTGTAATCTTGTGACTTGCGTATTGTGCCCAATGCGAAGTTTTCTATTTGTCTAACTCTCTCTCTTGTGATACCATATTCCTTTCCTATAGACTCTAAAGTTTTTCTCTCATTATCAAGTAAGCCATAACGTTTGGTTATAACTTCTTTTGTCCTAGGATTAAGAGCATTTAGTAATTTCTTAGAAACTGCTTTCGGTTTGAACGTTAATTGAACTTTTTGCATAATCTTTATTTTTTATATTATTATTAATTTAGAGTTAGATACTTAAATTAATATCATTATACTATACACCACAAATAAAGTCAAACGGATATTTATTAAAAATCTAAACCTGTATCTTGTCTTATTTTTGTCATCATTTCTTTTGCTTTTTGATTCGCTTTTGATGCACCTGCGACTAATATTTGCTCTACTTCTGCTCTATTATTTTTATAATAATTATATTTTTCTGACATATTAGAAAAATAATTTATAACTGCTTTTGCACACTCTTTTTTTGCTTCAGCATAACCAAATGGTTTTTCTACGCTAGACTCTTCATATCTTTTTTTTAGACTCTCTGCTTCTTCGTTATTTAAAAATAATTTATGTATGTTATAAATGTTATTATTTTGAGAATCCTTTCTCTCTTCTGGTCTCGCACTATCTGTGACTATACTCATAACTGCTTTTGTGATTTCATTTTCTGTTGCAAATATCGGTATATAATTATTTTTACTTTTACTCATTTTTTTACCATCAACACCTGGTACTATAGCTACTTCTTTTTTTATAAAAGCTTGTGGCATTTTAAAAGTCTGTCCATAAGTCCTGTTGTATTTTCCAGCGATCTCTCTTGCTATCTCTACGTGTTGTTCTTGATCTTTTCCAACTGGAACAACTTCTGCATTATACATTAATATATCCGCAGCCATCAGAACTGGATAAGTAAAAAGCCCTGCATTAACGAGGTGACGATCTTCCTCCTTTCCTTGTTTGTCTTTGTAAGCATGGGCGAGCTCAAGCATGGGCATGGGTGTTACAGTAGATAATATCCAAGATAATTCTGTGTGACTTGGCACATCTGACTGTTTGAATAGATTGGTTTTTGTAACATCTAATCCGCAAGCTAAGTACACGCAGGCTATATCTAAAATATCCTCCCTTCTCTGTTTTGCATTGGTCTGAGTTGTCATGCTGTGATAATCAGCTATAAATATATTACTCTCGTATTCTCCACTGTTGGCCAAGTCTATGTTTTGTTTTAATGCTCCAAAGTAATTACCAATATGTAACTTGCCACTACTCTGTACTCCACTAACTAAAACTTTTTTATTTGTATTTAAATTATTATTTTCCATATTTTTTAATTTTCTGCTTGATAAATTACCGGCTCACTTATTAATATATCTGGAGTAGGAGGTCTCATGTCACGAACTAGGTATAAGTACACTCCCGCGAATATACCAGTAAGTATACTAGAGACTATGACCGCATGCATTAACTTTACATTCTCGCTTTGAGATCTAACGTGTTTTAAATAGTTTTTTACAGAGCGCATATATTTATAATATTTATAAGTTATTTTAAATCTCTTCTAAGATAATCACTTCACTTTTTTTATCTAGTATGTCTTTTTTCTTTATGGTTAATTTTTCTACTGATTTTACACCTTCACTACTCGCCTCCTTTAGGAATATTGGTAATGTTTTTTCATCGTGGTCTATTGGTATGATTATTTTTGGTTCTAATCCTACAGATAATTTATAAGCATCGTATGGATTGAGATTAAGCTCATCACCAGAAAGTGGGACAAAAAGGACATCTACTTCGTCTATTATTTCTTTGTGTTCACTCGGAAGCAATTCTTTTATTTGTCCTATATAAGCGATACGCATACCGTCAAAATTAAATACAAAACTATTAGCCATGTAATCAGCTTTTTCACGAGTTACCTTTGAAGAAAAAGAGTTAATAAAAATATTAGATACTTCATACTCGCCTGCGCCCTTAATCACAAATGGTACTTTTGATCCGATCGTAGCATTCTCAACTCCGTCATAATCTGGATGTATTAGCGGTAACATAGCAACGTCTGACCCGTATTTTGTCTGACGTCTTTTTGATTGTTTTGACACTGGACCGAGCGACAAGGTCACATCACCTGTTACTAATTTTATATGCCCTTTTCCATGGTAAGTTATTATCATAATGTTCTTTTGATTATTTTTCTAGTTTTTTAAGACTTAGTTTTATCTGTATATATTATAACATATATTATTTTTATTTTGTATATTTTCATATATTTAGAGAATATTTTTAACTTGCAAAAATTAAGTATATGTTGTAGTATTGTATTTGAATATATTACGGGTGTAATATATCATTAACTTTTAGGAGTCTTAAAAGTGAAAAATCAACTTAATCCAAATGAAAACTCTTCTATCCTTTTGGGTGCAATCATGGGGGTAACTCCAGGTCAAGCTAAAATAGTTTCTGACTTACCACCAGAAGCACAACAACCAGCAATTGATATGTGTAAAGAAGCGGCTCGTGTAGAAAAAGAGGTAGGACGTAGTTCAACCATATTTAGAAAGGTAATATGGTTAGGTGCTCATGAAAGCGTTACAAAAAAACTAGTGAATACTTAGTAGAAAATAACAGAACCCCAAATCCCAGACATTTTGTCTGGTTTTTTTATTTGCAAAAATAAGTATTTTATGTTAATATATAGACATGGTTTCGGATAGTCAATAATTAAAAATAAGCTTTGTGTCATAACCTTTTTAAGGCCAGAACAAAATCTATTAGCAAAAACTTTTAGATTACACTTCTCCAGTTTTAAAAAAAGATACATAAGTAGCGCAGATTTATATTCTCACTGCGTGTGAGATTTTTATTTGGGCGAGACTCTGTAAAGAAGAGTAAATATAAAAAGTATGGAAAATACAGAATTAGAAAATTTAAATGTTATAAAAAATGATGACACTGTCGAAGGTGTAGTAGTAGCTATAGAACGCTCTGCTGTGTATGTTGAAATCCCTAACTATGGTACTGGTATCATATTCGGATCAGAATACATTAATGCCCGTGAGATAATCAAGCGTGTAAATATCGGTGACACTATTAGTGCGAAGGTAATACACACTGGTAATGACGAGGGCTATATCGAGCTATCTCTAAAGGAAGCTAGACAAGCAATTATCTGGGCTGAAGCAGAAGCTGCAATAAAAGAAAGAAGAACTCTTGAATTGATTGTAAAAGAAGCTAACAAAGGTGGTCTTATTATTGATTGGAATGGTATCTTAGGATTCTTACCTTCTTCACAACTGAACGAAGAAAATTATCCAAGAGTTGAAGACGGAGACAAAGAGAAGATTACTGTTGAGCTTAAAAAACTTATCGGTAAGCGTATTCCTATGAATATAATCTCTATTGAACCAAAGGAAGGTAAATTAATCTTTAGTCAAAAAGGATTAGGTGGTGACAAAGTAGATGCAAAAGAGTTAAAAGCTGAGATTGAAAATAAATACAAGCTTGGTGATGAAGTTGCTTGTACTGTTACTGGTGTTGTAGACTTTGGTATCTTTGTAAAATTAGAAGATGAGACAGAGGGATTAATACACAAATCAGAAATAGATTGGGGCTTAGTAGAAGATACTAAAAACCATGCAAAAGTAGGAGATAAATTACGTGCTAAGATTATAGAAATCAAAGCAGGTAAAATCTCCCTATCTGTAAAAGCCACTCGTGAGAACCCTTGGAAAGAAGCTGCAACCAAATACAATAAAGGTGATGTAGTTTCTGGACTTGTTATCAAGTTCAACAAGCACGGAGCATTAGTTTCTATCGAAGAAGGTGTGGCAGGCTTAATGCATATGTCAGACTTTGGAGATGAGGCTAAGATGCGTGAGAAAATGTCACTTGGTAAAATGTATAAATTTGAAATAAGTTTATTTGAACCAAATGATCAAAAGATGACTTTAACTTTTAAAGCGTAATCTTTAAAAGAAAATGAAAACTAAATGGCGACACCTTCGGTGTCGCCATTTAGTTTTCGTCTTAATATTTATTACTTTACCAAATCTAACAATTCTTTTAACTTAACTTCTAATTTATTTTTCATTGCTTCACCTTCCAAATCCTTCACCTCTTCTTCTGATAATTTTGATAATACATAATCTTGAAGTAACATTTCTCTTATTGGTTTCTCGCCTATTCCTACTCTTATCCTGTAAAAATCTTTTGTTTTTAGATTTTGTATTACGCTCTCTACTCCGTTATGGCCACCACTGTTACGGCCAAAGGATAACTTTATATCTCCAAAGTTTATGTCTATGTCGTCATATGCTATTACCACTTGATTTAGATTTATGTTTTTATAATTTATAAAGTTTAAAATAAACTTTCCGCTAAGATTCATATAGCAGTCAGGTGTCACATATTCAAGTATTATTTTCTCATCACTGCTCGCTGCGCTCGCAGCTTCATCTTTCTTGTTCTGATTCTCTTCATTATATTTTTCAAAATCAAAAGCATTACACAGCAAGCGCGCAGCATTATGGCGAGTGTATTTGTATTTATTTTTTTCTATGTCAGATGGATTACCTAATGAGAATATGTAAAGCTTTTTCATGTAAAGATTTTTAATAAAAATTATTTCTTATTTTATATTATAACATAAAGTGATTATTTTTTTGTAATAAAAAACACCAAGATCAATCTTAGTGTTGTTGCTTATTTATTTAAGCTTTCATGTATTGAGTGAATAATTTTTTCATGGTAACATTACCTCCACACTCACACATAATAACTTCTGCGTTTTCATAATTACAATCAGAAAGTTTTTGATTCTTGCCTCTGATGTCGCAATCACACATTACAAAAGTTAATTTTGTATCTGGGATTTTATTTTTCCTCGCCATTTGTATGGCTTTTCCAGCACCGTAACTACCGACATATATGATTAACTTGTCGAGCTTTTCTAACTCAGTACTTAATATTTGCCAGCCAGTTAAGACAACTCCCGCGGTCTCCTCTTTCATTTCAGAAGTTGATATGCCAATTTGCGTGGTAGCAAAAGCTTTCCCATCTGGATTTTGCACTAGAAAGATTTCATGATTATTACCTTTTTTCCAGCCAGGTACCTCATCAGAAAGAAAGCTGTTATAGGAAAACATTCCGATTTTTCTTCCATTACCCATTTTGATTACCTTTCAAAAAATTAAAAAGAACTATTTACAAATGCATAGTAACATATTTTATTAGTTAAGTAAATGTTAAAAATTAACCCCTCAAAAAATCATCCACGTCTATTTTACTCGCGTCCTTGTCCAGTATCAAGTTAAAAGCCCCCTCAACATCCGGAGAGACGTGTATATGTAAATGCTGTAATTTATTACCCTTGGATTCATTTTGTGTCTTGTCCCTGTATCTGAACATTAGTATATACTGATCCACTAATTTTCCATTATGCTCGTGAGTTATTTTTTTATTCTTGTATAAATCCAAAGCTTCTTGGTATAAAAACTTTATCTGTTCAAAATCATCACCAATTATCTCTGACATTTTTTTTATCTCTTATCTTGTTAACATTTTTTTCATTTTTGTGATCCCAGGGAGAGTCGAACTCCCGTTAACAGATTGAAAACCTGTTGTCCTAACCATTAGACGATGGGACCAGCGTTAAATACCTTGGAAAGTATTTAACTTTTATATTATAACATATATTTGAAATTATGCAAAATAAAAACCTATTTTTGCTTGCTGATTTCTATGTCTTTATACCCTGTCGCTACTGCCCTATCTTTTAAGATTTTATCTATTAGCCTGTGTTCCTTTTTTAATATATTCAGGTTGGTGGCGTTTTCTTTTATTATAACCCCAACATTTTTCTTGCCCTTGTTATAATCTTCACCGGTTACTTGCATGTTAAAGCTAACGTTATTTATCTTGTGTATTCCAGATTTTAGACCTTCTAACATGTTTAGATTCTCAAAAGTATTATGCATGCCTTGCATATACTTCTCTTCATCGCTTAATTTAAAAGTAATATTAATCTGACTTCTGCCACTAATTAACTTTACACTTTTAACTGCCCAAGCATTCACATTTGTATTGTCTTGAAGTGGTGCTTTAAAATCTTCCAAGTTAACAAAAGTATCCAGGTCATAACTCATCTCTTTATAATCCATAGCAAAGCCATTGACCTTCTTCATATACATTTCTGCGTAGGCGAACTGTACTTCTTTGTTACCTGATGCTTTTACCATAACTTCTTGATGCTCAAAGAGGTAAACTAGCGAAATATTTTTAATGCCACCATCACGATAAGAAATATTAGTCATGAACATATTGTCATGTTTTAAAGTTTTAACTTCGAGACTCGCTCCCACACTACTCCCAATAACCGCTTCTAGATACTCAGAATATTTTTCTTTTAACTCCTCATCTATAACTTCTATATCTTTTTCTACGGCACCTTTTGCTTCAAATCTTTTCCAGCTATTTTTTTTATAAAAAGAAATTATAAATATAATATCTTCAAACTTTTCAAAATGGTCAATAAAAAATGCGAGCCCCTTATCGTGGAATGAAAATGCTATTACCTCATTTGCTGTGGGGTCAGTCTTGCTGGTGTAATTTTTATATATGTCATTAGAATCTTTATTACAAAGTAGATTTATTTTTTCTATGCTTTCATTTATATTTTCTCTATCTTCTAATTCAAGACTTTTGTAAAATTCATACCAGTCATCAGTGACCTTCTCATCATTTTTTCCATCCATTATATTTGGCACAGTGAATTTTTTCTTTCCCTTTTTATCTATCTCATTATGATGCATTTCAAAAAGTTGTTTTAAAAGTGTATTTTGTGTGAATTTTGATAAAAACTTTTTTATATTTACTTTTTTTTGCATATATTTATATTGTTCGAATTATAATTATAGCATGAAGCTGTAAATATGCTATAATTAACAAAGAAAATAACTCAAAACCTATGAATAACGTAAAAGATAGCCTCATAGCAGATTTACAGAGATTACCTGGTATCGGCCCAAAGCAGGCTGAGCGTTTTGCTTATTACTTGATGAAACAGAATAAAAACTTTATAGATAGCTTATCCAAAAATATTTTGAATATAAAATTAAATAGCTCACAATGTGCTGAGTGTTATTCTTTTTTTTCTAATACAAATGTAAATGTTGAGAAAAATAAATTATGTAATATTTGTAGTGACGAAAGCAGAGACAGAAAAGTAGTATTAATCGTAGAAAAAGAATTAGACGTAAATGCCATAGAAAAAACTTCTGAGTATAGTGGTGTATACTTTGTAACCGGAGGTAAGTTACCTTTCCTTGTCGATGACCCTCGAGAGCATATAAGAATACGTGAGCTGGTGGAAATACTTAGAAAGAAATTAGATTCTAGAGTAGAAAATCAAGAAAACTCAGAAGAGAAAACTGCTAATTTATCTGAGATAATATTTGCATTACCAGCGAATGACGAAGGTGATAATCAGGTGGAATATATTAAAAAAACCATAACCCAAGTAGTTGGTATGGATAAAGTAAAAATCTCAATGTTAGCTCGTGGTGTGTCTACTGGTCTTGAGATGGAGTATATAGATCATGATACTTTTAAATCTGCTTTTAGTTTTAGGAAATAATAAATAAATAAAATAAAAATGCGCAATATTTTGCGCATTTATCTTAATTTAACCATCTATTTCTATGAATTCATCCAGTTCAGTTTCTTCAATGATCCTGAACCACCAACGTTGATGAGACCTATGTATTTTATAAATAACTTTTGAGATTTTTTTAGTAGAATCAACTATTTTTATAGTAACTTTATAATGCTTTACTTCTGTATTTTTTAAAAACTCTGGCACATTATTAATTCGAAAGAATGGGAGAATTTGCGAATTCTTAAAATCAATACTGCAGACGCAGTTAGGATTATTCTGGACAGTGTGATCTAAGGCTCTTACTGCGGCCTGTATGAATCTGGAAGTTGCCATTTTGTACCTCTTTCTTTAAAAGTTGATTTAGAACCTAAAATAGGCTTACTTTTACATACTACAACAAAAGTCTTTGAAATGCAAGAGTTATATTTTTATGATTATTTTGACTTCTACACATAATACACAGATATTTGACTTGCATAGTCTAGATATATAACTGTTAAAATATTATAATTATAAATAAGAAATAACTTAATATCTTTTTACAAAAATAATAAATTAAAAAATATCATGTCAGACTCACAAAAAGAATATAAAAAGAAATATGATAATTTTGGAGACAAGAATAGAAGATATGATAGCAAGAATCCATTTGATGGTATGCGTGTGCCTCCTCAAGATATAGATAGTGAGCGTGCTCTGCTCGGCGCTATCATCATCTCACCTGAAAGTTACTATGATATAGAAGATTTGATACGAGAGAAAAGTTTCTATGCAGAAAAACACAGAAGCATATGGAATACAATGCAAGAGTTAACTGCTGCAAAGGAACCGGTAGACCTAATCTCGCTCAATAATAAATTAAAACAAAAAAATATTTTAGATCAAATAGGTGGACCAGCTTATTTGGCTGAGCTTTCTAATTTCGTAGCATCTGCTGCAAATATAAAATACTATGCGACTATTTTAAAAAAGAAAGAACTCTTAAGAAGGCTCATAGAAGTTAGTACAAAAATAGCCGATGTAAGTTACGAAGAAAAACACGAAGTAGAACATATATTAGAGACAGCAGAAAAAGATATATTTGAGATAACTAGTTTTGGAACTGGTGCCGGGAAATTAGTAAAATTAGCTGAGCTAATAGACGGTGCCTGGGAAAGAATAGAAATGATGCAGGGTGACGATGGTAGTCTGCGTGGCGTGCCGACTGGCTTCTCTTCTGTTGATCACAAACTATCTGGATTTCAAAAATCTGACTTAATTATTTTAGCTGCCCGTCCGTCTGTTGGTAAGTCATCACTCATGTTAGACTTTGCCCGTTCAGCAGCCGTGAAGCATAATGTGCACACTGCAATATTCTCATTGGAAATGAGTAAAGAGCAGCTTTTTGACCGTATGCTAGCTGCTCAGTCACATGTGGATGGCTGGAAACTGCGTACTGGGAAATTATCTATGGAACATGACATAGAGAGACTGCAACAAGGACTAAATGAATTGTCAAAAGCTCCGATATTCATAGACGATACGCCAGCTAATAACATTGTGAACATGCGCTCAGTGTTACGTAGGTTACGCGCTGAGAAGCCTGTAGGGTTAATCATAGTGGACTACTTACAACTTATGAGCACTACTAAAAATTTTGATAGCATGGTGCATCAGGTGAGTGATATATCTAAATCATTAAAAGTGTTAGCAAAAGAGTTCAACTGCCCCGTAATCGCTCTATCACAGCTAAGTCGTAATGTAGAACAGCGTGGAGGTAAACCTCGCCTGTCCGACCTTCGTGACTCAGGATCAATCGAGCAGGATGCTGACGTGGTTATGTTCATACATCGTGAAGAGAAGTATGGTGAGCAGGCTCAGAATAATAATGTGGTAGAGTTACTGATAGAAAAACATCGTAATGGTGCTACAGGAATGGTCAAGTTAATGTTCGATGCAAAGACTACCAGCTTCTCAGAAGTCGCCGAGGACGCATTTGGAGATTTTCAAATGCCAGCAATGAGCGTGAGCGGTTTTTAGATGAAAACGAATATATACTTTTTAACATAAAAATACTCTTAATATATAAGAGTATTTTTGTGTTATATTTAGAATAAAAACAAATTTTAGAGTTTAGGCAAATTAATTATCTTTTCTTTTATTCTTTGATCTCTCTGTATCAGTTAAAAGCTGTTTACGAAGTCTTACTGATTTTGGAGTTATCTCTAAGTATTCATCAGCATTCATGATTTCAAGTCCACGCTCGATACTAATCTCAAATGGAGGAACAAGAGTTATGGCTTCATCAGCTCCTGATGAACGCATATTTGATAATTGTTTACCTTTTGTTGGATTCACCATCATCTCCTCTCCCTTGCTTGTATTACCTACGATCATACCCTCATATACCTCAGTAGCTGGATGTATATACATAACACCACGATCTTGCAAGTTCCAAAGAGAGAATCCAAGTGCCTTACCTGTTTCCATAGATGTCATAGATCCTACGTCACGACGGTCAATAGTTCCAGCATACGGTCCAAATTTTGTAAATCTTGCTGATAAGATACCGAGACCTTTAGTATCTACGATAAATTCTCCACGGTAACCAAGTAATCCACGAGTTGGTATCTCGGCCTTGATACGAGTAGTGCCGTCTTTTTCATTCATGTCTGTGATCATACCTTTACGTTTACCCATTTTCTCCATAACGATACCGCTGTGTTCTGTCGGTACGTCTATTACCACCTCCTCATATGGCTCTTCTTTACTTCCATCAGCAAGAGTGTGTATGATAACTTTCGGTTGTGACACCTGAAGTTCAAATCCTTCACGGCGCATAGTCTCGAGTAATACTGACACATGCATCTCACCACGTCCGAACACTTCATATCTATCTCCATCAAAATTAACACGCATACCCACGTTAACCTCTAATTCTTTTTCTAGTCTATCTCTGATTTGTCTTGTAGTTACAAATTTACCTTCTTTTCCTGCAAATGGTGAATCATTAACAAGGAAGTAAAGTGCGATAGTTGGCTCATCTACATTGATAGCTTTTACTGGCTCCAGTGTAGCATCTTCTGCAAAAGTCTCTCCAATAAAAATATCTGGGAATCCAGCGATCATCACAATGTCACCAGCTACACCCTCTTGTACCTCTACTCTTGAAATGCCACGAAAGGCAAACATTTTTGAAATCTTACCAGTTCTAGTCTCACCTGTTGGCTTTATAACTGTAATAGTTTGTCCCATTTTAACTTTACCATCATAAATACGAGCCGTCGCCATACGACCTAGGAAGTTATCATATGCAAGATTAAATACTTGTGCTTTGAATTTATTATTTACATCACCTGTTGCTTTTGGAACTTTTTCTAAAATCATATCTAAAAGTGGGTCAAGGTTAACACGCTCGTCTAATTCATTTTTCATAGCAACACCATCACGGCCTATAGCATACACTGTTGAAAATTGTAACTGCTCATCATTAGCACCTAGCTCCATAAATAATTCAAACACTTCATCATGCACGCGAGATGCATCAGCTGCCGGTTTATCAATTTTATTTATAACTACTATTGGTTTTAATCCAAGCTCGAGAGATTTTTTAAGTACAAAACGTGTCTGAGGCATAGGGCCTTCCTGAGCATCAACAACAAGCAACACCGAGTCAATAGAACGTAATACACGCTCCACCTCAGATCCAAAGTCAGCATGACCTGGTGTATCTAAAATATTTATCTTTACACCTTTGTAATCTACAGAAGTATTTTTAGCATAAATGGTAATACCACGCTCTTGTTCTAGTGCATTACTGTCCATCGTTGCTCCTTTTTCTCCTGTACCGCATTGCTGCATTAGTGAGTCAGTAAGAGTTGTTTTTCCATGGTCCACATGGGCGATAATCGCGATATTTCTAATTTCTTGTTGCATATATTTGTAATTTTTGTACTTATTTTAGACTAGAATTATAACATAAAATGTAAAAAATATCAAATAAAAAACCGCAAAGCAAAGCTTTGCGGTTTTACAAAATTGAAATTAAAAACTCCTATCACCACAACTAGTACACCCTCCATCACTATAAATCCCTGGGCAGTTTTTGCTTATATGCATTGTGGCTCCATACTGTATGCCTGCAATGGAGTCATGTGACTTTAAGACACTGCCAACTATACAACCTTCCATACCTGGGCTCAGCTTGATATTTTCTGACGTCTCTGATATAAAATTATGTTTTGTTGCTTCATGTCCAGTTGGCCAACCAGCAACCTCCACTCCTTTAGTGTCCGATATAGACAGGTCACCATTAGGGAGACCAGCTTCTTTTTCTAATTTACGTAAGCAGTCTGTAAGACTAGCCCCAACAACTTGTATCCTCGTATGTTTAGACATTTTGTTACCCTTTTTGAATTAAAATGAACTTACGTTTTGACAATAACATAAAATCAGAAATTTATCAAATTATTTACTGCACATTTTAAAATACACTGTAGTTAGGATGTAACTTATTCTAGACAAAATTAAAAAAGTTAACTTTCTAATATTATTAATTATTATAAATAAGACAATTTTAATAAAGATAAACTAATATTTATTTTCCATCTACCCCAACTCTATCCCATTTTTGCCACTTAATCTCTTTTTTCTTAAGTATACCCCACACAGATTGAATTAGCGCGACAAATTCAACAAATGTAGCTATATAAAATAGCAACCAGCTTATCGGTGCAAGTATTAAAAATTCTGACTTCTTCATATTTTTTATACTAAAATTATCAAATAAGAATATAATATAAAACATGGTAGAAACAATCAACATACCCGACACAAATGAGATAAAATCATTTGTTAAAAAACAATAAGTATAGAGCGCAATAATAAAAATTGGCTCCATAAACATTTGTAATTCTCCAAAAATAGAAATTGGCAGTATTATCCAACATAATATAAATTTATGTTTGTGATTAAAGCTAAAAAACATATTTTTAAACTGACCAAAAGTTTCAAGTCTTCCCCTTTTCCATCTTAGTCTCTGCTTCATTAGTCCAGCTAAGGATGTGGCACCTTCTGTATATACGATTGCATCATCTGCATATACTATTTTATAGCCTGCATTTTGTATACGCATGGACAACTCTATATCTTCTGTTATATTAGTCGTATTATACATTCCAAGCTTCGTAAATATTTCTCTACGAAAAGCCCCTGCCGCGCCACCAATTATATATATAGCATTCATTATTGAGTCTGCTTTTTTAAAATAGAACGAAAATAAAAATTCTAAGTATTGTACAACGCCTATGATTGTCTGTGTATTGCCTATGTAAACTTTACCGACAGCTGCCATAACCTTTCTATCTTGAAATGCTTTTACAAAATTCTCAATAGTCTCTTCCTCAACGTAACAATCAGCATCAATAGATATTATGATACTACCTTTCGACATCGCAATCCCAGCATTAAGGGCATCTCCTTTCCCTCCATTTTTTTTGTAATGATATATAAAATTAGGACAATTTCTCTCTTTATTTAAATCATAGTTTAGCTTAAAATTAGTCAGTATTTTGTCGGATCCATCAGTAGAACCATCATTAATAACAATTATTTCTAAGTTTTTATAGCTACTCTTTAATAAAGAATTAATTGTAGTTAATATGCCCATTTCTTCATTCCAGGCAGGCACGATTACAGAAACTGTAGGGTTATATTTTTTCTTTCTTTTAGAAATTATTTTACTTATATTATAAAAAGGGCTAACGGTTATGTATAAAATATATTTTGCTAAAAGCACTGTGGCGAAAAAAATTATTACACCTCTAAAATAAACATATTCTTCATTAAAACTTGTATTTTTAAAAAAGCTAAAGTATATAATACATGTAGAAATTAAATACAATATAAAATATACAAAAATTTTATTTCTATTTTTCCAAAAAATATTAAGTATTTTTTTCATATTATTTTAAAGTATAAGCATTTTTTAAGATACAGAACTGTATGTTTATAAAAAAAACAAAAAATAAAACCTTAGCAAGATTACTAAGAAAGTCTTCTTGAATAATAAAATCAATAATATCCACTAAGACGAAGAGAAATGCCGCAGTTAAAACATATAACAAATAATACAAAAATATTTTTATGATTCTCATAATTATTATTTATACCATATATACTGCAATTAGTAAATAGGCATGAATATTTCAAAACTTATAAAAAAACTACTCTACCACAAAATGTTTTTCACCAGCTAACCTACTACTATTTAATAATACTTTTATCCTGTACTCACCAACTTGTAGATTTGTTATTTTGCTATACCCTCTGTACCCACCTTCTCTACCTCCATAAATATTATATTTGATTTCATTTATTTTTACCCATTCTTTTTTATTTTTATTATAAAATTCCCAAATATGACTGACTTGACCTGATAGATTATTTGGAGCTTGTAATTCTGTATAAAAATTAATATGCCCTGTATCCTCTTTTTTTATTACATTCTGCAAAAATAAATTTCTACCTATAAATCCATCTAATTTGTAAGATGTGATATTATTTTCTAGCGTAACTAATATCTCTTTGTATAATCCAGTATATTTTAAATTAAGTGGCACGGCTGGAAACATATTGCTAACATATATTAAAGATAAAAATAGGCTGGGTATTAGAAGGTAGTTATGTAATTTATGTTTTAATGTATCTTTATTAAATTTGAACACTGCTCTTAAATAAAAATATAAGAACAAGTTAGAAATCAAAAGTGATATTAAAAAAGAAAAAAGATTTATATTTTTTAATATATATGGCACAGCAAAGATAAAATAAAAAATACTAGCAAGGGAGTAGCTTATTAGGTCAACGTATAGTCTCCATTTGTTTTTAATAAATTCATTAGACAGCATCAGCAAAAGTGTAAAGATTAATATGGGTATCTTAGCAACAATATCTCCACCCTTAATATTTATTCTACCCTTTCCTAAAATCTCTCTTGTATAAATAAGTGTTCCAATTAGTAATATAAAAATACCACCAATATAAATAGAATATATACTAGTTACATTTGGTAAGGTAAAGTAATCTAAAGTAAAACCAAAAAGAAATAAAAATAATATTTATATTACTATATTTACTATTTTATTCTTGACTACTATTATTTTTTTAATTTCTACTTTTTCTTCTAAAATATATTTTTTATAAGCATCTGTATTTTTTGCTAATTCTTTTACTGCTTCATCATCAGTATTTAGTTCTGCTTGGAAAGTTGCTCTTAACTTACCGTTGATTTGTAAGGCTATGTTTACTGTATTTGCGACTAATTTGTTTTCATCATAAGTGGGCCAGTCTGATTTTAGATAATCTTTGCACAGTGTAGGCGCAAATGGTGCGAGTATTTTTAGAAAGTTTTCAAGCTCTTCCTTACTACACCCTTTCTCTTCAAAAGTATTAAGACATATCATTAGCTGACTAACACAAGTGTTGAATTTAAAGCTCTCTATATCTTCTCCCACCTTCTTAACAGTCTGATGTATGATGTTTTCATCAGCACAAGGTATTCCTGTGTTATTTTTCAATTTCTCTACACGCTCTACAAATCTTTTTACTCCTTTTATGCTACTAGTACTCCATACTGCTGTTGCCTCAAATGGCGCCATAAACATTTCATATATTCTAAATGCATCTGACCCATACTCATCTACGATAGTATCTGGGTTAATGGTATTACCTTTACTCTTGCTCATTTTTGTACCGTCTTCTGCTAGTATAAATCCCAAGAATTCTAATCTATTAAACGGCTCAAGGGTTGTGACCACTCCGATATCATATAAAAACTTATGCCAAAAACGTGCATATATGAGGTGTCTTGTAGCGTGATCGCCACCAACATATACATCTACTGTCTTATTATCTTTTGTCTGCCATTCTGATTCTACTTTAGGGTCTATTAAAAAGTTATCATTATGCGGATCTAAAAATCTCAAATAATACCAGCTACTCCCTGCCCATTGTGGCATGGTATTTGTTTCTCTTTTAAATAGTTTTATTTCTTGGCCTGCAACTTTTTCATCTTCATTTTTTACAGATACAAATTCCCCATCATCATTTGTGTAGCCATACACATTTACAAAGCTGTCTATAATCGCTAGTGGCGATTCGCCTGTTCCTGTTGGTTCATAACTCTCTACTGCTGGCAATAATACTGGTAACTCTGAATCAGCAACCATTATCGGCCCTGCATTTACATCACGTTCTCCATTTTCATTTGTAGCATATACAACTGGAAATGGCTCACCCCAATATCTTTGACGCGCGAACACCCAGTCACGCAGTTTATACTTTGTAACAACTTTTCCACCAACATATTCTGTGATTTTTGTTCTAGCTTCTTCGCTTGTAAGTCCATCAAATTCTTCTGAGTTAATTAAAAGACCTTCTTCTGAGTAACATAAAAACGGTTTTAGAAAATCATTTTTATATAATAAATGCCAAAAGTTTTTTTGCCCATTCAAAAAACTTTCTTTTACATTCATTTTATCGAACCACTCCTGTTGATTATTCATATAATCAACATTAATACTATTTTTCAATAAAATTATACTCTGAGAGCCGAGTATGTCTACCCAGTTACCCTCTATTATATTTTCTTGTATTATAGGAATTAGTACATCCAGATCTTTTTTATTTCCTTCAAATCTTATCTGTTCTCTCCCACTTATCTTACTTGTTGCTAGTTCGTATTTTATATTATTTGAGTCTAATTCTTTTTTAAAGCTTAGATTATCTTTTAAAGTTGTCCCAACAACTATACCTCTATATATATCTTTTGGAGTAACTACATTTTTAATTTCTATTCCGTATTTATCTGCGAACTCAAAGTCTCGCTCGTCGTGAGCTGGGACGGCCATGATGGCACCAGTGCCGTATGATGCAAGAACATAGTCAGCAATGTATACTGGCACTTCTTTTTGATTAGCTGGGTTAATAGCCATTACCCCTTCTAACTTTACTCCAGTTTTTTCTTTACCTTCAGCTCCACGCTCTATGTCAGTTTTTAACTTAACCTCTTCTAGATATTTTTTTACCTCTTCTTTATTCTGGAGAACATTTTTATTACCACTATCTTCTAACAACTCTTTTACTAACTTATGCTCAGGTGCAAGTACAGTATATGTGCAACCAAATAATGTATCAGCGCGCGTGGTAAATATTTTAAATTCATTTTCAAAAGAATATGAAACATTCATATCTATACTAGTGCCATAACCAACTAATCCAGAACTATTTTCTTCAGAAAAATTTATTTCCTTCTCTCCAACTATTCTAAAATCAATCTCACTACCCTCGCTTTTTCCTATCCAGTTTTTCTGTGCGGTCTTTACCCATTCTGGCCAATTATTCAAAGTATCCAAATCAGAAATTAACCTATCTGCATAATTAGTAATTTTTAGATTCCATTGTCTTAACGGTTTTTTTTCTACTACTGTCCCGCATCGCTCGCAAGCATTACCTTCTAAATCTTCATTAGCCAGACCAGTCTTACATGATGGACACCAGTTAATAGGCTCAAAACTTTCAAAAGCTAATCCTTTTTTATATAATTGCTTAAATATCCATTGTGTCCATTTGTAGAACTTTGGATCCGTTGTTGATATTTCTCTGCCCCAATCATAATCAAGATTAATCTTTTCAAGTTGTGATTTAAAATTAGCGATATTCTTTTCTACTGCCTGCTTTGGATTAATTTTATTTTTAATCGCATACTGCTCAGCAGGAAGACCAAAAGCATCCCAGCCCATAGGATGTATCACGTCAAAATTATTCATTTTCTTGTATCTCGAATATATGTCAGTCGCTATATAACCCTTTGGGTGTCCTACGTGCAAACCATCACCTGATGGGTATGGGAACATATCCAAAACATAACATTTTTCTTTTTTCATCTTTACATTATAACAAGAAAAATAGATACTTCAAAGTTATTAAAACAAGGAACAAAAAAACCATCTTGCATATTATACAAGATGGCTTATCTTTTTTCAAAGACTAATTAAAGAGCTTTATTGCCCATAAAATAACATTTTTTATGTCTCCTATCATTGGCATAATTGAGAGAGTCACTAGCCAAGCTAAAGCCAAATAAGTAAAAGATTTAAACAAAAAAGTATCTTTGACTTTATCCATGTACCCATTCTTGAATATCTGCCAACCATCTAATCCCATTACAGGTAACATATTAGTAACACCCAGAAGTATGTTGACCCAAAATAGAGTTAGCCAAAAACCATAACTTCTAAAACCTTTACCAAAATCTCCATCAGTCATAAAGCCTTTTTCATAGCCATCCGTAAATGAACTGTCTATCATTGTCAAATACATTAGAAATATTAATAATATTGGCAAAATATACAATATTAAGAATCTCTGAACTTTATAAAAAGTTAAAGAATATACTAATAAAGATACAATTAGAAGATTCATGATTTTAAGCGGACCTTCTTTTAAAAATGAATACATTATTATAGAAATTAACGCTATAAAAAAATTATTTCTAACTCCAGCCATATAGATATATTCCCTTTCGTATTTAGGAAGATCATCTAAATCATTCAAAGGTGACACATAAGCACCAAAAGGAATAAGTCCAAATCCCATGGTACAATCAAAGAATTTTGATTTCCACGTTATAACTTTCGGTCCAAATCCAAAGAGTGAAATGTGTTTCATTTTTACTCCATATTTTTTCATAGCCATGGCATGCCCTATCTCGTGGAATGAGACTGCAAGCATAATACTTATAAAGAGCAGTATATCCATTTTTACCTTTCAAGTTAAAAATTATAAACACATAATACTTTAATTTATTCTAATAGTCAAATTACAAGATAAAAAGATAGTACCGGAGGCACTATCTTTTTATCTTCATTTTTTAGTATTTTAATACTGAGGATATTTCAACGGATCAATAGTTCTTTTAAAACATGTATTACCTATGTTGTGATTCCAATTAGAATTTTTGGTATAAGAATCATAATAAGACACTTCTGAGTATCTGACAGCTTTTGCGTCTAAGCTAGGCACACCGAGTGCATTAGTAGCATCCCATCCGGTCTGCTCTATACCATTTTCATCATAAGCACGCACGGTCTCAAAGTTAGCACATATCTCAAATGTTGATTTGCCTGGTATCTCACAAGACAGCTTTGTAACATCATAAACATTATTATTGTTCAAAGCATTAAATTTATTTGGATAATATGTAGCACAATCTTGACCTGTCTTTTTTACACTTTTACCCATTTCAACTATTTTGTATTCATAGCTTGTTTTCGTTTTAGGGTCAGTCGGTATGATGAATCCGTTATTAAAGCCATCACCTTGAATAGAATTTATATTAGCTGGTAAGATTTTGTTTCTAGTCCAATAATTCAAGATTTCATTTTGTATATTTGACAAATCAGTTAATCTCTTTTCGTCAAATTTTGTTTTTCTAACCTCGGCTGGAGACCCTAATATACTTATACTATAAACAACAGCTGATATAACTGCGATTAAGCTAATCACAGCTAATATGTTAGGGATATTTGATTTTGTGTCATAATTTCTCTTTAGGGTAAAGTAATTATAAACAATAAGTATAGCAGCTATAATAACTACAGTTAATAACTTATAAGCAAAAGCGACACCTAATTCACCACCAAGATATTCATAAATAGTAGTAGCGAGGGATCCTAATATAAAGAGTGAAGCTACAGCGAGTATGATGTAATTTACATACTTCATTGCAGAGATATTCCTCCTAGCTGGATTAGCCTTAAGATAATTAGCTCTATAATAAGCCAGTAACAAATACATAGGGTAAGCCACCAAGATAATAGAAACAGCGACACGGACATCGTCGTTCACAGTATCTTGATATCCATAATAAGTTTGTTTTAATACGTCTACAAATTTTTTGTCTATGGCTGAAAAAATAATAGACACGAGGGCTACGATGCTAGTAATAAGAGTAATAAAAATACCTCCATCAATAGCTAGCTCTTTTACATTTAAACCATCACCGGCGCTCGCACCACGAACTGCACGAACAAGAAAATAAATCACAGCGACTAATATAGTTGCTGGTATAAAAAACGCGAATAATCCTAATAATATTGTCATATATTTTTTTAATTTTAGTTAATTTATAAATACTCTTGAAAAGTTAGTTGAAATTTTAAGTAATTTATAGTATA
Source organism: bacterium (assembly GCA_043771335.1). GTDB lineage: Bacteria > Patescibacteriota > Minisyncoccia > Phycocordibacterales > UBA5272 > JAUPVO01. The sequence continues at coordinate 24,582 of JAYVHM010000001.1, read as the reverse complement.
AGTATAGTATGCAATCACTCGAAAGTAAAGCCCTGAAAATATCTAATTCTATAGGTTCAGTACCTTCTCTAATACTACATACTATATTTTTTATCATAGTTATTAGCTCTACTTTTTTTGGAGTTGATGTAGAAAAGGCATTGTTGGTCTTAACTACAGTAGTTTCTCTCGAGGCTATATACTTATCTATTTTTATACAAATGAGTGTAAATAAAAATACAAAAGCCATAGAAATAGTTGAAAAGGACATTGAAGAGCTAAGTGATGACGTGGAAGAGATTGGTGTTGATGTGGAAGAGATACAAAAAGACGTTGATGAGATACAAGAGGATGTGCATGAGATTTCAGAGGATATAGACGAGATACAAGAAGATGTAAAAGAGATATCAGAAGATATAGATGAGATACAAGAAGATGTGGAGGAGATCGGTGTTGATGTTGAGAATATAGAAAAGGATATCGATGAGTTACAAGAGGATGTAGAAGAGATTTCCGAAGAAATGTTAGAAGAAGAAATCACTATTGCTAAAAAGTAGAAAATATAGTATTATGTAGATTCCTATGTTATTTAAATGATTAAGTAATGAGGTAAAACAAAACAAAGGTTTGAAATGGCATCTCCAAAAAAAACTGCTCCAAAGACAACAAAACTATTGGGAACACTTATTTGTATTTTCCAGAAAAGTGAAGTAGAGATAACTTTTGATGGGTCAGCTTTCGAGATTAAAGCTCTCGAATGCTCTCTAACCATTAAAAAATGGCAAATGCTGCAAATTTTAGAAAAAAAGAAAGATTGGAATGTCCAATTTGATCTTAAGGGTAAAGATGCGGAAATTTCTGTTATATTAAAAAGAACTGTACTTAAAAAACAAATTACAGAGTTCTTAGTTGCAGAAAAATTACTTGAAGAAGTCAGTAAAAGTCCAAAACAAAGACTGATAAGAGTTATGAAAAGTTTTACACAAAAGTAAAACTAAAAATACAAACAGCGAATTTGATTCGCTGTTTTTTTAATTCTACTTTTAAATATAAACTTAAAGACTAATCATTATCTTTGAATATGCTAAGTCCCATACTGATAAGAGAAAGCAATGCTGCAAAAATAAGATAATTTACAAATCCCGTAATCAGAAAAGCAGAAGATATTTTATCTAATATCATAATAATGATAGCATTTATGAAAAAAGAAAAGAGTCCGAGCGTAACCAAGTTAATAGGAAAAGATATTATTTTTAATACTGGCTTCACAGTTAAGCTGAGTGCAGTCAAAATAAGAGATATAATCACAAGACTAATACCCCTGTCTAATAGGTTTATATTTGTAATGTTGATTGGTGTTATACTTACGGCTGGTAATATATAAAACACTATACCAATAGCCAATGTGTTAATCAAAAAATTTCTTATCATATTTTTATTATTTTTATTTATAATATAATTATAACACTAAACTTTGAATCCTCGTCCAGTTTTGAACAGATAGGTATTTAGCGAGAAGAAGAAAATCACGAGCACACAGAGGAAAATAATAGAAAAATTAATATTAATATCAGAAGCGCCAAGCACTGCATATCTAAAACCATCTATCATATATAATATAGGGTTAAACTTTGAAGCATATTGCCAGAAAACTGGTAATAACGAAATAGAATAAAACACACCACCGAGGTATGTGAGAGGAGTTATTACAAAGTTAGGAATGATAGATATACCATCGAAATTTTTAGCGTATACAGCATTAGTAATACCAATAAGCGAGAATAAGGAAGATGTAAGTAAGGCCATCACAAACATTAGAAAATAACTATGTATTGATATGCTAGTGAAAACCATACCAACAATAGTGATAATAGATCCTATTATCATACCTCTTATCACCCCACCTAACATATAACCAAGTAGTACTACCGAGTATGGTGTCGGAGAAACTATTATCTCTTCTATTGTCTTTTGAAATTTTGAAAAGAAAAAAGATGAGACACTGTGCATAAAGGAGCTAGTGATTATACCCATCATAGCGATACCAGGGAAAATGTATTCCATATACTTGAAACCATTCATATTACTGATTTGACTGCCTACTATACCCCCAAATATTACAAAGTAGAGTGTGTTAGACATTACAGGTGGCACTAGCGTCTGAGTCCAGACACGAAATATTCTCTTTGTCTCACTTCTTAGTATTGTTTTTAATGATATTAATTTTTGTCCTATTGTCATATATTTGATTTGAATTATTTTAAAATTAATTTTTACAACTAATTTCTAGTAGTGTTAATATAATAATCTTCTAACTTTTCAAAATTGTTTTTATCTAATATTTCTTTCATATTACCTGTCTCTAATACTTTCCCTTTTTTAATGAGTGTCATATTTTTACAAAGTCTTTGTGCTTCTTCCAGATAATGCGTAGTTAATATTATAGTAACTCCTGATTTGTTTAAATTTTTCAAAAACTCATACATCTCGAGTCTGAGCTCTACATCAACGCCCGCCGTCGGCTCATCTAATATAAAAACTTTTGGATCATGCACCAGTGCGCGGGCGATCATTAGTCTCCTTTTCATTCCTCCTGATAGATTTTTAGCTTGCTCTTTACGCTTTTCCCACAGACCTAATTTTTTTAGATTATCTTCTACTTTTTCTTTTACTTCATCTCTACTTAGTCCATAATAACCAGCTTGAGTATATAATATATCTTCTACTTTTTCAAATATGGCAAAATTAAACTCTTGAGGTACTACACCTAGACTCATTTTGCATTCACTCATATGCTCTTCAAATTCTTTTCCTAAAACTTTTACAGAGCCGGAAGTTTTATTAACTATGCCAGTTATAATATTTATAGTCGTAGATTTACCAGCACCGTTAGCACCCAGCAATGCATGAAAATCTCCAACCTCTATCTTAAGGTCAATACTATCTAATGCTTTTAATTCATTCTTTTCTCCTTGATTGTATATTTTTGTAAGATTTTTTATTTCTATTGCATGAGACATGATTTTGTTTATATAAATTATTTAAAATCCCAACCAATAAAATCCATTTTACCCAAATTAACACCTTTCATGCGTAAAATAGCATATGCGATAGTGGTATGAAAATAAAAATTAGGTAATGAAAAATTAATTACGGTTTTCTCTGCTGGTAAAATTGTCCCAGGCATCCATTTGAATTCAAAGGTTCTGTCTTCTACTCCAGTAAAATCCTCTGCGTTAATACTTTCAAGTATAGATATTACACTATCTGCTCTACTTTGTAGCTGTACAAATTCTGTTTCATTGTCTTCATGTGGAATATTTTCTTTCCCGACTACACGCAAAGCCCCCATCTTCGCATTGTCGAGCGCTATGCGTATTTGATTTACAAAAGGAAACATATCATCAGCAAGTTTGTAGTTAAAAACTTCTTCAGTGCTAATATTCTTTTCCTTTGCCCACTCTTCTGTTTTAGTTAGGATATTTTTAAGAGCTTTGATTTGTCTAATATTAGAAGTTATTAGTAAATTGTAATATAATTCATTTTTAGTGTTTTGCATATATTAATTATAGCATAAAAATAAAAAGCAAGATAAGAATATTTTACTTCAGTCCCAGCTCTCTTTTTTGTTTATCGCTTATCTCTCCTGGAGCATTCATCATAAGGTCCTTACCTTCTCCTGTTTTTGGAAAAGCCATAACCTCACGGATATTTGGCTCATTTTCCATTAACATCATAAATCTGTCAAAGCCCCAAGCGATACCACCGTGCGGTGGAGCTCCGAATTTCATAGCCTCTATCATGTGTCCGAACATTTTCTCTATTTTCTCTTCTGCATAGCCCATAATCTCAAAAGTTTTCTTTAACATTTCAGATTTATAACTACGTAATCCTCCTCCACCTATCTCATAGCCATTCAAAGTGATGTCATATTGAGTAGAAATCAAATCTCCTATATTTTTCTTGTCCATATAGTCATTCATGTATTCGTCACGAACACGTGTAAAAGGGTTGTGAGTAAAAGTCCATTCACCTGTACCGTCAAGATTATCTTCTCCTGTCTTTTCAAAAGCAGGAAAATCTGTAACCCATAAAAATGCCAATAAGTTTTTATCCTCCTTATTCTCTCTTATGTCTGGCCTGTCATTACCATATTTTTCCATAGCATCTTTGTATGTCATTTTAAGGAATGGTATTTGTTGTATTTTTTTCTCAGGATAAAACTTTGTAACCAACTCTATTAAAAGTTTTTCATTAGTATTCATTATTTCTTCTTCTGTTGTAAATGACATCTCAATATCTAGCTGAGTGAACTCAGGCTGTCTGTCTCCACGAGTGTCCTCGTCACGCATACATTTTGCAAATTGAAAATATCTCTCCATACCACCAACCATTAGTAATTGCTTATACTGTTGTGGACTTTGTGGTAATGAATAAAAATTACCTTTCCATATACGGCTAGGAACTACATATGATCTAGAGCCTTCTGGTGTAGGCGCGCTCATAAGTGGTGTCTCCACTTCTACAAAATCATCACTTATAAAATAATTTCTAATATGTTGTTGTATTTTACTCCTATTTTTTAATATTCTCTGCACCCTATCTCTTCTTTGATCTAAATATTTGTAACGTAATCTAACCTCCTCATTCACTTCATGTCCATCAGTAGTCAGGTCAAAATACGGTGTTTCTGATTCATTTAAAACTTTTATATTTGTTATTTCTAATTCTATGTCACCATTTAGAACTCCCACTTTTACATTTCTTTCTGGGCGCTTATTTACTATTCCCTCCACCTCCACACACCACTCAGTGCGTAATATATTACCAATCATAAGGGCTTCTGTATGATTTGGTAGTATTACACCCTGCACCATTCCAGACGCATCACGCAGGTCTAGAAATATCATCTTACCTTGATCGCGACGAACCTGCACCCAGCCCATAATGGTCACTGTTTCAGTTGGCTTTTGATTTAAGTTTTTTATGTGTGTTCTCATATTTTTATATTTATAAAAGTTTTCTTTATTAGGACTATTATAACATAAATAAAAAAACTCCCCAAAATGTAATTTAATTTGTTATAATATAAAAATGAATACAAATGAGCTATCTTACACATACATTTTAAAATGCAAAGACGAGACATTGTATGTTGGTAGTACTAATGACTTAGAGAAGAGGCTATATCAACATAACAATCTAAAGTCTGGCGCACATTATAGCAAGATTCGAAGACCAGTTATTCTAGTTTACAGTGAGGAATTAGAAAGTCTAAAGCTGGCTCGCGCTCGTGAATTAGAATTGAAAAAGTTAAATAGAAAAGAAAAACTAGATTTAATAAATAAAACTAATTAGACCCAGCGGCGTAACCTGTTGTCCAGCACAGCTGCAGTGAGTAGCCGCCGCTGGGACGTGATATGTTAAGCATATCACCTGTAACATGCAGGTTCTTAACTTTCTTCAAAGAAAAATTATCAAAATTAACTTCATCTAGATTAACCCCACCGTCCGCGATTATGGCTTTGTCATAACTCATGAGCGACGTTATTTCTATTTCTAGATTTTTAAATACATTAACCATTTTTCTTCTCTCACTTTTCGTAACACTGTGCACCTCTCTGTCTAAATCAATATCAAAAAGAGGATTTCCTTTATCTAAAAATATTTCTTCTAAAATATTCCCAACATAAATATCATTTAAGACATTTTTTAACATTTTGTTTTTATTATAATTAAAAATATTTAAGAGTGTATCATCAACCCCTTTCTCATCGAGAAATGGAAACAAATCTATTTTAACTGTTACCTTACCTTCATGCAGCCAGTCACTAATATATTTTGAATTATTTAATATGGTAGGTCCTGATAATCCTGAGTGAGTAAAAAGTACCCTGTTAGTATTTAAAGTATTTTCATAATAAGTATCTATTTCATTTTTTAACTTATTTAATTTTAAAACTTTCTTTTTTATATTATCTACATAAAAAGTTAACTTTATATTTTCAATACTTTTTCCTGATAACTTTTTAACCCAATTATTAGAAACAGCAACAGGAACAAGACTGGGCGTAAAGTCATCTATTTTTATACCCATCTTTTCTAATAATTTAAAACCAAAACCATCACTACCTGTCTCTTTGTGGCTCATACCTCCTGTTGATAATATGAACTTATTAGCATATATGTTTTCTACTACACCTTTGTTATTTACAACTTCTATGTACTCTACTTTATTTTGAGTCAGAGAAAAACTTTCTATTTTTGTATTTAATTTTATTTCTATTACTTTGCTCCCATCTTCATTTTTAAAGCTTTCTATTTTTGTTAACATTGCGTTAAAAACATCTAACGCTTTTTCTGATTTTGGAAAAGCTCTCTTTCTATCTTCTATTTTTATATCTATACCAATATTTTTAAAAAACTCTACAGTTTCAGTCACTCCAAATCTTGAAAATGGAGTGTGTAAATATTTTTTAGACCCTACATAATTACTCAGTAATTTTTCTGTATCATATTCAGCGTTTAATATATTACATCTACCTCCACCAGTGATTTTAAGTTTCTTACCCATTTCACTATTTTTTTCTATAATCAAAACTTTATTACTTCCACTCTCTGCAGCACAAATAGCCGCCATCATTCCTGACGCCCCACCTCCGATTATTATTGTGTTGTAGTGATTATTATTATCTGTATTTGACATAATTTATTATTAGTTACATTATAACACAAAAAACTGATTTAGTTAAGAGAAGTATGTTATAATAGATTTAATAAAAACATGTCTCAAGAAGAAGCATTGAATATATTAAAACTGGGACACACTACATTTCTAACTGGATCTGCTGGTACTGGTAAGACTTATGTTTTAAATATGTTTATTAACTATCTTAAAAAACATAATATTACTCATGCAGTAACAGCCAGCACTGGTATCGCAGCGACGCATATTGGTGGTACTACTATACACTCGTGGAGTGGCTTTGGTGTGAAGGATAGTATTAGCGACTGGGACATAGAAAACATGACACAAAATGAAAAGCTGGTTAAAAGATATCTTAATACTCAAGTTTTGATAATAGATGAAGTGTCTATGCTTCACGCATCACGCCTGGACATGTTAGATAAAATAGCAAAAGGGTTAAAACAAAATGACTTACCTTTTGGTGGATTGCAAGTTATATTTTGCGGGGACTTTTTCCAGCTACCTCCTGTCGTCCGTGATCGCTCGGTAAATATAATTAATGAATATGCATTTAACAGTAAGTCCTGGATCAATTCAAAACCAGTAATATGTTATCTAACTCAGAATTACAGACAGGAAGATAACACTTTAACTTCAATACTTAATGCAATTAGAAATAGTGACGAAGATATATATGACAGCTTAGAAGCTCTGCAAAGTACTAGTGAAAATATTATTGATGATGCGATAAAACTTTTCACTCATAATGAAAATGTAGACGCTATGAATAGTGAAAAATATAAAACACTGCATGACGAATTAGAAGAAAGGCATAAAAGTAAAATAGAAGAATACGAATACATAATGACTAGCGTCGGTAAAAAGCAACTCGTAGATAATCTAAAAACAAATATTTTAACTAGTGAAAATCTAAAATTAAAAACTGGTACAAAAGTTATGTTTATCAAAAATGATAAATCTAACAAATATCAAAATGGGACGCTAGGTGTCGTCACCAGTTTTGACAAGGATAACATGCCAATAGTCGAGACACTCGGCAGTGAAGCAAAAGAAAGTGAGAAGATAATAGTCGTGCCTGATGTATGGCAGATAAAAAGTGATGACGATAAGATACTGGCCGAGGTAACACAAATACCACTGCGTTACGCCTGGGCGATAACAATACATAAGTCGCAAGGCATGACACTCGACGCAGCCGAAGTAGACCTGACAAAGGGATTTGGTTTTGGTATGGGTTATGTTGCCCTATCTCGCGTGCGAGCGCTTAGTGGACTCAAAGTTATAGGGTTAAATAATCAGGCCCTCATGGTAGCACCTTTTGTAGTCGAAGAAAATAAAAGATTTATACAAAAGTCTACAAATGCAGTTGATGCATTAAATAAATATACTTTAGAAGACTTAAAAGAAAAGCAAAAACTAGTAAGAGTAAAAATGGGTGGCAATGAAGATGCAATGACTGACGCAGAGTTAAAAGAAAAAGAAGCTAGCATTAAAAATCTTGAGCCAAACAGAAAAAATATTTTGCCAACTAGTCACATTACTCTAAAGTTGATATTAGAAGACAAAGAATTAAAAGAAATAGCAAAGGAAAGAGAATTAACCATGCAGACTATTATCACTCATCTGTGTGACCTAGTAGAAGATAAAAACTTAGTAGGACTTGAAAAAGAAAAAGTTTTAGAAGTAGCCGGTGAGTATATAGATAGCTTTATAAAGAAAAATAAAATCACAAAGAAAATAATAGATGAGATCAAGAAGGACATGAAAGGTGCTGAGAAATTAAAACCAATACACGAAAAATGGAAAGAGGATTATAAAGACGTGACTTATGATATTTTGAAGTTGATTAAGGTGTTGTAATCTGTTATTATCAAATTATGAAAAACACCGAAGAAACAAAAACAGAATTAGCGAAGAGTCATCCGAATGATCCGCTGCATGGGAAGACATTAAAATTTGTGGTGGAGTTTTTATTTGCAAAATATGGCTGGGAAAGATTGGGGCAAATAATTAAAATCAAATGCTTTAATGAAAACCCAAGCTTAAAATCATCACTCACCTTTTTACGTAAAACAGACTGGGCCAGAAAACAAGTAGAAGACCTGTATATCTCTGTCGCTAACCCAAGAGAAATGCGGGAGAGGTAATTTTCATCTACACTTGCATACATGTAATATATGTGTTATTCTGACTGAGTAAACATATAACTAAGGAGTTCAAAATGTTTGAAAAGTTCAGTTCATTGTATTTAAAATTAAAAGTAATTTTTGATTTTATATTTTTCCCAGTTAATTTGATTTATGAAAAGATAGAAGATCTTGGCTATTATCTTCGTGACGAGAAGGAGTGGAAGCAAACTGACTTATTTCTAATTGCAATGTTACCATTATTTCTTTATGGTAGCTACATCCTTCTTCTCCAGGAAAAAATCTATCAAGTAATTGGTATATTTCTTTTTTTATTTATATTCAGATATGTATTTTTAAGGTTAGGAGGTTTAAAATCAGAACCATTAAAATATTTAATGAAAATAAATGGCTGGTGTAGAATACTTGAATCTCTGATTATTCTAACTTTATTGATCTCAAATGATTCAAATGTTAGCTTTAATATATTATTTGTCTCAAGTCTTTTTCTATCAGCTGCCACTGGTTTTATATGGTTAGCGCTTGACGAGGAACCTCCGAAGAGAAAAAAATATGAAAAGAAAGAAGAGGATGGCTTGGAAATCATGCCACCGTTAACTACAAATTAAATTAATTAAAGTTTTAAAAGAAAAAACAAGGAGAAAAATATGTATAGTAGCGTCGTAGCAGATACAAAACATGGACACTTAGAAGAATCAAAACTTATTGACCTTAGGATGGTAACCATCGAAGACGAGATAGATATAGAGATGATACCAGCAGGCACACAGGTGCATGTACATGGCATACTCACTGCAGATCCTATTGATACACTGATTTTAAAATGCTCTTGCATTATAGAAGGTAAGAATAGGCTTTGTAACATATATGCAAATAATTTACGTTTAGATTACTAATCAAAAACCAAAACAAGCGTTGTTAATTTTTTAATTAATGACGCTTTTTATTTTGTTTAATTTATAAAATACGAATCCTTTCCATACATATCCATGCCGAGGTATTCGACTGAGGGGTCGCCGTTTATTATCTTTTCATATTTTTTACAATCACAAAATGACGATGTTGAGGTGCACTTAAAATTATCTACAAAGTCTTTTTTCTCTATCCAGCCTGGCTTGTTAAATCTTGCATTGTTAACCCATTCATATCTTTTGTCTCTTATCTCTACTCCAGTCTTTATTATTCTCTCTTCAAGTTTTTTTGTAAACTCTACGTCATTAATATTTTTTTCTACTACGCTATGCTCCTTATCTGCATTATCAAGATACCAATACGCGCCTGCTGTAACTGGCCACTTACAGCCTAACTTTTCTATTAAGAGTTTATAGATAAAAAGTTGCGGACTGTCTTCCTTTTCTTCATTCTTCCCTGTTTTAAAATCTACAACTTTTAGACTTTTTGTATCTTCCAAATATTCTATCCAGTCGACATTACCACACAGTATAATATTCTCTTCTTCGCTAATATAATAATTAGGCAGCATATCCCCGTCATAATAACTAGAGAGTGGTATAGTTTTCTTTGCTAACATCTTGTAATCACCCATTACATTTTTTATCATCCCTATTCCCCTTTCTTTAAATTCTAATTCCTGAGTCTCACTTTCAAAACCTCCAACTTTTCCTGCATACTTTTTCCACTCTGTTTCAAAATTAGAAAGTAAATCTATTTTTAATCTTTCTTCACTTTTGTAATTAATGAGGTCCTCTAATACATTATGCACAGCGATGCCGAGCGACATGTATGGGCTGGTTATGTTTATCTTTTTATTATCTTTATTTTTGTATATATTATGAAGATAATATAATCTAGGACACTTTTCATAATCACCCATACCACTGTGCGACATCCATATAGCTTTGTATTTGTCTTGTTTATTTATTGTTATATTTTGGCTTGACATATTTTTTGATATTTATTATAATGTAAGTATTAAAGAATGAGCTCTTGCCCTAGCGGTGTTGGCAATTCTTCCAAATGCTCTGGCTTGTCCAGAGCATTTTGTGTTATATAATCTAAAATGTCATCACAAAATATTATTTTATTTTGACAAACTTTTCTAAGTAACTTAGAGCAAGTATTTCTTTCTGGGCTTATAACATTTTTAAATTTATTATTTCCTATTAAATACTTTATGGTATTAAAATAATCACCATCATTAGTGATTAGAATAGCTTTACCATAATTATCTATTTCAGTAATTAAATGTAATACAACATCACAGTCAACGTTAGCTTTATATCCATCTTTATTTTTAACTACTGGTCTAAAGATTAAAACATAACCTATTTTTTCTAAATCCTCATAGAATTTCTTTTTAGTACTTATATAGCCAAGAAAAAGAAAAACTTTATCTGCTTTTAAATTATCTACCAAATAAGTAAATAATTTTTTCATATCTAATTTTAATTCTAGTTTTTCAAAAGTTTTAAACAAATTTTGAGAATCTATAAAAACATAATTATTCATCATAATATTATACCATAAAAACTATATCTCACCATTTAACAAATCATCTTCGAACTTTAATATGTCTTTCAAAGTGATTTCACTTTTTTCTTCATCATTTTCCTCTGCTTCACTTTTATTATTCTTTAACTTATATTTTGCAGTGTCAGGAAAATCAAGATTCATAACTTTTAAGTAGACGATATTTGTTAACTTTTCTACTCTACTTATTAGCTCATCGTCCAGTTTTAATTCTAAAATGTTTATCCCTTTACTATATGCATCTGCTTCTAAAAATTCAATATACCCATAATCTACTTTATAGTTTTGATATGTTCTGCTATTTTTTATAAGCAGATAATAATAAGCCAGCTGATACTTGAAAAAGTGCATTTTGATTTTATCATATGGACTTGACCCATCATCCCAAGAGTCAAAACTTTTCCCAGTTTTAAGATCTGTTACTTTTATCATGTCACCGTCAAAACTCATCTTATCTATTTTACCACTGGCATGAGCCTCGCCTATATGCACTCCTTCATTTGCAAAGTTAACCTCAACCATGTCACTATCTTTTAATCCCCTTGCCTTTAAATCTTTGATGTAAATATTCAGATTATTAATACCTGATTCTAAGTATTTATCATAATCTATTTTTGTGAGGGTGCCTGATGATAATGCATTAGTAAAATATTCTATTAACTTAGTATCACTAGCTAATTTTTGATATTTTTTAAAATACAAATAATAATTTTGCATCGCTTCATGCATTGCTGACCCGTAGACAGATGATGGACTCATAGCCTGTGGAAAGCGTAACAAGTTTTGCTCGATAAACTTTTCTGGTCCGACTTTTCCAATGTTCAGATAATTAATCAGGTGAGTGACCGGCATTTTATAATTTTCTAAAAGTCTTTTTAGTAAAACTTTTTCATCTTGTAATAATATTTGCGAAGGTTTTATGTGTAAAGTGTTTACCAATTCTTTTGAAAGAGTATTTATCACTTCTCCTTTTTCTTTTCTATTCTTTTTTTCTTCTAATTTTTTGGCTTTATTTATTTCATTTTGCTCTTCTGAAAATAGTGCTTGAAACTTTTCATTATTATGAGTGATGTATAGCGTGTGTTTTGCGCGCGTCATAGCCACATAATACAGACGTGTCCTGTCACCCAGCTCGTCCATGCTAGGTAATAACTTTAAATTCATAGGCATTCCTATTTTATTTGTTCTCTTTCTGCCATTCCATTCATTTTCATCACTGTTAATTATAAATACATATTCGTATTCTAGGCCTTTACTTTTGTGGGCCGTCTGCAAGACTATGGCCTCGTGACTGGTGGCAAATGGTGAGGTGAGGGTTAGGGTTAGATTCTCATTATTATTATAAATACTTATAAAATCTTGTAAATCTTTTGCATATAATATCTCCCCATTTTTATAATCACGAAGTGCGCCCATAAAAGTACGAAGTGCAAAGAGGAATTCTAAATACTCTGGTTTATTGTGATCAAAATTATGCTGACCAAAATAGTAATTTCTGAATAAAGATTTATAATTATTATTTAAAGTTTTTGTATTCTGTTCATCTTCTATATTCTCCACATCTTCTATTTGCCACTCACTCGTGCCGATTATCTTGTCCATGAGGTGAGTGAGCGGCATTTCTTTTGCATCACTAGCGAGGTCAATCAAAAACTTTGCGATATTTTTGATATCTTGATTTTCACTTTGACTCATGACTGTTAACCATGATAATTTTTTATATATCCTTGCTCCATCCTCATCTACGCTCATCTCCCCCGCTTTTACTATTTCGGCTATGCGCCATATTTCTAATCTGTCTAATCCCCAAAATTTGTAACTCATTATCTCAGGCAGCAAATCGTCACGACTGCCATCAAAGGCAGAGTTAACAAAATACACTGTATTTATAAGCTCTTTTATAGGTTGTTTTTCAAAAACATTTTCTTTTTTCTCATAAGAAAAAGGGATTTTGTATTCATTCATCATCTCTACTATTTCTTTTAAGTTAGCGTGACTCCTAGATATTACAGATATTTCACTGGCACTCGTACCATTATTTAAAATATTTTTGATTTGATTACATATATAATCCATTTCTGAAAATTTATTTTCAAAGCTTTCTTCTATTATTTTACCTTCTTCTTTTTCTAAAAGTTTTTTATTACTTGCTATTATCTTTTTATTTATTTGTCCTGGATAACGTACCTCGAGCCTATCTTCTATTTTGGTTATAACATTACGCGCATGATCTAAGATATTCTGCGTAGATCTGTAATTCTTACCCAGAGTGATTAGCTCTACGTCAGTAAAACTATTTATAAATTTATTTATATTATCTAGCTCTGCCCCTTGGAATTTAAATATAGCCTGATCATCATCACCTACAGCCATAACATTAGGCCGGCCTTCATTTACTGGGTTACTAGTTAGATTTTTAACCAGTGCGAACTGCGCATCATTAGTATCTTGGAATTCATCTATCATGATGTATTGATATTTTTCTTCTAATTCATTCCTGAGCGTGTCATTCACTGCTAATTCACGACCGACTTTGAATATCATATCGTCAAAATCATACAGCCCCTGCTTATTCATCTCCATTATATATTTTTCATATACATCAGCCATCTCTAACCATTTTTCTATTTTCTCTGGACGACTATCTTTTAATATATAATTCTCAGTGTTTTTATCAAAAGTAAAATACTCCTCCTTAAGAGCTGTTAAGTTATTAGTCTTATCAGTCTCGGTGCTTTGTTTTAATTCTAATGATAATATATTTAAAAGATACACAGCGACTTTGTTATCTTTATTCTTTTCTACGATGCCAGTTAACTCATCATATATAAAAGCATAAGCAGGTAATAATACATCTTTTTTACTTTTCCCTTTTATTTCTAATAATTTTTCACTGACTACTTTGTTAACCTCATCACAATCATTCTTTAAAGTATTTATTTTTTGTCTCCACTCATCAGCGTCAATATTACCTTTTTTAAATCCTGAAATACAAGACATTATGTCTGACTGATAAGTGTAACCCATTTCTGGATGCTTACTTGATAATTTTGTATTACGAGGCATAGCATTTAAAATATTTTCTAATATATTTATACGCTCTATGTCAGTTGCTGGCTTAAAATTAGCCCCATCGAAAAAGTGCTCGGCATAACGCCCCATGATGTCGCTCGCAAATGAGTGGAATGTATACACTGCCACCTTATACCCAGCCTCACCTATTAACCCCACTAACCTCTCACGCATATTATGCGCCCCGCTGTCAGTAAAGGTCAGCAGTAATATATTATTAGGCGACACATGAGACACTTTTAATATGTTTGCAGTACGGAGGGACAGTAATTCTGTTTTTCCTGATCCAGGACCCGCCACTACCAGCATCGGCCCATCGACATTGTCTACTGCCTTTTTCTGCATGTCATTTAGCCCATCATATCTGTCTTGGAATCTTTGGTCATTGATATTCTTGATTTGGTTTTGCATTTTATTTTATGTATTCTCTTAGGTGTATTATATCATATTTTAAAAAAGATATTAGTAATAACATCTAAGCATAAGCATGTTCATACATAAAATTATATAATGGACTAACGATATTTTCACATTCCAGTTCTGAATAGGTTGGATCTGGTAAAGTATATACATATTCTGATATTGCACTTTTAACTCCTGCTCTTGTTTGTTCGAATTCTCTCCAGTCTTTTGTAAGTTTTTCTGCCTTTAACTTTGACAGCATTTCTTTAGCAACTTTTTTAACTTGTTCTATTTCGTCTGGATTCAAATCATCTTTCTTAAGTATATCAAATACTGCAAGCTCTTCTTCAGTAAGGTTTTCTTTTGCTGCCCTCTCTTCCTCTTCACTTAGTTCACGTGCCAAATCTACCAGCTCCGCCATGAGAGCGTCCACATCATGTGTCTCGGTATTGTATTTTTTGATTATTGCATCTAATTTTTTTACAAAAGTTAATCTACTTTTATTTATCGTTACCATCGCTTCTATCTTATCTGCGAGCTCTGTTTCTAGCATTTCCGCTTGTACTTCCTTGTTTTCAAGTTTAAAGAAAAAGTCATACAGCGCATTAGCATCTAGCTTGGACAAATCTGTCATCTTTTTATAATGCGGTACGAGATATGTTCCCACTTGTATAGACTTATCGAGCAGCTCCTCCATTTCTTTTTGCACGATACTAATGTCAACACTCTTTTTGCCAACATTACGAACTCGACTAGCTAGTGCTTTTATGGCAGCTAATCTTTCATAATATATTTCTGCATTTGCATCTGGGAGGAATGACAAGTATAACTGATACAGCTCACCGCTCTCAGATAAGAATTTCTTTTTATCAATTTTATTCTCCAGAATACTGTTTGTATATTTTTCAAAAAGATTAATTCTTTCTTGTGTGTCCGCTTCACTAAGCAGGTCTATGTCTATATTTTTAGTACTCAAAAACTCTAAAATACTTTTTAGTTTTGTCTTAATTAATTCCTCTATAGCTGACTTTTCACGTATTATCGCTTCATCTTTGTTGGTACTAGCATACAATGCTAGGGCGAGTTTTAGCTTCTTTAGTATTCCTATATAGTCTACTATCAGCCCGTTTTGTTTGCCGACAGATATACGATTGGCTCGCGCGATAGTCTGCATCAATGTGTGATTCTTGATTGGCTTATCGATATACATTGTAGAGAGATTGGGCACATCAAAACCTGTCAGCCACATAGAACATACAAATACTATACGTAAGTTATCGTCTGCTTTTTTAAATCTATCCTCGAGTAGCGAAGTCTTGCCGTCAGCAGTTTTCTGATTCATTTGCTCTCGTAACACTTTCATGTCGATATCAAACTTGGCAAGCTTTTCTATCTCGTCAGGTGACTGTGATACTATCACCGCCATCTCCACACCTTTAGTTTTTTCTATTTGATGTTCTATTTTTCCTCTTTTGTATTCGTCATCTTCGCGTGCGAGTTCTAGTCCGAGTTTATCTATATATTTTTGCCATTCATTTTTCACTTTGATATACATACGTACAGCAGTAGTTTTATCTATAGATACCACCATCGCTTTACCATCGTATCCGCGACCTGCATAATGCTCAACTATGTCACGTGCTATGGCGTCAAGTCTGTCTTCTCGCGTTATAATATGATAAAAGCTCGAGAACTCACTTTCAAGTTTCTCCTCTTCGTCTTCGGTCAGGTCAAATCTATCTACTACTTGCTCGAGCTGTGTGACTAAGTCATCATTTACATTTTTGAGTTTGAGTACTCTATTTTCATAAAAGAGTGGAACAGTCGCCCCATCGACAATGGAGTCTGAGAAGTTATATTTTGATACATAGTCACCAAAAGTCTCACGAGTCTTTTCTTCGCCTTCTGCCATCAGTGGCGTACCAGTAAACCCGATAAATGAAGCATTTGGTAGTGCCTTTCTCATATTTTGTGCCATGACAGAGTATTGACTTCGATGCGCTTCGTCTGTGACGGTGATGATATCTTCTCTATCTGATATCACTCCGTCGATGTCTTGGAACTTTTGTATGGTTGTAAATATCTGCCTGTGATTCTCGCTTAGTAATTTTTTGAGTCCGAGTATGCTATCTGCCTTCACCTCAGCTTCGTATACTGCTCCTACATTTGCAAAGTTCTCATAGCTTTGTCTATCTAGGTCACCGCGGTCAGTCACGATAACAAAAGTAAAGTTGCCAGAAAGTTTGTGCATCACTTTTTGTGACAGATACACCATAGAGTAGCTCTTGCCACTACCCTGCGTATGCCAAAACACTCCGAGCTTGCCATCTATCTCTTTTCTAATTTTTACATTTTCATATGCACGGTTCACGCCGTAGTATTGGAAATATCTTGGCACTATTTTGCTCACTCTACCTTTACTGGTATCGTACAGAACAAAGTTCTCAAATATATCGAGTAGTCTCACTTTGTCACATACACCGCGCAGCATAGTAGTGATGTCATTTTTGGTTTCGTCTTCTTCGCTATCTACCTTTTTCCAATCATTAAAAAATTCAAATGGACTAGTGATAGATCCAAATTTATTTTCTACTCCATTTGAAATGATAATACCCATGTTGTACCAGTACAGCTGTGGTATAGATTCTTTATACGCTGTTACATTTTCGCGTAATGTATCGTGCAGATTCTTCTCTACACTTTTGAGTTCTATTTGCAGTAGCGGTATACCGTTTACAAAGACCAGCAGGTCCGGACGCTTCGTGTATATAGCTCCCTTGATCCACATCTGAGATACGACCATAAAATGGTTATTTGTCGCAACTTCAAAGTCAAATATTTTAACAGTCTCTGTACCACTTTCTCCTTTTTCATTTCTTGCTTCTACTTGCACGCCATTGCGCAGTAGCTCATACACTTCTCTGTTTGCTTCTGTCATTCCCAGATGTGCCCTACTTCTCATTATTTCCTGTACAGCTATATTTATGTACTCCTCTTCTATATTTGGGTTGATTATTTGTAGTCGTGGTTTTAGATATTTCTTCAGCACCACCTCACCCATGTGTTCACGTCCGAGTACTGCATCGCCTGAGTCAGAGTATGCATTAACATGACAGGCTTTATCAGCCCATAGATCTTGTAGGATTTTGATGACTGGCTGTTCGACTAAGTTGTTTTCATTGTAGGGGTTCATAAATATATCTATTTTAGCATTTTTAGCTTATTGTTGGTAATAGTTTTTTAAACTCCTCTAATAAAGAATTGTTTTCATTGAGTTTTTCTATAATTTCTGCTTGGTAAGTACTCCCGGAATGATTATTTACTTTGATATTTTTAATTTCTTTTGTATTGACATACTTTAACAAAGTTTCTATATCTGTACAGTTACTGTTTCTACTTTGAAAATCAATCTCGATAGTGTCTGTATCTGGTTTAAATTGTAAAGATAGATAACTATTTAAATCTAAAGATTCCACTTTAGAATAAAATTGTGCCCTCACTTTCTTTTTATAAAAAGTTTTTTTATAATCATCTGAAGACAACATTACAGTTAAGTCATTTTTAAGTTTTACTATAGCAGACTCAACATCAGCAACTTGAATTATATCTAAGTATTTTCTAACTATAGACTCTAAGTAAAAAAGACCTTCGAATTCTGCAGTAGGAGTAACAAATATTTTACTGCTTTTTAATAAAGTAATTTCCTCATCTGTCTTATAATCTCTGTCAATTAATCCAAAATATTTTTTTGAATAATTTTGAGTAGAAATGTTTAATGATTTTGTAAATTTCTCAACGTCTGAACAACTATTAACTGAAAAAACTTTGAAATCTGGATATATTTTTTGATATAATTTTTTATCACAAATGTTTGAACTTTCTTTCGATTCGACAAAAAGAATCTTCTCTTTTTTAGTACCTATTATTTGCATTACTAACTCTTCAGGCATTGTGTTATTTTCAATCTCTGCTAATTTCCAACTTAGCGGATGAGTAAATGATTCTATCCAATACTTCGTACAGTTTTTTCTAGAAACTATAAACTCTATATTGTGAGAAATATATAAAAAACAACAGTCTGATCTATTTTCTTCTATTTCGTCCCAAAGATCTTGAAGTAGAGACTGATTCAAGTGTGTCTCAGCTTCATCTACTACGATTAAAGCTTTTCCTGGAGCACTGATGCATTTTATAATCATGTAGAGTGCAGACCTTTCACCGTCAGACAGGTTTTCAATTTGATAATCTATATCTGTATCTTTTTTAGGAATATTTGAAATAAAAATTTTACCAGATTCATTTATATGAATATTTTTATCTATAAATATATTGTTCCAGATTTTAAACATTTCATCAGCTTTTGTACTTGGTTTTACGTACACATGATTTGAAGGATTGTGAATTCTACTTGCGTTTGCATGTAAATTAACATCTTCTCTTATCATTTTTTCTAAATTTTGGTCGAAATCTGATTGAATAAAATTATTATCTGTAGGGGCTAAATGCACTCCTCCGTCAGAACTAGTAAAACTATTTTGTTGCTGGATGAGCACTTCATCTTTCGTACCACGAAGTCTTCCTTGATTAATAGAAAGATTCCTTTGAGCACTTATAAAAACTTTAGAAGGATATTCGGTTGAAGTAATAATTTTACTCAAGGAAGATTTTCCTTTACCGTTCGCACCTAAAATGGCACAATTACTTGTAGTAAAAGTAACCTCTATATCTGAATATTTTAAAGTTGTCATATTACTGTGTTTAAAAATTGCTTTCCTCTAACCAATAAATCATTGTAAGTTATTATCTCTATTCCATGTAGTGAGTGATTCATTTTTCGTAATCCTTCTTTTTTATGTACAGGCCAATTTTTACTATTACCAATTAAAATATATGCTCGTGGCTTTAATAAGCTGACATCAATTCCATATTTAGTTTTTATATTTTTTTCAATCTCTAACCTGAGTCTATCAACTTCTCCCAAATAGTTAACAACCTGTCCAATCGCTTTATTTGACTCTGTTGTCCATATCCAAGACCCAGCATGAGACGGGTCTTCTTTTATAACTTCATCGTTTGGTAGTTTTATTTCTAATATGTCAACAAAGCCATCCACCGTTGGAAATAGGTAATCTGGCATAACTCCAGTCAAATTTATTTTTGTTTTTTCTATCGGCTCTAAATAATTAACGCCAAATAGCCAATTATTTTTGTATATCCATTTCTGCCAAGAATCATCACCTGCTGTTTCTAAGAAATTCCCCGTCACTAATCTATCCCCAAGTTCATCTACTATAGTTTGTTTTTCTTCCTGAATTTTTGCGTGAGCAAGTTTTGAAACTAAAGTAGGATTTGATTCTGCTAAGTTAATCCAAATATCTTCACTGTAGCCAGCATCTATAACTTTTTTAATATACTCACTTTTGTTATCTTGAGTCACAATTATTGAACTTGGATCAACTACTGCGTATTCTTGTTCACCATATGTAACACCATTATCATTTAGAATGCTAGCTAATTTTTTTATTGCATTATAGAACGCAGTGATGCCTGCAGTATCAATTGATAAATTAATTGTCTCATTTTTGCCTAACGTACGAATATCTATAGCTTTTTCTGGTGTCCAAACATCAGTGGACGACTCTCTTCTTTGTCTAACTATTTTCCCTTTTATTCCCGCAGAGTGAATTTGTGCTTGAAAAACTATACGAGACATTGTCTCTTCACATAATACGAAATCTTCTTCTATATCTGCAATTCCATATGCAATACTTCTTGTTGTGATTATATTATTAGTCATACAAAATATTTATTTAATCTCCACCCTCCCGCCGACTAACTGCGGGATTAAAAAGTCACGAGACTTTTTTAGATTTTGATTTTGTTTTTGTAAATTAAGTATTTTATCAAAATATGGAATTACACTTTGATTATAATCCGCTAAACATTTTCTACTTGGAACTAATAATTCTATCTTTTCAAATTTATCTTTGTTTACATTTCCCATTGTTGCTCCATTTGAGCCAAGATTTATTAATTGTTTTTTGCTTGAAGTTAAAAAGAAGTACAAGAAAATATAATCTTGCGGATTATTTAAAATTACAGCGTTTATCTGCTGATTTGTTTGTGACGGTTTTGAAGTGATAGCAACAGAACCAAGTGTGCCAATACAGCTTACAAAAACAGTTTTTTCCGGTAGTGTTTTTGTTTTTTGACTATCTACTCCTAAATCAGACAGGGTTTGATCTGAATTAATAATAAAAATATTGCCATGTATGTCTGGAGTTTTTATAAAAAGAATATTTCCATCAAAAAAGTTTCTATTTGCAGTTGAGGGAGTTTTACCAGTAATTACTTTTCCAATTTCTGAAATACTCTTCACCTCCCATCCTTCTGGAATCATGCCAAAATCAGGGTGACCACTGTCTACCATTTTTACTTTTTGATATCCTGGGAATTTGAAATTGACGAACCACTCGGTGTACAGCTTTTGCGCCATAGCCTCCAGTACCTTTATGCGCTTGTCGTTGTTCTCTATCAAGTCATCATACGCACCCAAAACTCCCGCAATCTTTTCTTGGGTTGCAAGTGGTGGAAGATTTATTAACTGTGCGTAAACAACTTCTCGATTAAGTCCAGGGACGGCAGAGTCTGTGTTCAATTCTTTTAAATGTAAAATACCTAATTGATAATACAAATATTTTAAATTATAATTTTTATTTTCTTCTATGAAATATGCAGTATCAATCGTATAAAAATTTTCTTTTACAAAATAAGTTGCTCCAACATTTCCTTTTCTTCCAACAACTATTGCAGGAGCTTTTGTTAAAAAAGAACTATGAGTTCCCACTTTTCCAGCAGAAGCATAGACTGGGAAATCGCCAGCTATCCTATTTCTTTCAGGTAGACTTTTTCCATAATTAAAAGTAGCTATCTCTCCCAGTTTCACCACCTTCCAGCCATTTTTTATTTGTGATTGTGTGAGTTGCATATTAGTTTTTCAAAAATAAGTTTACATATTTTCTATGTATATACACAGAGGGGTTTGAACCTTCTCCTTTTTTGTATAATTCTAAAACGCCTACTGAAATAAGTTTATTAATGTATAATATGGTTCCTTGTTTTGTAAACCCTGTCCACTCAGTAACTGTGTTTGAGCTTATAACTGGTGAAGTATATATACTTTGCAATATTTTTATATTAATGTCTGGATTTCTATTTTTTATTTTTGATACCGCATACATGTCTTGTTCACGAAGTTTTGTAATTTCTTTTGATAGCTGTATTGCCTGTTCAGATGTTTCTATTACACCATCTAAAAAGAAATCAACCCAAGATTCAAAATCTCCAGAATGATAGTCTTGAAGTTTAGAATAATATGTTTTTTGATGCTTTTTAAAATAAGAAGACAGAAAAAGCACTGGCTTATTTAAAAGTTTTTTATGAAGTAAAAAAAAGGTAATTATGAGTCTACCTGTTCTACCATTCCCGTCCAAGAATGGATGTATGGTCTCAAACTGCGCATGAAGTAGGCCAGCCTGTATTACGGGGTGAACAAAATCTTTATGTAAAGATTTTTCAAAATCATCTAAAGCATCTATCATCTCTTCTGGCTCTGGCGGTACAAAAGAAGCATTTTCTGGTGTAGTACCGCCTATCCAGTTTTGTGTTTTTCTAAAATTACCAGGATCTGAAAAATGTGTAGCTCTCGCGTCTTTAATTAAAACATTATGCATTTCTTTTATAAGGCGAAGTGAAAATGGAAAATCATCTTTTTCAAATCTTTGAATACCGAAGTTTAAAGCTTTTATATAATTTAAAATATCATCGGCATCACTTTCTTTATTTAACTCTGGATTAATTTTAAATTCAAAAGCATCAACTAATGTTGCTTTTGTACCTTCTATTTGGCTAGAAGAGGTTGCGTCTTTTATTATGTATGAAGAAATAAAGTAATTAACATCTGGTAAGAGCTCGGTAATGCCTGCTAATTGACCTAGTAGAAACTGAGCATGGTTAGATTTTTGTATTATCTTTTCATTAAAAATTGAAATTTCTTTCTGTGGAAAAGGTAAAATAGACAAATAATTATAACCTGTTTTGTGTTTTTTTATCTTACCTATTATATTTTTTTTATTAATATTTTGCATACTTTACGCTATTTTATTTGCTTAAACCATTATATCAAAATAGTTTAAACAAGTCAAATTGCTTAAACTACTCTTTGAATAGTTTTTTAAAATTATCCATAATACTTTTTTCTAAAACATGAGCCTCTTTTGTAAGCTTATCAAATTCATCTTGAAGCTCTCTCATACTGCTTGCAAAGTCTTCGTGACTCACTTCAGTTTCTACTGTACCAACATAGCGGCCAGGATTGAGACTATACCCTGCGGCTACGACCTCACTTATACTTGCAACTTTGCATCTACCTTTTGTGTCTATATATTTCTCTGCGCCATCCTCCTCTCTGTAGCTACGTACTATGCTTGATATCTCTTGTATCTGCTCTGGGGTCCAAGTATTGTGAGCACGGTCGACTGATGTGAATATGTCAGCAGCATTTATAAAAAGAATTTTCTTTTCTCTGTCGGTTCCCTTCTTGCGCTTATCAAAAAACCATAAAGTACATGGAAGTGCGGCATTCAAAAACATATTTGGTCCGACTGACACTATACAATCTACGATATCACTCTCTATTAGACTTTTTCTTATCTCTAGCTCACTATTACCAGCATCACTCGCAGAGTTCGCCATTACAAAGCCAGCACGACCCTTATCTGATAAAGTACTCGCGAACATTTGTATCCAGAGATAGTTACCGTTGATAACATCACCCTTACCGGTAAGAGGTAGGCCGTACTGATATCGCTCATCATCTTTGAGCCTAGCTCCATCTATTACCGTCTGACCATTTTTGTCTTTACCTTTTACATTGAATGGTGGGTTGGCGAGTACATAGTCAAACTTACCGATACTTTTATGTGGGTCATTGTAAAATGAATTTGTTATTTCTATTTTGCCTGAGAGTCCATGTATTGCTAGGTTCATCTTGGCAATGCGTACATTACCCTCACCTTTTTCTTGACCAAAGATTCTTACTTCATTCATGATGTTTCTATTACTCTTTGTATGTGCTCGCACAAAGTTAGCTGAAGCTACGAACATTCCTCCTGATCCACACGCTGGGTCAAAGATACTTCCCTCGTACGGTTCGAGTATTTCCACTATCAAGTTTACAATGCTTTGTGGAGTAAAGAACTCGCCACCTTTTTGACCTTCTGCACGCGCAAACTCTCCTAGGAAGTATTCGTATATCTCTCCAAATGCATCACCAGATATATCGTCGGGAATATTACTAAAGCTTTTGAGTAGTACTTGTAATATTTGAGAAGAAAGTTTTGTGTATTCTTTTGTCAGTACACCAGAAAGTTCCGCATTATCTTTCTCTATTGCCTCCATAGCTTCATTTATTGACTTACCTATATTTTGATCTTCAGAAAGAGTGAGCAGATAATCATAAGATGATTTTTCTGGTAAATATATGACACCACGAGATTTGTAGTCATCTGGCGATATTGGCCTTTGTCTTCCTTTTGTTTCTGCTCGCTCAGCTTCTAAAACTTTCGTTAAGTTTTTAAACTTTACATCAGCAAACTTTAAAAAAATAAGACCGAGTATTGGCTCCCCTATTTCGTTTAGCTTTAAACTTCCATTGGCACGGAGTTGTTCTGCGGCTGCCCACAGTCTATTTTGTATATCTTTATTATTTTCTGACATTTTATT